>NZ_AP027080.1:2960000-3570833 GCF_030295405.1 Mesoterricola silvestris | reverse complement strand
CGCAGCCCGCCTCGCCGTAGATCCACAGGGGCCCGGGATGGCCCACCAGCACGTCCAGGGAGGCGCCCCACCTCCCGAACCCGGGCAGTCCCTCCAGGCCCGCCATGGGCTAGGCGGCCCGGGGGATGACGAAGAACAGCACCGACACCACGTGGCAGGCGCTGCCGCCCAGCACGAAGAGATGCCACACCGCATGGTGGAACTTGAGGCTCTTCCACCCGTAGAAAACCGTGCCCAGCGTGTAGAACAGCCCGCCCGCGCCCAGCCAGAAGATGCCCGCCGGGGACAGGTGCTGGGCCAGGGGCCTGGCGGCGACCACCACGATCCACCCCATGCCCAGGTACACCGCCAGGCTCAGCCAGGACAGGCGGCGGATGAAGATGCTCTTGAAGACGATGCCCAGCACCGCCAGGCCCCAGATCACCCCGAAGATGCTCCAGCCCCAGCCGCTGGGCAGGGTGCGCAGGCAGAAGGGGGTGTAGGTGCCGGCGATGAGGATGAAGATGGCGTTGTGGTCCAGGATCTTGAAGACGAACTTCACCCGGGGGCCCCGGAAGGAATGGTAGAGCGTGCTCATGGTGTAGAGCAGCACCAGGGAGCTCCCGAAGGTGGCCGCGCCCACGATGTCCCGGGCGGTGCCGTGGAGGCTCGCCTCCACCACCATGACCACCAGGGCGGCCACGCCCAGGACGGCGCCCAGGCCGTGGGTGAAGCTGTTGGCGAATTCTGCGGCGGGTCCGTCGGCTTCGGGGTGGGCTTGCATGGGAATCCTCGTTCGAATGATCGCATGGGTCCGCGGGGGCCCGGCACCATTGTCACAGCGGCCGGGCCAGGCGGAATGGAAAATTCATTCGCACGCGATCCCCCGGGCCGATGAATCCTCGGGGGCCTCCGGCCCACATAGGAGGCAGTCCGCAGGTTCCGCGGACCCACCCCTGGAGGAGCACCATGCCCCGAGCCCTGTCCTGGCCTCTGTTGGCCCTGTGCGCGATCGCCCCTTTGCATTCGGCGTCCACCCAGGCTTTTCATTATCCTTTCGTGGACGGATCCATCCTCATGGGTTTCCGCGCAACCCCCGCGGCCCCCGGCGCCTCGGGCCAGGCGGTGGTGCGGGGAGAGGACGGCCGCATGCGCGTCCACGCCCACTTCAACGGCCTGGAGCCCGCCACCCGGTTCGGCGCCGGGTACCTCACCTACGTGCTGTGGGCCATCTCCCCCCAGGGCCGGCCGGTGAACCTGGGGGAGGTGGTGGCGGTGCGCGGAAAGGCCCACCTGGACGCCATCTCCCCCTTCCCGTCCTTCGGCCTGGTCCTCACGGCGGAACCCCACTTCGCCGTCACCCGGGTGAGCGGTGCGGTGGTGCTGGAGAACCAGCCGGTGCGGGGCATGCGGCCCGTGCTGGAGGCCGTGGAGACCCCGTACGAAACCGGGCCGGCAACCGGTCCGGTTCCCGGCGCCCCCGGGCCCCGGGACCCCGCCGCGCCCCCGTACGTCCTCCAGGCCCGCAACGCCCTGCGCATCGCCCAGGCGGAGGGGGCCGACGCCTTCGCCCCGGTGCCCTACCGCGCGGCCGCGGAATCCCTGGCCCGCATGGAATCGGAAAAGCGTCCGGCGGGGAAGGGGGCCGTCCTGGCCGCGCGTCGGGCCGTGCTCCACGCGGAGGACGCCCGGATCTGCGCCCAGGCGCAGAGGGAGGCCCTCACGCTGGCGCGGGAGCGGGAGACCGCCGAGGAACTGCGCGCCAGCCTGGAGGCCGCCCGGGCCCAGGCGGATTCCGCCCGGGCCGCCGCGGACAGCGAAGCCCGGGGCAAGGAACGGGAGATCACCAAGGCCCAGCGGGAGGTCCGCCGCCAGCTGGTGGAACAGCTCAACCGCCTGCTCCAGACCCGGGAGACGGAAACCGGCCTCCTGGCCACGCTCACGGATGTGGCCTTCCCCTCGGGAAGCAGCCGCCTGTCGGCGCCCGCCCGGGTGAACCTGGCCCGGGTGGCCGGCATCCTCCTCACCCGTCCGGGCCTGCGGATCTGCGTCCTGGGCCACACCGACGCCACCGGGCGTCCCGCCCTGAACGCCCGCCTTTCCCTCCAGCGGGCCATGGCCGTGCGGAACTTCCTGGCCGAACAGGGCCTTCCCCAGGACAGCCTCCAGTCCCAGGGCCTGGCCAGTTCCCGCCCCGTGGCCTCCAATGCAACCGCCGAGGGGCGCACCCGCAACCGCCGCGTGGAACTGGCCGTCAGCGGAAGCCCCATCGGAATGTGAGGGGGGGCTTTCCGCGGCCCCCGGCAGGGCATGCCCGGGCGGGCCAAGACCCCCGGAACGCAGAAAGGCCCCGCGACCGGAGTCGCGGGGCCTTCCCTCAAGCGGCGCTGTCTAGTCTTCGCGCTCGACGTTCTTGAACGCGTCGGCCAGGGTGGCCTTCTTGAAGGGCTGCAGGTTCTTGGCGGTCTCGATCTCGCCGCGCTCCGCGTCCATCTCGTACTGCTTCACGGAGAGGCCGATGCGGTGCTCGGTGGGATCCAGCTTGACGATCTTCATCGTCAGCTCCTGGCCGGCGGCGAATTCCTTGGTGATCTCCTCCACGCGCTTGCGGCTCAGCTCGGAGACGTGCACCAGGCCCTCGATGCCCTCGCCCAGGTCCACGAAGGCCCCGAAGTCGGTGAGGCGCGCGATGCGGCCGACGATGGTGTCGCCCACGTGGTGGCCTTCGAAGAAGATCTCCCAGACGTTGGGCTCCATCTGCTTGACGCCCAGGCTCATGCGCTGGTTCAGGGGATCCAGGCTGAGGACCTTGGCGGTGACGCTGTCGCCCTTCTTCACGATCTCGCCGGGGTGCTTGATCTTCTTGGTCCAGCTGAAGTCGGACACGTGGATCAGGCCGTCGATGCCCTCCTCCAGCTCCACGAAGGCGCCGAACTCGGTGATGTTGCGCACCAGGCCGGTGACGATCTGGCCGATGTTGTACTTCTCGGCCACCTCCATCCAGGGATTGGGGGTGATCTGCTTCATGCCCAGGCTGATGCGGCGGCTCTCGGGATCCACCTGCAGGATCTGGGCCTCCACCATGTCGCCGAGGTTGACCATGCCCTTGGCGGACTTGACCTTCTTGGTCCAGCTCATCTCGGACACGTGCACCAGGCCCTCGACGCCGGGCTCGAGCTCCACGAATGCGCCGTAGTCGGTGATGGAGACGACCTTGCCCTTGACCGTGGCGTTGACGGGGTAGCGGTCCTCGACGGTGAGCCAGGGATCAGCGAACTTCTGCTTGTAGCCCAGGCTGACGCGCTCGGTCTCCTTGTCGTACTTGAGGATGGCGACCTCGACCTTGTCGCCCACCTGGAACATCTCGGAGGGGTGGTTCAGGCGGCCCCAGGACATGTCGGTGATGTGCAGCAGGCCGTCCACGCCGCCCAGGTCCACGAAGGCCCCGTACTCGGTGATGTTCTTGACGGTGCCTTCCACCAGCTTGCCCTCTTCCAGGCCGGCCAGGGTCTCTTCCTTCATGTTCGCGTTGATGGTCTCGAGGAAGAGCTTGCGGCTCAGGACGATGTTGCCCCGGCGGCGGTTCACCTTGATGACCTTCATGTCGAAGGACTTGCCGAGGTAGGGGTCCAGGTTGCGCACGGGCTTGGTGTCCACCTGCGAACCGGGGAGGAAGGCCCGGATGCCGATGTCCACGGCCAGGCCGCCCTTGACCTTCTCCAGCACGACGCCGTGGACGGTGAGGTTGGCGCGGAAGGCCTTCTCCACCTCGTCCCAGATCTTCATCTTCTCCGCGCGCTCGCGGGAGAGGCGGACGTTGCCGTTCTGGTCCTCGAGGTGCTCCAGGAGCACTTCGACCACGTCGCCCACGGCGACGCCGACGGTGCCGTCGGGGTTGTTGAACTCATCGATGTTGACCGTGCCCGAGCCCTTGTAGCCGATGTCGATGATGACATCCTTGCCGCGGATCTCCACGACCATGCCGCGGACCACCTCTTCCTCGCGGAGCGCGCGGGTCTCACCCTGAAGGGCGTCGAGGAACTCCTGGGAATCAGGGGTCTCGTCCTCCAGCATGGTGGCGTCCAGCACCGTGATGCGGCCCATCTGCTTGGAGCCTTTGCCCTTGATGAGTGTTGAAAGTTGGGACATTCGTCCACCTCTAATTAGTAGCCCTCTTCCGGAGGGCTGGAATCCCGGCACATGTGTCCGGCAGAACAGGTAGGTTATCGCGGAATTTCAAGATCCGGCAGGGAAATTCAGGCCCCTGCCCGGAGGGCCGCGAAGAACATCTCCAGCTTGGTGGCGTCGAGGCGGCCGCCCCGGCGCACCCCGCTGCACAGATCCACCCCGAAGGGCCGCACCAGGGCCACGGCCTGGGCGATGTTGCGGGGGTTCAGGCCCCCGGCCAGGAACACCGGCAGGGTGGTGGCCTCCACGATGGCCCGGCTCAGCCCCCAGTCGTGGGTGCGCCCGGTGCCCCCCAGCTCCTTGACGGCCAGGGCCGGGTTCCCGGAATCCAGCAGGAGGGCGTCCACCAGCCCCTCCAGGGCCCGGGCCTCGGCCAGGGCGGCCTCCCCGGTGACGTGGACCACCTGGACGATGCGGATCCCCGGCAATTCCTGCCGGAGCTTGCGCAGGTCCGCCGGGGGCACCCGGTCCACCAACTGGATCGTGGTGGTGCGGCAGCGGCGGTGCTGCCGGAGGATCCCGTCGGCGTCCTGGCGGGCCGTGAGGAGGAAGGTGGCGATGGGGGGCGGCACGGCCGCCGCGATCCTGGCCACAAGGTCGTCCCCGATGACCCCGGGCCCGCTGGGCATGGCCGACACCAGGCCCAGGGCCGAGGCCCCGCAGGCGACCGCCAGCCTCGCCTCGTCGAGGCTGGAAATGCAGCAGATCTTCACGAAGGGCAGGGGGGCAAGGCGCACGGGATTCCGGAGGGGGACCCTCCATCATACCCTTCCGGGGTCACTGCGCGCTGATTCCCAGGGCCTCGGCGTCGCCGGTGCCGTCGGAGAGTTCCATGGGGATGATGCCCGTCCAGAGTTTGGCGACGGTGTGACCGCCCTTGTACTCGTAACCCACGGCGCAGGGCACCCCGGCCGCCAGGGTCAGGCCGAAGGCCGCGGCGTCCTTCGTGCCGTCGGTGAGGGAGGTGGGGTTCCCGTTCCTCCACACCGTCGCCACCTGGCGGCTGCCGTTGGACTGGTAGCCGGCGGCGTACACGTCCCCGCCGGAAACCGCCACCGCGAAGGCCACGGCGTCGTGGGTGCCGTCGGTGAGGGTGATGGGCGTGCCGTTCTTCCAGAGCTTGGCCACCTTGGCGGTGCCGTTGGATTCGTATCCGGCCACGTACACGTCGGCGGTGGACGTGGCGATGCCGTAGGCCACCGCCTCCCGGGTGCCGTCCGTGAGGGCGGTGGAGCCCGTGTTGCGCCAGAGCCGGGCCACCTTGACGGTGCCCTTGGTCTCGAAGCCCACCGTGTGGACGACCCCCTGGAACAGCGCGATGCCGTAGGCCTCGGCGTTCTGGGTGCCGTCCGTGAGCGAGGTGGCGGTGGCGTTCCGCCAGAATTTCGCCACGTCGCGGTTTCCGTTGGATTCCCGCCCCGCCACGAGCACGTCGGTGCCGGCCAGGGTCAGGGCGTTTCCCGCCGCGTTGCGGGTGCCGTCCGTGAGCGCCGTGGCCTTGCCGTTCTTCCAGACCTTGGCCAGATCGAAGGTTCCGTTGGATTCGGAGCCCGCGAGGTACACCGTGGCGCCCGAGACGGCGATGGCATTGGCCGAGGCCCGCTGCACCCCGTCCGTGATGGTGGTGGACGCGCCGTCCTGCCAGGTCCGGGCGACGGTTCCGGTGGACCCGGTGTCGTAGCCCGCGACCCGGATGGTTGGCTGGCTGGAACCGCCCGTGGAATCGTAGGCCCGCGGATTCCCGGTGCCTCCGCAGGCCAGGGCCAGGAGGAGGACAGGCACCGCCATCAGGGGGGAAACATCAATGCCGGTGCGCTTGGTCAAGGGTTCTCTCCACGCAGGTTGGAGAGAAAAGATAAATTATTAATCAATCATGTCAAGGCTGCCCAGCCAGGAGGTTCGCCAGGGCGTCGATGTCGGCCGTCGGGGCCGGGGAAACATGGTTGTTGAGGAGGATGGCGAAGGCCAGGCGCTCCCCCCCGGCGGTGGTGACGTAGCCGGCCAGGGCATGGGTGTTGCGCAGGGTGCCCGTCTTGGCCCGGGTGTTGGCCGCGGCGGGGGAATCCCCCATGCGGTTGCGCAGGGTGCCGTCCACCGCCGCCAGGGGCAGGGCGTCGGCGAAGGCGGCCCCTTCGGGGCGGGTGGCCATGTGCTTCAGGAGGGCCGTCAGGGCCCGGGGCTTGACCAGGTCCTTGCGGGAGAGGCCGGCGCCCTCCTCAAGCAGCACGTCCCCCGGGGCGATGCCGGCCTCCTTCAGGAACGCGGCCAGGGCGGCCAGTCCCGCCTCCTCGGAACCCCCCGCCTGGAGCAGGAGGAGCTGGGCATAGAGATTGACGGAGTCCTTGAGGGTGGTCCGCACCAGGTCCCGGACGGCGGGCGATTCCACGAAGGCCAGCTCCACCGGGGCCGTCGAGGTGCGGGCGGCGGTTCCGCCCATGACGCGCACCCCGTGGCGTTCCAGGGCCCGGCGCAGGAGCCCGGCCGCGAAGAGGGCGGGGCGCCGCACCGGAACCGCCAGGGTCGCGGGCGCCGCGTCCCGGGCGAGGGCGCCGGAGACGACCAGTTCCTCCCCCTCCCAGAGGGCGCGGGGCGCGGGGCCCGGGCCCGTGGTGGTGAGGTTGCGCAGGGGCAGGAGGCCCAGGCCCGGCATGGGGAACAGGAAGCAGGGCCCCCCGTCGCGCCCCGGGTAGACGCGCAGGTCCACCATGTTGTCGTGCACGGTGAGGGCCGACACGTCCGCCCCGAAGGCGTAGTCCCGGTCCCCGCTCTCCCAGCCCGACCCGAAGGGCCGGGTGCGGAAGAAGCTGTCGTCGCCCACCACGTCCCCCCGCACCTCCCGCACCCCGGCCAGGGCAACCTGGGCCGCCAGGGCCTCGAAGGGATCCGGGGTGCCGGGGTAGCCGTGGTCCCGGGCCAGGAGCATGGGGTCGCCGCGGCCGTAGAGGACCAGGTCGCCCTTGAGGACGCCGCCGGGGCCGGGCCGGGCCCCGGCCAGCACCGAGGTGCGGATCCGCCGCTCCGGCCCCAGCCGGCACAGGGCCATGGCGCAGGTGAAGAGCTTGGCGTTGCTGGCCGGCACGAAGAACTTGCCCGCGTCCTGCTCGAAGACCGGGAGCCCCGTGTCCAGGGACACCACCGACACCCCCACCCGGGACGCCTCGAAGCGCGGGCCCTGGAGGAGGGCCTGGAGCCGCGCCGCCAGGGGCTGGGCGAAGGCCCCCGGGGCCAGGATCAGGGCGAGGAGGAGGGCTTTTCCGGGGGCGGCCATGCCACCATCTTAGACCGCTCCCCGGTTCAGATGCGGCCGCCCAGTTCCTGGAGGTTGCGCACCCGCACCTCGCCCCGCAGGGTCTCCACCGCCTCGCACGCCGCCAGCGCGGCGCTCATGTTGGTGACGCAGGGGATCTTGAGGCGCAGGGACTGGCGGCGGATGCTGTCCTCGTCCACGAAGGCGTTCTTGCCGTGGGGCGTGTTCACCACCCACTGGATCTCGCCGTTCTTCAGGAGGTCCACGGCGTTGGGGCGCCCCTCGTTCACCTTGTGGATGCGCCGCACCCGGTAGCCGGCGGCCTCCAGGCTCCGGGCGGTGCCGTCCGTGGCGCAGAGGCCGAAGCCCAGGCTGGCCAGGCGCTTGACCAGCTCGGGGAGGTGGGGCTTGTCCTGGTCGTTGACGCTCAGGAAGACCGTGCCGGAAAGGGGCAGGACCATGTGGGCGGCCTGGAGGGCCTTGGCGTAGGCCTCGCCGAAGGTCTCGCCCACCCCCATCACCTCGCCCGTGGACCGCATCTCGGGGCCCAGCACCGGGTCCACCCCCGGGAACTTGGCGAAGGGGAACACCACGCCCTTGACGGCCACGGCCAGGGCCTGGCCGTCCCGGACGCCCTGCTCGAGCAGGGTTTCGCCCAGGCCGATGCGCGCGGCCACCCCGGCCCAGTTCACCCCGGTGGCCTTGGAGATGAAGGGCACGGTGCGGCTGGCCCGGGGATTGGCCTCCAGGCAGTACGGCACCCCGTCCTTGAGGGCCCACTGGAGGTTCAGCAGGCCGCGCACCCCCAGTTCGAAGGCCAGGGCCCGGCTCATGGCCTTGACGGTCTCCAGGATGCCTTCGGGCACGCCCAGGGGCGGGAAGACGGCGTAGGAATCGCCGGAGTGCACCCCGGCCTCCTCGATGTGGGCCATGACCCCGGCGATGACGGCGCTTCCGCCGTCGCACACCAGGTCCACGTCCAGTTCCTGGGCGTTCTCCAGGTAGCGGTCGATGAGCACGGGGCGGTCCTCGCTCACCAGGGTGGCCTCGCGCATGTACTTCTCCAGGCCCGCGTCGTCGAAGACGATGGCCATGGCCCGGCCCCCCAGCACGAAGCTGGGCCGGACCATGACGGGGTAGCCCAGCTTCTCGGCCACGGCCAGGGCCTGGGCGGGGGTGGCGGCCATGCCCCAGGGGGCCGCCGGGATCTCCAGCCTGCCCAGCACCTCGCCGAAGCGCTTGCGGTCCTCGGCGTCGAAGATGGCCTTGTGGGCGGTGCCCAGCAGCGGCACGCCCGCGGCCTCCAGCCTCTGGGCCAGCTTGAGGGGGGTCTGGCCGCCGAACTGGGTGAAGACCCCCAGCAGGTGGCCGCCCGCGGCCTCCCGGTCCACCACCGCCTTCACGTCCTCGAAGACCAGGGGCTCGAAGTAGAGGCGGTCGGAGATGTCGAAGTCCGTGCTCACGGTCTCGGGATTGCAGTTGACGAGGATCGCCTCCACCCCCTTGGCCCGGATGGCCTCCACGGCCTGCACGCAGCAGCAGTCGAACTCCACCCCCTGGCCGATGCGGTTGGGGCCGCTGCCCAGGACGATGGCCTTGGGCCGGTCCGTGGGGGGGGCCTCGCTGCGCTCCTCCCAGGTCTGGTAGAGGTAGGGCGTCTCGGCCAGGAATTCCCCGGAGCAGGTGTCGATGCGCTTGACGGCGTGGCGCAGGTCCATGGCCTCCCGCAGGGCGGCCACCGCGGCCTCGGTGGTGCCGCAGAAGGCGGCGATCTGGGAATCCGTGAACCCGGCGCGCTTGCCCTTCTCCAGCAGTTCGCGGGGGAGCCGCTCCAGGGGGAAGCCCCGCAGGCGCCCCTCCAGCACGACGATCTCCTCCATCTCCCGCAGGAACCAGGGCGAGATGCAGGTGAGGCGGTGCAGCTCGTCGATGGAATGGCCGGCCCGCAGGGCCTGGTAGATCCAGAAGATCCGCTGGGGGCCGGGGGTCAGGAGGTGCTCCTTGAGCCGCGCCAGGTCCAGCTTGCCGTCCAGGGCGCCGGCGAGGCCCAGGTGGCCCTCCTCCAGGCTGCGCAGGGCCTTCTGCAGGGCCTCCTGGAAGCTGCGGCCGATGGCCATGGTCTCCCCCACGCTCTTCATCTGGATGCCCAGCACCGGCTCGGTCTCGGGGAACTTCTCGAAGGTGAAGCGGGGCACCTTGACCACCACGTAGTCCAGCACCGGTTCGAAGGCGGCCTTGGTGCGGGCGGTGATGACGTTGGGCAGCTCCCACAGGCGGTAGCCCAGGGCCAGCTTCGTGGCCACCCAGGCGATGGGGAAGCCCGTGGCCTTGCTGGCCAGGGCGGAGGACCGCGAGACCCGGGGGTTCATCTCGATGACGATCATGCGGCCCGAGACCGGGTCCAGGGCGAACTGGATGTTGCTGCCGCCGGTCTCGACCCCCACGCCGCGGATGACGGCCTTGGCGGCCTCGCGCATGCGCTGGTACTCCGGGTCCGTGAGGGTGAGGATGGGGGCCACGGTGATGCTGTCGCCGGTGTGGATGCCCATGGGGTCCAGGTTCTCGATGCCGCAGATGATCTCCACGTTGTCGTCCAGGTCCCGCACCACTTCCAGCTCGAATTCCTTCCAGCCCAGGATGCTCTCCTCCACCAGCACCTGGTGGATGGGGCTCAGGTCCAGGCCCCGCTGGGCGATGGCCTCGAAGTCCTCCACGTTGTAGGCGATTCCCCCGCCGGAGCCGCCCAGGGTGAAGGAGGGGCGAAGGATGGCGGGGAAGCCCGTGATCTTCGCGATGGCCCGGGCCTCCTCCATGGAGTGGGCGAAGCCGCCCCGGCAGGTCTCCAGCCCCAGCTCGTCCATGAGGGCCTTGAACTGCTCCCGGTCCTCGCCGCGGTCGATGGCCGCGGGCTGGGCGCCGATGAGGCGCACCCCGTACCGCTCCAGCAGGCCGGCCTTGTGGGCCTCCATGGCCAGGTTCAGGGCGGTCTGGCCCCCCACGGTGGGCAGCAGCGCCGCGGGGCGCTCCCGTTCGAGGATCTTCTCAAGCACCGCCAGGTTCAGGGGCTCCAGGTAGGTGGCGTCGGCCCGCTGGGGGTCGGTCATGATGCTGGCGGGGTTGGAGTTCAGGAGGATGGTGCGCACCCCCTCCTCCCGCAGGGCCTTGAGGGCCTGGGTGCCGGAGTAGTCGAATTCGCAGGCCTGGCCGATCTGGATGGGGCCGGCGCCCAGGACCAGGACGGAGGTGAGCTCGGGGTTCCTAGGCATGGTGGTCCTCCATCATGCGGATGAACCTGCCGAAGGCCCCGCGCGCGTCGTGGGGTCCCGGGGAGGCCTCCGGGTGGTGCTGGATGCTGAAGATGGGCAGGGTGCGGTGCCGGAGCCCCTCCACGGTGTCGTCGGAGAGGTGGCGGTGGGTCACCTGGATCTCCGGGGGGAGGCTGGCCTCGTCCACGGCGAACCCGTGGTTCTGGGCCGTGATCTCGATGCGGCGGGTGGCCAGGTCCAGCACGGGCTGGTTCGCCCCCCGGTGCCCGAACTTCAGCTTGAAGGTGCTGCCCCCGAAGGCCTGGCCCAGGAGCTGGTGCCCCAGGCAGATGCCGAAGATGGGAAGGCGCCCGATGCAGGCCTCCACCTCCCGGCGCATGCCCGGCAGGGCCGCGGGATCCCCGGGTCCGTTGCTGAGGAAGAGCCCGTGGAAGCGCGCCGCGGTGAGCTCGGAAGCCGGGGCGTCCCAGGGGAAGACCTCCAGGTCCAGGCCGGAGGCCGAGAGCTGGGTGAGGATGGAGGCCTTGATGCCGCCGTCCAGCACCGCCACCCGGAACCGGGCCCCGGGCCGCAGGATCTCGTAGCGGTCGTCGCAGCTCACCTCCCCCGCCAGGGCCTGCCCGGACATGTCCGGCAGGTGGGAGGCCGCGGCCACCCCCGCCGCCAGGGACCCGTCGGCCTCGGTCCAGATGAGCCCCGGCTGCGCCCCGCGGTCCCGCACGTGCTGGGTGAGGGCCCGGGTGTCCACGTCCGTGATCACCGGGATGCGGTGGCGCTTGAGCCAGCTGCCCAGGTCCCCCTCGGCCCGGGTGTGGTCCGGGTGGAGGCTGAGGCGCCGGCACACGAAGCCCGCCGCCCAGGGCCGCGAAGCCTCCCCCAGATCCGCGTGGACGCCGTAGACCCCCTGCTCCGGGAAGGTCATGCACACCATCTGCCCCGCGAAGCTGGGATCCGTGAGGATCTCCTGGTACCCGGCCATGGCGGTGGTGAACACCACCTCGCCGCTCCCGCCCTTGCCAAGGGGGGCGTCGCCTCTGAAGCACTCACCGTCTTTCAGGATCAGGTGCGCGAGCATGCGGTCTCCTCACGCTGCCTTGGGGCCGGGATCTCATGACCCCTTCGTTCCGGCATTCTGTCGAGAGTAGTGCGGATGGGAGGGGATAAACAGGCTTGAATATGTGGCGTTTTTCATGTGATAATCTGGCTTACCTTTTGAAGACAAGCGGGGCGCGAGGGAGGGGTATGGGCTTCCAAAGCGTTGAAAAACAAGGGAAAAACGGATCTGGAATGGGGATCCTGGATTTCGTGTTTTCAAGTCCTTAAATAATTAAATAGTTTTTTGATTTGGACAAAAAATTTTTGTCGGTCCGAAGGCTGTCTCGGGGGGCACATCCCTTGGAAACCCACAGGCAGATTTCCTTTTTTTCTTTTCCCAGCGCCCCAGCGAGTCCTCTGCGTCTCAGCGTTTGATTTTTTCCTGGAATTCGCGGCGCGATTCTTACTGTCGCGCCGAAGAAAACCTGGAAAAAAATCAAACGCTGAGACGCAGAGGGCTCGCTGGGGCGCTGGGAAAAGAAAGGACAGGTGTCTTTTGTCTTGTCGCGCTTCGGGGTGCGTCCCCGGGGGGGCGTACGCGATCATGGGAACCATGGATAACAACTTCAGCCTTTGTGTCTTCGCCGGCTCGAACGCCGGTCGCAATCCCAAGCACCTGGAGGCCGCCGTGGGGCTGGGGCGGGCCATGGCCGGGCGGGGGATAGGGCTTGTGTACGGGGGAGCCCATTGCGGGCTCATGGGTGCGCTGGCGGACGCCGTCATCCAGGGCGGGGGGCGGGTGGTGGGGGTCATGCCGCGGGCGCTCGTCGCCCGGGAGAAGGCCCACCGGGGGCTGGCGGAGCTCATCGTCACGGAGGACATGCATAGCCGCAAGGCGCGGATGGTGCAGCTCTCGGACGGGTTCCTGGCCCTGCCGGGGGGCTTCGGCACCCTGGACGAGCTTTTCGAGGTGCTCACCTGGGCCCAGTTGGGCATCCACGCCAAGCCGGTGGGGCTGCTCAACAGCGACGGGTTCTGGGACGGGCTGCTGGCCTTCCTGCGGCAGGTGGAGGGAGACGGGTTCCTGCACGGGGAGGGGCTGCGGGGGCTGCCCTGCGAGGCGGACGCGGAGCGGCTGCTGGATCGCCTTCAGGGACGGTGACGGCGGGCGTGGGCGTAGAGGGCGGGCCAGAGAACGGCCAGGGCCTCGTCCACCAGCACGGGAAGCACGGGGCGGCCCCGGCCCTGGACCCAGAGGCGCTCGGCGCCCCGCTGGGCGGCCAGGGCCAGGGTGGCTTCCAGGTCGCTGACCCGCTGGCCCTGGGGGTCGGCGGCGCCCCAGCGGCGGAAGTGGGCGCCCAGAACCTCCAGGTAGTCCCGGTCCCGCTCGGCGCGGCGGGCGCGCAGGGCGGGGTCGGCCTCCAGGCGCTCCAGGCGGCGCAGCCAGAGGCCGCTGTCCTCCTCCAGGTGCCGGGCCAGGGCCTGGAAGGCGTCCACCAGGCCGGAGCGGTCCAGCACCTCGGCCAGGCCCCGCACCAAGTCGGCGTGGTCGTGGAAGAGGATGGCGTCCAGGTCGGCGAAGGACCGGACGTCCGTGGGGCCGCCTGTTTCCAGGGCGGCCAGGGTGCGGTCCAGGAGCTCCCGCTGTTTCTGGATCTGTCGTCCGCGCCTGCCTTCCGCCATGGGGCCGGTCACACGGTGATGACGACGATCTCCGGGTCCACTTCCTTGCGGAGGATCCCCTCGATGGCCATGAGGGTGCCGGTGAGGCCCGAGGGGCAGGAGCCGCAGGCGCCCAGGTAGCGGATCATCACCTGCTTCTCGTGGCGGCCCACGATGTCCAGGCCGCCGCCGTCGGCGGCCAGGGCCGGGAGGATGGTGTCGGTGAGGACCTTGCGGATCTGCTGGATGAGGGGGTCGTTCTCGTCCACTTCGGGGCGGTCCCAGTGGGGGGCCTCGGGGGTGGCGCCGGCGGCCGACGGTGCCTGGCGGATGGGGGGGGCCAGCTTGGGCAGGAGCTCGGTCCAGCCCATGCCGTCGTCCTTGGTGACGGTGATGAACTTGTCCTGCATGAACACCGACACCACGTGCCCCACGGCGAACAGCGCCCGGGCCAGGTCGTCGTGCTCGGCCATCTCCGCGTCCCGGAAGGCCTTGGGGAAGCCCGCGGCCACGGGCTCCTTGAGCTGGAACTTCACGGCGTTGGGATTGGGGGTGTACTCGATTTCCGCGATCTTCGGCATGGCGCGTCCTATTCGGTGCTCACGATGTCTTCGCCATGGAGGGCGCTGTGGAGGGTGGCCCAGGGCAGCACGGCGCACTTCACCCGGCTGGGCAGGTCCCGCACGCCCTGGAAGAGGCTGAGGCGCCCCAGGACGTTGGGGTCGGTGGCGGTGTCCAGGGCGCCGCGGATCATGGCGCGGAACTGCTCCACGAGCACCTCCGCCTCGGCCACGGGCTTGCCCTTGACGTTGACGGTCATGAGGCTGCTGGAGGCCTTGGAGATGGCGCAGCCGTGGCCCTGGAAGCGGATGTCTTGCACGACCCCGTCCTCCACCACCAGCTTGAGGACGATATCGTCCCCGCACAGGGGGTTCAGGCCGTGGGCGTGGTGGGTGCAGGCTTCCAGGTCCCCGAAGTTCCGGGGCTTCTTGTTGTGCTCGATGATCACCTGCTGGTACAGCTCCCGGGGGTCGCTCACGAGAAGATCTCCTGGACATTCAGGATGCCAGAGACGAGGGCGTCCACGTCGGCCCGGGTGTTGAAATAGGCGAAGGAGGCCCGGGTGGTGGCGGGGATGCCGAACCGGGTCATGACGGGCTGGGCGCAGTGGTGGCCGGCCCGCACCACCACCCCGGCGTGGTCCAGGATGGAGCCGATGTCGTGGGGGTGGATGCCCTCCAGCACGAAGGAGAGGACCGAGGCCTTCTCCCGGGCCTCGCCGATGATGCGCAGGCCGGGGATGGCCTTCAGGCGCTCCGTGGCGTAGGCCAGGAGCTCGTGCTCGTGGGCGGCGATGCGGTCCAGGCCCAGGGCCCGCACGTAGTCGATGGCGGCGCCGAGGCCGATGGCCTGGGCGATGGGGGGGGTGCCCGCCTCGAACTTGCCGGGGATGGCGGCGAAGGTGGTGCCCTCCCAGGTGACGGAGAGGATCATGCTGCCCCCGCCGTGCCAGGGCGGCATGGCCTCCAGGAGGCTCTTGCGCCCGTAGAGGACGCCGATGCCGGTGGGGCCGGAGAGCTTGTGGCCGCTGAAGGCGTAGAAGTCCGCGTCCAGGTCCGTGACGTCCACGGGGATGTGGGGCACGGCCTGGGCGCCGTCCACCAGCACGGGCACGCCCTTGGCGTGGGCCCGGCGGATGATCTCCTTCACGGGGTTGATGGTGCCCAGGACGTTGGACACGTGGGTGACGCCCAGGATCCGGGTGCGGTCCGTGATGAGGTCCTCGAGGTTGTCCAGGATCAGCTCGCCCGCGTCGTTCATGGGGATGACCCGGATCCTGGCGCCCCGGTCCTCGGCCAGGAGCTGCCAG
This sequence comes from Mesoterricola silvestris, assembly GCF_030295405.1. Taxonomy (GTDB): domain Bacteria; phylum Acidobacteriota; class Holophagae; order Holophagales; family Holophagaceae; genus Mesoterricola; species Mesoterricola silvestris. Next base: position 3,555,586 of record NZ_AP027080.1, on the reverse strand, counting down.
GGGACGATGTCGGAGTGGTGCTCCATGGCCGACAGGAGGATCTCGTCCCCCGCGTGGATCTTCTGGCGCCCGAAGGTCTGGGCCACCAGGTTGATGCTCTCGGTGGTGCCCCGGGTCCAGATGACCTGCCGGGTGGAGGGGGCGTTGATGAAGGCGCGCACCTTCTCCCGGGCCTCCTCGAAGCGGTCCGTGGCCTCCTGGCTGAGGGTGGAGACGCCCCGGTGCACGTTGGTGTGCTCGAAGGACTGGTAGTGGCCCATGCGCGCCACCACCGGCAGGGGGGTGAGGCTGGACACGGCGCTGTCCAGGTACACCACGGGCTTGCCGTGGAAGGGCGTGGTGAGGACGGGGAAGTCCTGGCGGATGCGGGGGACGTCCAGGGGGATGAGGGCGGTGGTCATGACAGGGCCTCGAGGGTGCCGGACTGGGTGCGGGCCAGCACGGTCTGCCTCAGCTGGCGGCGCAGGCTGGTCACGGGGATGCGGGCCAGGAGGTCGGCGGCGAAGGCGTAGGTGAGGACGTTGCGGGCCAGGGCGGGGTCCATGCCCCGGCTTTGCAGGTAGAAGAGGCCCTCGGGGTCCAGCTGGCCGATGGCCGCGCCGTGGGCGCACTTCACGTCGTCCGCGAAGATCTCCAGTTCGGGCTTGGTGTCGATGCGGGCCTTGGGGGACAGGAGGAGGCCGCGGCACTGCTGCTGGGCGTCGGTGCCCTGGGCGCCGGGGCGCACGAAGACCTTGCCGTTGAACACCGCCCGGGAGGCGTCGTCGGCGATGACCTTGTGGGCCTGGCGGCAGGTGCCGTGGGGGACCGTGTGGTCCACGAAGGAGTGGGTGTCCGAAAGCTGGGACCCGCCCAGGAGGGCCAGGCCGTCCAGGCTCAGCTCCGCGCCCTCGGCGGCCATGACCACGTGGGGGGTGGTGCGGGAGATGCGGGCCCCGAAGCTGATGGTGCGGCAGGCGTAGCTGGCGCCCCGTTCCACCCGCGCGGCCACGTGGGAGAAGTGGAAGGCCTGGTCGGATTCGCGCTGGATGCGCTCGTGGGTGAGGCGCCCGTCCTCGCGCACGATGACCTCGGCCACGGCGCTGGTGAGGTAGGTGCCCGTGCCCAGGTGCTCCTCCACCACCGTGGCGGAGGCTCCCCGCTCCACCACCACCAGGAGGCGGGGCAGGGCGCAGGTGGGGACGGCCCCCTCCTGGCTGTTCACGAACACCAGGTGGAGGGGGGCCTCCACCTGGACGCCCTTGGGCACGACCACCAGGGCCCCGTCCTTGAACCGGGCCAGGTTGAGGTCCGCGAAGACGTCCGAAGCCGAGAGGGTGCCCAGGTCCCGGGCCATCTCCGTGGCGCAGGCCAGGTTCAGGAACCGGACCCCCGCGGGCAGGTTGGTGACGTTGCTGGCGTGGGGGGCGTAGTGGCCGTTCACGAAGACCAGGCGCGAGCCCCGGGCCTCGGGGAGGATGATGGCCGAGATGTCCGCCGCCGCGGGCTCGCCGGGGGCGAAGTCCAGGCCGCGCATGGGGGCCAGGTCGGTGTACTTCCAGTCCTCCTGGCGGGGGGTGGGCAGGTCCTGGCCCTCCAGGGCCGCCTCGGCCCGGGCGCGCAGGGCCTCCCAGCCCGAGGGCCGGAGGCGGGAGAGGAGGCCCTCCAGGAGGGGGGCGGCTTCCGTCGCCACCATCACGCCCTCCCCGCGGGGGCTTCTTCCTTGAGCCAGTCGTAGCCCCGCTCCTCCAGCTCGAAGGCCAGCTCCCGGCCGCCGGTGCGGATGATCCGGCCTCCGGAGAGGACGTGGACCTGGTGGGGCTGGATGGTCTCCAGGATGCGGGGGAAGTGGGTGATGATGAGCTGGGCCCGGGTGGGGGACTGCAGGGCCGTGACGGCCTCGCCCAGCACCCGCAGGGCGTCGATGTCCAGGCCCGAATCCAGCTCGTCCAGGATGGCCAGGGCGGGTTCCAGCACGCACATCTGGAGGATCTCGTTGCGCTTCTTCTCGCCGCCGGAGAAGCCCTCGTTGAGGCTGCGGTCCAGGAAGGAGGGGTCCATCTTCACGATCTTGATGCGCTCCTGGATGAAGTCGTCGAACTCCAGGGGGTCCAGCTCCTCCTGGCCGTTGGCCTCGGCCTTCTTGTTGTAGGCCAGGCGCAGGAAGGAGGCGTTGGAGACGCCGGGCACCTCGATGGGGTGCTGGAAGCCCAGGAAGATGCCTGCCCGGGCGCGCTCGTCGGCGGCCAGCTCGAAAAGGTTCCGGCCCATGAAGAGCACCTCGCCGCCGGTGACCTCGTACGAGGGGTGGCCGGCCAGGACCTTGCCCAGGGTGGACTTGCCGCTGCCGTTGGGGCCCATGATGGCGTGCACCTCGCCGGCCTTGATCTCCAGGTCGATGCCCCGGAGCACGTCGTTTTCGCCGATGCGGGCGGTGAGGTTGCGGATGGAAAGCATGCTTGTCTCCGAATGGGTGTTCATCAGCCGACGCTCCCCTCGAGCTTGAGGCCCAGGAGGCGCGTGGCCTCCACGGCGAACTCCATGGGCAGCTCCCGGAACACGTCCTTGCAGAAGCCGTTGATGATCATGGAGATGGCGTCCTCGGGGGGGATGCCGCGCTGCTGGAAGTAGAAGAGCTGCTCCTCGCCGATCTTGCTGGTGGTGGCCTCGTGCTCCACCTTGGCCGAGACGTTCTGCACCTCGATGTAGGGGAAGGTGTTGGCCGAGCAGTGGCTGCCGATGAGCATGGAATCGCACTGGCTGAAGTTCCGGGCCCCTTCGGACTTGGGGTGGACCTTCACGAGGCCCCGGTAGCTGTTGCTGGATTCGCCGGCCGAGATGCCCTTGGAGATGATCGTGGACCGGGTGTTGCGGCCCAGGTGGATCATCTTGGTGCCGGTGTCGGCCTGCTGCTTGTGGTTGGTGAGGGCCACCGAGTAGAACTCGCCCACGCTGTTCTCGCCCAGGAGCACGCAGCTGGGGTACTTCCAGGTGATGGCCGAGCCCGTCTCCACCTGGGTCCAGCTGATCTTGGCGTTGCGGCCCTTGCACAGGCCCCGCTTGGTGACGAAGTTGAAGATGCCGCCCACGCCGTCCTTGTCGCCGGCGTACCAGTTCTGCACGGTGCTGTACTTGATGCTGGCGTCGTCCAGGGCCACCAGCTCCACCACGGCCGCGTGCAGCTGGTTCACGTCGAACTGGGGGGCGGTGCAGCCCTCCAGGTAGCTCACGGAGGCGCCCTCCTCGGCCACGATGAGGGTCCGCTCGAACTGCCCGGATTCCTTGTTGTTGATCCGGAAGTAGGTGGACAGGTCCATGGGGCAGGTGACGCCCTTGGGGATGAAGCAGAAGGAGCCGTCGGTGAACACCGCCGAATTGAGGGCGGCGTAGTAGTTGTCCGAGGTGGGCACCACGGAGCCCAGATACTTGCGCACCAGCTCGGGGTGCTCCCGCACCGCCTCGCTGAAGCTGCAGAAGATGATGCCCTCCTCGGCCAGCCGGGTCTTGTAGGTGGTGGCCACGCTCACGCTGTCGAAGACCACGTCCACGGCCACGCCGGCCAGGGCCTTCTGCTCGTTGATGGGCACGCCCAGCTTCTCGAAGGTGCGCAGCAGCTCGGGATCCACCTCGTCCAGGCTCTGGTGCTTGGCCTCCTTGGCCTTGGGGGCGGAATAGAAGACGATCTTGCGCACGTCGGGTTTGGCGTAGTGGACGTTGGCCCACTCCGGTTCCGTGAGGGTGAGCCAGTGGCGGTAGGCCTTGAGACGGAAATCAAGCAGCCAGTCGGGTTCGCCCTTCTTGGCGGAGATGAACCGGATGACGTCCTCATCCAGTCCCGGGGGCACGCTGTCGGATTCGATATCCGTGGTGAACCCGTACTTGTATTCCTGACCTGTGACCTGCTGCAGTGACGTGCTCATGGCCGGACCCAACCTTCCCTTCTAATCATGACTAAACCTGTCAACTTTGTCACGGACCCTTTGACGGGGATCACAGATGACCGGCAGGCTGCTCCAGGTCATGAATCATTCCTTCCATCCGGGACCGGAGCAGGGTGGTTTGGCTCTCGGGCAGGTCGCCCGGGTCCGCTTCCAGGCCGTCCCGCAGCACCGCCAGGGCTTCGTCCTTCTCCCTGAGGGCCGCCAGGGCCATCCCCAACTGGAAATGATTGATCATCGTCGGCTCGCTTGCAATGACCGGATCCACAAGCTGGACCACCTCCCGGGGGTGCTTGAGTTCCAGGAGGTACTGGCCCAGCAGGGTGCGGGCCCGGGCTTCCTGGCCGGGCAGGGGGTTGGCCTGGAGCCGGCGCACCTCGGCCAGGTCGGCCTCGTTGATCCGGGAATTCATGAGCCGGTGGGCCTGGCGGATGATGGCCGCCTCCCAGGCGCCGCTGCTCTTGGGGTGGGCGTTGAAGAAGACCTCCAGGGCCTGGTTGAGGCCCTTCTCGTCGTTGCGGTCCATGAGGGTGTCCAGGGCCAGGCGCAGGGCCTGGAAGCACAGGCGCGGGTGGCGGGGGCTGCCGGCGAAGAGCACGGCCTTGCCCAGGTGGGCCTTGGGGTCCTTCTGGTAGGCCAGGTTCAGTTCCAGCCACTCCAGGCGCTCGCTCTTGTCCTTGCGGCGGGCCTTCTTGAGGACGGCCTCCGCCTCGGCAAGGTTGGCTTCGGCCAGCCAGTCCTCGGCGTCGTCCAGCAGGTAGCGGGCCTCGGCCTTGCCGCCCCGGGCGCTGCGCAGCTGGGCGGCGTTCTCGGCGTCCAGGAGCAGGAGCAGCTGGGGGTCCCCGGGGTGCTGGCGCAGGAGCTCGGCGAGGATGGAGAAGGCCTTGGGACGCTCGTCGGCGAGGATGTAGCCCTCGGCCAGGAGCTCGCGCACCCGCAGGTCCCCGGGCAGGTAGCCGGAGGCCTCCTTGAGGAGGGGGATGGCCTTGGGGGCCTCGCCCCGGGCCAGGAGCGCCTCGGCCAGGAGGCAGAGGGTCTCGCCGTCCCGCTGGAGGTTCACGGCCTCCTGGGCGCTTTCCAGGGAGCCCTGGAGGTCCTCCTCCTCCAGGAGGAGCTCGGCCAGCTGGATCTTGGGGCCGGCCTCGTCGGGGCGCAGGTCGGCGGCGATGCGCAGGGTCTCGATGGCGGCGTCGGCCCGGGCGGGGTCGTCCTGGAGCACCTTGGCCAGGAGCATCCAGCCTTCGAAGTGCCGGGGGCTCAGCTGCACCACCCGGCGCGCCAGCTGCTCGGCCTCGTCCCACACCTGGGCCACCTCCTTGAGGGCGGCCACGGTGAACACCAGTTCGTAGTTCTTGGGATCCAGGGCCAGGGCCTCGCCCAGGCGGGTGGCGGCCTCGGGCAGCTGGCCGTTGTCCAGGAGGGCCGAGGTCTCCAGCAGGGCCCGCTTCAGTTGCGAGGCGGCCTTGGGCTTGGCGATGGGGAGGATGCGGGCGCGGTAGCGGGTGAAGAGCTCCCGGGCGCTGATGAGCTGCAGGTTCTCCTCCACCAGCTGCTCCCACCGGGAGGAAAAGGCCTGGGCGTCCAGCTGGCCCTTGTGCTCCATCTCCTGCACCAGGGACATGAGGCCGTTGCGCAGCATCACTTCGCTGCGCTCCAGGCGGCCCATCTGGTCGGAGACGGTCTCCAGGTAGGTCTCCACCCGGCGCAGGGTCTCCTCCAGCCCGGTGATGCGCTCCAGAAGATGCTCGTCGAGGTCGTCCTCGGCTTCCATCTCCTCGGTTTCCTCCCAGGTCTGGTCCCCCGCGACGATGAGGAGCCGGGTGCCGCACTTGCGGCAGATCTCCCGTTCTCCCGGGTTCCAGGTGAAGCAGTTCTGGCAGAAGGTTCCAGGGATCTCGTTCGTCATGCCTCCAGGATAGCCGTACAAGGGGGCCCCAAGTAGAATCCCGGCAGAGGTGAAATGTGCTCGAGACCTGGCTGAACCAGTCCCACGCCCTGCCCTGGCTCGCGGTCATGTGGATCGCGGGGCTCCTGGGGTCCGTGGGGCACTGCGCCGGGATGTGCGGGCCCATCGTGGCCTCCTTCGGCCTGGCCCAGGCCCGGCAGGGGGGGCGCATGTGGCCCCGCCACCTTCTGTTCCAGGCGGGTCGGGTGAGCACGTACGCGCTCCTGGGGGCCGCCATCGGCTTCCTGGGCGGATTCGCGCGGCTCCAGACCGTGCAGGACATGCACGCCTGTTGCCGCCCCGACGGCCAGGCCCTCATCGCCGCCCAGGCCTGGCCGTGGCAGGTGTGGGTCAAGCTGGGCATCGGGTTCCTCATGCTGCTCCTGGGCCTGTTCATGGCCCTGGGCCGGCGCGCCGACAGCCTCATGGAATTCCCCATGCCCCGGCCCATCCAGGGCTTCCTGGCCCGGGGCCTCAAGTGGGGCGGGGCGCCCTACCTCCTGGGCCTGGCCTGGGGCTTCATCCCCTGCGGGCTGGTGTACATGATGCTGCTCAAGGCCCTGGACGCCGGCTCCTGGCGCATGGGGGCGGCGGGAATGGTCTGCTTCGGTCTGGGGAACGTGCCCATTCTCCTGGGCCTGGGCCTGGCCGCGACCCGGCTCAGGCAGTCCTGGCGCACCGGGCTCCTCCGGGTGGGCGGGGTGCTGGTGGGGGCCATGGGCGGGTACATCCTTTGGCAGGCGGTCAGCCTTTTAAGACTCCAAGCTTAGGCTCCCATCTGCCGGATTTGTCCTATGATGGGGTTCCCTCGAGGCCCTCCATGAGCACCGACGACAAGAAGCAAGAGGCGATGGAACTGGTGAGCAAGGCCTACCAGCACCACATGCGCGGCGAAGTGGACCGGGCCATCGAACTCTACAGCAAGTCCCTGGAGCTGCACCGGACGCCCGAGGCCTACACCTACCGCGGATGGGCCCGGTCCTTCCAGAAGGACTTCGACGCCGCCATCGCCGACTGCCACCGGGCCATCGACCTGGACCCGGAGTACGGCAACCCCTACAACGACATCGGCGCCTACTACCTGGAACTGGGCCAGTACGAGGACACCATCCCCTGGCTCCACATGGCTCTCAAGGCCAAGCGCTACGAGAGCTACTGCTACCCCCACTACAACCTGGGCCGGGTGTACGAGGCCCTGGACAAGCTGGAGCTGGCCCTGGACCACTACCGCAGCGCGGTGCTGGAGAACCCCGGCTACGCCCTGGCGGTGAAGGCGGTGGAGCGGGTGAAGGAGAAGCTGAGCGTCTGCTCCCGGGGCTGAGTGGCCCCGCCCGGCGGTTTCCCGATACGATGCAATCGGCCGACCCGTTCCGGGCGGTCCTTCCCGGAGTCCGTTGATGCCCTTCACCATCGCCCACAGCCCCGATTCCGACGACGCCTACATGATGGCCCCCCTGGCCCTGGGCTGGATGGACACCGAGGGCTTCGACTTCCGCTTCGTGCGCAAGGACATCGAGACCCTCAACGCCGAGGCCCTGGGGGCGCCGTACGAAGTGACCGCCATCAGCTTCGGGGCCTACCCGGAACTGGCCGGCACGTACCAGCTGCTCACCGCCGGCTCCAGCATCCAGGAGGGGACCGGTCCCGTGGTGATCTCCCGCAAACCCATGGCCCCCGCGGAGCTGGCCGGGGTCACCGTGGCCATCCCGGGGCTTCGCACCAGCGCCTACCTGGCCCTGCGCCGGTGGATGCCGGGCCTGAAGGTGGAACTGGTGCCCTTCGACCGGATCATGGAATCCGTCGAGGAGGGCCGGTACGAGGCGGGCCTCCTCATCCACGAAAGCCAGCTCATGTTCCGGGACCGGGGCCTGCACCTGGTGGAGGACCTGGGCGCCTGGTGGAAGGCCGACTGCGGCCTGCCCCTGCCCATGGGCGGCAACGCCATCCGCCGGGATCTGCCGGAGGAGATCAAGACCCGCTTCGCCAGCCTCATGCGGCGCAGCGTGGAACTGGCGCGGGAGCGCCACGACGAGTCCGTGGCCTATTCCCAGTCCTTCGGCCGGGGCATGGACACGGAGATGATCGGGCGCTACGTGCGGGCCTGGGTGAACGATTTCACCGTGGATCCCGGCCCCCGGGGCCGCGCGGCGGTGGACCGGCTCCTGGGCATGACGGTCCAGTGGGTCCAGGGGTGATTCCCGGCTTTCCGGTCCCGGATACCCGGTAACATGGGTTTTCAAATCGGTAAGGCGGACATCATTCCGAAGGGATGACCATGAGACCCATGCTGCGCTCCCCCTGGACCCTCCTCCCAGGCCTGGTGCCGGTTCTGCTGTGCGGCTGCACCATGGGGGGCTGGAACAGCCCCCGGGAACGGCTCGCCATCAACTCGCCGCCCGCAGTGACCGCGCCGATGGCCAATCCGGCTGATGCCAACCTTATTCAATACAAAACGTATCTCTTCACCACGGGCGCGACGGATCCGGACCTGTACGACCGGGTGGTGAGCTGCGTCTGGGACTTCGGGGACGGGTCGCCGGCGGAGGCCGTCACCGCGCCGCCCTTCTCGGTGCAGCACGCCTTCCTGGCCGCGGGCGCCCCGGTGAAGGTGACGGTCACCGCCCGGGACACCCACGGGTTGAACGGCCCCGCCTCCTCCGCCACCTTCACGGTATCGGCGGCCGCCAATCCCTTCCTGGTCCTTCCCGTCGCGCCGGCGGCCCCGTCCACCCTCCAGGTGCCCCAGGGCGCCAGCGTCACGGTGGACTTCCAGTTCCGGGTCACCTACGACGGCATGGGCACGGTGCCCAACGAGAACTTCACCCTCGTCCCGGGCAGCCCCCTGGCCACGGCCAACCCCGGCGTCAAGGTCATGGGCACCCTGGACGGCGGCGGGGCCTGGACCGTGTCCGCGGTGTACCCGGCCTCGGGCGGCGCCGGCACGGCCTATTCCGTCACACCCACCCTGAAGGTGAAGGACAGCCTGAACATCCAGAGCGTGCCGGCGGTCTTCCCCACCCTGACCATCCAGACCGTGGCCCGCCCCTGAGGGCGGCGGTTATTTTCATACCATTCCGGAAATAAATGGCCCCTGGCGGGGGTTGCTTGTATGATCGGAGCCATCATTACGCCCGATCTTTTTGTACCAATTTGGGTATTTGCTGGTTTTTACTCCGGCTTCAATGCGAAGGGGCATCCATGAGATTCACACTGCGCAACTCCGGGATCATCCTTTCTGCCCTATCCTTGGCGCTGCTTTGCGCATGCGGTGGCGGAGGGGGGAACAGCCCCAACAACAAGGTCGCCGTCAACGCGCCGCCGGCCGCCACGGCCCCGGTGGTCAATGCCAACACCAACTCCCTGGTTGAATACAAAATCTACACGTTCACCACCACCACCACGGATCCCGACCTCGGCGACACCGTGGCCAGCTGCGCCTGGAACTTCGGGGACGGCTCCCCGATCCAGACGGTGACCACGGCCCCCTTCACCGTGCAGCACGCGTTCCGCGTGGCCTCCGCGGCCCTGGCCGTGACCGTGACGCCCACGGACAGCCACGGACTGGCCGGCACGGCCGCGAGCACCACCTTCGCCGTGGCCCAGGCCTCGAATCCCTTCACGGTCACCCAGGTGGCGCCCGCGGCGGCCACGCTCCTGTCCACCCAGGTGGGCAGCACCGTCGCCTACACCTTCGATTTCATGATCGATCTGGATCCCGCCAGCGGACTCACCTACAACGCCGCCGGCATCACCTTCAAGTCCAACGACACCCTCGCCGGGGGCTCCATCGGGCCCGTCACCGCCAAGCCGGGGACCACCAACGAATGGACCGTCGCCGTCTCCTTCCCGGCGGCCGCCGCCACCGACTCCCGCACCTTCCAGCCGACCCTCTCCGTCGTGGACACCAGCGGCGCGCTCCTGAGCGATCTCTCGACGTTCCCCGCCATGACCGTCAACACGACGCTCAGCGCGGCGAATCCCCCGGTCATCTCCGTGGCCGCCGCCCCGACGATCCCCGTCCCGGGGGCCGCCAACTCCACCTGGCAGAACGTCCCCATCACCTTCACCGCCACCGCCACGGATCCCCAGAGCCTCCCCCTCACCTATTCCTGGAGCTTCGGCGAGGCCGGCGGGGTGGGCGACGTGGCCAGCACCACCGCCCTGACCCAGACCCACACCTACGCGGCCGCGGGCATCTACACCATGACCTTCACGGCCACCAACGGCATTCCCGGCGGAACCAAGTCCATCTCCCTTGTCATCAGCATCCTGGCCAACGCGCCGCCCGTGCTCGCCTACACCCAGAACCCGGCGGGCGATCCCTACGCCTACCAGCCCATCACCTTCACCGCCGGCGTCACCGACCCCAACCTCGACGCCTCGACGATCACCTGGGACTTCGGTGACGGCACGCCCAAGGTCACCGGGACCACCGTGACCCACACCTGGACCGCCATGGGCGTCTCCAACGCCTACGTCACCGCCGACGACACCAAGGGCGGCGTCGTCAAGGTCGACATTCCCGTCAAGGTCCTGGCCAACCTGCCCCCCGTGTCCCAGATCACCACCCCCGCCGCCACGGGCCTGCTCCAGAACAAGAGCTACGCCTTCACCGCCACGGCGACCGATCCCGACGCGACGGACACCATCAAGCAGTTCGTGTGGGATTTCGGGGACGGCGTGGCCGTGACCTCGGCCCCCGACGCCAGCCCCACCGGCGTCACCCGCACCACCACCGTCAACCACACTTTCCCCACCTCCGTCACCGGCACCATCCCCGTGCGGGTCCAGGCCATCGACGCCAACGGCGGCGTGGGCGACTTCAGCCCCTCCGTGGCCTTCCAGGTGGTGACCACCCCGCTGCCGGTGGTGGTCTTCACGGCCCCCGGCGCCACCACCCTGAACGTGGACCTGAACGGAACGGTCACCCAGGCCTTCACCTTCACCGTGACCAATCCCCGGGCCGGCGCCGGCGGCGCGACGGATCCCATCCCCGCCAACCTCATCACCTTCCTTCCCAACGATAGCGCCGCGACCGTGGTGAGCGTCGTCAGCAACGGGGGAGGCGCCTACACCGCCACCGTCCAGTACACGGGCGCCGCGGCCACCGGGACGCGCACCACCACCCCCACCGCCTACGCCACCGACAGCCTGGGCATCGTCGGCGTCGCCGCCGGCGGTCCGGCCATGACCATCAAGACCCTGGGCGCGAACCACACCCCCGCCTTCACCATCACCACCCCGGCGGCCCCCACCACGTCGGCCCTCACCTCCAAGGCCGTCAAGCTCGTGTTCACCGTCTCCGACCAGGACGACGACCCCGTCACCTACACCGTGAACTGGGGCGGCCCCGATACGCCCTGCCAGCCGCAGGTCGTCACCGGCACCACCACCACCAGCACCCTGGCGGGCTCCACCGTGACCCTGACCCACGTGTACCCCGACAGCTACGCGGGCACCGCCACGGTCACCGTCAACGGCACCGACAACCGCAGCTCCAACGCCACCGCCACCCAGGTGTCCTTCACCGTGGCCGTGACCCTCAACGCGCTGCCCACGGCCGCCATCACCTCCCCCCAGGCCTCGGGCACCCAGCCTCCCGCTCCCCTGACCATCCTCGACGGGGGCCAGGGCGTTCCGGTCGTTCCCCGTCCCGCCAACAGCACCGATTCCTACATCGTCTACATCCCCGCGGGCGGGAAGCTGCACTTCAAGGGCACCGGCGTCCTTCCCACCTCCGGGGGCACCCTCACCTACGCCTGGACCTTCCCCGGCGGCGTGCCCAACGCCAGCGCCTCCGCCGATCCCGGCGAGGTCTCCTTCCCCGGCGAGGCCGGCAAGACCATCGCCTACCGCGTGAACCTCACGGTCACGGACGACACGGACGCCCAGAACAGCTCCTGCGTGAAATCCGGCCGCGCCAGCCTCGTGGTGCCCAAGACGACCCAGATGTGGGTGGTGGTGGACGGCATCAACACCCAGCAGTTCACCCTGAACTTCCTCTACCGGCAGATCAAGGACGACACGGGCCAGGCGGTCACGCCCCTGCCCATGGTGACCACGGCCGCCAACGGCCTCGGCGCCCAGATCCAGGTCTTCCAGGACGGCATCACCTACAGCTACGCGGTGGCCGATGCCCAGGGCATCAAGGCCACCATCACCCTGCCGGTGCGCTCGGACCTGCCCTTCTGGCTGGCCATTCCCTCCTGGTCGTCGGCCATTCCCGATTCCCGGTCCTATTTCATGCGCATTCCCAACGCGCCCACCGGCGGGTTCATGGATCCGACCCTGGGCACCACCCTGGATGACAACGCGACGGTCTCCTCCTTCGGCTTCAAGAACCCCGCCGCCCCCGCCGCCCCCTGGAACCCGGTCCTGAACATCGTCACCGCCCAGGGCTTCGCGGCCGAGACCGCCCAGGCCGCCATGCGCAAGCTGCAGGGCACCACGGCCCTGATCGGCGGGAACCTGACGGACCGCTGGCTGTTCCGCCCCTCCGTTCCGTTCGTCACGCCCCTCTGGGAGGAACCCAACAACGCCGTGGGCACCTTCGCGGGCATCTCGGCCTTCCAGACCTTCGCGGAATGGCCCCTCATGCTCAAGACGATCCCGACCGCCGAGACGCCGGGCACGGCTGGAACCTCCGCCAACCTGGGCATCAACCTCGATTACAAAGCCTACACTCCGGACTCGAAGAACTCGGACACCTACAAGGCTTCGGAATTCCAGGCCTTCCGCGCTCCCGGGGCATCCACGGATCCCTACGACCTGGACGCCGCCAATTGGGGCCTGGACAGCATGCTCCTGGCGCCCGCTCCCGTGAATTCGGCCGTTCCCGCCTACTTCCAGTCCGCGGTGTACGACCCCCAGGGCAGCACCGCCTTCTCCGGTGGCCTCACCGGCCTGTCCATCCCCTACGACCCCAACGACGTCAACCGGCAGGTGGCCGCGCCCCTCACCCGCGGCCTGAACAGCATCCGGAGCGTCTTCAGCTACTCCGAATACCTCTGGTCCCGGGTCTGGCAGTGGCCGGTCACCCTGAACGCCGCCACCCTCAGCTGGGTGGATTCCATGAACGGGAACCTGGGGAATTTCGCCGGCCTGCGCTACACCTCGGCCACCACCTGGCCCCGGCACACGGGCATCACCCCCCGCAACAGCGCCTTCGACCTCAATGCCACGGGCCAGGGCAGCTTCGACGCCTCCTTCCCCGCGGCGGAGAACGGCGGGACGCCCAGCCCCAACGGCGTCGGCCGGTTCTTCTGGACCGCCTTCACGCCCTTCTACAACAGCGTTTCGGGGGGCACCATCGCCCGCACCTGGCTGGCGGACGGGGCAAGCCTCCAGCCGCCCACCAACCTCACCGCCGCCGTCGCGGGCAATGCCACGGCCCGCTTGGGCTTCCTCCCGCCCCAGGACACCATGGTCGACAAGCGCCACCGGGAAGCGGACGGCAGTCTCACCTACCCCAACCCGCTCCCCACGGACACCCCCGTCCTCGGCGGCTACCGGGTCACCTGGTTCAATGCCACCACCGACGGCCTCGGGGCCCCCGTGGCGCCGGATTTCTGGGTGGTGGAACTCGAGGCCAATGGCGCGACCCAGCACTTCATGCTGCCCGGCAGTTTCCCGGCCCAGACGAACGTCAGCGACCCCTCCAGCGGCTACCCGGTCTTCCCCGGCACCACCAACCCGAACCCCGACACCCTGCCGATCCTCACCGACGCCCGGGTCCCCATGACCAGCGGCCTGATCTACACGGATCCGGTGGCCAAGACCACCCTCATGACCACCGTCGCCCCCGGCTACTGCTGGTTCGACGTGCCCTTCGAGCTCCGGCCCGCCGCCGGCACCAGCGCCACCCTGCGGGTCTTTGCCCTCAAGGCGATCCTGGCCAACAACGTCGCCGGCAAGCTGGCCCCCCGCGCCCTGAACCGCACGGAGTGGATCGAGGCCATCAAGACGGCCACCGGCAACGTCAAGATCAAGGCCAGCGATGATTCGGACCTCAGCTACGCCTACAAGATCCCCTTCAACTACGCCTGGGACATCGTGATTACCAACGGCCCCGCCACCCCGGTGGCACCCTGATTGCTAACCCCTTGGAAAGCGTCGGAACCCTGACGCTTTCCCCGTGTTCGCCCCCTCTGGCACCCCACTCTTAAGGAGGACTCGTGAAGATCAAAACAGTCCTGGTCGCAGCCCTTTCCGCAGGATCCGTCTTCGCCCAGTCGCCGAAGGACGTCCTGGACGCCCGGATCCAGTTCTTCGGGGAAATGATCCGCCCCACCTCCATTACCGTCCAGGCGGGCACCAAGGACCAGGCGGACCGTTCCGCCGGCCTGGGCATCCGCTTCATGGGCGAGATCGCCTCCGCCCGCAACTGGTACTACGAAGTGGGCGGGAAGCTCGATTCCTCCTCCCAGATGGCCCTCAACAACGGCGTCGTGGACCTCACGGATATCAAGATCACCCACAGCTACTGGTCCCTGGGCGCCGGCTACCTGGCCCCCCTGGGCTCCCGGGTCTCCCTGGGCTTCCACCTGGAGGCCAGGGGCGAGGCCCTCTCCGCTCAGGGCGCCATCTTCCAGAACGGCGTCATCACCGGCCGGGTGGATGCCTCCAACACCTACCTGCGTCCCTGGGCCCGCGTGAGCCTGGACGGCACCTGGAACTGGGGCAATTTCCGCCCGTACGTGGGCGTGGACGTGGCCGGCACCCCCGTCAAGACCACCCAGACCCAGCTCCAGGCCCTCAGCAGCATGGACAACCGCACCCTCCGCGCCATGGCGCCCCAGGTGGCCGGTTCCTTCTATCTCGGCTGCCACTTCTAGACCTCGTCGTCCGTGTCCCGGATTCCCGCCCCGGTTCGTTGCCGCGGGCGGGGCTCGCAGCAACGGAAAGCTTTCGCCCCGAGGATTGGCCGGTGTTGCCACGGATTGGCCCCGACCCACCTCGGGGCTTCGCTTCGCGTGGGGCGGGGAGATCATGGCAGTAGAAAGGCCTTCCATGAAAACCACGGCCTGGCCCCTCAGCCGGGAACAGCCTGAGTTCGACGGCTTATCCCCTTCATCCCGTTCATCTGATTCATCCCTGTTCCCGCAGGGCCAGCGATGAGATGGGGCGGCGCGCAGTTGATCTGTATGCGCCGACCCATCCCAGCTCTGGCCCTGCGGGAACAGGGATGAATCGGATGCAAAGGATGAAAGGGATTAACATGCCTCCAACGCAGGCGGCAATTGGTTATAAACAGCAGCTTCATTCCATGTCAGGTACGTCCCGGTTGGGTCACTCCAAATGGCGTTTTCGTATTCGATAGGCGATTCGCCACGAGTTGCCCCGATCCAAACCCTCCAGATGGGACTTACGCATTTTTAGGACGGGGTGGCTCGGTAAGATGGGCTAGGCTGATCGGCTGACTAGCGTCGGCGCCCACCGGGACCGGTACGATGCTAGTGGGCCAGGACCCGCTCCAGGCGCTCCAGGGACCAGTCCAACTGCTCGCGGGTGATGATCAGGGGGGGGGTGAGGGCGAGAATGGAATCGCCCAGGGCCTGGGCCAGGAGGCCCTCCCGGGCCAGGGCCTCGCAGGCGGCGCGGGCGGCGGGCTCCCGCAGTTCCAGGGCGGCCCAGAGGCCCAGGCCCCGGGCCTCGCGCACCCGGGGGCATTCCATGGAACGCAGGCGCGCCAGGAAGTAGGCGCCCAGTTCGGCGGAGCGGTCCACCAGGTGTTCCTCGGCGAGCACGTCCAGGGCGGCGGAAGCCACGGCGCAGGCCAGGGGGTTGCCCGCGAAGGTGGAACGGTGGGATCCGGGAGTGAGCAGGTCCATGATTTCCCGGGAGGCCAGGAAGGCGCTGGCGGGATAGAAGCCCCCGGACAGGGCCTTGCCGAGGATGGCCCCGTCGGGGCGGATGCCTTCGTGCTCGAAGGCGAAGAGCTTGCCCGTGCGACCCAACCCGCACTGCACCTCGTCCGCCAGGAGCAGGAGCCCGCGGCGGTCGCAGAGTTCCCGGAGGCTCCGCAGGAAGCCCCTGGGGGGGATCCGCAGCCCGGCCCGGCCCTGGATGGGCTCCACCAGGATGGCGCAGGTGGCGGGTCCCACGGCCTCGGCGGCCGCCACCGCATCCCCGAAGGCCGCCATGCGGAAACCGGCACCGAAGGGGCCGAAGTCGTCCGCCGCGTCCGGGTCGCCGGAAAGGCCCGCCAGGGTCGTGGTCTGCCCGTGGGCGTTGCCCGTGAAGACGAGGATCTCCGCCCGGCCCGGGGCCACGCCCTTCACCCGGTACGCCCACCGCCGCGCGGCCTTGATGGCCACCTCCACCGCCTCGGCCCCGGTGTTCATGGGCAGGGCGGCCCCGAAGCCCGTGAGGGTGCAGAGCTTCTCCAGATAGGGGGGCAGGCGCGCGTGGCGCACCCCCTGGGTGACGAGGGAGAGGCGCAGGCACTGCTCCACCATGGAGGCGGCGATGCGGGTGTGGTTGTGCCCCTGGCTCACCGCGCCGTCCCCGCCCAGGAAGTCCATGAAGCGGTTCCCCTGGAGGTCCCAGAGGTAGACGCCGTCCGCGCGCAGGAACACCTGCTCCAGGCCCCGGGGATCGGGGATCCCGTAGCGTTCCTCCTGCTCCATGAGTTGACGGCCAAAGCCTGGATCCACTTTCATGCGCGCGTCTCCGTTCCCCGTTGTGTGCGCCGAGCGTGGCCATCGTTCCGCGGGGGAATTTGACATTGAAAGCGGGGCGGATGCTGCGAAAATTTCCAAAACCCCTGCGAGGCCTCCATGAATGAATCCACCCCTCCCGAAAGCCTGTACGGCAACGTGCCCGTCGCTCCGGTCGCGAAGGCGCCCACCCTCCTGGAACAGGTGGTGGCGGTGTTCACGGAGCCCGAGGCGCTGTTCAAGCGCCTGGAGGCCACGCCCGTGTGGGGCGGGGCCCTGGTGCTCATGACGGTCCTCAATACCGTCGTGTCGGTCCTGTGGGCCCGCAAGGTGGACGTGGACGCCATGCTCCGGCCCATGATGGAGGCCAATCCCAAGATCCCCGCCGAATCCATCGACAATATCATCGCCATGCAGGGGAAGATGATCCTCCCCTTCAGCGTGCTGGGCGGGCTGCTGGGCCTGGCCATCGTCAGCCTGGTCATGGCCCTGGTGTACTGGGTCATCAGCTCCTGGACCGCCGAGGGGCGCAAGCCCAGCTACCGGCAGGCCTTCTCGGCCACGGTGGTCTCCGGCCTGGTGGCCACCCCCAAGTTCGTCCTCCTGGGCATCATCTGCGCCCTCAAGAACATCGGCGGCGCCAAGCCCGACGCCCTCTCCCCCACGTCCCTGGGCTTCTACCTGGCCCCGGACAGCGTGAAGCTGCACGCCTTCTTCAACACCATGGACCTCTTCACCTTCGCCTCCCTCTTCATCCTCTTCCTCGCGGCGAGGCACACCATGCGCCTGAAGGTGTCCGGGGCCGCCCTCTGCGTCGCGGTGTCGGCGCTGCTGATGATCGCCCTGCCGGTCCTGGGAGCCCGCTGATGTCCACCATCACCCTCCACCAGATGCCCATCCTCACCACCTTCGAGCCGCCCCCCGGCACGGAGATCGAGCGCATCATCGGTCCCTGCTGGGGGATCACCGTGCGCTCCCGCAGCATCGTCGGCACCGCCTGCGCGGGCTGCCAGCAGGTGTTCGGCGGGGAGATCACCATGCTCACGGAACTGGCCGGGGAATCCCGCAACGAGGCCATGAACCGCCTGGAGCTCCACTCGCGGCAGATGGGCGCCAACGCCATCCTGGGCTTCCGCTTCGATTCCGGGGACCTCATGCAGAACACCAACGAGATCGTGGCCTACGGCACCGCCGTGGTGCTGCGCCCCAAGCCGCCCGGAGCGTGATCCCCCGGGACCTGGCCCGCCGCATCGACCGGTTCAGCCGCCGCGCCCACCGGTTCCATCGCTACGCCCACCACCCCCTGTGCGCCGCCTACCGGGGCGAGGTGGTGGCGATGGGGCGCATACGCATCTGCAAGGGCTGCCTGCTGGCGGCCACGGGAGGGTTGGCCGGCGCCGGGGCGGGGCTGGCGGCGCCCCCGGGCCTGTCCTGGGCCCTGCTGGCGGTGTGGGCGGCCGGGCTGGCGGTTTTGACCCGTTGGCGGCCGGGCAAAGGTTTGTCCCGTTTCCTGCCCGCCGCCCTGGGGACCTTCCTGGTGACCCAGGGCCTGCGTTCCGGCCCTGCCGGCTGGGCCGTGGCCCTCCTGGCGACCGGGGCCCTGGGGGCTTTCTGGATGCACTACCGCCACCGGGGCCCCAACCGCCAGGCCTGCCTCGCCTGCCCCGAAGCCGCCGGCCCCGCCGTCTGCTCCGGCTTCCGCCCCATGGTCCGGAGGGAGAAGGCCTTCCGGCGGGTGACGGGCGGCTGGCTCCGTTAGCTTGATTTTTCGACCCACCCAATCGATCACTACCGATAACAGCAGATAGCCCCGCCCTCAACCCTATACCCAAATTGGTCAGATTCAGGGCGCCGTGGCGGGGCTGGAGAGCCATGGGCCAGCATCCCTCGCATCCCCGTCCATCCCCGGCAAATGGCCCGCTGGGATGGGTCGGGGCGCTGGGTGGAACACCCCCATCGCGCCGAACCATCCTTGCGATTTTTTGGCGGGGATGGAGGGGATGGACGGGGATGTTCGGGGATAAAAGCTCTCGTATCATCGACGTCGCGCCTCGACCGCGACGCTCCGCCGGTTGAGATGTTCCCCCGGCAAGCGACTCCTAGGACCCGGACGAAACCGTAGCCGGGCTCGGCGGTTGGCTACAGCCGGTCGATGCGGATCTCGATCTTCCCGGCCTTCACCGTGGGCTTGGGGGGCTCGGGGATGTGCCGGGGCGGTTCGGGCCGGCGGCGGGGTTCGGGGGCGGCTTCCCGTTCCCGGGGCTCCCGGTCCCGGGACTCCCTTTCGGACCGGTGCTCGGAGCGGTGCTCCTTGTGGCCGTGGTCCCGGCGGGGGCGATCGGAGGCGGAGCGGTCGGGGGCGGGGGAGGGGGCCGCGGCGGCCTTGCCGGCCCAGGCCATGCCCACCTGCTTGATGCGGTCCTGGAGGCGCTGGGGTTCCACCACCTGGATGCCGTCGCCAAACTGCATGGCCCAGCGGGCGATGGCCCTCAGGTCCGTGGCCACGAAGGTCACCTGGGCCTTGCCCTCCTCCATCTCCTCGATGGCGAACTCGGGGAAGGGGGCGGGGGCCTGGCGCACGGCGAAGATCCACTGCTTGAGCAGCACGGCCTTCACGCGGATGGGCTCGCCTCCCAGCCAGCCGCCGATGAGGTTGGCGGCGGTGCCCTCCTTGTAGGGGCCCTGGGCCGCGCGGCCCATGCCCTCCACGGGGCCCACCTGGGCGATGAGGTCGAGGCGGTGGTGGCGCTCGGCATTGTACCGGCGGTCCCAGCCCCACACGAACCACTGCCGGGCCAGGGCGTCGAAGATCAGCTGGCGGGGCTCGAAGGTGCGGGGGGGGTTGGCCTCGGCGTCGATGAAGAGCAGTTCCACCGCGACGCCGTCCTGGATGGCCTGGAGCACGGCCCGGGCGGGGGCGGTGAGCGGGTCGGCGGCAGGAGCGGGCGCGGGCGGGACGGCGGGTTCGGGCTCGACGGCGGCGGGTTCCGGCGCGGGGGCCGCGGCGGCCTTGGACTTGCGCGCCGCCTTGGGAGCCGCGGGTTCGGCCGGGGCCGCCACCTTGCGGGTGCGGGGCTTGACCGTCTTGGGTTCGGGGGCCGCTTCGGGCGTACCAGCTTCCGGGGCGGCTGCGACCTTCGTGGATTTTCGTGGGGCCATCAGTGGATTCTCCAGGTTCCATCATGGCTGGAAGCCGCGGCTCCGTCCACCTGCCTTCAAATGCGCGCCCGGGGTGGGCCGAGCACCTGCTCCACCTCCTTGCGCACCTCCTCCAGGGAGGAATCCATGTGGATGGCCACGAACAGGGCATCCTCGCCCGCCACGGTGCCCGCCACCCCCTTCAGGGTCCGGTCCACCCGCAGGGCCAGGGCGTGGCCGAGGCCGTGGTGGGTCTGGAGCACCAGGAGATGGGGGGAGGAGGGAACGCAGGCGTAGGGCGGGGCGGGCTGGGTGGCGCTGGGGACCCGCTGGTAGCGGCCGCCGCGCTTGCGGATGGAAAGGCGGGCCAGGCGCCGGGACAGGGTTCCCTGGGTGAGGGCGAACCCGTCGCTGGCCAGCAGCTCCAGAAGGGTCGCCTGGTCGGGCACCGCGTGCTCCGCCAGGAGCCGGAGGATAACTTGATCAATGGCTCGTTTTCCGGTTTCGATCACGCGGGGTCCCCGAGGAAGGCGGCGGGGCCTCCCCCGCCCGGATCGGTCAACCCCCAGGAAGGAATATGAACGGATCCTTGTGGCAAGTATGCCTGAAGGGGCCGAAATCCCCCATGGGAATTGAAATGGGGCTTGATGTGCAAGCTTTTATCGACGGGAATCGACAGGCCTGCCGCGTGGGCTCTTGCCCGCATTAATAAGATATTAAAATCATTAAATTTATAAATTCTGATGATTGGATTATGGAAGTCAAGAGCGGGGGTGCATGCGGTCGTAGAGGGCCCTCAGCCGGGCCTGGTGCACGTGGGTGTAGATCTGGGTGGTGGAGATGTCCGCGTGGCCCAGCATGGACTGCACGGCCCGCAGGTCGGCGCCGTGGTCCAGGAGGTGGGTGGCGAAGGCGTGGCGCAGCACGTGGGGGCTCACGGCCTCCGGGCGGATGTCCGCCCGCACCGCGTAGGCCTTCAGCAGGCGCCAGAACTGCTGGCGGGTGAGGGCCTCGCCCCTCCGGCCCACGAACAGCGTGTCGTCCTGGGGCTTCAGGGAGGGGCGCAGCGCCAGCCATTGGCGCACCCAGTGCTCGGCGCTTTGGCCGAAGGGGATCAGCCGCTCCTTGCGGCCCTTGCCCATCACCTTGAGGAAGCCCTCGTCCAGGAACACCGTGAGGGCGGAGAGGCCGGCCAGCTCGGAAACCCGGAGGCCCGACGCGTACAGCAGTTCGATCCACGCCCGGTCCCGCACCCCCAGGGCCGTGTGGAGGTCCGGCGCGCCCAGGAGGGCCTCCACCTGGGTCTCCGTGAGGGTCCGGGGGAGGATCCGCGGGGGGCGTGGCGGGCGCACCACCGACTCGGGACCGGCGGCCCCTTCGCCCTCCATGCGCATGAACCCCAGGAACTGCCGCAGGGCCGAGGAGAGGCGGGCGATGCTCCGCGCCGCCTTGCCCGTTCCCTGCTGGGTCACCAGGAAGGCGGTGACCCGGTCCCGGTCCAGGTCCGAGGGCGGGAGCCCCGCTCCGGTGGCCCAGAAGGCCAGGTGCTGGAGATCGGAGAGGTACCCCGAAACCGTGTGCCGGGACAGCCCGCGCTCCACCGCGAGGAACACTTCGAACTCCCGCAGGGACGTGCTCCACCCCAGGGGCCAGCCCCTTTCGGGCGCGGGATTCTGCACGGGTCGAGGCATGCCATCCAGTCTAGCCGCTTGGCATTCCGGAAAAGCCATGCTAGCCTCGTCAGGTTCTAAGGAGAGACCATGGCTGAAATCCGCAAAAAGGTCATTGCGATCATCGCCGAGCAGCTTGCCAAGCCCGAGGATTCCATTTCCGAGAACAGTCACTTCGTTGACGACCTCGGCGCCGACAGCCTGGATACGGTTGAGATCATCATGGCCATCGAAGAAGCCTTCGGGATCGAGATTCCCGAAAGCGAGCAGGAGAAGATCCGTACGGTTGGCGATGCCATTTCGTACATCGAAAAGAATGCCAAGGCCTGAAAATCCCTTGGAAACCATTCCGGCGCCGCAGAACGAAACGTCCTGCGGCGCTTGCCGTTAGAAAATTCCAGGCGGACGTCCGTGTCCTCCCGTTTCCGGTGAAACGGTGAGGTCGCCGGGCGCATGCCTGTGGCATCCTTGTCATCTGAGGTGAGGCCATGACCACCATTCAGCGCAGGCGCGTCGTCATCACGGGAATGGGGACCGTCAACCCCTGCGGCAACACCGTCGCCGAGACCTGGGAGAACCTCCTGGCCGGCCGGAGCGGCATCGGGCTGATCACGAAGTTCGACGTCGCCGACTACGCATGCAAGATCGCGGGCCAGGTGAAGGACTTCAATCCCGATCTCTCCATCGACCGGAAGGAACAGAAGAAGATGGATCTGTTCATCCAGTACGCCATGGCCGCCTCCCAGGAGGCCATGCGGGACTCGGGCCTGGGCGAGCTGTCCAAGGCCGAGCGGGAACTGTTCGGCGTCTCCATCGGCTCGGGCATCGGCGGCCTTTCCACCATCTGGGAGGAGGCCAACGGCTACCGCGGGCCCCGGCGCACCAGCCCCTTCTTCATCCCGAGCCTCATCATCAACCTGGCCTCGGGCTTCGTGAGCATCAAGTACGGACTCCAGGGCCCCAACGCGGCCATGGCCACCGCCTGCGCCACGGGCACCCACGCCATCGGCGACGCGGCCCGCCAGATCATGTTCGGCTACGCCGACCGCATGATCGCCGGCGGCAGCGATTCGGTCATCAATCCCCTGGGCGTGGGCGGCTTCGGCGCCATGCGCGCCCTTTCCACCCGCAACGAGGCCCCCCAGGAAGCCAGCCGTCCCTTCGACAAGGGCCGGGACGGCTTCGTCATGGCCGAGGGCGCCGGCATCGTGGTCATGGAGGAGTACGAGCTGGCCAAGGCCCGCGGCGCGAAGATCTACGCCGAGGTCTGCGGGTACGGCATGAGCGGGGACGCCCACCACATCACCAGCCCCAGCGAGGACGGCGACGGTCCCCGGCGCGTCATGGCCGCGGCCATCAAGGACGCCGGCATCACCCCGGAGCAGGTGGGCTACGCCAACGCCCACGGCACCTCCACCCCGGCCGGCGACCGCATCGAGTGCTCCGCCCTCCGGGGCGTCTTCGGGGCCCACGCCGCCAAGCTCAAAGTGAGCTCCACCAAGTCCATGACCGGCCACCTGCTGGGCGCGGCGGGCGGGCTGGAGACCATCGTTTCCGCCCTGGTGGCCAGCACCGGCCGGATCCCGCCCACCATCAACGTGGTGGACCAGGACCCCGACTGCGACCTGGACGTGACGGCCAACGCCGCCGGCACCTTCGACGGCGAGTACGTCCTGAACAACAATTTCGGCTTCGGCGGCACCAACGGCTGCCTGGTCCTGCGGAAAATTTAGCTTGCCAATATCCGGGAATTGAAGGACGTTGGTCCCATCAACGTGAATCCACACCTTGAGGGGGGCCCATGTTCCACCTGTCCATCGGTAGGATCCTCACGGCCGCGGCCATCCTTTCCGCCCCCCTGCGGGCGGGCGACTACGACCATCTCTTCGACGTGGTCAGGGACGTCTGGCCGGAGCGGACCCTGGCCATGGCCATCTGCGACAAGGACGCCAGCCAGCTCGAACTCATCGACCTGGCCGAAACCGCCAAGGCCCGCAACATCTCGCTGCTCATCGTGGACCTCAAGGAGGAGAAGGACTACAACAAGACCATGGCCGGCGCCATGTCCCGGAACCCGGGGTTCGTCTTCATCATCGACGGCGATCCCATCATGGGCGCCAAGGGCCACCTCACGGCCCGGATGATCTACCGCGCCACGGGCCGGGACATCCCCACGGTGGGGCTGTCCCAGGGGCTCCTTCAGCTGGGGGCGGTGCTCACCGCGGGGCCGGGGGCCAAGGACCCGGTCTATGCCAGCAAGGAAACCGCGGCGCGCATGAAGCTCGCCCTCCCCGAAGGGGCCGTGGATCCTACCACGAAGAAAAAGGGCAAGTAGCGTTCGCCAATTCTTCGCCTTCCAGGTGTAGACTGGGGCATGGCCGCCGCGATCCCCTTCAAGCTCCATGCGCCCTATGAGCCCTCCGGCGACCAGCCCGAGGCCATCGAACAGCTGGTGCGGGGCATCCAGGCCGGGGACCGCTGGTCCACCCTCCTGGGGGTGACGGGCAGCGGCAAGACCTACACCATGGCCTCCACCATCGCCCGGCTCCAGCGCCCGGCGCTCATCTTCGCGCCCAACAAGACCCTGGCGGCCCAGCTCTTCTCGGAGTTCAAGCAGTTCTTCCCCGAGAACGCCGTGGAGTACTTCGTCAGCTACTACGACTACTACCAGCCCGAGGCCTACGTGCCCGAGCGGGACCTGTTCATCGACAAGGACGCCAAGATCAACGACGAGCTGGAGAAGCTGCGCCTCTCGGCCACCCGCAACCTGCTGGAGCGGCGGGACACCATCGTCGTGGCCTCGGTGTCCTGCATCTACGGCCTGGGCGACCCGAGCAGCTACCTGAACCTCTCGGTGACGCTGCGGCGGGGGGGGACCCGGGACCGGGCCATGCTCCTGCGGGACCTGGTGGCCATCCAGTACGCCCGGAACCAGATGGCCTTCGAGCCTGGGGTCTTCCGGGTGCGGGGCGACGTGGTGGAGGTGTACCCCGCGTACGAGGACACCGCGTACCGCATCGAGCTCTTCGGGGACGAGATCGAGCGGCTCAGCCGCATCGACCCCCTGCGGGGCGCGGTGCTGGAGACCCTGGACGAGCTCACCATCTGGCCCAAGAGCCACTACGTCACCCCCGAGGACAAGCTGCGGGAGGCCATCCGCGAGATCAAGGGGGAGCTGGAGGAGCGGGAGGCCTTCTTCCGCTCCGAGGGCCGCATCGTGGAGCTGCAGCGCCTGCACCAGCGCACCATCTACGACATCGAAATGATGAAGGAGATGGGCTACTGCTCGGGCATCGAGAACTACTCCCGGTTCCTGGACGGGCGGAGCCCCGGCGAGCCGCCCCACACCCTCCTGGACTACTTCCCCGAGGACTTCGTGCTGTTCATGGACGAGAGCCACGTGGCCACCGGGCAGCTCCACGGCATGTTCCTGGGGGACCAGTCCCGCAAGCGCACCCTGGTGGACTACGGCTTCCGCCTCCCCGCGGCCCTGGACAACCGGCCCCTGCGCTTCGAGGAGTTCGAGGCCCGGGTCAGGCAGCTGGTCTTCGTGAGCGCCACCCCCGGCGACTACGAGCTGACCCAGTCGGGGGGCGTGGTGGTGGAGCAGGTGGTGCGGCCCACCGGGCTGGTGGATCCCGTGGTGGAGGTGCGCCCCGTGGGCACCCAGGTGGACGACCTCCTGGAGGAGATCCGGCAGGTGGTGGCCCGGGACGAGCGGGTGCTGGTCACCGTGCTCACCAAGAAGCTGGCCGAGCAGCTCACCTCGTACTACCAGGAGCTGGGCATCAAGGCCGAGTACCTCCACAGCGAGATCGACACCCTGGAGCGGGTGGAGCTCCTGAAGAACCTCCGGCGGGGGGTCTTCGACGTGCTCATCGGCATCAACCTCCTGCGGGAGGGCCTGGACCTGCCCGAGGTGAGCCTCGTGGCCATCCTGGACGCGGACAAGGAGGGCTACCTGCGCAGCGCGCGGAGCCTCATCCAGACCATCGGCCGCGCCGCCCGCAACGTCCGGGGCAAGGCCATCCTCTACGGCGACCGCCGCACGGATTCCATGGAGAAGGCCATCTCCGAGACGGAGCGCCGCCGCCAGAAGCAGCTGGACCACAACGCCCTCCACGGCCTCACCCCCGAGACCACCAAGCGCCTCCTGGACGACGTGATGGGCGAGGCCCTGGCCCGGGAGTTCATCAACGTCCCCAGGGAGGACAAGGCCGCGGAGGAGCCGCTGCTCTACCTCACCGACAAGGAGTTCGAGCGGGAGGTGGGCAAGCTGGAAGCCAAGATGAAGGCCCATGCGGGCAAGATGGAATTCGAGGAGGCCGCCAAGCTGCGGGACCGGATCCTCAAGGCGCGGCGGGAGCGGCTTGTGAGTTAGCCCCCGAGGTGGAATGATCAGGAATCCCCAGATAATGGAGTTCCTGATGATGCTGGTCCGAACCTTGGCCATCCTCCTGGCTGGCGCCCTGACCCTGGGCGCCCAGGATCCCTGGGAGCGGGGCGCCTTCTCGGCCAGCCCCCAGGCCGTCCTCGACGCCTCCAAGGCCCATCCCCGGCGGGAAGGGAAGGGGATCCTGGACCTCCTGGAGGAGCGGTCCGTCGTGGTGGACGCCCAAGGGCGCCGGCAGGTCACGGTCCATTCCGTGTTCCGGGTGGACGAACCCTCGGCGGTCAAGGCCTGGAGTGAAGTGAACGTTCCCTGGTCTCCGTGGTTTCAGGCCCGCCCCCAGGTGCGGGCGCGGGTCATCGCCCCCGACGGCAAGGTCCATGCGCTGGACCCGGCGACGCTGGGCGACTACTCCACGGGCCAGGGCGGGGACGGCCTTTTCGAGTCGCGCAAACGCCTGTCGGGACCCCTTCCCCACATGGGGACCGGCGTCATTGTCGAACTGGAAATCGTTCTCCGGGACACGTCGCCTTTCCTGGAGGGCGGCGCCATGGGGCGCTACGACCTGTGGGAGACCATGCCCGTCGTCAAGAGCCGGCTGACGCTGGACGTGCCGGCGAACGCCCCGCTCCAGTGGCGTATCCATGGACTTCCCGGCCTCAAGCCCGTGGTGACGGTGCTGGACGGCCGGCGTCTCCTCACCCTGGAGGCCGGCGCGGTGGAACCGCCCCGGGACCGGGAGCCCGGCGAGGACCCCAACGCCGACCCGCCGCCGGCCTTCGCCTTCTCCACCTTCACCTCCTGGGCGGAGGTGGCCCGCGGCTATGCCGCCCGGATTCCCTCCGGCGGCCTGCCGCCCGAGACCCTCGCCTGGCTGGGAGGGCTGGCGGGCAAGGAGCCCATGGAGGTCCTGGCCCAGGTGCTGGCGGGCCTCCATGCGAAGGTCCGCTACACGGGCGTGGAATTCGGCACCGCCGCCATCGTGCCCCGGGCGCCCGCCGAAACCCTGAAGCGGGGGTTCGGCGACTGCAAGGACAAGGCGGTCCTGCTCGTGGCCCTGCTGGAGGCCGCCGGCATCCCAGCCCGGGTGGCCCTGGTGGACTCGGGGTACGGGAGGGAGCTGGAGGGCGCGCTGCCCGGCCTGAACGTCTTCGATCACGCCATCGTCCACCTGCCGGGGGCCCACCCTCTGTGGATCGACGCCACCGCCGAATTCGCGCGGGCCGGGGAACTGCCCTTCGGGGACCAGGACCGGCCGGCCCTGGTCATCGATCCCCTCACCCGTGACCTGACGCGCACGCCCCGGATCGAATCCGCGGCCAACACGCTCGTCGAGACCCGGGAAGTCTTCCTGGCCGAAAAGGGGCCGAGCAGGATCATCGAGACGTCCGAGTTCCAGGGTCCCGCCGAGATGAACCTGCGGGCCTCGCTCGCCGGCGCCGACGCCAAGGCCATCCGCGAGCACATGGAGAACTACGTCCGCACCACCTACAAGGCCAAGGACCTCGGCAAGCTGGAATTGTCCGGGCTGCGGGACCTGGGCCGGCCCATGCGCATGACCTTGGAGGCGCTGGAGGCCAAGGCGGGGGCCACGGGCTGGATCGACGCTTCGGTGGAACTCGCCGTTTGGCCCATCCTGAAGAGCC
Organism: Mesoterricola silvestris; assembly: GCF_030295405.1. GTDB lineage: Bacteria > Acidobacteriota > Holophagae > Holophagales > Holophagaceae > Mesoterricola > Mesoterricola silvestris. The sequence continues at coordinate 3,528,222 of NZ_AP027080.1, read as the reverse complement.
TGCGGGAGGCCCTGGACGGGGAAGGCGAGACGCCCCGGCCGCCCCGCACCAAGGACCTCCTGTTCTTCCAGCCCATGGTCCAGGAATGGCGCTACCTGGTCCACGCGCCCCTGGGCTTCAAGCTCCGGACCCTGCCCGCCGGCAACCGGCTGGATTTCGGCCCCGCATCCCTCGTCCAGCGGTACGAGGTGCGCCCGGACGGCGTCGCCGGCGCCACCTTCCGCCTGGACTCCGGCAAGCGCCGGTGGACCGCGGCGGAAGTGGAGGCGGCCCGCAAGGCCATCAAGGACTTCGGCACCACCAACCGGGTGGACCTGGTCTTCGACCAGGAAGGGGAGGCCCTGCTCAAGGCCGGCCGGACCCGGGAGGCCCTGGACGCCTTCCGGAAGCTTGCCGCGACCCAGCCGGCTTCGCCCCTGCCCCTGGTGCACCAGGCCCAGGCCCTGGTGGCGGCGGGCCTGGGCGAGGCGGCCCGGGACAAGGCCCGGCAGGCGGTCGCCCTGGATCCCACCTCGGCCGCGGCCCAGGAGACGCTCGGCTGGACGCTGCAATTCGATCGCGTGGGCCGGCGCTTCGGCAAGGGCTGGGACCGGGCGGGCGCGGAAAAGGCCTATCTGGCTGCCAGGGCCCTCGCGCCCAGGGAATGGGGTTTCCGGGCTGACTACGCCTACATGCTGGAGCATTCCCCGGAGGGGGTCCGGTACGGCCGGGGCGCCTCGCTGGAGGCGGCCATCCGGGAATACCGGTACCTTCGGGACACCTTGGAAGTGACTTCCAAGTCTGAGCAGTTGCTGGGCTGCCTGGGCGAGAACGGTCAATTCAAGGAGGCCCTGGAACTGGCCCGGGCCCTGCCTGCCTCCACGTTCCGCAACGGCTGGCTGGCGGCGGCCATGGTTCGCAGCCTCGGAACCGCCAAGGCCCTGGAGGAGCTGCCCGGGGTGCTGGGCTCGCAGTTCACCTGGAACGGGGCCCTGGCCCCCGCCGTGCTCCATCTGGTGAACGCCCGGGCCTATGCCGACGCCACGAGCCTCCTGAAGGAAGGCCCCCAGAGCGCCGAGGGCGCCGAGGCCCGTCTGGCCCTCGCCGCGGCCCTCGCCAAGGCCACGCCCGTGGAGAGGCTGGAACGGAATCCCGCGGATCCCCGCTCGGTGCTCCTCCACCTCCTCGTCGCGCTGGACGTGGAAGGAAAGGGAAGGGAAGACCTCGCCTCCCAGTTCACGGGACCCCTCCGGAACCTCCTGGCCCAGAAGGGTGAATTCAAGGATCTGCGGGACGAGGCCGCCGGAGTATCGGCCGTCTTCCGCGCGATGGGCATGAACCGGGCCGCGGCCATGGATGTGGCGCTCTCCATGGGCCAGTTCCAGGTGGACGGCAACGCCGCGACGGGCTTCCGGGTCCTGGCCAAATTTCCTGCCAATTCCGGAACCTACAATCAGACCTGGTACTTTGCCAGCGAGAAGGGCGCCTGCCTCCTGGCCGGGGGGCCCTTCAATCTGGTCACGATGGGGGCGGAGGCGCTCCGGAGGATGGAGTCCGGCGACCTGGCCGGCGCCTGTGCGCAGTTGGACTGGGCCCGGGAGCGCATGAATCGTGCCGGGGGCGAGGACCCCCTGGCCGCGCGGTCCTTCCCGTACCTTTGGACCCGGGGGCAGAAGGCCGGAGCCGACGAGGTCAGCTATGCGGCCGCATCCCTCCTGATCTGGGATCGCACCGATGCGCGGGTGATTCCCCACCTCACCAAGGGCCTGACCCTGGTCCAGGACGTCACCCGCAGGACCTATCTCCGCACGGCCCTGGTTCGGGCCTACGCCGAACGCGAGTCCTGGGACTCGATGGAAGCGTCCCTCCTGCCCTTGCGCCAGGACTATCCGGATTCCCCCGAAGTGGACCGGTTCCACCTCAAGTACCTGGACCACAAAGGCCGCTGGGCCGAGTACCTGGCACTGTGCGACGAGCACCTCCAGCGCACCCCGGAGGACAAGTCCTTCGAGGGGCTGAAGCGCTACGCCTTGAACCGCCTGGGCCGGCACGAGGAGCGCGTGGGCCTGCTGCAGGCCAAGGCGGACCGGGGCGCCGCGGAATCCGCGGACCTGAACAACCTCGCCTGGTACCTCCTGGTCAAGGGCGCCCCCCTGGAGAAGGCCATGGAATACGCGCAGGGAGCGGTCCGCACGGCGCCCAGGGGCGAAAACAACAGCCACCACACCCTCGCATCCATCCTCGCGGAACAGGGCAGGTCCGGGGACGCCATGAAGGAACTCGAGGCCTACCTCGGCGACGGGGACCAGGAACCCGAATCGGACGCATGGTACGTCATGGGCAGGGTCGCCGAGAACCTGGGCGAGCCGGACTGGGCCCGGAAATACTACGCCCGGGTCGAAGCGCCCAAGGAAGCCTACCGGGAGTTGGACGCCTCCCATGGCCTGGTGGCCCGCAGGCTCCAGGCGCTCGGCGCGAAGGCCCCGTCAGGGCCGGCGCGCGAGGCCGGTTCCGCCGCCCGTTAATCCATGCGGTAGTTCGGCGCTTCCTTCGTGATCATGACGTCGTGCGCGTGGCTCTCCCGGAGCCCCGCGCTGCTGATCTGCACGAAGGTGGCCTTGTCGTGGAATTCCGGGATGGTCCCGGCGCCCACCAGTCCCATGCCCGCCCGCAGCCCGCCGATGAGCTGGCCCACCAGGTCGGTCATGCGGCCCTTGTAGGGCACCTGGCCTTCGATCCCTTCGGGCACCAGCTTGGTGTCGTCCTTGCCGTCCTGGAAGTAGCGGTCCTTGGAGCCGGCCTTCATGGCGCCCATGCTGCCCATGCCCCGGTAGGATTTGTAGGTTCGGCCGCTGTAGAAGATGGTTTCACCGGGGGCCTCGTCGGTGCCCGCGAAGAGGCTGCCGATCATGACGCTGTCCGCGCCGGCGGCCAGTGCCTTGGCCACGTCGCCGGAGAACTTGATGCCGCCGTCGGCGATGCAGGGGACGCCGAATTCCCGGCAGGCCCGGGAGGCCTCCAGGATGGCGGTGATCTGGGGCATGCCCGCGCCGGTGACGATGCGGGTGGTGCAGATGGAGCCGGGGCCGATGCCCACCTTCACGGCCGAGGCGCCGGCCTCGCACAGGTCCCGGGCGCCCTGGTAGGTGGCCACGTTGCCGGCGATGATGGGGGTGTCGGGCAGGGCCTGGCGCAGGGTGCGCAGGGCGGCCAGGACCCCTTCGCTGTGGCCGTGGCTGCTGTCCAGGCACAGTACGTCCACCCGGGCCGCCACCAGGGACTTGGCCCGGTTCAGGAGATCGGGCCCCACGCCCACCGCGGCGCCCACCCGCAGGCGGCCCTGGGGGTCCTTGCAGGAATTGGGATACTCCGTGGACTTCTGGATGTCCTTGACGGTGATGAGCCCCCGCAGGGCGCCCTGGTCGTCCACCACCAGGAGCTTCTCGATGCGGTGCTTCTGCAGGATGGCCCGGGCCTCCAGGAGCGTGGTGCCCACGGGGACGGTGACCAGGCGGTCCTTGGTCATGATCTCCCGCACGGGCAGTTCCCAGCGGGTCTCGAAGCGCAGGTCCCGGTTGGTGAGGATGCCCACCAGCTTGCCGTTCTCCACCACGGGCACGCCCGAGATGCGGAACTTGGCCATCATGGCCTCGGCTTCCCGGATGGGGGCGTCGGGGCGGATCACGATGGGGTCCGTGATCATGCCGCTCTCGCTGCGCTTGACCTTGTCCACCTCTTCGGCCTGGCGCTCGATGGAGAGGTTCTTGTGGATGATGCCGATGCCCCCCTGCTGGGCCAGGGCGATGGCCAGGCGCCCCTCGGTGACCGTATCCATGGCCGCCGAAAGGAGGGGAATGCCCAGCTTCACCCCGGCGACCAGGGTGGAGGAGAGATCCACCTGGTTGGGATGGACGTTGGAGTGTCCGGGAACCAGGAGCACGTCGTCGAACGTCAACGCCTGGGTAAGTGGCAAGGTGAGCATGGGGGCCTCTCTTCTGGAGTTCGCGGCAGCGGAACCTTGCAGGAAATGATCGCACGGATTCGCGGTGATCGCGGTCTCAGAAAAAAACGAGAGACCCCCTGAAAAAAAGAGACTAGAACTTTTCCCCCACGGGCTCGAACCAGCCCTGGGGCTTCATGCAGACGGGGCACATCTTGGGCGCGGCGGGGCCCTCGTGGATGTGGCCGCATTCCATGCAGCGCCAATAGATCTTTTCTCCCCGCTGGAAGACGGTGCCGTTGACGACGTGGTCCAGGAGGCGCTGGAAGCGGGCCTCGTGCTCCTTCTCCACCTTGGCGATCCACTCGAAGGTGCGGGCCACGTCATTGAAGCCCTCCTCCTTGGCGATGCGGGCGAAATCGGGGTAGAGGGCGCTCCATTCCTCGTTCTCGCCGGAAACCGCGGCCCGGAGCTGGGCGGCGGTGTCGCCAGCCACCACGGGGTAGCCGGCGGTGATCTCCAGGGCCGAGGGGGCCAGCTTGGCCAGGTGGGCGTAGAAGAGGCGGGCGTGTTCCCGCTCGTTGCCGGCGGTCTCCTCGAAGATGGCGGCCACGTGCTCCAGGCCCTCGGCCCGGGCGATGCCGGCGGCGAAGGTGTACCGGTTGCGGGCCTGGCTTTCGCCGGCGAACGCCTTGAGGAGGTTCTTCGCGGTCTGGCTGTCCTTGAATTCCATGGTGACCCCCGGTCAGTTGGGGCCGGAAGGGATGAAAGGCCCATTGCTTTCAGCCCTTCGGCCCAGTGAAGTGAGCGATGAATCGAGTCTAGCGACTCAGCGGACGACCGTGGGGTGTAACCTAGCGCACACCTTGCCAAAAACGACCCGTCGCTCTTGATTGTGGCTGATCTGAAGAATAAACTGCCCTTTGTGCGAAGCGGTTTGTTTTGGCCCCTAAGGCCCTGCTTCTCCAAAAGTCCATATCCACGTCGGACACGTCGCAACGACACACGTAGGAGGAAGGCCATGGCCGAACGACGCATGGTTACCGTAGACGGTAACGAGGCAACCGCTTCTGTCGCGCATCGCTTGAATGAAGTGATCGCGATCTATCCCATCACCCCCTCTTCCAACATGGGCGAGTTCTCCGACGAGTGGAGCGCCCAGGGGAGGAAGAACATCTGGAACACGGTGCCCGCCGTCGTGGAAATGCAGTCCGAGGGCGGCGCCGCCGGCGCCGTGCACGGCGCCATGCAGGCCGGCGCCCTCACCACCTCCTTCACGGCCTCCCAGGGCCTCCTGCTCTTCATCCCGAACATGTACAAGATCGCGGGCGAGCTCACGCCGTTCGTGCTGCACGTGACGGCCCGCACCCTGGCCGCCCACGCCCTGTCCATCTTCGGCGACCACGCCGACGTCATGGCCTGCCGCCAGACCGGCTTCGCCATGCTGAGCTCCGACAGCGTCCAGCAGGCCCATGACTTCGCCCTGATCTCCCAGGCCTCCACCCTGAAGAGCCGCGTGCCCTTCTGCCACTTCTTCGACGGCTTCCGCACTTCCCACGAAGTCTCCAAGATCGAGATGCTCAACGACGACGACCTGCGCGCCATGGTCACCGACGGCATGGTCGAGGACTACCGCAGCCGCTGCCTGACCCCCGACAAGCCGGTGGTCCGCGGCACCGCCCAGAATCCCGACACCTTCTTCCAGGCCCGGGAAGCCTGCAACGGCTACTACAACGCCACCCCGGAGATCGTGCAGCAGGAGATGGACCGCTTCGGCGAAATGACCGGCCGCAAGTACCACCTCTTCGACTACTACGGCCACCCCGAGGCCGAGCGCGTCATGGTCATCATGGGCTCGGGCGGCGACACCACCACCGAGTACGTGGACTGGGCGCTGGCCAAGGGCGAGAAGATCGGCGTCCTGCAGGTCCGCCTCTACCGCCCCTTCTCCATCAAGCACTTCGTCAACGCGCTGCCCAAGACCGTCAAGACCATCGCCGTCCTGGACCGCTGCAAGGAACCCGGCGCCATCGGCGATCCCCTCTACCTGGACGTGGTCACCGCCCTGCGCGAAGCCGCCGACGAGGGCCTTTCGCACTTCGCCCAGGCCCCCAAGGTCGTGGGCGGCCGCTACGGCCTCTCCTCCAAGGAGTTCAATCCCTCCTGCATCAAGGCCATCTATGACGAGCTGGCCAAGGAGAACCCCAAGAACCACTTCACCGTGGGCATCATCGACGACGTCACCATGAGCAGCCTGCCCATGGACCTGGACTTCGACATCGAGCCCGAGGGCGTGAAGCGGGCCATGTTCTACGGCCTGGGCTCCGACGGCACCGTGGGCGCCAACAAGAACTCCATCAAGATCATCGCCGAGGAGACCCCCAACTACGGGCAGGGCTACTTCGTCTACGACTCCAAGAAGGCCGGCGCCATCACCATCAGCCACCTGCGCTTCGGGCCCAAGCCCATCCGCAGCGCCTACCTCATCCGCAAGGCCAACTTCATCGCCTGCCACAACACGTCCTTCCTGGACAAGTACGACATGCTCTCCGCGGCCGAGCCCGGCGCGACCTTCCTGCTGAACACCCCCTTCGGCAAGGACGAGGTCTGGGACTCCCTGCCCAAGGAAGTCCAGGCCGCCATCGTGGCCAAGAAGCTTAAGTTCTATGTCATCGACGCCTTCGAAGTGGCCCGCGCCACGGGCATGGGCGTGCGCATCAACACCATCATGCAGACCTGCTTCTTCGCCATCTCCGGCGTGCTGCCCCGCGAGGAGGCCATCGCCCAGATCAAGAAGGCCATCAAGAAGACCTACGGCAAGAAGGGCGAGGCCGTGGTCAAGAAGAACTTCGAGGCCGTGGACACCACCCTGGTGCACCTGCACCAGGTCACCGTCCCCACCGCCGTCTCCGCCACCCGCGTCATGCCCCCCACCGTCAGCCCCGAGGCCCCGGACTTCGTCCAGCGCGTCACGGCCATCATGATGCAGGGCAACGGCGATCTGCTCCCGGTCTCCGCCTTCCCCGTGGACGGCACCTGGCCCGTGGGCACCACCCAGTGGGAAAAGCGCAACATCGCCCTGGACATCCCCGTGTGGGACGAGAAGATCTGCATCCAGTGCAACAAGTGCGCGCTGATCTGCCCCCACGCCGCCATCCGTCCCAAGGTCTACGAGCCCAGCTGCCTCGCCGGCGCCCCCGAGACCTTCAAGTCGGTGGACTACAAGGGCGCGGACTTCAAGGGCTCCAAGTACACCATCCAGGTGGCCCCCGAGGACTGCACCGGCTGCGGCATCTGCGTCGCCGTCTGCCCCGCCAAGGACAAGAGCAATCCCAAGCACAAGGCCATCGACATGACCCCGCAGGTGCCCCTGCGCGAGGCCGAGTCCGCCAACTTCAAGTTCTTCCTCAACCTCCCCGATCCTGACCGCACCGCCCTGAAGAACGACGTCAAGGGCAGCCAGTTCATGCAGCCCCTGTTCGAGTTCAGCGGCGCCTGCGCGGGCTGCGGCGAGACGCCCTACATCAAGCTCATGACCCAGATATTCGGCGACCGCGCCATGATCGCCAACGCCACGGGCTGCTCCTCCATCTACGGCGGCAACCTGCCCACCACGCCCTACACCGTCAACAAGGACGGCCGCGGTCCCGCCTGGGCCAACAGCCTGTTCGAGGACAACGCGGAGTTCGGCCTGGGCTACCGCATGGCCCTGGACAAGCACAACCAGCAGGCCCTCGAAATGCTGCACCGCCTCGCCGGCTCCATCGGCGACGAACTGGTGGCCGGCATCGTGGCCGCCGACATGTCCACCGAGGCCGGCATCAAGGCCCAGCGCGAACGGGTGGCCATCCTCAAGGACAAGCTGGCCGGCATCGGCACCGCCGAAGCCAAGCGCCTCAACCTCCTGGCCGACTACCTCGTGAAGAAGGCCGTGTGGATCGTGGGCGGCGACGGCTGGGCGTATGACATCGGCTACGGCGGTCTCGACCACGTGCTGGCCTCCGGCCGCAACGTCAATATCCTGGTCCTCGACACCGAGGTGTACTCCAACACCGGCGGCCAGGCCTCCAAGTCCACCCCCATCGGCGCTTCCGCGAAGTTCGCCATGGCCGGCAAGGCCCTCCCCAAGAAGGACCTGGGCATGATCGCCATGAGCTACGGCAACGTCTACGTGGCCAAGGTGGCCATGGGCGCCAAGGACATGCAGGTGGCCAAGGCCTTCGTGGAAGCCGAGAGCTACGATGGTCCGTCCCTGATCATCGCCTACAGCCACTGCATCGCCCACGGGTTCGACCTGGTCCAGGGCTGCGAGCAGCAGAAGCTGGCCGTGGACTCCGGCCACTGGCCGCTGTTCCGCTTCGACCCCCGGCGCGTGGCCGAGGGCCAGGGCCCGCTGCAGATGGACAGCCCCGCCCCCAAGGTGGATCTGGCCACCTACATCCTCAACGAGACCCGCTTCCGCATGGTCCAGCAGCAGAACCCCGAGCACTTCAAGCACCTGCTCGCCATGGCCCAGCGCGAAGTCACGAACCGCTACGCCACCTACGAAAACCTCGCCAACCTGACCATGCCGGTCAAGACGGTGGTCGAGTAGGACGCTGACGCACCGGCCGTACCGCGGCCGTCACCCGGATTTCCGGTGACGGCCCCGTACGGCCGGTGCTTTAATCTAAGGCACTCTTTCCCGCGAGGTTCGGCATGAACATGAAGACCACCTACCTTGGTTTGAAGCTGGATCACCCCATCATGGCCGGCGCCTCCCCCCTGGGGGCGGACCTGGACGCCGTGCGCAGGCTGGAGGACGCGGGCGCCGCCGCGATCACGCTGCCCTCGCTGTTCGAGGAGCAGATCACCCGGGAGGAGACGGGCACCCTCTACGACCTGGACGGCCACGCGAACTCCTTCGCGGAAGCCACCTCGTACTTCCCCAGCGTCGACGAGATGACCCTGGGCCCCGAGAGCTACCTGAACCAGCTCCGGCGCGTGAAGGAGGCCGTGAAGGTCCCCGTCATCGGCTCCCTCAACGGCATCACCAACTCCGGGTGGCTGGACTACGCCCGGAAGATGGAGCAGACCGGCGCCGACGCGCTGGAGCTCAACATCTACTACCTGGCCACCAACCCCTTCGAGACCGCCGACATGGTGGAAAAGCGCACCCTCGAGATCGTCCGCACCGTCAAGGGCAGCGTGAAGATCCCCGTGGCCGTGAAGCTCTCCCCCTTCTTCTCCAGCCTGGCCCACTTCGCCAAGGTGCTGGAAGGCACCGGCGCCGACGCCCTGGTGCTCTTCAACCGCTTCTACCAGCCCGACCTGGACATCGAGAACCTGGAGGTCGTCCCCGCCCTGCAGCTCTCCTCCAGCGCCACCCTGCGCATGCGCCTGCGGTGGCTGGCCCTGCTCTACAGCCACATCTCCATGCCCATGGCCGTCACCGGCGGCGTCCACACCGCCGAGGACGCCGTGAAGGCCACCATGGCCGGCGCCACGGGCATCCAGATGGTCTCCGCCACCCTCAAGCACGGCCCCGAGCGGATAACCGAAGTCCGCGACGGCCTCGCCGCCTGGATGGAAGAGCACGAGTACGAATCCCTGGAGCAGATGCGGGGCTCCCTCAGCCTCATGAAGTGCCCCAACCCCCAGGCCTTCGAGCGCGCCAACTACATGCGCGTCCTGGCGGGCTGGAAGGCCTAGGCGGACCCACCCGAGGAAAGGGCCGGCTTCGATGCCGGCCCTTTCGCGTTTTGGCCTTCAGCCCCTGCCGGGGGCTGCGCGGTTTGGGGTCCTGGTTCCTGGGCAAGGGGCCGACCCACAGGAGTTCCAACAATGGGCGCCTACCCACCCTGCGCGCTCGCAGGCAAGCTGCGAGCGCGTGTCCTGGATCCATCTGGAAGTGCGGTTCGGGAGAGTGGGGCTCCCAAGTCCTGAGGCCAGCCCCACTTCGACGTTCACAATCCCGGAACTCGTGCGCGCTACGCGCTCGCAGCTTGCCTGCGAGCGCTAAGGGTGGGTAGGCGCCCATCGTTGGAACCCCTGTGGGTCGGCCCCTTCCCCAGGAACCCGGACCCCAAACCGCGCAGCCCCCGGCAGGGACAGCCCGGAAGGGCCGGAAGCCCCAAACGCGAAAGGGCCGACATCGAAGCCGGCCCTTTCGAGGTTCGAGGAGGTACTACCACTTGTTCAGGTGGATGAGTTCGGGGCGGTAGCGGTCCTCGGATTCGGGGGATTCGGCGGGGTGGCCGATGGGGATGAGGGCGAAGGGGACCACCACCTCGGGCAGGTCGATGAGCTTGCGCAGGGGTTCTATCCGGTCCTCGCGGGGGTGGACGCCCACCCACACGGCGCCCAGGCCCTTGGCGTGGGCGGCCAGGAGGAGGTTCTGGGTGGCGGCGGCGCAGTCCTGGACCCACATGCCGGGGTGCTTCTCCTGGCGGGGGTCGCCGCAGACCAGGACGGAGACGGGGGATTCGCTGATCATGCCGGCGTAGGGGTGGAAGTCGGGAATCTTGTCGAGGATCTCCCGGTCCGTGATGATCAGGAAGTGCCAGGGCTGCTCGTTGCCGGCGCTGGGGGCATGCATGGCCGCGCGGATCAGCTCCCGCACGATGTCCAGGCTCACGGGCCTGGGCGTGAAGGCGCGGATGCTGCGGCGGGTGTTGAGGGCTTCCAAGGCGTCCATCAGAACTCCAGAGGTGGGGAGGGAAGACCATCATACGCCCCCGGCCGGGGATTTTCAGGGGATCTTGACGCGGCGGGCCCGCGGTCAATCCGGGGCCGGGGCCCGGACTTTGCCCGGGAAAGCTTGACAAGGAGGGCCCTGGCGGGTCGAATTACGCATTGATCAGAAGCTGGGGGGGTCGGGTGTTCGATGCTGTCCTCTTGCGCCACGGGTGGACCGTGGCTCCCGCGTCCCTCGCCCGGGACTGGGCGCCGCTGGACGCGGCCCTGGGGCTGGCCCTGGAGATCGCCGGGGAGGAGGTCCCCGGGTCCCTGGACGCATGGCGCGAGGCCATGCAGGCCGAGGCCCGCCGGCGGCTGTATCCCCAGCGCTTCGGCACGGGGGAGGGCCGGGTGCTGGGGGTGGCGGAGGCCTTCTTCCCCCTGGCCGACGCGGCGCGGCTCCACCTTCCGGCACCGGGCAGCCTTTCCGCGCGGCTCCCCTTCCAGCCCCTCACGGAGGCGGAACAGGCCCCGTGGCCCTCCGGGGACCAGTACCGGCGGCTCCTGGGGCGCCTGGAGGAGGAGGGGTTCCTGGTGGCCATGGCCATGGCCCAGTACTGGCGGGGCTTCTCCATCCAGGACCACGTGCTGGGCGTCACGGGCCTGGCCCTCTGGGTCGGGAGGCAGCTGGCGAAATCCATTCCCGTGGACCTGCCCCTCCTGCACGGCGGGGCCATCGGACACGACGTGGGGAAGTTCGGGTGCGTGGGCGACGAGGCCAAGCGCATCCCCCGGCTCCACTACTACTACACCCACCAGTACTACGCCTCCCGCGACCTGGGTGGCCTGGGCCACATCGCCACCAACCATTCCTGCTGGGACCTGGAACTCATCCGCCTGCCCATCGAAACCCAGGTGCTCATCTACTGCGATTTCCGGGTGAAGGACATCCAGGGCCCCGACGGGAAATGGCGCATGGAGGTCATCTCCCTCAAGGAGGCCTTCGAGACCATCCTGGGCAAGCTCGAGGACGTGGACCAGGACAAGCGCCTCCGGTACGAGGCGGTGTACCGCAAGCTCCGGGACATGGAGGACTACGCCCTGGCCCTGGGGGTGGAGCTGGACCCCCCGGGCTTCGAGGTGTCCAGGCGCCGCCGGCCCTGGCTTCCGCCGAACCTGGACATCGTCGCCCTCATGGCCGGGAACCTGCGTCCGGACACCGCGGCCCTGGCCGCGGGGAACCAGGTGGCGTCCACGGCGCGGATCATGGCCACGGCCCACAACATCGGCGTCATGGAACGCCTGCGGGACCTGCCGGCCCTGCGCAGGCTCCTGGAGGAGGCCCGCAGCTTCAACGGGTGGCGGGACCTGCGCACCTACGTGGGGATCGTGGGGGACTACGCCCCGGCCTTTTCCGAGGAGCAGAAGGCGCTGGCCCTGGACTTCTTCCGGGAGCTGCTCAGCCACCCCGACGACGACATCCGGTACCAGGCCGCATGCCGCATGGCCGATCTTCTCGCCCTGGGGGAGGTGGAGTGGCGCAAGGACCTGCCGGTGGGGGCCGCGCTGGAGGAGCGCCCCTGGGTGATGCCCCACGTGGCCGCGGTCCTGGATCTCCTGGACCTGGCCCCGAAGGAGGCCGCCGAGGACATGTCCCCGGAGGAGCAGATCCTCTACGGCGTCCCCATCTTCCTGCGCCGCTTCTTCAGCAGGGCCGGCGCGAAGCTGGCCGGGGAGGCCCTGCCGCTGGTGGTGGAGAAGCTCCTGGCCCGGGCCGGGGACCGCCGCCCCCTGTCGGCGCTCTACACCTGCGAGTCCTTCGAGCTGCTGGCCCGGGAAATGGATGCGGCGGGTAGGCTCCGGCTCCCCAAGCTCATCCGCACCTGGGGCTTCCACGAGGTGGCCAACGTGAGGCTCATGGCCTGGCGGGTGCTCCACGTGCTGGCGGGCTTCGGCCAGGAGGAGCCCGGACTCCTGGTGGAGGTGGGCCGCTGCGTGGACACCCTGGGCATCTACGCCCGGCCCACGGCCACCGTCGCCGAGCTCTTCCTGCTGGAGCGCTGCGCCGCGCTTTCGGGGCGCACGGCCCTGGCCGAGCAGTGCCGGGAGCTGCGCGCCAAGGGCCGCAGCCCCATCCGGGAAGTGATGCTTCGCAACCTCAAGGGCCAGACCGGGTGGGTGGAGAAGAAGGTCGCCTGCGATTTCCTGGTCTCCCTGGTGGAGGGCTCGAACTTCGATTCGCGCCTGGCGGGGGAGGTGGGCTTCCACCTGGCCAACCTCCTGAAGGTGAGCCGCGTGGAGGGCACCCGCTTCCACGCGGGGCGCTGCCTGGTGGGACTGATCCCGCTCCTCACGGACACCCAGCGCAACGACCTCGCCATCGAACTGCTCCGCTCCCTGCAACTGGACGGGGAGGGGGTGACGCGGTACCTGCCCCGGTTCCTGGGGCCCCTGCTGGCGAGCCTTCCGGCCCAGGAACTGGACGAGCTCCTGGACGACATGGCCCTGGACGCGCGCCGGGGGGCGGAGGCCCTCCAGCAGCTCCTGATCCAGGCCTCCACCTGGCTCATCCTGGCCCTGCCCAGGGAATCCATGGCCCGCATCCTGCGCCTCGCCGGGCTTGTCCTGGGGGCCCTGGCCGACAGCCGGGTTTCCGTGGCCCACGAGGGGTACGCCCACCTGGCCCTGCTCCTGGACTGGCTGCGCGGGTCGCCCGATTCCCGTCTGGCGCCCATCCTCGCCCACATCACCAAGAAGGCCCTGACCCTGGTGCGGCACCTTCCCGGGGAGCGGGCCCGCTTCTTCCTGGCGGCCGAGGCCCTGTCGAGCCTGGACAAAGCCCTGGGCGCCTGCCCCGTGGACTTCCCCCGGGCCCCCCGGGTGGGGTTCCTGCCCGGGACCTTCGATCCCTTCACCTCCGCCCACGGCGAGATGGTGCACAAGGCCCTGGCCCATTGCGAAGAGGTGTTCGTCCAGGTGGACGACTTCTCCTGGCGCAAGCACGCCCAGCCCCGCTACGTGCGGGACGACCTGGCCTGGATGGCCCTGTCCACCATCCCCGGGGCCTACATCTTCCCCTTCGATCCCCCCGTGAACATCGCCAACCCGGAGAGCCTGCGGGGCCTCCAGCGCAACCTGGGCCGGCGTCCGCTGCACCTCATCGTCGGCACCGACGTCCTGGAGGGGGCCTCGGCCTACCGCGACCCCGCATCACCCATCTGGGCGGTGCCCCACCTGGTCATCACCCGCGAGGAGGCCCATTCCCGGCGCTGGGAGGGCATGCTGGAGCAGTTCACGGCCGAGGTGCAGGTCTTCCAGGTGGGGGCCCGCATGAGGGCGGTGTCCAGCACCTCCCTGCGGGAGGCCTTCGACCGCCGCGGGGAGCTGGATCCCTACTGCGATCCCCTCGTGGCCCGGACCCTGCTGGAGCGCCGGCTCTACGTGAACTATCCCGCCCGCAAGGAGGAGATCTTCGAGTCCCAGTGGAAGCTGCGCTTCTCCCGGGAGGGCAGGGGGCTCCCCCCGGGCCTGGTGCCCCTGGCCCAGCTGGAGGCGGCGCGCGCGGCCACGCGCTGGACGGGGCACGCGCCCCGCACCGCGGTCCTCCAGTCCCGGGAGACCGGGGAGGACCTGGCCGCCATCACCTGGGTCGCGGGCACCGCGGCGGCCCTGCCCGTGGCCCTGGGGGACGAATCCCTGGCGGGCCTGGCCGGGGGCAGGCTGATGGGATCGGGGGCCCTGGTGGAAGCCGTGGGCTGCGGCCCGCGGGATCCCTCCCTGGTGGACCTGGACCAGCTCCTGTCGCGCATCATCGGCCAGTGGTTCGGCGAGGGGCTGTTGTTCGCCCTTTTCGGCGTGCCGGAGGAGGGCGGGGAGCGCCTCTGGAAGCTCCTGCGCCACCACGGCGCGGGCTGGCTGGGGGACCGGGCCGCGGGCCCCAGCGGGCTGCGCTGGGCCGGCATCGAGCTCACGCGCCCCCTGGTGATGATCCACGACCTCGAACAGCTCCTCCAGCACCCCTACCTGGGGGAGGCACCGGTGGAGGCGGTCATCCTCCAGCTGCGCCGGGCCCTGGCGGGGTTCTTCGCGGACCGCGTGCCGGGCAGCGGGCTCCTGCACATCCACGAAAAGGAGATCAAGCGCCAGCTTTCGGCCTGGACCCAGGAGCGCCTGGACGGGGAGGGCCCGGGCTGGGTGGCCCTGGGCCTGGGCCGCCAGTTCTCCCGGGACACCATCGGCGATATCCCGACCCTCTCCCTGGACCTGGAGCGCTGCCTCACGGCCCAGGGCTACGAGGCGGGGGTGGATCCCTCCTTCGGCAGCCCCAGCCTCGAGCGCCAGCTGACCACCGCCCGCGAACTGGGCCGCAACGCGATCCTGCTGGTCCCCTTCCTGGACGGCGCGGACCAGGTGGTGCGGATCCAGGAGGCCTGCCGGAAGGTGAAGATCCGCCTGCGGGAGATCTTCGTGGGCGCCACCAGCGCCTCCGTGAACGCCGCCCTGCACATGGCCGGCCTGCCCCACCGCACCGGGCTGGTGGTGCCCCACTGGCGCGGGGTGGTGCGGGAGAGCGCCGTGATCCCCTTCGTGGGGGGCTGGACCATCCGGGACCGCCGCTCCATGGGGCTGTCCCTCACGCCCAGCCTGAACGACTGCCTCCCCTACCACGACCCCCATCCCCTGGGCCTGGGATCCGAGGAGGCCCTGGACTTCTCCCGCCTGGCCCTGGAGCAGTCCGCCCTCCTCTTCCAGGTGCTGGAGGACGCCTTCCGGGCCCACGAAGGCCGCATCCTGAGCCTGGCGGACCTGGCCGCCGTGGTGCGCCATCCCCGGTGCCCGCCCTTCCCCCGGGGCTTCGTGCCGCCCCGGGACTGCGCCCCCAGCGAATTCATCGCCCAGGACCTGGAAGCCCTGGCCCGGCTTCTGCCGGATGCCCACAAGGACCACCGAGCAGGGTGGGGAAAGCGCTGACCGCCCACGCGTTTCCTGTTCGTAAAACCGCATCCCGGCAGCCCGGGGGGGGGCGGTTTGCGGGGGAGTCGGGGGCGGGAAGGGCGGGTTTTCGAAGTGTCAAAGGAAAGAGCGATCGGCTTGAACGGCTAAAAAACGAGCCAACAGGCGATCCGATGGGAAAGGAATGAATCATTTAATGCATTCAGGCTTCTTCGTGATGGATATCACAGGTTTTATTTTGGGTTGAAATTGTTGTTGACCCCAAAAGGTACCTTCTGATAATTGGGGCCGAGAACGCTGAGGGTAGCAAAGTGTTCCCGGAGGCCGGCCACGGCTGGATCGAGCCTCCTGCTTCTGGTCTGCCCGCTTTCCGGCCGGGGTTCGGCCGGCCCTGCCTTCCTCCCGCAACCCAACCCAGCCCCCCGGGGCCTACCTCAGGAGTGATTTATGGCCTTCACCCTCGCCCTCCCCGTCTCCAGTGTCAGCCAGTACGTCCAGATGTTCTTCGACCGGCTCATCGCCAAGAATCCGGGCGAGAACGAATTCCACCAGGCGGTGAAGGAGGTCGTGGAAACCCTCGTGCCCTGCCTGGAGCGCCACCCCGAGTACCTCAGCCACCGGATCCTGGAGCGCATCACCGAGCCCGACCGCATCATCCAGTTCCGGGTCACCTGGCAGGACGACAAGGGCGAGATCCACGTGAACAAGGCCTACCGGGTGGAGTTCAACAACGCCATCGGGCCCTACAAGGGAGGGCTGCGTCTGCATCCGTCGGTGAACCTGGGCATCCTGAAGTTCCTGGGCTTCGAGCAGGTCCTCAAGAACAGCCTAACGACGGTGCCCATGGGCGGCGCCAAGGGCGGGTCGGACTTCGATCCCAAGGGCAAGTCGGACTGGGAGGTCATGCGCTTCTGCCAGGCGTTCATGAAGGAGCTGTACCGCCACATCGGCGCCAACATCGACGTGCCCGCGGGCGACATCGGCGTGGGCGGGCGCGAGATCGGCTACCTCTTCGGCGAGTTCAAGAAGCTCACCCACTCCTGGGAGGGCGTGCTCACCGGCAAGGGCCTGGCCTGGGGCGGCTCCCTGATCCGGCCCGAAGCCACGGGTTACGGCGCCACCTACTTCGCCGAGGAGATGCTCAACACCCGCGGCGACAGCCTCAAGGGCAAGACCTGCGCCGTCTCGGGCTCGGGCAACGTGGCCCAGTACACCGTCCAGAAGGTGAACCACTTCGGCGGCAAGGTCATCACCCTTTCCGACAGCAACGGCACCATCGTGGACAAGAACGGCATCGACGCCGAGAAGCTGGCCTACGTGCTGGACCTCAAGAACAACCGCCGCGGCCGCATCCAGGAATACGCCGACAAGTTCAAGTGCGAGTACTTCGAGGGCATGCGCCCCTGGTTCGTGAAGTGCGACGTGGCCTTCCCCAGCGCCACCCAGAACGAGGTGAACAAGGAAGAGGCCCAGATGCTCGTGGACCACGGCTGCTTCGTGGTCTCCGAAGGCGCCAACATGCCCAGCACCCCTGACGCCGTGGAGGTCTTCCTCCGGAACAAGATCCTCTACGGCCCCGGCAAGGCCGCCAACGCCGGCGGCGTGGCCACCTCCGGCCTGGAGATGGCCCAGAACGCCAGCTTCTCCAGCTGGGGCACGGAGGAGGTGGACATGCGCCTCCACACCATCATGAAGCGCATCCACAAAACCTGCGTAGACACCGCAAACGAGTACGGCGATCCGGGAAACTACGTGCTGGGGGCGAACATCGGGGGGTTCATCAAGGTGGCCAACTCCATGATCGACCAGGGCATCGTGTAGGGATCGGCCGGTCCCGGCGGTTCCTGCCGGTGGCCGATGGGGGGTGGGCCGGGTTCCGGATCGCGGGGCCGGGACACCGGGGTTCCTGTCAGGTGCGCCGACCCACCGTGAGCGCTCGCAGGCAGTATGCCTGCGAGCGCTCTGCCGTATCCGGGCAAGGGTGGTGGAGTCGTGGGGGGTGGGCGGTTCCCGGTTCCCGGTTCCCGGTTCCCCTCTCCCGATCCCCAATGGACAACGGCCAGCGTGAGCAGCAGCCATGCTGCTCACGCTACCGTTGGGTCGCGGCGGGTGTTGGAACACCGGTGGGTCGGAACGCTCCACAGGAACCTCCCCCAGGAAACGGGGAACCCCCGGCAGGGACGCTTCGGAAGGGGCGGATTGTCAGGCTGGGTCGGCGCAACCGCCTGTGCTATGCTCTTCGGCAAAATTACAGGAACATGGCTGCGGGAGCGGGATATGAGGCTCTTCGGGGATGGGCGCGCGGCGCTGGCGGGGGATCCGGTCATGGCGGAACGCCTGGGGTGGGGGGTGCGCAAGCGGTCCTCGGGGGGGGCGGAGATCGTCCTGGCGCCGGTGGACGGGGATCCGCGCGCGGAGCCCTGGATCGCGCGGGGGCGGGTGGCTCCGGGCGGGGGGGTGGCGGTGCTCTGGGAGGGGGGTGGGAAGGACTGGACGTACCTCCGGGATGCGCCGGGGGTTCCCAGGTATCTCCGGAGGATGGCGGAGCCGGCCCGGGGCCGGAGCTTCACGGTGGGGATCTCGGGGCTGGGGCGGGTGGGGGGGCTCGCGGCGTCGGCGCTGGCGGCCTGCGCGGGCAGCGGCATCGGCACCCTGCTGATCCACGACTGCGACGGGGGCAATCTCGAGCGCATGGTGCAGGAGCTGGGGTCCGTGGCCCGGTGGAGGGCGGGGTCCCGCCTGCCCCAGGTGGAGGCGGCGGGGCTGGGGGAGATGATGCGGCGCTGCGACGCCTTCCTCTTCGCGGCGGCCAGCGCGGTGCCGCCCCTGGGGACGGAGGGCGAGGTGCGCCTCACCCAGTTCGGGCCCAACCGGGAATGCCTGAAGGGGGCCCTGGAGGCCGCCAACGCCGAAGGGTTCGCGGGGCTCTTCCTCATGGTGTCCGATCCGGTGGAGGTCCTGGCCCAGACCGCCTTCCACGACAGCAACGCCCCGGAAGGCGCATGGCTGGGCACGGGCCTCGCCCCGGAACGGGTGGGGGGCCTGGCCCTGGGGGTCATGTGGGGCCGGGCCATGGCCGCGGCGGAGGCGGCTGGGCAGGGGGAGCGCGTGGCGCGGCGGGGGGTGCCCTACGGGCCCCACTCCACGGAAGTGCTGGTCTACGACGACCCCGCGGGGCCCGACCCCGCCCTGTGCGAGGCCATGACCCGTGCGGCGCGCACCGGCAACTACCGGGTGCGGGACCTGGGCTTCCTGCCCTACATCGGGCCCGCCCTCTCCTCCATCGTGCTCACGCTGCCCCGCCTCCTGGCGGGGCGGGAGGTGCTGGCCAGCAGCTTCGTGGACGGGGTCTACTTCGGTTCCCCCTGCCGGCTCCGCTGGGGCCTGGGGCCCACGCGGCGGCGGCTCGCGCCGGAGGTGAAGCGGCAGGTGGAGGAGCTCCACCTGCTGCTTCAGGACCGCATGGCGCGGCTGGGCCTCAGTTGGAGGTGAACACCTCGACGTTGTAGGCGTGCCAGTCGAAGGCGGCGCCGTTCTTCACGGGGCGGACCCAGATGCGGGTGGCGCCCAGGGCCGGGGCCGCGGGGGGCACCAGGAGCGCGGCCCACTGGGCGTGGTCCACCGGCGCCTGGAAGGTGAGGAGGCGCGTGGAACTGTTCCAGGTGAGGGCCTCCACCACGGTCTGGAGATCCCCCGCGTAGTCGAGGGTCACGGTCAGGGGGTTGGTGGTGGCCGCCGCGAAGGGCGTGCGGAAGGTGACGCCCACCGTGCCGGATCCCGCGGCGGGACCGTCCGTGTAGGCCCGGGTGACGGTGGCCACGGGCAGGGCGTTGGGGGCCAGCACCAGCTGGTAGGCCTGCCAGCCGCCGGAAACGGTGTCCCAGTAGAGGTTGGCGTACCCCATGACCGGAAGGTTGGCGCCGGTGGCCGCGGCGGCGGTGTCCTGCAGGTCCTTGACCACGGTGGAGGCGCTGGAGGGCAGGCCGAAGTACCACCAGCTGAAGGCGTGGGCGGCGTCGGCGGGATTCTGGTAGTAGGGCCAGTTCCGTCCGCTCTCATCGTCGGGGCCGAAACGGACGCCCATGGCCATGGGCATCTGGGTGCGCCCGGGCCAGCCGAAGGTGAGGCCGGTGGCGGATACGGAGGTGATGTAGCCTTCGTCATGCGCATTGTTGACATTGACCGCGGTGGCGGTGGTGCCGGCGGCATCCAGCTGCACATCGACCCGGACGCCGCGCCAGATGTCGGCGAGGGGGCCGGTGCCCTGGCCCATGGGGACCGTGGTGTGGAAGGTCCAGACGGTGTTGGCGTCCACCTTCACGGTCTGGCCTCCCCAGCGCTCCCGCATGGTGGACGCGGCGATGGCCTTGGAGAAGACCGTGAAGGTGCCGGCGGCGGCGTTGACCCGGCGCACGAGGCCCTCGGGGGTGCGCGCCGGCAAGGTGGCCGCGTCCGCGGCGTACCACACGCGCCGGGCGTAGAGGCTTCCGTCGGCATTGAGGTTGGAGGCCACCAGGGCGTAGGCGTTCACGGTGAGCCCGGCCAGGGTGCCAGTGGCCTTGGCGTCGGCGTCCATGTAGAGGGTGTTGGCGTCCACGCCGTAGGTGAAGGTGGCGCCCCGGGCGTCGGTGAGGGTGAAGCCGGTGGTGGTGGCGGCGGTCACCTTGCCCAGTTTCCGGGCGAACTGCAGGTCCTGGATCCGGGTGGGCAGGGCCTTGTGGCGCACCTGGAGGTTCAGGACGACCTTCTGCACGCCGCCCACGGTCTCCTGGACGATGGAGAGGGGGTGGGCCAGGTCGAAGTCCGCCTGGAGGCTCGCGGTGGCGCCCGCGGCCACCTGCAGGGAGGGATCGATGACGACGTTGATCTGGCCCTTGCCGGAGGGATCGATGACGGTGATGTCGGCGGCGGGGATGGTCGCGCCGCTGTCGTCCACCAGGGTCATGGAGGCGGGGGTGGTGTCGATGGTGAGCTGGAGCCGGTCATAGGTGCCCGCGGCCACGGGGACCTTGCCCAGCAGTTCGGCCACGCTGGCCAGATCCACCAGGTTCACCACGCCCGAGGCGGGGTTGGCCGGATCCGCGGCCCACACCTGGGTCCAGGACTGGTCGGCCTGGTTGCGCAGGCTGGCGGTCTTGAGCACCACGGAGACCTGCTGCCAGGCGTCGGAGGGGGCATCGGTGACCGCGAGGTTCAGGCTGCCGGTGCCCGTCACGGCCGCGGGTTTGGATCCGGCGCCGGAGCCGCCGCAGGCGACGAGCGCGCCGAGGGCCGCCAGGCCCAGGAAACGTAATGCGGACCGGAAGGAACGGGAGATATTCATGGGAACTCCACTGGAGGAAGTGGGAACATCCATGTTCCAGGGTGGACGGAGCCCAAGGATGCCTCAGGCTGAGGGCCGGGTAAAGGGGCGGGGTCGGAAATTTCCGTTCGTATGTCCGTCCGCTATGGCCCCGGAGCCCCGGGGCCCGCTAGACTGGGGTGCAGGCAGGCCCCCATGGCGGAATGGCAGACGCTGGCGACTTAAAATCGCCCTCCAGCAATGGAATCCCGGTTCGACCCCGGGTGGGGGCACCATGGCCGCGCGCCCGCGGCGCCTTCCGGCCTACACTGGTTCACCGCGCAACCGGAGGCTGATGATGGCGAATTCCTTTTCTCGGGTCCTGGGGCTTTCCCTGGCGGCCGCCCTCTGCGCGCGGGCGGAGGAGCCCGACAAGCCCATCCAGGACAACTCCTTCCTGGTGGAGGAGGCCTACAATCAGGAACCCGGGGTGGTGCAGCACATCAGCACCTTCAGCCGGAACCGGGTGACCCGGGACTGGCTCTACACGTTCACCCAGGAGTGGCCGGTGCCGGGCATCGCGCATCAGCTGAGCTACACCCTGCCCTACCAGCGGGTGCAGGACGCCCCCGACGGGCGCAGCGCCCTGGGGGACGTGGCGCTCAACTACCGGTACCAGCTGCTGGGGGACGGGGACGCGGCGGTGGCGGTGGCGCCCCGCTTCACCCTCCTCCTGCCCACGGGCGACGAGCGCCAGCGGCGGGGCAGCGGGGCCGTGGGCTACCAGGCGCTCCTGCCCGTGAGCGTGGTGCTCACGAAGTCCCTGGTCACCCACTGGAACCTGGGGGCCACCTGGACCCCCGGCGCGAAGAACGCCGCAGGGGAGAAGGCCGACCTCACCACCTGGACCCTGGGACAGAGCTTCATCTGGCTCGCCCACCCCAACGCCAACGCCATGCTGGAATTCGCCTTCTCCAGCGGGGAGACGGTGGCCGGACCCGGGCTCAAGGCCAGGGCGGACGCCTTCTTCGTGAGCCCCGGGGTCCGCTTCGCCCTCAATTTCAGGAACGGCCTCCAGATCGTGCCGGGACTGGCCTTTCCCATCGGGGTGGGGCCCAGCAAGGGGGACAAGTCGGTGTTCTTCTACCTGAGCTTCGAGCACCCCATGTGGACGCCCCGCAAGTAGCCCCTTAGACTCGTGGGATGCCCGCGTTTCCCCCCGACCATCCCCTGCTGCGCAACCTCAACAGTCCCCAGAAGGAGGCGGTCACCCACGTGGATGGCCCGCTCCTGATCCTGGCGGGGGCCGGTTCGGGCAAGACCACCGTCATCACGCGGCGCATCGCCTGGCTCATCGAGGAGGTGGGAGTGCGTCCGGCCTCCATCCTGGCCATGACCTTCACGAACAAGGCCGCGGGGGAAATGGCCGAACGGGTCCAGCGCATGGTGCACGTCCCCGCCGAGCAGCTCTGGGTGAGCACCTTCCACAGCTTCTGCACCCGCATCCTGCGCCGGGAGGGGGACCGCACCCCGGTGGGCCGGGATTTCGTGATCTTCGACCCCTCCGACCAGCGGAGCCTCGTCAAGCAGGTGCTGGCGGACCTGAAGCTCCCGGAAAAGCAGTTCCACCCCAGGAAGGTCCTGGAGGTGATCTCCGATTTCAAGAACCGGTGCCTGCTCCCGGACGAGGCCATGGAGGAGGCGCTGGACCCCTGGACCCGCAAGGTCCTGGAGGCCTACCGGGGCTACCAGAACGGCCTCCGGAGCCACAAGGCCTGCGATTTCGACGATCTGCTCCTGCACACGGAGAGGCTCTTCCGGGACCCGGAGGTGCAGGCCGCCTACGCGGAGCGGTTCAAGTACATCCTGGTGGACGAGTACCAGGACACGAACCGGGTGCAGTACCTGCTGGTCCAGCACCTGGCCAAGCATCACCTGAACCTCTGCGTGGTGGGCGACGAGGACCAGTCCATCTACGGCTGGCGCGGCGCCGACATCCGAAACATCCTGGACTTCAAGAAGGACTTCCCCGGCGCCACGGAGATCAAGCTCGAGCAGAACTACCGCTCCACCCAGCTGATCCTGGACGCCGCCAGCACCGTCATCGCCAACAACACCCAGCGCCTGGGCAAGACGCTGTGGACGGACCTGGGCCTGGGGGAGCGGATCACCTTCAAGCTCCTGGACGAGGGGCGCCTGGAGGCGGAGTACGTGGTGGACCACATCCGCCAGGAGCGCCTGCGCTTCCCCAACGCGCGCATGGCGGTGCTCTACCGCGCCAACTGGCAGTCCCGGCAGCTGGAAGAGGCCCTGCGGGCCCAGAACATGCCCTACAAGCTCGTGGGCGGCGTGAAGTTCTACGAGCGCCAGGAGGTCAAGGATCTGCTGGCCTACCTGCGGCTGGTGTGCAATCCCTTCGACCTGGTCAGCTTCCGGCGGTCGGTGAATTCCCCCACCCGGGGGGTGGGGGCCACGACCCTGGCCCGCATCGAGGCCGCCATCCCCGAGGGCGGCACCGCCCTCCAGGCCACGGTGGCCCTGCTGCGCTCCGGGGAGCTCAAGGGGCGGGCCCAGCGCGAGCTGGTGCGCTACGTGGAGCTCTTCCGCCGCGCCGAGGACGAGGCCCGGACCCTCAGCCTTTCGGGCCTGGTGCGCTGGGTGCTGGTGGAATCCGGCTACGTGCAGATGCTGGAGGAGGAGGCCACCCTGGAGGCCGAGACGCGCCTGCGCAACCTGGAGGAATTCGTCTCCGCCGCGGCCGAGGCCGAGAGCCTGGGGCTGCGGCTGGCGGAGTTCCTGGACCGGGTGAGCCTGGCCTCGGATTCCGACGAGCTGGAGGAGGCCTCGCTGCTCTCACTCATGACCATCCACTGCGCCAAGGGGCTGGAGTTCCCCGTGGTGTTCATGGTGGGCATGGAGGAGGACGTCTTCCCCAACCGCAACGCCCGGGAGGCCGACGACGGCCTGGAGGAGGAGCGCCGCCTCTTCTACGTGGCCATCACCCGGGCCCAGAACAAGCTCTACCTCACCGCCGCGCGCCGGCGCCGGGCCATGGGCCAGGAGCTGCTGGGCATGCCCAGCCGCTTCCTCCGGGAGCTGCCCGAGGAGGGCCTGGAGTCCCCCATCCGCTGGGGCACGGAGCTGTACCGTTCGGGCCAGGGCAACTTCCCCTCCCAGCGCCCCTCCACGGGCGGCGCCACGAGCGTGGCCTCGGAGCTGGGGCGCATCCGCAGCTTCTTCAACCAGGTGCGGGCCCCGGAGCCCCCCGCCGACGCCGCTCCCGAGGCCCCGGAACCGGAGGAGCCGCGCCCGGCCCCCTCGGGGAGCTGGCCCAAGGGGACGCGCGTCCTCAGCCCCCGCTTCGGCCGGGGCGTCATCACCGCGGCCTCGGGCGGCGGCGACATGCTCACGTACACCATCCGTTTCCCGGAAGGGGAGAAGCGCATCGTCGCGCGGTTCGGCATGCTGGAGAAGGAATCCTAGGATGCCCCGGCGCCTGGTCCTGGCCTTCCTGGCGGCCTTCGCCCTGGCGGCCCAGGACACCGTCGCGGTGCTGATCCACCACGCGGAAAAGGGGGCCCGCACCTCCAACGCCCAGCTCTCCTCCCGGGGCCTCCGCCGCGCCGAGGACCTGGCGGTGGAACTCGCCCCCTTCAAGCCCGCCGCCATCTTCGCCACGGACCTCTGGCGCACCCAGCAGACCGTGGCGCCCCTGGCCCGGCGCCTGGGCCTGGTGCCCGAGATCCGGGCCCGGGGCGAGGAGGCCGCGGTGGGCCGGGAGGTGCTGGAGGACTACCGGGGAAGGACCGTGGTCCTCTGCGGGCATTCCGATACCCTGGCCGTCCTGGCGGGGGCGCTGGGATACCGGGGCTTCTTCCCGGAGATCCGGGCCTACGACCGGATCTGGATCCTCACCGTGCCGGAGGGGCCAGGGCCGGTACGGCTGGAGGAGCGCGGACAGAGGCCGTCCCTCACGAAAGGCCCGTGATATTCCCCTCCTCATCGATATCGATGAGTTCGGCCGCGGGCACCTTGGGGAGCCCGGGCATCGTCATGATGTCCCCGGTGAGCACCACCACGAAGCCGGCGCCCGCGGACACCCGCACGTCCCGCACGGCCAGGGTGAAGCCCTCGGGGCGGCCCCGGAGCTGGGGGTCGGTGGAGAAGGAGTACTGGGTCTTGGCCAGGCACACCGGAAGGTGGCCGAAGCCGGCGGCCTCCAGGTCCGCGAAGGCCTTCAGGACCTTGGCGTCGCCCTTGATGTCCGAGGCGCCGTAGATCCTGCGGGCCACGGTGCGCACCTTCTCCCACAGGGGGAGTTCGCCGGGGTAGGTGAAGGCCAGGGCCGGCCTGGGGCCGCCGGTGAGTTCCAGCAGGGCGCCGGCGAGGTCCAGGGCGCCCTCGCCGCCCCGGGCCCAGTGGTCGGCGCGCACGGCCTTCACGCCCAGGGCCGCGCAGGCCTCTTCGATGGCCGCGGTCTCCTCCGGGGTGTCGGCGGTGAAGTGGTTGACGGCCACCACCACGGGCAGGCCCCAGGCCTGGATGTTCTCCAGGTGCTTGAGGAGGTTGGGCAGGCCCCGGCGCACGGCTTCGGCGTCGGGGCGGCCCAGGTCGGCCTTGGCGACGCCGCCGTGCATCTTGAGGGCGCGCACGGTGGCCACCAGCACCACGGCGTCGGGCACCAGCCCCGACTGCCGGCACATGATGTCCAGGAACTTCTCGGCCCCCAGGTCCGCGCCGAAGCCCGCCTCGGTGACCACGTAGTCGGCCAGTCCCAGGGCCATGCGGGTGGCGATGAGGCTGTTGCAGCCGTGGGCGATGTTGGCGAAGGGGCCCCCGTGCACCAGGGCGGGGTTGTTCTCCAGGGTCTGGACGAGGTTGGGCTTGATGGCGTCCTTGAGGAGGGCGGCCATGGCGCCGTGGACCTTGAGCTGGGAGGCCAGCACGGGGCGGCGGTCCCGGGTGTAGGCCACGATCATGCGGCCCAGGCGCTCCTTGAGCTCGTGGATGGATTCGGAGAGGCAGAACACGGCCATGACCTCGGAGGCCACGGTGATGTCGTAGCCGGTCTCCCGCGGGGCGCCGTTGGCCGAGCCCCCCAGCCCCACCACGATCTGGCGCAGGGCCCGGTCGTTCATGTCCACCACGCGCCGCCACACCACCCGCGCGGGGTCGATGTCCAGCGCGTTGCCCGAGGCGAGGTGGTTGTCGATGACCGCGGAGAGCAGGTTGTGGGCCACGCCGATGGCGTGGAAGTCGCCGGTGAAATGGAGGTTGATATCCTCCATGGGCACCACCTGCGCGTAGCCGCCCCCGGCGGCGCCCCCCTTGATGCCGAAACAGGGGCCCAGGGAGGGCTCGCGGATGCAGAGCATCGCCTTCTTCCCCAGGCGGGCCAGGGCGTCGGTGAGGCCGATGGTGGTGGTGGTCTTCCCTTCCCCGGCGGGGGTGGGGGTGATGGCGGTTACGAGGACGAGCTTGCCCTGGGGCCCGGCGCGCAGACCCCGGTAGAGGTCCAGGGAGATCTTGGCCTTGACGCGGCCGTGGGGTTCCAGGGCGGAATCCGGGATGCCGAGCCGGGCGGCGATCTCCCCGATGGGCAGCATGGAGGCGTGGCGGGCGATATCGATGTCGGCGGGGATGGGCTGATGCATTTATTTTTTCCCTCGATTGAAAAAATTTATCACACCCGCCCGCTCCGCCTCCAGGCTTTGGCCTCCTCCCGGGCCAGGCGGGCCAGGGCGGTGCCCTCCCCGCCCCCGTAGGCCACGGCGTCCGCTTCCCGGGCCAGGGCCTCCAGGGGGGCGGAGCGATCCGGGCGCAGATCCCGAAGGCCCGTGAGCCAGACCCGGGCCGTTTCGCCCGGACCCGGCGGACGCTCCCGGCCCGCCACCCGCAGGAGGGGCCTCAGCTGGGGCAGCCGTCCCGGGCTTCCCGTCCCCCCCCGGGCGGGACGGGACAGCAGGGCCCGCCCCCCCCAGGCCAGGGCCCCGAGGGCCGCCAGCAGGGCCGCGGCCTTGAGGCCGGCGCGCAGGGGCTCCCGCAGGCTGTCGGGGGCCGCCCGGCCCACCTTGGCCTGGAGCCATTCGATGCCGGCCAGCTGGTCCTCGTCCGAGAACCGCACCACGTTGCGGTCCCAGGCGAAGCGCGCCGAATCCGCCAGGCGCCCCAGGGCAGACAGGAACGACCCCGCGCCCAGGCCCGAGGGCGGCGCGGCCGGGGTGGGGTCCTCGGTCCTCCAGCGCCGCAGGTCCGGGTCGTAGTACTCCACCCAGCTGTGGGCCTCGTTCCGGGTCACGAGGAAGTAGCCGCCGCTGGGGATCCAGGGGCCCAGGCGGTAGCCCACCGCCACCCGCGCGGGGACGCCCCGGCGCCGGAGCATCATGGCCAGGGCCGAGGCGAAGTACTCGCAGTGCCCGGCCCGGGAGCGCTCCAGGAAATCCCGCATGGGATCGGCCGCACCCCCGGAAGGGTTGTCCAGGGTGTAGCGGAAGGCGCGCAGGGCGGTGGAGAGCCGCGCCGCCAGTTCGCGCGGGGGAAGGTCCCCGGGGGCGGTGGCGAGACTCCACCGCAGGGCGCTCTCCGTGGCGGGCCCGGCGCGGGTGAGGAGCTGGCGCCGGTACTCCCCGGCGAGGCGCTCGGGCTCGCCCTCCTGGGGCTCGACCCTCAGCTTCAGGGGAAGGATGCGCCGCAGGGGGAACCACCACCGCACCGAGGCGCCCGGTCCGGCCCGGAGGCGCTCCCCTTCGGGGGGGGAGAGGGTGGCCTGGCCGTAGGGGAGGGGGATCACGGGCAGGGGGCTGGGGCTGAGGAAGGCCTCCGCGGTGAGGGCGGGGCCTCCGGGGCCGGGCTCGTTCCACTGGGCCAGGGCGTTGCGGGGCGTCGCGTCCGAGACCTCCCAGCGCTGGCCATCCAGCTCCTCCAGCACCATGGCCCGGAGGAGCCCGAAGGCCCGGTCGAAGCCGGGCTGCCCGGGCCCGGGGACGATGCGCAGGGCCACCTCCCCCCCGCCCTGGATGGGGCCGCCCCCGGCGAGGTCGAGCACGTCGCTGAGCCCCGCGCGGCCTCCCGCGAGGCCATGGACGCCCAGGGGCAGGCCCCTCACGCCCATGCGCAGGCGCGGCAGCACCACGAAGAAGCCCGCGGCCATCACCACCACCGCCGCCAGCCACGCCGGGGCCTTGCGGAAGGGCGGCGGGAGGGCGGGACCGGGGCGGAGGAGGGCGGACTTCTCCCAGTTGAGCTGCATGAGGAACAGCGCCCCGCCGGAGACCCACACCAGGGCCCAGAGGAGGAAATCCAGCTCGGAGGTGGACACCGCGGTGGTGAGGAACACCAGGAAGCCCATGAGCAGGAGCTGGCGCCGCTGGGCCTCGGCCCGGGGCAGGCAGAGCCGCACGCCGCAGAGCGCGAACAGCGTATTGACCACCGTGGGCAGCACGCCGGTGCGCGCGGCCACGTTCACGAGGAACACGGCCAGGGCCGCGATCTCCAGCACCCGCCGGAAGCGGTGCAGGGAGCCTTCGCGCCACTCCACCAGGGCCCCGCCCAGGATCGGCACGGCCATGGCGGCGATCTCCGCGGGGCTGTATGCGCCGGTGCTGGCCACGGCCCCCCAGGCCATCCACGGGGGGAGGTGGTCCAGCCAGCGCCCGGCTTTCACCCGGGCACCCAGCTGCCCAGGACCGCGGCCGCCGAGGCCCCGGTGACCTCGGCGAGGTTGCCGGGGACGCCCGCGGCGCTGGCGGCGCCCAGGAGGGCCCAGCTCACGGCTTCCCGGGCCCCGGAGGGGAACTGCAGGTCGTCCTGGATGCGGAAGCCCGGAAGGCGCCCGGCGAGTTCCTTGCGGACCCGCCCGTGGAGGGCCCCGCCCCCGGAGAGCAGGATGGGGGTGCCTGCGGGCAGGGGCGGGGCCCAGGCCCTCAGCTCCCGGGCGCAGGCCTCGGCGGTGAAGGCCGCGAGGGTGCCCAGGCGGGAGGGAAGGGGGAGGTGCTCCAGGCCGCGGCGCTCCGCGTCCAGCCAGGCCGCTCCGAAGACCTCCCTCCCCGTGGATTTGGGCGGGGGGATGCGGAAGTGGGGGTGGGCCAGCCAGGCCTCCAGGAGCGATTCCTCCACGAAGCCCGTGGCCGTGGCCCCGCCGGGGTCGTAGGGCCTGCCCAGCCAGAGGGTGGCGGCCAGGTCCAGGAGGGTCATGGCCGGGCCCAGGTCCCAGGCCCGCACCCGGGAACCGTCCCACACCGTGGCGTTGGCGATGCCGCCCAGGTTGAGGGCGATCCAGGGCTCGCGCCGCCCGTGGAGCCAGAGTTCGGTGAGGGGCACGAGGGGCGCGCCCTGGCCGCCCAGGGCCATGTCCCGGCGCCGCAGGTCCCACACCACCGGGCACTGGAGCTTCTCGGCCAGGACGTAGGGGTCCGCCAGCTGGAGGGTGGCGCCCCGGGCCGGATGATGCTGGACGGTCTGGCCATGGAGGGAGGCCAGGTGGGGCTTCAGGCCCAGGGAGTCGACGAGCTGGCAGGCCGCGCGGGCATGGTGCTCGCCCAGGTCCCGCTGGAGCACGCACAGGGCCCCGGGCCGGAGGTTGTCGTTGGCGGCGGCCATGACCGTCTCCCGCAGGGCGGGGGGATAGGGCTCGTGCAGGTGGCCCGCGAGCTCCAGGAAGGGGCTGCCTTCCCGGAAGCCCGTGGGGTCCACCCGCGCCAGGACCGCGTCCACGCCGTCCGCGCTGGTGCCGGACATGAGGCCGAGGACCATCCATGGGCCCGGGGGCAGGGAGGAGGCGGTGTTCATCTCCCGGACAGTATGCCAGTGGAGTTAAGCTGTAGGGCGAGAGGTACGCCATGCAGACCCTAATGCTCACGGAACAGGCCGCCTTGCTTCGCCGGAGGGACGAATCCTCGGGGGGCGGCGGCATGGGCTGTTTCGTCTTCCTCCTCATCGTCGGCATCGTCGTGTGGCTCGTCATGCGAGGCCGCAGGGACCGCGAGGAGCAGCTGGGCGCGGCCCACCGCCCCATGGGCTCGGGCCCCGTGGAAGGGATCACCTTCGCCTGCCCCTACCCCAAGTGCCCCACCTGCGGCGCCGCCGGGGACAAGATGAAGCAGCAGTACGACGGGCTCCGCAAGGTGACCTGGACCTGCGGCTACTGCGGCGGCACCGCCGGCGTGCAGGAACTCAAGGACGAGGAGCTGCCCGCCGGCGCGCGCCAGCGCCTGGGTCTGGACGCGCCCCAGGGCCTGGCCCCGGGCCAGCCGGGCTACTACCCCCCCCAGGGCGGGGGCAGCGGCGTGGGCGGCCTCCTCACGGGCATGATGCTGGGCAGCATGCTGGGCGGCGGCCACCACGACCGGGACCGGGACGGCTGGGGCGGCGATGGCGGCTCCTCCAGCGGCGGCGACTGGGGCGATTCGGGCGGGTCCTCCTCGGGGGGCGACTGGGGCGATTCCGGGGGCTCCTCGGATTCCGGCGGGGACTGGGGCGATTCGGGCGGCGGCGATTCGGGCGGCGGCGACTTCTGATCCCTGGGAAAAAGAAACGGCTGGCGGGCGTCCTTACGGGCGCCCGTCTGGTATTTATGCAAAAATTCAACATGCCCGAACCCGTGCTTGTAAAATGTAATATGTGTTTTTAATGGAGTTGCGGTGTTCGGCGTCCTTTCGAAGTACAAGGTCGGGTTCTGGGCCACCCTCTGCCTCCTCACCGCCCTGGTGGCCCTCGCGGGCCATTACGAGGGCCTCCCCGCCCTGGCGGGCTTCGGCCGGGGCCTGCGCCCCATGCCGCCCGGTTCCGCCTGGATCACCTCGGTCCTCTGCCTAGGCCTGTTCCTG
The DNA here is from genome assembly GCF_030295405.1 of Mesoterricola silvestris. Classification (GTDB taxonomy): domain Bacteria; phylum Acidobacteriota; class Holophagae; order Holophagales; family Holophagaceae; genus Mesoterricola; species Mesoterricola silvestris. The sequence continues at coordinate 3,497,588 of NZ_AP027080.1, read as the reverse complement.
GCCCGGGGCGGCCGGCGGCGGCTCTGGGTGCGCAGCCTCATGGCGGCGCTCGGCCTGGTCCTGGTCGCGATCCTCCTTCGGACGCCCTCCAGCGCGCTCCTCGCGCGGGTGGGTTACCTCGCCGCCTGTCTGGGTCTGGGGGTGGCGGCGGGCCACCGGTCCGCATCCTGGAAGCAGCGGCAGGTGGCCGCCTTGGCCGCCCTGGTGCCCCTGGTGGCGGGGTCCCTCCTGCTCTTCGGATACGCGGCCGGGATGCCCCTCCTGTACGAAGCCACCGTTTCCGCCACGCCCCTGCCCACTTCCCTCACCCTCTTCCTTCTGGGCCACGCCCTGCTGGCCCTGGCGGGCAACGACACCTTCCCCTTGAGCCTGTTCCACCTCGACCGGGTGGAGCTGGCGTCCACCGCGGGCCCCTGGCTGAAGCGCATGCCCCTCCTGAGCTTCATGGTGCTGGCGTCCCTGGGCGCCATGGCCGGGGCCCTGTGGATGCGGGGCCAGGCCCGGGCCCACCTGAGGGCGGCCAGGGCCCAGTTGGCGGCGGTGGCGGACCTGAAGGCCTCGACCCTCGACCACTGGATGGAGGAGCGCATCGGCGACGCCGAGGTGGTCCGCGGGGGCGGCCTCCTGCAGGAGGCCCTGGCCCTGCGGCTCCAGAAGGGCTCCGGGCCCGGGGACGGGCCAGTGCGGTCCTGGATGGCCTCCATGCGCGCGCTGTGCGGGTACCAGTGCGTGGCCCTGTGCGACCCCTCGGGCCGGGAGATCATCGGGGACGGCACGTTCCGGCCGGCGCCCGCATCCCTCCAGAAGGCCCTGGACCAGGGCAGGGTGGTCCTGGAGGACCTGCACCGGGACCCGGACGGGGGCGCGTGGCGCTTCGGCTTCTGGGTCCCGGTGATGGACGCCGGCGGGACCCCGGCGGGGGCGGTGAACCTGGCCATGGAGGCCGACCACTATTTCGGATCCTTCCTCCCGGACTGGCCGACCCTGGGGCCCCGGGGCGAGACCTTCCTGGTGGAACCCGGCCGCGGGCTCCTGGGCTCCGTCCCCTCCGACGCCCTGGGCGCCTACCTCGAGGCGGCCTCCCGCCGGAGCCGCCTGGATTTCGTCACCGGCGGGGAGAGCCTGCGCACCCGGGCCTTCGGCGCGGTGCGGCCCCTGCGCTGGGCGCCCTGGACCCTGGCGGTGCGCATCGGGGAGGCCGATCTGGTCGAGCAGCTGCGGCCCCGTTTCTGGGGGACCGCCATGGCCACCCTGGGCAGCGTCCTCCTCCTGGCCATGGCCACGGGCTTCCTGGTGCGGCGCCAGGGTGGGATCCGCATCCGCGAGATGCTGGCCATGGAGCGGGAGCGCAAGGCCCTGGCGGAGCGTTCCAAGGTCCTCATGCGCGAAGCCAACGACATCATCCTGCTGCTGGACCCCGAAGGGCGCATCCTGGAGGCCAACGAGCGCGCCCAGGCCAGCTACGGGTACACGCTGGAGGAGCTGCTGGGCCGGACCGGGGGCGATCTGCGGGCCCCGGAGGCCGCGGCGGACTTCCAGGCCAAGTGGGAGTGGCTGAAGGCCCAAGGCTCGGGGGTCTGGGAGACCTGGCACCGCCGCAAGGACGGCACGGTATTCCCGGTGGAGATCAGCAGCCGCGTCGTCACCCAGGGCGGGGGCACCTACGTGCTCAGCTTCCTCCGGGACATTTCCGAGCGCCACGCCCAGGCCCAGGAGATCCGGCACCTCACCCAGCTGTACGCGGCCCTGGGCCAGGTGGGCCAGGCGGTGGTGTGGACCCGGGACCGCGAGGGGCTCTTCCAGCGCGTGTGCTCCGTGCTGGTGGAATTCGGCCGCATGGGCACGGCCTGGATCGGCGTGGTGGACGGCGCCACGGGCGACGTGACCCTGGCGGGCGCGAGCGGCAGGGAGGCCGCCCTGGGCCGGTTCGCCCGGGAAGGGGGAAGGGATCCCCTGGAAGGCGTCATCCGGGAGGGACGGCCCTGCATCCTGGACGACGCGTCCGAATCCGCGGCGGCCTTCCCCATCGCCCAGGCCGGGGTCGTCACCCACATCCTGGGCGTCGTGGCCACGGTCCCGGGTTTCTTCGGGCCAGGGGAGGTGGAGCTGCTGAAGGAGACGGCCCTGGACCTGGCCTTCGCCCTGGACAAGCTGGACGAGCAGGCCCGCCGCGCCCGGGCCGAGGAGGACCTGCGCACCGCCGAGGAATTCGCGGAGAACCTCATCCAGACCGCCAACGCCATCGTCGTGTGCCTGGACGAGACCGGCCGCGTCGTGATGGTCAACGAGGCCGCCACCGAAATCACCGGATTCACCCGGGAGGAGCTGCTGGGCCGGGACTGGTTCCAGACCCTGGTGCCCCGGGAACGGTACCCCGAGGTGTGGGGGGTCTTCGGGACCCTCCTGGAAGGCGGCGTGCCCCGCCACTTCGAGAATCCCATCCGCGCCAAGGACGGCACGGAGAAGTACATCAGCTGGCAGAACAGCGAAGTGCGCAGGGGGGGGCGGATCCGGGGGACCATCTCCTTCGGCATCGAGATCACCCAGCAGCGCCTGGCCGCGGAGGAGCAGAAGCGCCTGGAGGCCCAGCTTGCCCAAAGCCAGAAGATGGAGAGCCTGGGGAGCCTGGCGGGGGGCGTCGCCCACGATCTCAACAACGTCCTGGGGGCCATCCTGAGCCTGGCCTCGGCCCACCGGGAGGACCCCGGCCTGGCGCCCGCCCTCTCCCGTTCCCTGGACACCATCGTCACCGCCTGCCTCCGGGGCCGGGGCGTCACCAAGAGCCTCCTCTACTTCGCCCGCAAGGGCCTGGAGGAGGAGCGCCCCCTGGATCTCAACGCCCTGGTGGCCGACATCACCCAGCTGCTGGCCCACACCACCCTCAAGCGGGTCGCGCCGGTCATGGCCCTGGAGGAGGGCCTGCCCTCCGTGATGGGCGACGCCGGCGCCCTCAGCCACGCCATCATGAACCTCTGCGTCAACGCCGTGGACGCCATGGAGCGGGGCGGAACCCTCACCCTGCGCACCCGCCGGGAGCCCGGGGGCGGGGTGAGCCTGGCGGTGGAGGATACCGGCTCCGGCATGCCCCCCGAGGTCCTGCGCAAGGCCATGGAGCCCTTCTTCACCACCAAGCCCATGGGCAAGGGCACCGGCCTGGGGCTCAGCATGGTCTTCGGCACCATGAAGGCCCACGGAGGCGCCCTGGACCTGCGGAGCGCCCCCGGGGAGGGGACCTCGGCCACCCTCCACTTCCCGGCATCCAGGGTGCTGGAAGCGCCTTCCGAGGGGATCCAGGCCGTCCCCGCGGCCCCCGGGGCCCGGCCCCTCTCCATCCTCCTGGTGGACGACGACGAACTCATCCGGGAGGCCGTGGGGCCCATGCTGGAAGTGCTGGGCCACCGGGTGAGCCTCGCCCCGGGGGGGACGGAGGCGCTGGCGATGCTGGAGGGGGGCCTGGACCCGGACCTGGTGATCCTGGACATGAACATGCCCGGGCTCACCGGCGCCGAGACCCTGCCCCGGATCCTGGCCCTGCGCCCCGCCCAGCGGGTGGTCATGGCCAGCGGCTATTCCGACCAGGATGTGGCCCGGCTCGTGGAGGGCCGCCCCGGGGTGCGGAGCCTGCGCAAGCCCTACAGCCTGGCGGAGTTCAAGGCGCTGCTGGACGCGTGGTGATCACAGGACCCGGGGAACCGCGAACTGGCCGCGGTGCGCTTCGGGCGCGTTGGCCAGGGCCTCGGCCTGCGTGAAGCCCTCCCGGGGGGTGTCCTCCCGGCGGGGCAGGGGCCGGTCCAGGCTGGCGGGTTCGACTCCCTCCAGGTCCAGGGCGTCCAGGCTCTGGGCGTGGCTGAGCATCCGGGCCATGTCCCGGCGCAGGGGCTCGATCTCCTCCTCCCGGAGGCTGAGGCGGGTCAGGGCGGCGCAGCGGAGCACGTCCTCGCGGGTCACGTCCACGGCTAGGCTCCCAGGGGCAGGTTGGGGTCGGCGTTTCGGGACCAGGGATCGGCCGCGGGGGCCAGGATCGCGCCGGCCGCGGCGATCATGGCGCCGTTGTCCGTGCAGAACCGGGGCTCCGGGATGGCCAGGACCAGTCCCAGCTTTCCGGCCAGCGCCGCGGCCTGGGCGCGGAGCTCCGAATTGCAGGCCACGCCGCCGGAGACGATGAGGGCCCGGGCCCCGGTCTCGTCCCGGAGGGCCGGAACGGGCTTCAGGAGCCAGGAGGCCACGGTCTCCTGCAGGGTGCGGCACAGGGCCCGCACCCGGGGATCGTCCACGCCCGCGGCGTCCAGGCCCGCCTCGCCGTGGATGCGGTTCCTCACGGCGGTCTTCAGCCCCGAGAAGCTCCAGCCGGCCTTGCCGTCCCGGAACTTGGGGGGCGTGAAGGGGGCCGCGGCCCGTTCCGCGGACCTGGCGCAGGTGTCCACGATGGGCCCGCCGGGGTAGCCCAGGTTCAGCATGCGCGCGGTCTTGTCGAAGGCCTCCCCCGCGGCGTCGTCCCGGGTCTTCTGGAGCAGCTCCAGGTGGGACCAGTCCCGGGCCAGGTAGAGGTGGGTGTGCCCCCCGGACACCAGGAGGGCCAGGGCGGGGAAGGGCAGGTCCGGCACCGCGAAGCGCGCCGCGTTCAGGTGGCCCAGGAGGTGGTGCACCCCCACCCAGGGGATGCCCTCGCGCCAGGCCATGGCCTTGCTGGCCGAGAACGTGGTGAGCAGGGACCCCACCAGCCCCGGCCCCTGGGTGACCGCGATGCGGTCCATGGCCGAAAGGGGCAGCCCCGCCTTGTCCAGGGCCCCGGCGATGACCCCCCGCAGCTGCAGGAGGTGCTCCCTGGCCGCCAGCTCGGGCACCACGCCCCCGTAGGGGCCGTGGAGCTCGTCCTGGCTCTTGCGGGTCATGGCCAGGAGGACGGGGCCTCCGGGCGTTTCGCGGACCACCGCCGCGGAGCAGTCGTCACAGGAGGATTCGAGTCCGAGTACCAGCATGGGACGATTCTACCGGAATCGGGTCCGGGCACCCCAGGGGCCCCCGTTCCTGGGCATTTCCTACCTCCATCGTTCCGGGGGATGGAAGGTCCACCGCCACCCCGACCAGCTCACCCGCTGGAAGGTCACCCGGAAGGGCCAGGGCACCCGCTCCAGGAAGCTCCGCAGGGCCTTCTGGAGGCGGAGCCGCTGGGGAAAGGTGAGCGCGGCGTCGCCCCCCACCCAGGCGCCGGGGGCGCGGGCCTTCACTTCCACCAGGCGCAACTCGTCGCCCCGGGTCACCAGCAGGTCCATCTCGAACCTGCCGGCCTTCAGGTTCCGGGCCACGGGGTCCCAGCCCCGCAGCCACAGGAGCCAGAGGGTGCCCCTTTCGCACCAGCGTCCGTACCTCCGCGCCGCGCGGCCCCTGGAAGCGTCCATGGAGGATCGGTGCCCCGCGCGGGGCCGAGGTTCCCGGTAGAATTCCCCATGGCCAGCACCCGCTCGAACGCCGATCGCAGCCCCTTCCTCCAGCGCAAGCTGGCGGACCTGCCCACCCGGCCCGGGGTCTACCTCTACCGGGACAAGGAGGCCAACCTCCTCTACGTGGGCAAGGCCAAGGTCCTGCGCAACCGCGTGAAGAGCTATTTCCAGTCCAAGCACCTGGATGCCAAGACCCGGCGCCTGGTGAGCCGCATCTGGGACCTGGAGTTCATCGTCTGCGAGACGGAACTGGAGGCCCTGGTCCTGGAGAACAACCTCATCCGGGAGCACCGGCCGCCCTACAACATCATGCTGCGGGACGACAAGAGCTATCCCTACGTGAAGCTCACCTGGAAGGACCCCTTCCCCCAGGTCTTCGTCACCCGCAAGGTCAAGAAGGACGGGTCGCTGTACTTCGGGCCCTTCTTCCCGGCGTCCACGGCCTACCGCACCGCGGAACTGGCCTACCGCTTCTTCCAGATCCGGGACTGCGACATCGATATCGACGGCAAGCGGGGCCGGGCCTGCATGAAGTACCAGCTGCACCGGTGCACCGCCCCCTGCATCGCCGCGGTGACCCAGGAGGCCTACCGGGAGCAGGCCAAGGAGGCCCGGCTCTTCCTGGAAGGGAAGCGGGACGAGCTGAAGGCGCGCCTGGAGGAGGCCATGTGGAAGGCCTCGGAGCACAGCGCCTTCGAGCAGGCCGCGCAGTACCGGGACACCCTGAACCAGGTGGACGCCTGGTTCAACCGCCAGAAGGCCGCCACCGTGGACCAGGAGGACACCGACTACTACGGCAGCGCCGTCCTGGACGGCCGCGCCTGCGTGCACCGCCTGGAGATGCGCGAGGGGCGCATGGTGGGGCGGCGGGAGTACGTCCTGGAGGACGTGGAGGCCTTCGACGGCGCCGTGCTGTCCGAGGTGCTCAAGCGCATCTACGCCGAGGAGCCCGTTCCCGGGCGCATCCTGGTGGAGGTGGAGCCCGAGGACGCCGAGCTGCTCCGGGAGTGGCTGGGCAGCATGCGCGGCGCCAAGCCCCACCTGGCCGTGCCCCAGCGGGGCGACAAAGTGGACCTCCTCACCATGGCCCAGGAGAACGCGCGCCTGGCCCTGGAGCGCAAGTTCGAGCCCGCGCGCCTCAACCAGGCCGTCCTGGAGGGCCTGCAGGCCTTCCTGGGCCTGGCCCACCTGCCCCGGCGCATGGAGTGCTTCGACATCAGCCACGGGCAGGGCCGGGAAGTGGTGGCCTCCTGCGTGGTGTTCACCGACGGCGTGCCGGACCGCAAGAACTACCGCCGCTTCAAGGTCACCAACGAGCAGAACGACGATTTCGCCAATATGGCCGAGGTGGTGGGCCGGCGCTACAAGCGCCTCCGGGACGAGGGCAAGGACCTCCCGGACCTGGTGCTCATCGACGGCGGCCTGGGCCAGCTGCACGCCGCCGAAAGCGCCCTGGCCGCCCTGGGCCTGGACCAGCTGGAGCGCGCGTCCCTGGCCAAGAAGGAGGAGCTGGTCTACCGCCCCGGCACCTCCGAGCCCCTGCGCATCCCGAGGACCAGCCCCGTCATCCAGCTCCTCCAGCGCATCCGCGACGAGGCCCACCGCTTCGCCATCACCTACCACCGGACCCTGCGGGCCAAGCGCACCCTCCAGACCGAACTGACCACCATCCCCGGCGTGGGCGCCGCCACGGCGAAGAAACTCCTGCAGGCCTTCGGCAGCGTCACGGCCGTGCGTGAAGCCGAGGAAGCGGCCCTGGTGGAGAAGGCGGGCCGGGCCGCGGCCAACCGGGTGCTGGCTTGGCGGGCGGGGGAGAGCCCTGGCTCCTAGGGATTGCTCGGCATCTTATAGGCTCAATGAATAGTTAGGTTGTGCTCAAGGCTCAAGCCTCGTACACCAGGATTTTCGTCCCGGAGGAACGAGGGCAAGAAGCTTCTTGGCCGATGAGATGTGGAGAAAACGGGCGCCCCTGCTTCCTCCTGAGCAGGGAGGGATGGGACGTTCGCGGCTTCCCAACCGCCCGAGGGTGGAAGGGATCCTCTGGAGGCATCGGACGGGAGCGCCATGGCGGGATCCGCCGGAGGCGTTCGGGCCTTGGATCAGCGTCTACACCCGCTTTGATAGCACGGCTCGCAGTTATGCACACAGGTTGCAATGGCCTGCGTCGTTGGGGGTAGAAGCTCTGAACGGCTTGTCCTGGGCGGATCGGAAGGCCCATCGAAAAACTCAAACGCTGGGACGCTGGGGACTCGCTGGGGCGCTGGGAAAAGAAGGAGAAGCTGGTGGATGCCCACTTCGCCCAGGTCAATACGCAGGTGCGTTTCTCCGGTCTCGAGGTTGGCCTGCTTCTGAACGTCCGCGCCTGGCCCCTCAAGGATGGCGGGATCCGCCCGGGCGTTCACACCCGGGCTTGATTCCCCAGCGCCCCAGCGAGATCTCTGCGCCCCAGCGTTTCATCTTTTCGCCTGGATTCTCCGGCGCATCAGGTTCGTACGTTGCCAGGACACTCACCTTCCAGGCACCCTGCCCCGAGGGGATCGGGTATAAGCCATCCTTGTCCACAGCTTCCGAACAGACCCTTGTCGTCATTTGTCTGGACAGGCTCCGGCGGGAACGACCCGGTGGATCACCTTCAGGCCAGTTGGAAACGCTCCGTCAGCCCCTGGAGTTCGGAGGCCAGGGCCGCGAGTTCCTCCACGGTCTTGGCGGTCTCGTGCATCGTCGCCACCAGCTGGGTCGTGGCGGATCCGTTGCGCTCGGTGAGGGAGCCGATGGTGCCCAGGTGGTCCAGGAGGCGCCCGGAGGAGGTGGCCTGGAGGTCCATGGCGGCGGCGATCTCCCGCACCTGGCCGCCGTTCTCCTGGATGTGGCCCTGGATGCGGCCGAGGCCGTCGTTCACCTGACCCACGGCCTGAATGCCCTCGTCCACCCGCTGGGAGCTCTCGGCCACCAGGGCGGTGATCTCCTTGGCGGCCACGGCGCTGCGTTCGGCCAGCTTGCGCACCTCCTCGGCGACCACGGCGAAGCCCTTGCCCTGGGCTCCGGCCTTGGCGGCCTCGATGGCAGCGTTGAGGCTCAGGAGGTTGGTCTGGCGCGCGATGTCGGCGATGACCGTGGTGATGCGGCCCACGTTGCGCGAGCTCTCCAGGATGCCTTCCATGGCCCGGTCCGAATCGGAGGCGCTGCCCCGGGCGGTGTCGGCGGCGGTTTCGGAGGACGAGGCGAGGGTCTGGAGCCGGGCGGTGCCGGCCTGGACGGTGCCCGTGAGGGTGCGCATGTCCCGCACCAGGCCCGTGCCCTCCTCCATGATGGCCCGCTGCTGGTGGGCCGAGACCCCGATCTCGTCCGTGGCGCCCTTCACCTGGGCCACGGTGGCGCTCAGTTCCGTGGCGGAGGAGGCCACCCGGTGGCTCACCTCCGAGATGGTGCGGATGTGCCGCCCGAGGTCCTCGATGACGGCGTTCAGGGCGCGGCCGGTGTCCCCCAGTTCGCCCCCGCCGGGCTCGGCGCACCGGGTGGCCAGGTTCCCGGTCCTCAGGGCCTCCATGGACACGAGGAGGCCCGAGGCCTGCCGGCGCACGCCGTTGCCCAGGATCCGGGTGAAGGTGAGCCCCAGGGCCAGGGCCGCGGCCAGCCCCGCCAGGATGAGGAACTGGCCGGTGCGGCTCCCTTCCAGATCCTGGCGGACGATCTCCTCGCCCGCGGCCTGGAGGCGCGGAAGGAGCTTGAGGAGGAGGTTGTAGCCGTCCCGACGGTAGGCCGTATTGGCTTCGATGAGGGCGGGAAGCTCGTCCATGCCCGCCTTCCGGGCCCGGTCCAGGACGGGGGGGAAGGAGGCCATGTACTTCCTCATGCCCGACGTGATCCGGTCCACGTCCTCCCGGTCCTGGCCCGTCCAGGGCAGGGCGTCCATGTCCGCCAGGGACCTGGCGAGGTCGGCCTCCACCTCCTTCAGGCGCTTGACCCGCTTCTCCAGGTACTCCGGGTTCCGCGCCGCCCCGATGAGGGAGACGTGGATCACCCGCAGGACATCGGAATCGTGGAGCACCCTCGCGGCCACGGAACTCTTGGGGAGGCCGGAGCCCAGGACGATCTGGTCCCGGCGCAGCCGCTCCAGGCTCGTGGCCCCCAGCACCGCCACAAGCGCCAGGAGCACCAGCTGCGTGGCCAGCAGGAACAGGAACTGGCCGCGGAGGTTCAGGGAGGGCAGGAGGGAGAGCTTGGGCATTTCACAGACCGATCAGAGCGTAGGCCAATGACAGGACGATGAGCCCGGCCATGCCGGTGGCCGCTAGGTTCGCGGTGCGGCGGGTGCCGAACAGGTAGGTGTAGAAGACCTTCAGGACGTTGTTGCTGGCGGTGGCGATGATGATGGCCTGGAGGATCTGGCCGCTGCCGATGCCCAGGTTGCCCTGGAGGACGGTGACCACGAAGGGCGTGATGTCCGAGCATCCCACGATGAAGGACATGGCCCGCAGGCCCATCTCCTTGAAGAAGATCAGGGCGTACTTGGTGGCGAAGGACACCGTCACGAACATGAACGCGAAGAACAGCGCGGAATTGATCTCCAGGGGGTTCCGGTGGAGGGCCTCCTCGCCGGGCTCCGGGGCGGCCGGGATCCCCCCCTCCTCCGGGAGGGCGGCGGGGGTGGGGTCGGGGGCCATGTCCCGGTTGATCCAGAGGCCGTACGCGGCGGACAGGATGGCCAGGACCAGCAGGGCCGGGGCCACCTTCAGGGCGTCCCGGGTGCGGAAGATGGCCACCAGGACCAGCACCCGCAGGTACATCATGGCCACCGCCAGGAGGATGGCGGTGGCCGCCTGGCGTTCGCGCCCGGGCTGCTGCCGGGAGCGCTTGGCCAGGACCAGCACGGCCACGGTGCTGGAATAGACGCCGCCCAGGAGCCCCGTGAGGAGCAGGCCCCGGCGGGGGTAGAGGTAGGTCTGGAGCACATACCCGAAGTAGGAGATGGTGGTGGTTACCACCACGGCCATCCACACCTGCCGGGGCGTGAGGGGCAGCACCGCGAAGAGCCGGCCCAGGTGGCCCGTGGCCGGCATCACGGCCGGGATCAGGGGCAGCACCACGCCGGCGATGGCCAGGAACTTGCACGCCGTGACCACCTCCCCGGTCTCGAGGCGGTCCGTGAACTTCCGGATCCGGCCCTTGGAGTGGAGGACGAACAGGATGGACACGGCGATCAGCACCACGTACCAGTGGGGCTGGAGCAGGGTGATGGGCCCCAGGGTGTAGGTGAGCAGGGCGATGAGCACGCCGATGAGGCCGGGGCTCTTCTTCTGGCGGACCTTGTTGTTGTAGTACACCAGCAGGAAGGGGACGATGGCCGCCAGGCCCATGGTGAACACGTAGGGCCCGACGGTGGGCATCTGGTAGAGGAGGAAGCCCAGCATGCCGAAGAACACGAAGGTGCGCACGGTGCCGAAGGTGTCGAACTTGCCTTCGCCCTCGTAGTAGTCCCTGAGCCCGATCCCGATGAGGAAGCTGGCGGCGAGGGTGAGCAGGAAGGAGGCTACGAGAGGGGGGATCATGACGGACTCCTGGCGATTGGGCCTGCCGGGGCGCGGAGAGGGCCTCCGCGCCCCGCGGAGCCTATTCCATCCCGACGACGCGCTTGGCGGCCTTCAGGTAGTTGGTGTTGGGCATGGCGGCGATGCCCAGGCCTTCGACGACCTTCTTCATGCCCTCGTAGTTCTCGCTCTCGGCGCAGGCGGATTCCACCAGCGCGCCGTTGAACCACACCTGGGCGTACTCGCAGATGATGCCTTCGATGGTGAACCCGTAGCGCATCTTCTCGACGCTCACGGGGCACAGGGCGGGGTGCTTGCGGGCGAAGAGCACGAACTCGTCCAGGGTGTAGGTCTCCTGCTCCAGCACGCTCTCCACCTTCAGGTGGGAGAGGATCGTGGCCAGGTCCTCCCGCTTGACGGGGAACTGGAACTTGCCGCGGGGCTGGAAGATCTCGTAGCCTTCGGGGGTCTCGCCCACCTTGGTCTTGATGTCCAGGAGGCCGTCGCGGACCTTGACGTTGGCCTCGTTGGTGCGGGTGGAGAGGAAGTAGGTCTCGGCGGGCATCCTGCGGGCCTGGAACAGGACAGTCTTGCCGTTCCAGATGTTGCCCTTGACGAGGTCGATGACGCCCTGGCCGAAGACGCGGAATTCGGCGCGGGGGATGATCTTGGCGGCGTCCTCGGCGGAGGTGGCGGTGTTCTTTGCGAAGGGATCGGCCATGGGAAGGCTCCTTGGAATGGGGTGGGTGACGGGGGGCCTAGAAGGCCACGGCGACGAAGAGGAAGGAAAGGGCGGCGGCGCCGGCCATGCCCGCGGCCACCAGGACGGCGGCGCGGCGGTTGCCGAAGAGATAGGCGTACACCGCCTTCATCAGGTTGTTGCTGGCGGTGGCGACCACCACCGCCTGGAGGATCTGGGGCTCGGTGATGCCCAGGTTGCCCTGGAGGATGGAGACGATGAACGGCACGATGTCCGAGGCGCCCACCAGGAAGGACAGCATGCGCAGCCCCAGGTCCTTGAAGTGGAGCAGGACGAACTTCGTCACCACCGTGACGACCACGAACATGAGGGCGAAGAGCAGGGCCGCGTTGATCTCCAGGGGATTGCGGTCCTTGACCTCCACCTCCCCGGTCCCGGCGGCCTCCGGGGCGGGGCCGCCGCGGACCCACCAGGCGTAGCCCGCCACCAGGCCGGACAGCGCCAGGAAGGGACCCGCGAGGTGCAGGGCGCCCCCCGGCATGAAGGCCGCCACCAGGAAGAGGATCCGGAGATACATGGTGGGGGTGGAGAGCAGGATGGCGGCCGCGGTCTCCCGGGCTTCCCCGGGGAGGTTGCGGGTGCGCTTGGACAGCACGAGGGTGGTCATGGTGCTGGAATAGAGGCCGCCGATGATGCCGGTGAGCAGCATCCCCTTGCGCGGAAAGAGGTAGGTCTGGAGCACGTAGCCGGTGTAGGAGATGGCGGTGGTGACCACCACGGCCATCCAGATCTGCCGGGGGGTGACGGGCAGGATGGTGAAGACCTTGGCGGCCCAGCCCGTCATGGGGACCTCCGCGGGGATCAGCGGCAGCACGACGGCGGTGATGGCCAGGAACTTGCAGACCGTCACCACCTCGCCCGTCTCCAGGCGGTCCGTGAACTTGCGGATGCGGCCCTTGGAGTGCAGCACCAGGAGGATCGTGACGCCCAGGGCCGAGAGGTACCAGTGGGGCTCGTGGATGGCGATGGGCCCGATATGGTACGTGAGCATGGCGATGAGCACCCCGATCAGGCCGGGACTCTGCTGCTGGGTCACCTTGTTGCGGTAGTAGACCACCAGGAAGGCCCCCAGGACGGCCATGCCCATGAGGAAGGCGTAGGGGCCCAGGCCGGGGATCCGGTAGGCGATGAAGCCGAGGATGCCGATGAAGATGAACGTCCGGACCGTGCCGAAGGTGTCGAACTTGCCCTCCCCTTCGTAGTACTCCCTCAAGCCGATCCCGATCAGGGCGCTGATGGCGATGGTGAGGAGGAAGGGCGTGATCTGGGGTGGAATCAATGGGACCTCGGGCAGGAAGGGGTGGGGGATGGGGCGGTCAGTGCCGGGACTGCACCATGTCGCGGAAGAGGAAAAGGTAGAGGCCCGCGATGGCCAGGCCCGTCACCAGCCACAGAATGGAGCGGCTGGACGGCGTGGCCTCCAGGGTCATGGCCGCGGAATCGCCCTGCTTGAGGCGGGTGACCCGCAGGATGGCGGTCTGACGGCCGTCGGTGCGGCCCAGGCGGACCCGGGGCTCGGATTCGGTCTTGCGCACCTTGGGCAGGGCCTCCTTGATGGCCTGGAACCGGTACCCGGGAGGGAGAACGGCTTCGACGCTGTAGGCGGCGATGGGATCCTCGAAGGTCTGCACGAAGGCGTGGCGCACCACCCGGCTCGTGGCGGGGATCCGGGCCTTCTCGCCTTCGGGCACGGCCTCGGGGATGAAGGTGTCCAGGGCCGTGAAGGTGAAGGTGAAGGTCCACGCGCCCCGTTCGGGGGGCAGGACCACCCGGATCGCCGAGCCGTAGGGTTCGAGCTTGAGCCCCTTGGGGCCCTCGGTGAGGGCGAAGCCCCTGGCCTTGAAGCCCACGGGGATCTCCACCGTGTCGGAGGGGTCGCCGGCGAGGGTGACGGTGGCGGTGGCCCTTCCGGAGCCGTCGCCCTGGATGTCCACGCGGGTGGCGTACTGGCGGATCTCGGCGGGCGCCGCGCAGAGGGCGGTGCCCAGGAGGAGGGGGAGGAGGAGTCGGCTCATTGAGGCATCGCCCAGAAGGAAGGCGTGATCCCGATCCAGTGGAACCAGGTTGCCGCCGAGAGGACCAGGAGCACCATGCCCACGGTGCAGGTGGCCATGCCGAACTTGAAGTTCTCCCCCACGGTGTACTGGTTGGTGGAGAAGAGGATGACGTTGGGCTTGCCGCTGATGGGCAGGCCCACCACCCAGTCGATGCAGAGCGCGGCGGGCAGGGCCATGGAGACGGGGTCCCAGCCCAGGGCCTTGGACATGGTGATGATGATGGGGATCAGGATGATGGTGCGCACCGTCTTGGAGGTGGTGAGCAGGTGGCTGTACATCATCACGGCCATGATGATCGTGAAGGCGGCGCCGAAGGGGATGCTCCGGAGGTTCATGCCTCCGAACAGCGTCCTGACGCCCCATTCCGCGGCCCCCGTGTCCTCCAGGGCCAGGCCGCCGGCGTAGGCGCCCGCGGAGAAGATGAGGAGGTGCCAGGGGATGTCGGCCTCACTCCACTGGAGCACGCCGTAGCGGGGGAAGAGCACCAGCACCGCGCCCACCAGGGCCGCGAAGGGGGCGCTGATCTCCACGCCGAACCACCGCATGTGGAAGATGTCGGTCATCCACAGGAAGAGCACCACGCCGAAGATCACCAGGGCCTTCTTCTCCTGGAAGGAGAAGCCGCCCATGGCCTTGTGCTGGCGCTCCACCAGCTCCAGGCCGCCCTCGACCTTGGGGAACTGGTCTTCGGGGGCGATGGGGAAGATGAACTTCCGCCCCAGGAACCACATGATCAGCATGGTGAGGATGGCGATGGGGGCCCCGGCGATCATCCAGTCCATGTAGTAGACCCGGTGGCCGGTCATGCTCTGGATGAAGCCCACCGCCACCAGGTTGGCCGAGGAGCCGGTCATGGTGACCGAGGTGAGCACCGAGATGCCGGCGAGGTTGAGGAGCAGGAGGTTCTTGCCGAAATTGTTGGGGGTCTGCTCCGTGGAGCCGTAGATGGTGCCCACCACGATGATAAGGGGCAGGGTCATGACGCAGCGCGCCGCGGTGGCCGGGATGAGGGGCGACAGGGCCAGCTGCAGGATGACGAAGGCCAGGAGGGCCCAGGAGGCCTTGCGGCCGAACTTGATGATGAGCCAGAGCGCCATGCGCTTGGCCAGGCGGGTCTTCACCAGCATGGAGCTGAGGATGAAGGCCAGGAGGTTGAGCCAGATCACTTCCATGCCCAGCACGTCCATGATGGGCTTGGCGGGCGAGGTGCGCGTCACCAGCAGCAGGAACATGAGGATCAGGGAGGTGACGTAGGTGGGGAAGGGTTCCGTGACCCACCACACCAGGGCCAGGGCGAAGCAGGCCGTGCCGGTCTGGGCCGCGCCGCTGAGGCCAGCCCCGGCCGGAAGGTAGAGGACGAGGAGGAAGAGCAGGATGCCGCCCGGGAAGCCCAGGTAGCGCATCCATTTTTCCGTGGGGCTCTGGGCCTCCCGGGTCTTGGAGGAGAGGACCATCTTCTCCATGTCCAGGAGGTCCTGGAGGGAGTGGGACGGAGGTGCTGCGGGTGCTTCAGCTGCCATCGATATGCCCGAAAAGGCGGACCGCCCCCCTTGGGGCGGCCCGCGGTTGATTAAGCCTTGTTCCAGGTAGTGTAGGGGTTCTTGAGCAGGTTGGAATTGAAATAGCGCGGATCGCTGGAGACTTCCGTGCCGGCCCAGGCGGGCAGGGTGATGGCCTCGTTCTCGGAGGCCAGCTCGATCTCGGCCACCACGAGGCCCTCGTTGAGGCCGTGGAAGACGTCGATCTCCCAGGTCTTGCCGAAGTGCACCTCCTTGTGGCGGTGCTTGTCGATGAGGGGCTGCTCGCAGAGGTTGTCCAGGAGGACGGCGGCGTCCTCCACGGGAATGGCGTACTCGAACTCGGAGCGCGTCACGCCGGTGGTGATCCCCTTGATGGTGAGCTTGGCGCGGGTGCCTTCGATGCGCACGCGCACGACCCGCTCCTTCTGGGAATTGAGGTAGCCCTGCTTGAAGTGGATGCCTTCGCCCTGGGGGACCCAGGCGTCCAGCTTCACTTGGTACTTGCGTTCGATTTCCTTGGCCACGGGGCCTCCTGATTCATGGGCGGGTTGAAGTATTCCACTGCGGACAGTCCTTCCGGAAGGGCCCGGGGTGCGGACCCGTCCGGAAGGGACCGGCTTCTAGAAGTTGACCTGCAGGCGGAGCGTGGTGATGGAGAAGTCGTCGTTGACGATGCCGCCGTAGACGCCCTTGGGCTTGGCGTTCTCGTTGTTGTCGACCTTGGTGTAGTCGATCATCCAGCGCAGGTTCTTGTTGGTGTACCAGGTGAGGCCCAGGGACAGGTTCTTGGCCTGGCCGCCCTTGACGGGGTCGATGGCCGTGAGGTCGTCCTGGTTCATCTTGCTGTAGCGGGCCACCACTTCCAGGGCGCCCAGCTTGTTGGAGGGGTTGACCTTGCCGAAGAGGCCGTCCTGCGCGGAGTAGGTGCGCTGGCCGCCGAAGATCCAGGACACCTGGCCGTAGTAGGTGGAGAAGGTGTGGTCCACGACGGAGGCGGCCAGGGCGGCCGGGGTGGTGCCGATGGCGTCCCGGCGCTTGACCTTGGTCTGCTGGTACTCGCTCTGCCAGGAGAAGGCGTTCCACACGCCCACGAACTCGCCGCCCACCTGGGTGTAGTTCTTGACGTTGGCGACCTTGGCATTGAGGAACTTGGCCTTGCTGATCTTGCCCGCCTCGGGCCGGCCGGAGAAGTCCACGGCATAGACCTCGTTGCCCACGGGCACCAGGGTGGTGGTGCTGTAGTCGGCGATGGGGGTGCGGTTGGCCATGGCCACGCCGAAGTGGATGGCCTTGGATTCGGAGACGAGGATGGGGGCCACGGTGAAGCGCGCGGCGTAGCCCCAGCCCTGGTCGGAGCCGTTGGTGTCGGCGGTGTTGGTGTCGTCGATGGCCTGGCCGAAGAAGCTGGCCTTGCCCTGCCAGCGGTCGCCCCACTTGGCGATGGCGATGCCCACGTGGCGGTCGGGAGCCCACACGTCGCTGTAGGAGCGCTCGGTGAACCAGATGGCGTTGGAGGAGGAGAGGGTGTCGAAGCCGAAGGGCTCCTTGAACTGGCCCACCTGGATCAGGGTGTCCTTGAGGCCCTGGTAGCCGATCCACATGTCCTTGATGGAGGCGTCGCCTTCGGCGAAATCGTAGTCGCCTTCGGCCACCCAGTCCTTGCCGAAGCCGGCCTTGAAGCTGATGCGCCCGCGGCGCAACTGGGTCCCGTTGGCCAGGCGGTTCTGGTTGCCGTCGAAGAAGACGGAATCCAGGTGGAAGCGGCCGCCGAACTTGACGTAGAACCCGCTGTCCTTGGAATCGTCGGATTTCTTGGCCTGGGCCTTGGTGAGTTTGTCCACCTTCTTCTCGAGGTCGGCGATGCGCTTCTCGGCGTCGGTGGGCGCCTGGGCGGCGAGGGGGCCCGCGAGGATCGCGAGGGCCAGGGGCGTGACGAACAACTTCATGTGAACCTCCAGCGGTAGGTCATGGGTGGGCGCGGGTGCGCCGGCTGTGTTGAAGACGAGGGCTTCCCGGAGGGAATGGACGTGAATTGGAAGATCCGTGCCAAAGTGCCGGGATAAGCTAAACCTAACATTTCAGGGGTGATATTCGAATCCGGAGCGGACCCCGCCGGGAGGGTTGTGCGGGATTCCGCGCAGGACCCCTGCGGGAACGCGCACGGGCCGCCTCAGGCCACCTGCGTGGCCAGGGCTCCGGCGATGGTCTTGACGATGGCGGCCGTGTCCAGCTCCTCCACGGTGAGCAGGAGGCCGGTGCGCTGGTAGTGGCCCACCAGGGGATTGGTCTGCTGCCGGTAGACCTCCAGCCTCCGGGCGATGGCGGCGGGGGTCTCGTCCTCCCGCTGGATGACGCTGCACCCGCAGGCGCGGCAGGTGCCGTCCGGGGCGGGCGGGTTCGACTTGACGTTGTAGATGGCGTTGCAGCCCGGGTTCGAGCAGGTGCGGCGCGTGGTGAGCCGGTCCAGGATGACCTCCTCGGGCACCGCCAGGTTCACCACCAGGTGCAGGGGCAGGTCCAGGCCCTTGAGGAGCAGGCCCAGGGACACGGCCTGGGGGATGGTGCGGGGGAAGCCGTCCAGGATGAAGCCCTCGCCGGGGTGTTCCTGGAAGCGCTGCTCCACCATGCCCATGATGAGCCGGTCGGGGACGAGATCGCCCCGCTCCATGTAGGCCTGGGCCTGCCTGCCCAGGGGCGTTCCGGCCTTCACGGCGGCCCTGAGGAGGTCGCCGGTGGAAATCTGCACGGAGCCGTCGAAGGCCGTGAGCTGTTTGGCCACGGTGCCCTTGCCGGCCCCGGGCGCACCCAAGAGTACGATGCGCATGTCTTGTGCCTCCTTGATGTTCGCAGGATGAAAAGGGGGGCGGTTGCGCCCCCCTCGGTGTCATTCGCCCAGGTTCTTCGCGCCGGGCCAGCGGTACAGGCTGGGGTTCCCGTCCTTGTCCAGGGGGCGCCGGTCGGCGTCGGTGGTCACGGAGTTCTCGTAGTCCAGGACGGCGTCGCCCAGGAAGCGGATCGCCTCGGCCCGCTCCTTGAAGCCCGTGGAGGACAGCAGGAGCTTGCCTTCCTTGTCCCGGCCCTTGTACGAGGTGAACCAGGTCTGGAGGATGGAGGTGACGCCGGGGAACTTGGCGTCCAGGTCGGCGATGCTCTTGCAGTTCCAGAAGGGCGAGCCCTCCATGGCCACCACCAGCTTGTTGTCCACTTCGCCGGAGTCGGAAAGCACCAGGATCCCCAGGGTGCGGGCCTTGACCAGGGTGCCGGTGGGCACCGAATGGCCCAGGATCAGCACGTCGATGGGATCGCCGTCGCCGCCCTTGGTCTTGAGGAGGACGGAGCGGGGCACCGCGCCGTAGTTGCAGGGGTAGCCCAGGTACTGCACGTAGCGGGGGGCGCCGTTCTTCTGCTCGATGGCGATGAGGCCGGTCTTGATGTCCGTCTCGTACTTGGCGGTGGTGCCGGCGGGGATCTCGACGACGCAGTTGATGGTGCCGTCGACGTTGACGGGGTCGTAGCCGGTGAGGAAGTTCTTCCTGCCCTTGAGGACGTGGGCCTGGGCCGTGACGTCCGAGGGCTGCCGCGCCGGCAGGGGCGTGGTGGCCGCCGCAAGGCAGAGGAGGATTCCCGGGAGGAGGATGCGGGGGGAGAATAGCGTCTTCATGTGTTCCAAGCTCCTATTCGATGGGCCGGTGGGGCGCGGGTCTTATGACGGATCGTCGTTGTGGGCGGCCTTGGCCTTCTTGGCCTTGGTCTTGGGCTTTTCCGCATCGGGGGCCGTCGCCGGGGCGGCGGCGAGGATGATGTGGGGGCGGCTCTTCTTGGCGGCGTCGTCATAGGCGAGCTTGGGGCTCTTCAGGAGCTCCTCGCGGATGGGTTCGGGGGCGTACTCCAGGAGGTAGTAGGTGGGGCCCCAGGCCGTCTTGCCGGGATCCACCACTTCCTGGATCAGCTTGGCGGCGTTGGCCATCTGCTCCGGGGTGCGGTCGGGGTTGTGCTTGGAGTAGCGGCCGGACTTGTTGTTGATGGTGAAGGTCTTGGTGGCCTTGTCGTAGTTGATCTCGCCGCTGATGCGGCTGGGGCCGCCGGCGAGGGCGGAGACGTGGCCGTAGTTCTCGGTGGTGCCGGGCTTGCGCTTGGACTGGTCCTCGGGGCGGAAGAAGCCCTTGGGGTAGGTGCGGCCCAGGGGATGGGCGGCTTCCTGGATGATGCCCACCCGGCCTTCGGCGTCGATCACCCAGTTGTAGGGGGCGTTCTTGGCGTCCAGGATGGCGGGGTAGTCCTTGGTGGCCACCTGCAGGTAGGGGTTGATGAGCACCTTGCCGTTCTTGTCGGCTTCGTAGTGCTTGATGTAGGCGGGCATGGACAGGCACCCGTAGAGGGCGTCGAGCTTTTCGGGCCCGGCCTGGCCGAAGCCGGGGAAGGCGAGGCACGCCGAGAGGGCGCCCAGCGTGAAACTGCGGCGGAGGTTTAGCATCGTGATGGTTCTCCTGGAAAGGGTGGGAATGGACTTCAGCGGCTGATGGGCCTGTTCATGAGCTTGCGGACCTTGGATCCCCCCCACTTCTCGGCCTGGGGCATGGCCAGGTCGCCGAGGTCCCCCAGGACGACCTTGTAGTAGAACTTCTCGCTGGCCTCGTGGAGCGCGGCGCTGTCGTAGAAGTCGATGTCGCCGTAGCCGTAGGAGAAGTCGTAGAGGTAGGGCGCGCCGCCGGGGGTCGTGGACCACCCTTCCATGGAGAACCCGCAGTCGTCGGTGCCGGCCAGCTCCACCGCGCCGGGCTTCACGCGCACCGAGTAGGCCCGGTTGCCCACGAGCTTCGTGTCGGCGGGAATGCCGAGGGTGGCCAGTTCGGGCATGTACTTGGCGAAATCGCCCAGGGTCAGCTTGCCCAGGCTGTCGAGGGTGACGTTGAAGGAGGCGCCCTTCTCCACGTACCCGTCCAGGCCGCCGCCGGCGGCGGGGCCGGCGTTCTCCTCGGCCTCGACCTTCACCTTCTCCACGCCCACGACCTTCAGGGGCGTCGCCATGGCGACGTTGGCGTCGGGGTTGACGGCCTTGATGGTCAGGCCCACCTGGAATTCAGCCACGCCCTTCTTGAATTTCTGGGTGATGCGCACCAGGTAGCCCTTCTTCCAGAGGTCCTGGCCGGGCGTGTCGAAGTACTCCTTGTAGGCCTTCTCGATCTTCAGGGGCTTCTCGGCCTTCTCGGTGATCGTGAAGCCGTTCCTGGCCGCGGAGGCCTTGACCCGGTCCCACACCAGCGCGAAGGCCTCCTCCGGGGAGCCCTTGAGCTTGGCGGGGTCCAGGAGGAACTTGATTTCCCGGCCGTTGACCTTCTCCAGCTTGGGAGCCGGGTACTTCTCGATGGTGCGGAGGTGGAGGGCCTTGGCCTGCGCGGGCGCGGCGCCCCAGGCGCCGGGGGCCACGGAACCCGCCACCAGCAGAACTGCCACGATGTTCCTGATCATGTTGGTCTCTCCTCGGAAGAGTGGGTACGCGATGGGATGCCCCCTTGGGAGCAATCCCCGCGCCATTTCCAGCGGCTCGTCTATCTATTGATTCTGGAAGGGATCATACCACCGCCCCCGCCCCCCTCCGGGGCGGCGCTGTGCGGAATCCCGCAAACCCCGGTGCGAAGCCCCGCTCAGATGCGGCTGAGATTGAGACCGAGCACCTTCAGGCGGTCGTAGAGGGTGCGCCGGGCCAGCCCCAGGATCTGGGCCGCCTCGGCGACGTTGCCGGCGGTGCGCGCCAGCACCCGCTCGATGTGGGCGCGCTCCATCTCCTTGAGGGTGGCCAGCTCCCCGGGGCCGTCCCCGGGCGGGGCCAGTCGGTCCTCCATGCCCAGGTCGGCGGCCTCGATCTGGTCGCCGCGCTGGAGGATCATGGCCCGCTCCAGGACATTGGAGAGCTCCCGGATATTGCCCGGCCAGGGGTAGTCCACCAGGGCGGCCTCGGCCCGGGGGCTCAGGGTCACGGGCACCCGGCCCATGCGCGTGGCCACGGACTGCAGGATGGTGGCCGCGAGCACGGGCACGTCCTGGGGGCGCTCCCGCAGCGGGGGGATGCGCAGGGTCAGGGTGCTGATGCGGTAGTACAGGTCGTCCCGGAAGGTCTTGGCCCGCACCATCTCCTCCAGGGCGAGGTTGGTGCTGGCGATGAGGCGGATGTCCACCACCCGGTCCCGCACGTCGCCCAGGCGCCGGAAGGTCTTCTCCTCCAGGGCCTTGAGGAGCTTGGGCTGGATGGCGGGGTCCATGTCCCCGATCTCGTCCAGGAACACGATGCCCCGGTGCCCCACTTCCAGCAGGCCCGGCTTGGCGGCCACGGCCCCCGTGAAGGCGCCCCGCTCGTGCCCGAAGAGCTCGCTCTCCAGCAGCTCCCGGGTGAGCCCGGCGCAGTTGAGGTTCACGAAGGCCTCTTCGGCCCGGCGGCTGTGGAAGTGGATCCACCGCGCCAGGACGCCCTTGCCGGCGCCGGTCTCCCCCAGGATGAGGATGGGGCTGTCCCACTCCAGCATCCGCCGGGCCTGCTCCTCCAGCCTGCGGATGGCGGGGCTCTCCCCCTGGAAGGGGTTCATGATCCCGGCCCGCTCGCGGTTGGCGGCCTCCTGGCGGTGGCGCAGGCGCTGCTGCTGAAGGAGGCGGCGCACGATGACCAGCAGGGCCTTGGATTCCACGGGCTTGGTGAGGAACTGCTCCGCCCCCTCCTTGATGGCCCTCACGGCCAGGTCGATGGAGCCGTGGGCGGTGAGGATGATGAAGGGGGTGGATTCGTTCAGGCGCTTGACCTGGGAAAGGATGTCCAGGGAGGTGCCGTCGGGGAGGCTGTAGTCGGCCACCACCACGTCCGGGTTGCCGCTGCGGTAGAGCTCCATGGCCTGTTTGCAGGTCTCGGCCTCCTGCACCTCGAGGCCGTTGGCCCGCAGGAAGGCGGCCATGCCGTGGCGCACGGAGGGGTCGTCCTCGATGAGGAGGATCCGGGGGTCAGTCATGGTCGGGGTCCTGCATGAGGGTGGCCACCTTGCGGGGGGCGGGGAGCTTGACGGTGACGATGGCGCCGCCCCCGGAGCGGTTGCCCAGTTCCACGGACCCGCCGTGCTCCTCCACCACCCGCTTGACGATGGAGAGGCCCAGGCCCGTGCCGCCCTTGCGCCGGGTGAAGAAGGGCTCGAAGGCCCGGGCCTGGGTCTCGGGGGCGAAGCCCGGCCCCTGGTCCTCCACGGTGAAGATCCACCACTCGTGGTCCTCCCTGCGGTCCCGCCGGCACCTCACGGCCACTTCCGCCCCGGGGGGCGAGTGGTGGAGGGCGTTCTCCATGAGGTTGCGAAATACCTGGTGCATGCGCCGGGCATTGAGGGGGAGCACCAGGTGGGGGTTCTCCAGGTGGATCCCCAGGGTGCACTCGTGGCGCGCCGCCTGGGGCTCGCAGCTTCGCGCGGCCTCCTCCAGGAGGGCCTTGAGGAGGCAGGGCTCGGGGTTGAGGGTGCGGGGCTCCCCGTAGTCCTTGAGGTCGTTCATGAGGCTGGAGATGCGCTCGGCGCTCTCCCGCAGGGCGGCCACGAAGGGCATGTACCGCGGCTCCTCCCCGAAGGTGGCCTCCATGGCGTCTAGGTTGATGGAAATGCCGTAGACGGGGTTGCGGATCTCGTGCACCACGCCCCCCACCAGGGCCCGCAGGGATTCCTCGGCCCGGCGGCGCTCGGTGATATCGGTGCACATGCCCGTCATGCGGGCCGGGCGCCCCTGGTCGTCCCAGGCCACCACCTTGCCGGCGTCGAAGACCCAGATCCAGTCGGTGGTCCCCCCCAGGATGCGGTACTCCACCTGGAAGGTGGCCTGGCGCCCCTCCAGATGGGCGTTCATGGCCCCCTCCACCTGGAGCCGGTCCTCGGGGTGGATGCGGGCGAGGCCGCCCTCCAGGGTGGGGGGCACTCCGGCGGGGGTGAGGCCCAGCATGGAGAACCAGCGGGGGCTGCGGTACACCTCGCCCTTGACCAGGTTCCAGTCCCAGAGGCCCTGCTGCGTCCCCTCCAGGGCCAGGTTCAGCCGCTCCTCGGAGGCGTGGAGGGCCGCCTCGGCCTCCTTGAGGGCGGTGATGTCCCGGGACACGGCGGCGATGCGGTGGATGCGGGACCACTTGTTCCGCACCGGCGTGAGGGTGGTCTGGAAGCTCCGGGCCCGGCCCTCCACCACGTGCTCCTCCTCGTACAGGAGGGGCCGCTCCTCGGCCAGCACCCTGCCGAAGTGGTTCATGAGGAGCTGGGCGCTGTCCGGAGGCAGGCACTGGCTGGGCGTCTTCCCCGTGAACTCCGGCAGCAGGAACCCCGACCCCCCGCCCAGGGGCGGGTTCACCGTCTCGAAGGTGAGCTCTCCGCCTTCGGAGACCCCCATGACGTAGATCCAGTCGTAGAGGTTGGGGAAGAGCCCGTCGTAGGCCTGGTCCGCGAGGAGCTTGGCGAGGGGCGTCTCGGATGCGCTCACTTCTCGTCCACCGCCAGGCCCAGTTGCTCCAGGTCCTTGCGGGCCGCCACGCTGCCCGCGGCCGCGGCCTTGCGGTACCACTTGACGCCTTCCTTGCGGTCCGCGGGGACGTTCAGGCCGTTGTAGTACATCGTGCCCAGCATCCGCATGGCGCCGGAGTCGCCCTGGGCGGCCTTGTCCAGGTACGGCAGGAGGACCGCGGGCACCTCCGCCTTGGCGTGCAGGGGGGACGGGGCCTCGCCGCTGGGGTACAGGAAGTAGTAGGCCACGCTGCCGCCCAGGATCGCCACGGCCAGGAGCCCGAAGACCCAGAGCAGGGGACGGGAGGCCCGGGTCTGGGCCGTGCGCGCTTCCGGCAGGGGCGCCACGATGGGCTGGGACTGGGTGGTGCCGGCGTCCGGCATGATGCGCAGGGGCTGGGTGTCCTTGAGCCCGGGCACGATTCCGGGATCGGTCTTGTCGTGGGGGGAATTCTCGTTCATGGGCGCTCCTCCTGGGCGGCATCCCGCCAGGCCTGGAATCGGGGTACGAATACGAAGAACATGATGGTGGTCAAGGCGATGAAGGCCCGCGCGTAGCGTTCGGCCCCGGGGCCCCCCAGGGCGTAGTAGACGATCCCGTAGAGGGAGCTGAGCTCGAAGAGGGCGGCGTAGAGGATGGTCTCACGGATCACGGTGCCGGGCCTCCGGGCATCCTCCAGCCTCCCGAAGGCCCGCTGCACCTTGGTCCACCGCCAGGTCACGAAGAACGCCGCCGCGAAGGTGAGCCCCGTGAAGGTGTAGCCCAGCTGCTGGATGACCCCGCCGGGGGGCGCCTCCCCGGGCCGGATCACCGTGCCCAGCATGAGCTGCAGGAGCAGGGGCCAGGCCACGCAGATGGACATGCCCAGCAGGTAGGCGATGCGGAAGGCCTTTGCGAACGAGGGATTGGGATCGGCGTCCACCGTTTCCTCCTAGGCCGCGCGGACGCGGATCTCGCCGAAGGCCTCCGACTGCACCAGGAGGATCCGGCCGGTGCGGACCATCTCCAGGAGGGCCAGGAAGGTGAGCACCAGCTCCTCCCGGGTGACGGCGGTGGCCAGGAGCCCCCCGAAGGCCTCCCAGCGCCCGTCCGTGAGGAAGGCGGTCACCTCGGCGATGCGCTGTTCCAGGGTCTTGGGCGGGGTGCGCACCTGCACCGGGGGGGGCGGCAGGAGCCGCTTCAGGGCGTCCCGGTAGGCCGCGAGCAGGTCGAAGAGGTTGGCCTTGATGGGCTCCTCCTCCACCCGGGCGTGGTCCCGGATATCCAGCCCCGGCGCGAAGACCACCTTCTGCCACTCCGCCTCGCGGCCGGAGAGTTCCTTGGCGGCCTCCTTCACCTGCTGGTAGTCCAGCAGGCGCTGCACCAGGTCCTCCCGGGGGTCCTCCAGGCCTTCGTCGGCCGGGGGCCGGGGGAGCATCATGCGGCTCTTGATCTGCAGGAGCTGGGCGGCCATGGCCACGAACTCCGCCGCGATCTCCAGGTTCAGCTCCTCCATGAGCAGCAGGTAGTCCATGTACTGCCGGGTCACGGAGGCCATGGGCAGGTCCAGGATGTCCAGCTTCTGGTCCCGGATCAGGTGCAGGAGCAGGTCCAGGGGGCCGTCGAAGGAGGCCAGGTGCAGCTCCAGATCGCGGAACTTCGTCTCGAAGCCCTTCGGGGGTTCGAAGGCCGCGGGTTCTCGGGGGGAATCGGTCATGGCCCTCCATTGTAGCCCAGTGCGCTAAGATTGACCTCTATGGCGCGTCCCCCCGTTCTCCCCGGCCCCCGTCCCGATTGGTTGAAAATCAAGGTTCCAGCACCGGAAGTGGTGGCCGAGGTGGAGGCCCTGGTGCGGTCCAACCGCCTGGTGACCGTCTGCGAGGAGGCGCGCTGCCCCAACCTCCATGAATGCTGGGGGATCCATCGCACCGCCACCTTCATGCTGCTGGGGGACGTGTGCACCCGGCACTGCGGCTTCTGCAACGTGGGCAAGGGCCGCCCGGGGGAAGTGGACCCCGGCGAACCCCAGCGTGTGGCGGAAGCCGTGGCGTCATTGGGGTTGGCCTTTGCCGTCGTGACCAGCGTGAACCGGGACGACCTGCCCGACGGGGGGGCCGCCCACTTCGCCGCCACCATCCGCTGGATCCGCACCCTGGTGCCCGCCTGCGGCGTGGAGGTGCTGATCCCCGATTTCAGCGGAAGCGAGGCCTGCCTGGCCACCGTCCTGGAGGCCGCCCCCCAGGTGCTGAACCACAACGTGGAGACCGTGGAGCGCCTCTACAAGCGGGTGCGCCCGGACGCGGACTACGGGCAGAGCCTGCGGGTGCTGGCCGGCGCGGCCCGGCACAGGGACGCCGCGGCCCCGGACCTGCGGGTGAAGAGCGGAATCATGGTGGGCCTGGGCGAGACGCCGGAAGAGGTCCTGGAGCTCATGGGCCACTGGCGGGCCGCCTCCGTGGACATCGCGACCCTGGGCCAGTACCTGCCCCCCTCCGCCCTGCACCTGCCCCTGGAACGGTACGTGGAACCCGCGGAATTCGAGATGTACCGGCGCAAGGGCCTGGAAATGGGCTTCCAGCGGGTGGAGAGCGGCCCCCTGGTGCGCAGCAGCTACCACGCCCAGGACAGCTACCAGGGATGAACATGCGAAAACTGGCCGTCATCCACCACCGGCACATGGACTGGGTCCCCGCCCTGCGGGAGGCCGAGCCCCGCCTGGATATCCGGGGCTGGCACCCCCGGGAGGAGGGCGACCCCGCCTGGCTGGCCCAGGCCGAGGGCCTCTTCGTATGGAAGCTCCCCGAGGGCCTGGCCGCGCGCATGCCCCGCCTGGCCTGGATCCAGAACAGCGGCGCCGGCGTGGATCACCTGGTGGCCGACCCCTCCATCCCCCCGGGCGTGCCCATCACCCGCGCCGACGGCCAATTCGGCTTCTGGATGGCCCGGTACGTGGCCTTCCACCTCCTGGCCGGCGCCCAGCGTCCGGAGGAATGCCGCACCGCCCAGGAGGCGCGCACCTGGAACCCCCGCCTCATCCCCGAGGACCTCACCGGCCGCGCCGCCCTGGTGGTGGGCTTCGGCCGCATCGGCCGGCAGATCGGCCGCGCCCTGCGGGACCTGGGCCTGGAGGTGCGGGGCTTCGTGCGGACCCCCCGGGCCGACCCGGAATTCCCGCTCCTGGGCACCGCCGACCTGCCCAAATGGCTCCCCGAGGCCCGGGCGCTGGTCCTCTGCGCTCCCCTGACGCCCGAAACCCGGGGCCTGGTGGACGCCCGCCTCCTGGCCCACGGCAACCCCGGCCTCCTCCTGGTGAACGTCGGCCGGGGCGAGCAGGTGGTGGTCCCCGACCTCCTGGAGGCCCTGGACGCCGGGCGCCTGGGCGGGGCCGTGCTGGACGTCTTCTCGCCCGAGCCCCTGGCTGCCGAATCCCCCCTGTGGTCCCACCCCAAGGTGACCGTCACCCCCCACCATTCCGGCCCCTCCACCCCCCGGGCCATGGTCCCCGACCTGCTGCCGAACCTGCGCCGATTTGCGGAGGGACTTGCCGTCGAAGGGGGCGTGGATAGGGAAAGGGGGTACTAGGGTGTCATTCCTCCCGCTCCGCGCCGGCATATCTCGGCGACTCATAAGATTTGTGGGGGCGGTCAGGACGGGTCTCAATGCCGTGGTAGACCAGGGAAAAATATAAACGCTGAGACGCAGAGGACTCGCTGGGGCGCTGGGAAAAGAAGGGAAAACCGGCTGGTGAACCTAGAGTAATTCTTTTCCCAACGCCCCAGCGAGCCCTCTGCGTCTCAGCGTTTGGATTTTTCCCTCGGGTTTCCGGCACGTCGGGGACAGGCCGTTCAGGGCTTCAAGCATTTTTTGGAGCTTTTCCTGGCCTCGCTTCATCGCAAAGGGACGAACACTACCGGCAGAAGGTTTCGGGTTATGGCTCCGGCGGGGGTCTTGTACACCAGCACCAGGTCCTGGTGGGTGGGATGCACGGCCAGGGGAAGCAGCATCCTCCCCCCCTCCGCCAGTTGTTCCCATAGATCAGGCGGGATCACGTCCGCGGCGCAGCTGAGGAGGATGGCGTCGAAGGGGGCCTCCGACCGCCATCCCAGCTTTCCGTCCCCGCAGCGCACCGTGGCGTTGGCGATGCCCAGGGCGTCCAGGGTGCCCTGGGCCCGCCGGACCAGGTCGGCCTCCAGGTCGATGCCGAAAACCTGGCGGCAGAGGCCGGCCAGCACCGCGGCCATGTAGCCGCATCCGCAGCCCACCTCCAGCACCTTCTCGGTGCCCGAGAGGGCCAGGGCCTCGGCCATGAAGGCCACGATGTAGGGCTGGGAGATGGTCTGGCCCCGGCCGATGGGCAGGGGGTGGTCCTCGTAGGCGGCGGCCTCCTGGGCGGCGTCCACGAAGCGGTGGCGGGGCAGGGTGGCCATGGCCCCCAGCACCCGGGGGTCGTCCACGCCCCGGGCCTCGATCTGGGTTTTCACCATGTCCCGCCGCGCCAGGGCGGGGTCCTTGGCGTATGATGACGGAGCCTTTTCCTCGGGAGTCCCCATGCGATCCGTCATCCTTTCCGCCGCCTTCGCGGCCGCCCTGAGCCTTCCGGCCCAGCAGACGATGGTCAAACCCTACCAGCCCAGCCCCGGCGCCAGCGTGACCCAGACGCTGGGAATCAGCACCGTGAAGATCGACTACTCCCGGCCCGGCGTCAAGGGGCGCAAGATCTGGGGCGGCCTGGTGCCCTTCGGCGAGGTGTGGCGCGCGGGCGCCAACAACGCCACCGTCATCACCTTCAGCGACCCGGTCAAGATCGCCGGCAAGGACCTGGCGGCGGGCTCGTACGCCTTCTTCGCCATTCCCGGCCCCAAGGCCTGGACCCTCATCTTCAACCGGAACGCCAAGCAGTGGGGCGCCTACGACCACAAGGCCTCCGAGGACGCCCTGCGCCTGGAGGTGGTCCCGGCGACCCTGGCCGTGCCCGAGGAGTACCTCAACTTTTCCATCCACCTGGCGTCCCTGGATTCCCTGCGCGTGGAACTGGCCTGGGAAAAGGTGTCCGTGGGCTTCGACGTGACCCTGGACACCCCCGGCCTCTACTGGGCCTACCTGGAGAAGACCCTGGCCGGCGCCAGGGCCGATGAGCACATCCCCTTCCTGCAGGGCGCCCGCTACTGCCTCACCAACAACGTCCACCTGGACAAGGGGCGGGAGTGGATCGACCGGTCCCTGAAGGCCAAGGAGGTCTACAGCAACCTGGACACCAAGGCCCGGTACCTGGCCAAGGACGGGAAGAAGGCCGAGGCCCTGGCCACCCTCCAGAAGGCCATGGACCTGGCCGCCGCCGCCAAGGCCCCCCAGGAGTACCTGGACGGCCTGGCCAAGACCCGCGCGGAGTGGGCCGCCAGGTAGGGCTCAGTCCTTGGCCAGCGCGCGTTCCGTGTCCAGTTCGTAAAGGACCAGCTCGTAGGGCTCGTCCGTCATGGAGTCCGTGCCCGAGACCACCACCACGAAATCCAGGTTCTCCTTCTTGCGGTTGAACAGGATGACCTTGCCCCCGACCCGCGTGACCTGGCGGTCGATGGGCCTCTGCACCTTGTCCGTGAGGGTGATGAGGAAGAGGCTGGGACGCTGGCCCCGGATCTCGGCCATGAGGCTCTGGCCGGGCCGGAGCTTGACGCCGTAGATGTTCTGGCCGCGGGTGATGGTCTTGCCGCCCATCTTGAAATCCTCGGAGGTGGTGAGCTTGCCCTTGATGGCCGAGGTGGACCGCAGGGCGGCGGCGGGCACCGGCGCGATGGGGTTGGGCGTTTCTTCGGGGGGGGCGAGGAACAGGGACGCGGCCAGGGCGAGGGCGAGCATTTCGGGACCTCCTGAACGGGAATGCCTGAATATACTCCCCGGGACCCGCCGGGCCAAATACCATGGGAATCATGTCCGATTCCTTCCTGACCCGGATCCCCTCCCTCTCCGACGCCCAGCTCCGGGATCTCCTCCAGCACCCCCGGAAGTACCAGCGCCGAGCCCTGGAGGCGGCCGCCGCCGAATGGCGCTCCCGGGGCTTCCAGGTGCCCGAGGGCGCCCTGGACGAGCCCCCGGCGCCGCCCCGCACCGGCTTCCTCCGGGACGCCCGCGGCCCCCGGATGGACCGCATCCGGCTCGTCACGGGATCGATCCTGGCCGCGGGCGCCCTTTCCGCCCTGGTCCTCCACCGCTTCGCCGTCACCACCGCCGCGCCCTTCGCCCTGGAGGACGAGAACTCCAAGGCCTACCTCCGCCAGCTGGAGATGATGGGCGGCAAGGCCAACCTCCTGGCCAGCCAGGTGCGCCAGGGTTTCGCCTCCCTCTGGCAGGGCACCACCCTGGCGTACACCGTCTTCTGGATTTCGGTGGCCGTGGCGGGGATCTTCTGGGTGGTCGCGACCCAGACCGGACATGGGACGCGGGACTAGGGATGGTTCAATGCCATCCCCTTGATCCCCTGCATCGGCGTTCATCGCCGTTCCGCAGGGCCAGCGCCGGCGTGGGTCGTTGCATGGGTACCAGCACTCCGACCCATCCCTAGGCTGGCCCTGCGGAACAGGGATGAACGCCGATGCAAGGGATGAAGGAGATGGTGCCCAATCCGCAGGGTTGCTCGCGGCGCTTCCCGGGACGACGCTGTTCGGTTGAAGCGCCTTGCCTTGCTGGGCCCCTAGACCCCGCGCTTCTCCGCGCCCCAGACGAGCTTGTGCAATTGCATCTGGAAACGCACCGGAAGGCCGTCCTCCACGATCCGCTCCGCCAGCCACGCCGGATCCAGGCTTCCCCACACGGGACTGAAGAGCACGTCGAAGCGGTCCAGGACGCCCTTCCCGAGGCACCAGTCCCGGGCCCAGGCATAGTCCTCGGGGGAGCACAGCACGAACTTCAGCTCGTCCTGGCCGGGCACCAGGTGGTCCAGGTTGGAGTCCAGCCAGCGGTGGCCTTCGCCGCTGCCGGGGGTCTTGCGGTCCACGATCTTCACCACGCGCTCGTCCACCACCCGGATATCGTGGCTGCCGGCGGTCTCCAGGGCCACCTCGTAGCCCAGGTCCAGCAGGGCCTCCAGCAGGGCGGGGGCCCCGGGGTGGGCCAGGGGCTCGCCGCCGGTGAGCTCCACGAAGGGGGCGTTGGGGCCGGGCAGGGGGGGGCCGAGGGCCTCCCGCACCTGGGCGAGGATCTCATCCAGGTCCATGGTGCCGCCTTCGAAATAGGCGTAGGTGGTGTCGCAGTACACGCACCGCAGGGGGCACCCGGTGAGCCGGATGAAGAGGCAGGGACGGCCGGCCCGGGAGCCCTCCCCCTGGATGGATTTAAAAATTTCATTAACCTTGAAGCGCACGGAGACTCCCGCTTCCATCATACCCAGCGGGTGCCCCCGTCCAGGGTGAGGATCTCCCCGGTGAGGTAGGGGCTCTCCGCGGCGTAGCGCAGGGCCCGGGCCAGGTCCTCCGGGCTCCCCACGGCCCCCAACAGGCTCCGGGAGGCCAGGAACGCCGCGTCCTCCGCGGAATCGGGCAGCACCGTGCCCAGGGCGTGGCCCACCACCCGCACCCGGGGGGCCAGGGCCCGGGCCAGGCCGGGCACGAGGGCCGCCACCCCGCCCTTG
Organism: Mesoterricola silvestris; assembly: GCF_030295405.1. GTDB lineage: Bacteria > Acidobacteriota > Holophagae > Holophagales > Holophagaceae > Mesoterricola > Mesoterricola silvestris. Next base: position 3,466,177 of record NZ_AP027080.1, on the reverse strand, counting down.
GCCGCGGTGTAGGGCAGGCGCTTGAGGAACGGCTTGTGGATGGCCGTGTCCAGGAGGAACTGGATGCAGCCCCCGTCGGCCATGTGGGGCGCCACCCCCTGGGCCGCCAGCAGGGGGAAGCTCAGGTTCAGGCGCCAGGTCTCCTCCAGGTCCGCGGCGGTCCAGGTCCCCAGGGGGTGCTCGGGGAAGGTGCCTCCCACCACCACGCAGGAATTTACCTTCACGCCTTCCGCCCCCAGCGCCCCCAGATCTGCCATCATCGTGGGGACAAGAACAGGACTTGCGGCATCCCAAAGCAAGCACCTTACTTGAGTCTGTTTGGAAAGTTCAGCGATCCAGGCCCCCTCCTGCTCCCAGGACCGGGAGGAGGTCAGGATCAGGTTGTGTCCGGGGGCCAGCGCCTGCGCCAGCGCCCGGCCCAGCCTTCTCCGGCCGCCCACCAGCAGCCACCAGGTCCGGTCCTCCCCCGCGGTTTTCTTCATGCCCTAAGGTTACCTTGTCCGACAGTCTCCGAGCCATCCGATGGAAATTGACGCTCACCAGCATCTTCGCCCTGGTGATCGCCCTGGGCAGCTTCTACCTGAGCAACTGGGCCTACGCCCCCTCCGATGACCAGTGCACCTGGAGGGCCATGGGCAAGCGGGTGGTCATCGCGGAGATCCTCCCCAACGGCGTGGCCGAGGAGGCCGGCCTCCTGGACGGCGATGAACTGCTCAGCATCCATGGGCGCAAGGTGGACGCCAAGCACCTGGCCACCGCCCAGCGCTACATCAATGACCAGCCCGAAGGCCGGATCCTCATCTACACCGTCCTGCGGGAACGGAAGATCCTTCGTCTGCCCGTCAGGCTAGTGAAGGGCTTCGACCGCACCGGGCTCATCGTGCTGGTTTCGGGCCTGGCGGCCTGGGCCGTGGGCCTCCTGGTGGTGATCTCCTCCCCCTCCCGGAAGATCGCCCGGCACTTCTACTACATGGGCGTGGTGTCCCTCCTGGTCACCATCGCCGTGACCATCGGGTACGACAGCGTGGCCCCGGGCCTGCTGGCGCCCATGGTCCTGGTGGCGGGCCTCGCCCTCGGGCTCGCGCCCCCCCTGTGGCTCCACTTCTTCCTCCGGTTCCCCCATCCCTTCCCCCTGCGCACCAACCGCCACTTCCTGGCGGCGCTCTACGGGTTCTCCCTGGGCGGCGGGGCCCTCTACGCGGTGCGGGTCCTGGTCCGGACCTTCGACAAGTCCGAGCTGTTCCAGGAGGCCTTCCGGTTCCTGGACGGCAGCCCCGTGGGCAAGGTGGTGGGCTGGATCACCCCCACCGTCGCCGTGGCGGGGCTGGTGCTCTTCTGGGTGGGCTCGTACCGCATGCCCCCGCGCAAGCGCCGGGCCCTGCTCCCGGCCCTGATCTTCACCACGGCCATCATCGCCGATCTCATGGCCTACCTCCTGCTGCAGCGGTCCGCGGGGCAGAGCCTGGTCTTCATCCGGGAAAGCTGGGTGTTCTTCTTCCCCCTGCCGCTGCTGCCGCTGTCCTTCGCCTACGCCATCTTCCGCCACGGATTCTTCGACGTGCGCCGGGCCATCCTGCGGTGGGTGACCTACTTCACGGTGCTGGGCCTGACCCTGGCGCTGTACCTGGGCGGCCTGGCCTGGCTCTTCGCCCAGGGCATCCAGGTGATCCCCCCGGCCTGGGTGGGCGTGCTCGCGGGCATCTCCGCGCTGCCCATCGGGTGGCTGCTGCGGTGGCTCCTGCTCACCCTGCGGCGCCGGTTCCGGCGCGACCTCAACACCACCCGGGAGGTGATCCTGGGCAACCTGCGGGAGACCAAGAAGCGGTTCTCGGAGGAGGCCCTCCTGGCGGGTCTGGTGGATTCGGTGCGGGAGGCGTACCGGCCCCACGTCCTGCTCATGCTGCCCGTGGAGAAGCGCCAGGTGCTGCTGCCCGCCGTGACCGACCCGGACCCCGACGAGCCCTTCGCCGAGGAGCTCGCCAGGCCCCGCCGCCTGGAACTTCCCCTGGGCCTGGTGCGCCACGCCCGGGAAAACCGGGAGCTGGTGCTGGGGCTGGGAAGCGACGAGGCCGACTGGATCCGGGAGCAGGGCGACGTGCTCCGGGCCCATGTGGACGCCCTGGAGGTGCAGGTCCTCTCCATCATCATGGTGAACGACGAGCCCCATGCCGCGCTGCTGCTGGGCGGGAAGTACGCGGAACTGAACTACGGCCGCGAGGACCGGGAGCTGCTGCGGGAGGTGGCCCTGGCCGCGGGAACGCTGCTGGAGACCGCGGTGCTGCACCGGCGCATGCTGGACCAGGGCCGCATCGAGCAGGAACTCAACACCGCCCGCCTCATCCAGGAGAGCCTGATCACCTCCGAGGCGCCCTGCATGCCCGGGTTCCAGACGGCCCTGCGCCTGTCGCCCGCCCTGGAGACCGGCGGCGACCTGCTGTGGGTGGGCAAGCGCCCCTCGGGCTGCTGGATGGCGGCGGTGGGGGACGTGAGCGGCAAGGGCCTGGCCGCGGCCCTGTACATGAGCCAGGCCACCGCCCTCCTGAAGATGGCCGCCCAGCAGGAGGGCATGAGCTTCGAGGCGATCCTGCCCGCCCTGGACCGCACCATGCGCAGCCTCATGGGACCCCGGGACTTCCTGACCCTCTCCATCCTGGAATGGGACGCCGACGGCCGCTACCGCCTGGCCCGGGCCGGGCATCCGCCCACCCTGCTCATCGAAGGCTCCTCCCCCGCGGAAGCCCGGGAGATCGAATCCTCCGGCCGGGGCCTGGGCCTGCGCCCCTTCGCCCCGGGCAACTGGAGCGTCATCGAGGGCCAGCTCAGCCACCGCCAGTGGCTGGTGATGTACAGCGACGGTCTCACGGAGGCCATGAACAAGCGCGGCGAGCTGTACGGCCTGCGCCGCTTCAAGGATCAGGTCCAGCGCATCTGGGGCACCGGGTCGGTGAGGGCCGCCTGCGAGGCGGTCTTCCACGACGTCACGGCCTTCGAATCCCAGAACCGCGACGACCGGACCCTCTTCATCCTTTCCAGGGAACCCGCATGAGCACCGAACCCACCCCCAAGCCCCAACCCTCCTGGCTCCTGGGCTCCATCGCCGCCCTCCTGCTCCTGCAGGTGGGCCTCCTCTGGATGCAGGGCAGCATGCTGGAGCGCCAGTACGGGACCCTCACGGGCCTGCGCCAGGACATGCAGGACCTCACCGAGAGCCTGGACAACTTCCAGGGCAATTTCGACCAGGGCGCCACGGACGGCACCCTGAGCCCCTCCTCCCGCCGGGTCCGCCCCCGGCGCGGCGTCCAGCGGGTGCGGCTCCAGGAACAGGACGGGGACCAGGGCGTGCGCAAGGAGATGGAGGACCAGCGCAAGAGCGAACGCGAGGCCGTGGAGAAGGCCCGGGACGCCCAGGCCAAGCTCTCCATCGCGGAGAACTACCGCAAGGCCGAGGAGAAGAAGCGCCTGGAGGCCGAGCAGAACAAATGGCGGCCCTTCATCTGGGGCGGGGTGGTGCTGGCCCTCCTGGCGCTGATCCTGCGCGCCTGGCTCAGGAACCGGTAACCATGTCCCTGCACGAGTACCTCCAGTCGGATCCGGAGTGCCACCGGCTCCTGGAGGGGGCGGTCCTGGCGGTGGGACCGATGCTGGGCGAGGAGGACCCCGCGCCCGTGGTGGCCACCGTGGACGCCTGGGCCGATGCCTTGGCCGGGCGCATGCCCTTGCCCTGGACGGTCCACGGGGGCATCGATGCCCTCAACACCTACCTGTTCCAGGACGTGGGCCTCCAGGGGGACCGGGAGACCTATGACGACCCGGCCAACGCGGCCCTGCCCCGGGTCATCGAGCGCCGGCGGGGCATGCCCATCACCCTCTCCATCCTCTGGATCGAGGCGGCGCGGCGCCTGGGGTTCCGGGCCATCGGCGTGGGGCTCCCCGGGCACTTCATCTCCGGCATCCAGCTGGACATGGGCACCCTCTACTTCGACGCCTTCAACGGCGGGCGCGGCGTGGGCGAGGAGGACGCTGCCTGGCTGGTGGAGCAGTCCACCGGGGGCCGGGCCGTCTTCCACCCCTCCATGCTGGCCCCCGTGGCCAACCGGGCGATCCTGGGCCGGCTGGTGCGCAACCTCCACGTGCGCTACGTGCGCACCGGCAACTGGGACGAGGCCATCTGGACCGCCACCCACCTGGTGCTCCTGAACCCCGGCGAAAGCACCTCGTACCGGGACCGGGCCTTCGTGCGGTTCAAGCGGGGCGAATCGGCCCAGGGTATGCTCGATCTCCAGGAGGCCATCCGGCTCAGCCCCGAGGGGGACCCCGAGCTGGTCCAGTGGCTGGAGAAACTGCAGAGGGACTAGGGATGGATCTGAGCCGCTTTCTGGAACTGGCCCGCAATCACGGCTGGCAGGGCCTCTCGCTGTGGGGCGTCCTGCTCTGGCAGGCCCTCCTGTGGGTGGGCCTGGTGCGCCTGCACCTGGCCCTGCAGCGGGAGGAGGCCCCCTGGGAGGAGTGCGTGGGCAAGATCCGCTCCGCCTTCCTGCGCAAGGTGAACGGCGACGAGGAACTGGCCGAGCTGAAGGTCCACAACTACGCCCCCCTGGTGGACCTGCTCGTGGCCCTGAACTTCGCCGAGGCCCGGACCCCCGTCATGGAACGCTGGCTCCTGCTCAAGTGGAAGACCCAGGAGTGCCTCCGCCCCTACTGGATCCGCTGGGGCCATCTCCTCATCGCCTTCGGCGTGGTGGTGTGGTTCCTGTACGGCCTGCGCATCGACCTGGGCCTGGAGCCCCTGAAGCGCACCCCCTGCGACCCGCGCCTCCTCTGGGTCTGGCTCGGCTACGCCATGATCCTGGCCTGGAAGCTGGTGCGCCTCCACGGCAACCTGGAGCGCGTGCAGCGCAGCCTTATCCTCCCCCGCCGGGACGAGTAGGACCCGGCCCTACAGCTTCGGATCTTCCTTGAAGTCCAGCATGTGCCCCGACTTGTTGGCCTTGGTCTTCAGGTACTTCAAGTTGTAGGGGTTGGAGGCCAGCTGGTGGGCCTCCCGCTGCACGTGGATCCCGGCCCCCTCCAGGGCATGGATCTTCCGGGGATTGTTGGTCAGCAGCCGCACCTTGCGGATGCCGAAGAACCTCAGCATCTCCACCGCGGATTCGTAGGTCCGCAGATCGTCCGCGAAGCCCAGCTCGTGGTTGGCCTCCACGGTGTCGAAGCCCTGCTCCTGGAGCGCGTAGGCCTTGAGCTTGTTCAGGAGGCCGATGCCCCGGCCCTCCTGGCGCAGGTAGAGCACGATGCCGCCATGCTCGCCCACGAAGCGCAGGGCGGATTCCAGCTGGGCCCGGCAATCGCACTTGAGGCTGCCCAGCACGTCGCCGGTCCAGCATTCGCTGTGGATGCGGACATTGACTCGCTTGCGGGCGTCGATGTCCCCGGCCACGATGGCCAGGTGCTCCTTGCCGGTCATCTTTTCCAGGAACCCGTACACGACGTACTTGCCGAAGATGGAGGGCACGTTGGCCTTGGCCACGAAGGGAACCGCCTCGGTCTCGAAGCGCGTCACCACTTCCAGGGGGGATTCGGGTCCAAGCTCAAGGTGGGGGGCGCTGCTGCTGTCTTTGGGGGCCATGCGTTTCATTCCGCTGTCTGCGATTCGTGAATGGAGCCGTTGAATAGGTGCGAAAAAGGGATCGGGGCGGATAGGCAAGCGATCCGGGGATGATCAGGCGAAGTCGGCTTCCAACTGGGCGAGCACGGCGGCGTCCATCTCATTCTGGGCCTTGGACAGAGGGCCGTCCAGCTTGGCGCCCGAGGCCAGGCGGTGGCCGCCCCCGCCGAAGCGGCGGCAGACCTGGTTGACATTGGCTTGTTCTCTTGAACGGAGGCTCGCCTTGACGCGGCCGTCCGCCAGCTCATAGAGCAGGCAGGACACCTCCACCCCCTTCAGTTCCAGGGGGCGGTTCACCAGGGTCTCCATGTCGTCATGGTTCGCCCCGCAGGCGTCCAGGTCGGCCTGGGTGAGGCTGATGCGGGCGTAGCGGCCCTGGCCCTGGAGGACCAGCTTGTCGAAGGCCCGTCCGGTCAGGCGGAGCTTTTCCAGCCGCCCCTGGTGGTAGAGGTTCTGATAAATGCGGGCGGGCGCTACCCCCTGCTCGATGAGCTGGGCGGCCATGCGGTGGACCTTGGCGGTGGCGTTGGAGAACCGGAAATTGCCCGTGTCCTCCACCACCCCGGCGTACAGGGCGTCGGCCATGGGAGCGGGCAGGGGAAGGGGCATGTGGGCCACCGCCAGTTCGTACACCAGCTCGGCGCTGGCGGAGGCCGTGGGATCCGTGAATTCCTCCCGGAACCCCGCGGGGGCGTCCTTCAGGTGGTGATCCAGGCAGGCGGTGACGGCGGGGGTGGCCTGGAAGGCGGGGAGCAGGGGGCCCAGGCGGTGGGGCTCGGAGGCGTCCACGATGATCCAGGTGCTGGGCCAGGCGGCCAGGTCCCGGTGCCGCCCATCCAGGTCCAGGGCCTCCACCCAGCCGCCCGGGTCCAGGAAGGCCAGGAAGTCCGGCAGCCGGGGGTGCACCACGATGCGCACCTCCTTGCCCCGGGCCTTCAGGTAGTGGGCCAGGCCCACCATGGCGCCGATGCCGTCCCCGTCCGGATTCTCATGGGTGGTCAACAGGATCCGGTCCTGGTTCTCGAGAAAGGCATTGAAGCGGTTCAGCAATTCCGACCTCTGCGATCAAGTATAACCTAGAGCTGTTCCTTCTTGCTCTCCAGGCTGTGGGGCTGGAAGGATTTCAGCTCGTTCACCACGTCCGACAGCAGGGCCCGCTTCACGGCGTAGGGGAGGAAGGCGCTCTTGAAGCCCATGATGATGAGCTCCTTGATCTCGTCCAGGGTGAAGCCGAGGGTCTCGTGCAGGTGGAGGTACTCCTCGCTGACGGTGGTGCGGGTGACCATGCGGTTGTCCGTGTTCACGGTCACCCGCAGGCCCAGGTCGTAGAAGAGGCGGATGGGGTGCTCGGCCATGGTGCGCACGGCCCGGGTCTGGACATTGGAGGAGGGGCAGCACTCCAGGGGGATGCGGTGGTCGTTCACGTAGTTGAGCAGGTCGCCGTTCTCGATGAGGCGCACGCCGTGGCCGATGCGGTGGGCGCCGCACAGGTGGATGGCCTGGTGGATGCTCTCGGGCCCGTACGCCTCGCCGGCGTGGAGGGTGCAGTTGATGTTGTTGGCCAGCACGCGGCTGAAGGCCTCCCGGTGCTTCTTGGCGGGGAAGTCCTCCTCCGCCCCGGCCAGGTCGAAGCCCACCACGCCCTTGTTCTTGAAGGCGACGGTGAGGTCCGCCAGGCGGTTGGACAGCTCGGGGCTGATGTGCCGGATGCCGCAGAGGATGACGCCGGTCTTGATATTGAATTCCTTTTCCGCCTGGGCGAGCCCCTCCACCACGGCCTGCACGATGTGGTGCAGGGTGAGGCCCTTCTGCTGGTGGAGGATGGGGCTGTAGCGCACTTCCAGGTACCGGACGTTCTCCGCCGCCGCGTCGGCGGCCAGCTCGTAGGCGGTGCGCACCAGGGAATCGTAGGTCTGCATCACCGACAGGGTGACGTCGAAGGCCTTGAGGTAGTCCACCAGGGACGTGCACTCCTCGCCCACTTCCACGAAGGGGCGCAGGGTCTCGATGGTGGTGCCCGGCAGGGTGACGCCCTGCTCCTGGGCCAGCTCGAGGATGGTGGAGAGACGCAAACTGCCGTCCAAATGAACGTGCAGATCCGTCTTGGGGAGGCGCTGGATGTCTTCTAAAGTGAGTTTTCGCATCCCTCAGTTTAGCGGATGGGGTAGTTTTCTTCTATGCCTGATGGCGGGCCCCGAAGAGTTCCCGAAGGCTCAGCTCTTCCAGGAGTTCCAGAAATCCCTCATCCGGGATCGGGTGGTGAGGGCCATGGGGTTGTACGTGTCCCGGACGTTCGCCCCGGTTCGTCGGCGCAGGCAAGCTGCGCCGACGGGAAGGCAACCTCCTTGGGACTGGGGAGGGGTGCTGCCGCATTCCTGCTTCGATGGGCGGTGGGGGGGGGCGGTTAGGGGGCTCCCCGGGAGGGCCTATGCCTTGGGGGCACGCTGCGAGTGATCGGGGAGCTGGGTGGTCAGCGCCGACGTTGATTTGTGAAGATGGCTTGAAGAAATGGGAATTGGGCGCAAGGGCAAGCTTTGCGTCGATGCGACCCCACTAACGGGCTGGAAGACTCGTAGCGATTCCATGCCCGGCCGGGGCCAGAAGGTGCAACACGGCCCTCGCACACCGGACGGGGTCATTCCGTCGGCGCCGGCCCCGCCGGCGACGACGAACCGGGGCGAACGTCCGGGACACGTGCGCTTCCTAGTTCACCCGGAAATGGTTCAGGGAGCTTCGCAGGTCCTCGGATTTCGCGGCGAGGTTCGTGGAAACGGTCTCCACGCCGCGGGCGGCGTCCTTGTTCCGGTTGGAGAGGTCCACCAGGCTGTTCATGGTCTCGATGAGATCCTTGGTGCGGGTGGCGATGTAGGTGGTCTTGCGCACCAGGTCGGACGAGGTGGTGACGGAGTCCTTGAGCTTGGTGCCGGTGGTGTCCGCGTCCTCCAGGAGGTGGCGGGTGCGGTCGGAAACGCCCACCATCTGCATGGAGGCGCGGTCCGTCTCGGCGCACATGGCCTCGATGCCGTCCACGACCTCCTTCACGTTGATGTTGATCTCCACGAGGGAGCCCTGGGTCTTGGCGGCCAGCTTGCGGATCTCCTCGGCCACCACCGCGAAGCCCTTGCCGGCCTCCCGGGCATGGGCGGCCTCGATGGAGGCGTTGAGGGCCAGGAGGTTGGTCTGGTTCGCGATTTCCGCGATGATGCCCAGCACGTCGTTGATGCCCTGGGCGTCCTCGCTCAGTTCCCTCATGCGGGTGGCCATGCGGGACTGCTTGTCGCCCTCGGCGATGACCACGCCGCCCACCTCGGTGAGGGTGGCCACGAAGGCCGCCAGCACCTTTTCGGTGGATTCCAGGGTCTCGGTGGTGGTGATGGACATCTCCTCGGTGACGTCGAGGTTCCGGGCCACGTCCGTCATGAGGTTGCTGCTGTTCTCGGCCAGCTCGCACTGGCTGGTCACGTTGCCCGCCAGATCCCGGGAGATGGCCGAAAGCTCGTTGCTGGAGGCCGCCGTCTCGTTGGCCGTGGCCACGGCCCGGGCCACGGTGCCGTGGGCCTTGTGGATGAACGTGTTGATGAAGCCCGCCAACTGGCTGAGTTCGTCGGCGCCTTCGATGGTGATGCGCTGGGTGAGGTCGCCCTCGCCCTCGGCGAGGTCGTGCATGCGGCGGGTGATCCGCGAAAGGGAGGAGTTGATGCTCATGCTGATGACGACGCCGACGCCCGCGCCGCACACGATGAAGAAGGCAAGGAGGGCCAGGGTCACGCGCATGGACTCGGAGGCCACCTGGAGGTTGGCGGCGGGATCCCCGTGGGTGGCCTCCATGGCCCGCAGGTAGTGGAGGCTCGACAGGCCGAGGCACACCAGCGCCAGGCTGCAGCCCAGGATGATCACCAGCAGCCGCGTGCGGATCTTCAGAAGCTTGAGCAGGTTCATTCTTCCTCCACGCCTGCGCCGGCCCGGACGCGGCTTCCCGACCCCCGGAAGGTCCAGGGCATCCCGTCAGCGGGCGTTCTAGGTATGGATCTGGGCCACCTTGGTGCGGATGGAATTCTCGTCGGCCTTGTCCACGCAGTCCACGCAGAGGCCGAAGATCTGGAGGCTGTGGTGGAGGGGCTTGAACTTCCGCTCCTGGCAGATGGCGTCCTGGAGGGTCTCCAGATCGGGGCGGTAGAACTCGAAGACCTTGCCGCAGCTCAGGCAGATCAGGTGATCATGATGCTCATTCTCATGGGCGGCCTCGTAGTTGGCGTGGCTGGAGCCCAGGCTGCTCTTGCGCACGAGACCGCATTGCACCAGGAGGTCCAGGGTGCGGTACACCGTCGCGCGGCTGATATCGCGTCCGAGTGTCTTCAGTTCGGCGTGCAGTTCCTCCGCATCGAAGTGACTATCCTTGCGGAAGATAGTGGCGAGGATCTCCATGCGCTCGCCCGTCAGTTTGAGCTTCTTGCTCCGGAGGTAGGCCTCGAAACGATGCGCTTCGGTGGAAGGGGCTCGGGTGGGCAGCGTCGGGTTGGGGGACATGGATACTCCCTGGTTCGGAAAAGTCGTTAAAGGGATCAAAAAGAATTCCCCTTCATTCATAATACAGATTAAATTGAAATCACCCTCGTTTTAAAGGAGTGTGTATGCCTTTGATACACATCAAATCGAACCCCCTGTCCCGGGATCAGAAAAAAAGGATCGGCGACCGCATCATCGACGCTTTCCACGGGGAGGGCATCCCCGCGAGCTCGGTCGTGGTGCTCTTTGGCCGCGAGGATGCGGATATGTTGCTAGACGGTGGGTTGCTCATCGAGGCCGAAGGGGCGCAGCCGGAGGCCCCGGCCCCCAAGCCCGTGGCCCCGCCCCCCGCCCCCGTGCCCTTCGAGAAGGATATCATCCCCGATTTCAAGAATAAGCTTCGCAGGTCCAAGGGCGAGCTGCTGGCCCTCAAGAACCAGCTCATCAAGACCCTCCAGCTCCAGGGGGCCCTGAGCAGTTTCCAGGCCCAGGAGGAACTGGGACTCAAGAGTTGCGACTGGGCCCCGGCCACCCTCCGCCGGTTTTTTTCCGAGCTGGAGGACGAGGGCGTCATCCTCAAGCAGGGCCAGAAGCGCGGCACCCGGTACGTGTGGAAGGGCATGTCCAGCCAGCCGGTGCACGGTTCCCCCCGCCTCGTGAAGCGGGGCGACGACGATCCCGCCGGGAACTGATCCATGGCGCTCCTGCCCGTGGGCGTGAGCCTCTGGACCCTGGGCCAGCCCTGGTGGGAGTTCGTCCTGCGGGCCATCCTGGTCTACGGGTTCCTCCTGGTGATCCTGCGCCTCACCGGCAAGCGCCAGGTGGGCCAGCTCTCCCCCTTCGACCTGGTGCTGCTGCTGGTGCTCTCCAACGCCGTGCAGAACAGCATGAACGGCGGCGACAACACCGTCAGCGCCGGCTTCATCCTGGCGGGCACCCTGGTGGCCGTGAACGCCCTGGTGAGCTGGCTCACCTACCGCAGCAAGAAGGTCCAGAAGATCGTGGAGGGCAACCCCCTGGTCCTCATCCACAACGGCAAGGTCGTCCCCTCCATGCTCGCCTCCGAGGAGGTCACCCAGCACGAACTCATGGCGGCCCTGCGCGCCGCGGGCCTGGGCAGCGTGGAGGAGGTCCACGTGGCCATCCTCGAAACCAACGGCCACATCAGCGTGATTCCCAGGCCGCGATGAAGTGCGGGCCGCGAGCGGCGAAGATCCCGAAAAGGGTCTTATCGGAATCCATGGGCGGAAGTGGCTTATACCCAATCGGCTCGGCCAAGGGTGCATCCAAGGAAGGCTCCTTGGCTTAGCACGAACGCATGGCGCCACGAAAACCAGGCAAAAAAAACAAACGCTGGGGCGCAGAGGACTCGCTGGGGCGCTGGGGGCTCAGCCTCTGAAGTGATGAACGCCCCGGCGGATTTGCCACCAGCCTCCCCAAGCTTCACCTTCTTTTCCCAGCGCCCCAGCGAGCCCTCTGCGCCCCAGCGTTTAATCCTTTCAAGGGACCTGTCGAACTGCCTGAGGCGAGCGATTTCGCGCCATCGTTTCTCCTGGTCGAAATTCCCGGCCTACAATGCTTAAGCCAGGAATTCAACCAGACTATTTATTGGGCTTATGAAATGTCATCCCCAACCTAGGCGTGCTGCTTGAGCTTTTCCTTGCCGCCGAACTGGTGGTCCAGGAAGACGACCACCGGGGAGGCGATGAAGATGGAGGAGTAGGTGCCGGTGAGGACGCCCACCACCAGGGGGAAGGCCAGGTCGCGCAGGGCGTGGCCGCCCCAGATGAAGAGGCAGAGGGCCACGAACAGCACGGACATGGAGGTGAGGATGGTGCGGCTCAGGGTCTGGTTGATGGAATCGTCCACGAGCTTGGTGATGTCCACGCGGCGGTACTCGGGCTTGTGGCTGTTCTCGCGGATGCGGTCGAAGACCACGATGGTGTCGGCCATGGAATAGCCGATGAGGATCAGGAAGCTGGCCACCACGGGCACCGAGAACTCGAACCCGAAGAGCACGAAGAGGCCCAGGGCCATGAGCACGTCGTGCACCAGGGCCACGATGCCGCCCACGGAGAAGCTCAGGGTGAAGCGGAAGAGGACGTAGACGAGGATGGCCACCAGGGCCCAGCCCACGGCCGAAAGGGTCTTCCAGGTCCATTCGCCGGAGATGGAGGGCGAGAAGCTCTCGTTCTTCAGGATGGTCAGGTTGCCGAGGCGGTAGTCCTTCTCCAGGCTGGCCCGCAGGGCCCCGGGGAGATCGGAGGGGAGCTGGTTGTAGTCGGACATGGGGCTGGCCTTCTCCCGGGCCTTGATGACCTTGTCCACGTAGGGCTCGTAGGCCAGGCGCAGGGCGGTCTCGTCGCCCTGGATGCCCAGGGGGTTGGCCTTCATCCAGGTGTCCACGATGGCGCCGACGCTCTCGGTGTTCAGGTCCAGCCGGTGGTCGCTGGCGGCCTTGGCGTCCAGGCTCCGGAGGGCCGCGGTGATCTGCTTGATCTGCGTGCTGGAGTCCTTCTCGTCCTGGCCCTTGCGGGCCTTGACCTTGATGGAGAACATGGCCACGCCGGGCTTGTCCTGGTAGGCCACGACGCCGGCCTGCTGGACCCCGCCGGCGTAGAGGGCGTTGCGCACGTCCTCCTGGTGGACGTTGCCCTTGAAGGCCACCATCATGTCGATGCCGCCGGTGAACTGCATGCCCAGCTTCACGTGGGCGTCGGCGCCCTTCCAGGGGTGGATCCAGAGAAGGCAGGCGACGATGATGCCCCAGGAGATGACCAGGGCGACCTTCGAATACTTCATGAAGGGAATGTGGGGGAGGTGCTCGAATATTTTCATCTGGGGGGCCCGTTAGATGGAGAGGCTCTTGGCGCCGGGGTGGCGTTCCAGGATCCAGTCGTAGATGAACCGGCTGATGTAGATGCTGGTGAAAAGGGAAGCCGTGACGCCCACCGTGAGGGTCACCGCGAAGCCCTTGACCGGCCCCGTGCCGAAGATGAAGAGAAGGATGGCGGAAACGAGCTGGGTGACGTGGCTGTCCACGATGGTCCAGAACACCCGGTCGAAGCCGGTCTGGATGGCGCCCGATACGGATTTCCCGTTGGCCAGCTCCTCCCGTATGCGCTCGAAGATGAGGATGTTCGCGTCCACCGCCATGCCCACGGTCAGGGCGAAGCCGGCGATGCCGGGCAGCGTGATGACCGCGTGGAAGGAGCCCATGAGGCCCAGCATCACGATGATGTTCACCGTGAGGGCCACCACGGCGTTCACCCCGGACCACCGGTAGTAGAAGACCATGAAGCCGATGACGGTGAGGAAGCCGATGAGGGCGCCCCGGATGCCCGAGGCGATGGAATCCGCGCCCAGGCTCGGACCCATGGCCCGCTCCTCCAGGAACTTCATGCTGGCGCGCATGGCGCCGCTCTTGAGCTTGAGGGCGAAGTCGTCGGCCTCCTCCTTGGAGAACTGGCCCGTGATGCGCACGGCCCCGCCGGGGATCTTCTCCTTGCACCACAGGACGCTCACGACCTTGCGGTCCAGCACCACGGCGATGCGGCGGTTCTCCTCCGAGGCGATGCCCGAGAGGTTGTAGAAGTCGTCGGCGCCCTTCTTGTTCAGGACGTAGCTGATCTCGTACTGGTCGGTCTGGGGGTTGACGGTGGGGTCGGCCTTGGTGATGTCCGCGCCGTCCACGTAGACCTTCTCCTCCACCAGGACCCAGGAGCGGATGGGCTCGGACTGGCCCGCGGCGGGAGTCTGGAAGGCCTTGCCTTCGCGGCGGGCCTCGCGCTCGGAGAGGGGCTGGGGCAGGAGCTCGGTGCCCGGGGGCAGCTGGCCGGCGAAGTGGGCCATGGCCTCTTCGCGGGTGCGCCAGCCGATGCCGTTGGTGGTGTCCTGCTTGGCCACGAGGCGCTGCTCGAGGCGGCCCGGGGTGGTGAGCAGGCCCTTGATGCGCTCGCGCTCGGCATCGCCCACGCCCGGGAGCTCCACCACGATGCGGTTGCCTTCGGCGCCGGTGGGGGTGATCTCGGGCTCGGCCACGCCGAACTGGTTGATGCGGTTCTCGATGATCTGCTGGGCGCGCTTGTTGGCGTCGTCCTTGAGGCTCTTCTGGTAGCCGCTCTTCTGCGTCATGACCAGCGTGTCGCCGGAGAAGACGGTGTCGTAGCCGCTGAAGGTGCCGAGGACCTTCTGGGCCTCGGCCTGGCGCTCCGCGGGGACCCCGGAGGCCTTGAGGGTCAGCCCCTCCAGGCGGGCCACGGCCTCGGGGAATCCCTTCTCGTGGAGCCGGTCCAGGAGCCGGTCCCGGGTATCCCGCAGGTCGGCCTCGAGGGCCTCCTGGCCCTGGACCTCGAGTTCGAAGTGCACGCCGCCCTTGAGGTCAAGGCCCAGCCGGACCTTGGAGAGGGGGACGAAGAAGTACGCGCAGGCGCCGCAGATCAGGGTGGTGAAGATCAGGCGCCAGAGGCTCCGCTTGGTCACGAATGGGCTCCGACGAAAGGAGAGCGGGAATGCGAATCCCCGCCCTCGGCAAGATAAAGATCAGGGATCAGTTCTGTTCGGGAGCAGGTTCGGCGGCAAGGGCGGCCACCGCGGTGCGGCGGGCCTTGACGATGGAACTGCCCAGCTTGAGGTAGATGTTCTTGTCCTCCACCCGGTCGATGACCGCGTAGAAGCCCGAGGTGAGCAGGACCTCGTCGCCGGCCTTGAGCTTGGAGAGGCGTTCCTCCATCTGCTTGCGGGCCTTGCTCTGGGGACGGATGAGGAGGAAGTAGAACAGCAGGGCCATGCCTCCGAAGAGGATGATGGGACCGAAGGGGGATCCCTGCTGGGCTTGCTGGAGAAGGGCGAAATTCATTCAAGGCTCCTCTTGGTTCCAATTATCCCTGGTGTGGCGGGCGAATTCCGGGAACCGTTCCTCCTGGAGGGCCTGCCGCGCGGCTCGAGTCAGCCCAACAGTGTAGCTCAGGTTATGGATGCTGTTGAGGGTGGATGCCAGCATCTCCCCGGCCCGGAAGAGGTGGTGCAGGTAGGCGCGGGAAAAAGTCCTGCATGTGTAGCAGTTGCACTCGGGGTCCAGGGGCCGGTCGCTGTCGCGGTGGCGGGCGTTCTTGATCTTCACACGACCCCGGGAGGTCAAAAGGGTCCCGTGGCGGGCCTCCCGGGTGGGCAGCACGCAGTCGAAGAGGTCCACCCCGTGCTCGATGCCGAAGAGGAGGTCCTCGGGCGTGCCCACCCCCATGAGGTAGCGGGGGCGGTCCCCGGGCATGAGGCGCACGAAGTCCGCCAGCAGGGCGTTCATCTCCTCCTTGGGCTCGCCCACGCTGAGCCCCCCCACGGCGAAGCCCTGGAAGGGCGTGGCCGCGTCGATCTCCAGGATCTCCCCCAGGTGGCGGGTGCGCAGGTCCAGGTGGACGCCGCCCTGGTTGATGGCGAAGAGGCCCTGGCGCTCGCCCAGGGGGAAGTCCCGGCAGCGCTTCAGCCAGCGGGTGGTGCGGGCCATGGACAGCTCCAGCCCCGGCCGGTCCAACCGACCGGGAGGGCATTCGTCCAGGGCCATGACGATGTCGGAACCGAGGTTGCGCTGGATCTCCAGGCTGCGCTCGGGGGACAGGAAATGGGTGGAGCCGTCGATGTGGCTCTGGAAGGTGACCCCCTCCTCCTTGATCCTGCGCAGGGAGGACAGGGAGAAGACCTGGAACCCCCCCGAATCCGTCAGGATGGGGCCCGGCCAGGCCATGAACCGGTGCAGCCCGCCCAGGTCGCGCACGAGGGCGTCCCCGGGCCGGAGCCCCAGGTGGTACGTGTTGCCCAGGATCACCTGGGGGCCGATATCCGCCAATTGCGCCGGGGTGATGCCCTTCACCGTGCCCTGGGTGCCCACGGGCATGAAGGCGGGCGTGAGAACGGGCCCCCGGGAGGTTTCGAAGCGCCCCGCCCGGGCGACCCCCGAGGAGGCTTCCTGCTGGAATCTGGAAAAGCACTGTGACATGGCTGTGACAAACCCCTATGAATTGTCATGTGATCATCACGGAAATCCCCCAGGAACGGGGCCCGTGTCACGATGTTGGAAAATATGTGGCGATCGTCCTAAATCCCCTGCCAATGCGGATTTCAGTACTTGACGCCGACCCGGCAGCTTGTAATCTTAACCGCTGGGCCCCGCCCCGGATCATTCGACGTTTGGTTTAGAGCCGTTTCTGCCGTCAAAGCAGATCCGGCTCCATTTTTTTCCTTAATTCAGCTTTTTTCGGGAGTCGCATGAGCCAAGACCCCAAGACCAACCCTCCTCCCAACGGCGCTTCCAAGGAGACCCTGGAGGACCTGGTGTACAGGTCCAGCCTGTCTTCAGGGAATTCCGCCGTCCACGGCGCGAGCCCCCTGGTCACCATCCCGATGACCATCGTGTCCTACGCCATTTTCGGCGCCTGCGGATACCTGCTGGCGACCCACACGGACGCCGGCAAGAAGGTCATCAAGACCATGGGCGTGGACCTGACGGAACAGGCCGACGCGCCGCCGCCGCCCCCCCCGCCGCCTCCGCCGGCCCCCGCGGCTCCCGCCGCCCCGGCCCCCCGGATCCAGATGAAGGAGGCGCCTCCGCCGCCGCCCATCAACCCCAACCAGGACCAGGTGCCTGAGATCGCCCCCCGGGAACTGCCCAAGCAGGACCTCACCCTGCGCTACGCCTCCAGCCAGAGCTCCGGTTCCGGCGTCCCCGGCGGCGGCGTCAGCGGTTCCGCGGGTCCCGCCACCGGCATGGCCGTGGCCGGCGCCGGCACCTCCCACGTGGTGGACTTCGACTTCAGCCAGATGAAGATCAAGTTCCAGCCCCCCGCGCCCCCCTATCCCGCCCTCGCCAAGATCGCCCGGATCCAGGGCACCGTGGTGGTGGAGATCACCGTGGGTCCCGATGGCATCCCCATCGCCGCCCACGCCGTGGAAGGCCCGGCCCAGCTCCGGCAGACCGCCGAGAACTACGCCATGGGCTGGAAGTTCGAGCCCGCCATGCTCAACGGCGTGGCGCAGACGGCGCGGTTCAAGCTGACCATGCCCTTCAGGCTGAAGTAGGGACGTGCCGAACATGTCCCGTCCCGCATGGTTGGGTGCTGGTCTCGCCATCGCCCTCGCAGCAACGCTCGTCGCCTTCGGCGGCGGCGCCTCGAAGCCCGGTGCCGTGAACCCGGCTCCAGCACCCTCACAGGCCCCCGCGCCCACGTTGGATCCCGTGATCCAGGACTCCAGAACGCAACCTTCCGCCTCCCCCGAGGCCCCCTCCCAAGCCACCTCATCCCATAAGGAATCCAAATGAGCCTGCTTGCCTCTCCCTTCGTTCTCGCCATCGCAGAAGCCGCCGAAAACGCCTTCGGCCCCAAGCAGATTTGGGAAGCCGCTTCTCCGGTGAACAAGGTCATCATCGGCATCCTGATCTGCCTCATCCTCCTGCAGATCTACACCGCCATCGAGCGCGGCATCGTGTATGCCCAGTCGAACTCCGCCTCCCGCAAGTTCCTCAAGCTCTTCATGGACACCCTCCGCCGCGGTGACTTCGAGGCCGCCAAGCGCGCCGCCACCACCCACAACAAGAGCCACATCGCCCTGGTGCTCAAGCACGGCCTGGACATCTTCCAGTACGAGAAGCAGCTCAAGGCCCTCCACGAATCCCACGACGTGATCCAGCCCGTTGAGCGCGCCATCGTCCGCGGCACCGCCGAAGTCACCGACCTGCTCAAGAAGGGCATGCTCGGCCTGGCCACCATCGGCGCCCTGGCTCCCTTCATCGGCCTGCTCGGCACCGTCATCGGCATCATCAAGGTGTTCTCCGACCTGAAGACCAAGGGCGCCGGCGACATCAACGCCCTGGCCGGTTCCATCGGTGAGGCCCTGGGCACCACCGCTCTCGGTCTGATGGCCGCCATTCCCGCCGTGTGGATCTACAACCTCTACACCGCCCAGCAGGACAAGATGGTCACCAACATCAACAACGCCGCCTCCCAGATGATCGACGAGTTCATCCGCCGCGAGAGCCAGCAGGCCTAAGCTTTTAACCCCGGTCCGGGGAGCCCTGAGAAGGATTCCCCGGACCTATCTAGGAGGTCACCATGGATGCAGGTGGTGGTGGCAAGTCTGGGGTTAAAGCGGATATCAACGTAACCCCACTTGTGGACATCGTTCTGGTGCTGCTGATCATCTTCATCGTGATCACGCCCGCCGTGAACAACGCTGTGCGGCTCCCGCTGTCCAAGCACAGTCTCAAACCCGAAACCCAGGCAGGCGCCAAGTACCTCACCCTGATCCTTCCGGCCCACCGCGACGCCAAGGGCGTCATCGATGGCCCCGCTCCGATCATGGTGGACGACAAGGACGCCAAGGATGCCAAGGGCAACGCTCTGACGTTCACCTACAAGGATGACGCCAAGAAGCAGCAGCTCATCGCGTACATCAAGCAGTCGATGATGTATCTCAGTGACCGGCGCGTGTTCATCAAGGCCGACGCCGACATTCCCTTCAAAAACGTGGACGAGCTCTTCCAGATCTGCCGTGAGGGCGGGGCCGACGAGGCCTCCATCGTCACCAGCGAGGACAAGAGCACTGGGGGGGCCAAATAATGGACGCCGGTGGCCCGAAGGGCAAAGCCAAAAGCGATATCAACGTTACGCCTCTCATCGACATCGTTCTCGTGCTTCTGATCGTGTTCATCGTGATGGTGCCCGGCCTCTCCAAGGCCCTGCCCGTCGTGGTGCCCCAGGTGGTGAAGGTGGACCGTCCCACCCCGCCCGATCCGAAGAATCCCCCTCTGGTCGTCACCATCGACCAGAACGGCGATCTCATGCTCCAGAACGACAAGATCCAGCTCGCCGAGCTGGCCGACAAGCTCTCCCCCGTGGTCCAGCTGCAGCCTTCGGGCATGCGCAAGGTCTTCCTGCGGGTGGATGAGGAGCAGGCGTACCAGTATGCCGTCAACGTCCTCGACCAGATCAAGGTCGCCAGCGACCGGGCCAAGCGGGAAACCGCCCTCCGTCCCGAGTTCGTGGGCACCGGCCTGGACGGCGGCGACGTGAAGGTGGTGGCCGCGGTCAAGAAGCGCACCCCCACCAGCTAGCCGATCCCCAGGGATCCAAGGAACGGGCCGGGCTTTCCGGCCCGTTCTGCGTTTCGGGTATTGGGTGGGTCGGCAGACCCCAGGGGCCTTGAAGCCGCGATGAAGGCGTTGAGCGGAGCCCGGTTCATCCCATCTTTCGGCGTTCATCCAAGCGAGGTTCAAACGGGGATAAACAGGATCCAGGGGAAGAATCAGGATAAAGAACCTCAGAAGGAAGGGTTTGCTTTCATTCCTTCGCGAAGGTCGTTCTGGCGCCCTGCACTAGCCGCCCGCCTTTATTTTCCGGAACGCAGGAGCTTGATCCGCCACGCCAGGTAAGGACCGATCTCGTTCCGGCGCCGGGCGTTCTTGCGGCGTTCAATGGGGGCGAACAGCCGTCGGTGCCGCCGGTCCCTTCGCCTGCGGTTGCTGCCCAGCACCACCGCCAGCACAAGAATCATGGCGGCCAGGGAGGCCACAATGATGAGGGCGAGCAGGGCTTCGGGCGTCATGGATCAACCTGCATGGGACCGTTTGCCGACGGCCCAGGGAAAACGAACGTTATATGTACAATGGCGAACGTATGACCAATAGCGTATTTTTTCGCTGATCCCGGCCCGGATCAAGGGGTTTCTAGGCTTCCACCCCAGTAATCAACGTCGGCGCGACCCGCCCCCCTCACCCCAAACTCGAAGCTGGTCCCCAAGGCATAGGCCCTCCCGGAGAGCCCAAGTTTTCAATCACCCCCCCCTCCCAATCGAAGGACGAATGCGGCAGCACCCCTCCGTAACCCCAGGAACGGATCATTCCGTAGGCGCAGCTTGCCTGCGCCTACGATCCTTGCGGCGCGCTCGTCCGGCACCCGCGCCCTAGGGATTGTAGGCGCCCTGGGGACGGTTCATGCCCTGGGTGTGGAAGCGGTCGCTGGCCCGGAGGTGGTCCAGGAGCTGGGACAGGTTGGCGCCGCTGGGCACCACGGGGACGCCCACCTCCCGCTCCAGGTCGGCCAGGGTCATGTCGTCCAGGAACTGGTTGGCCGGGGTGGGCTCGCTGCCGTCGTCCAGGGCGTACTGGTCGGTGGGGCCGGTGTGCACCCGCAGGGCGGCGCTGGGGATCACCACCGCGTCCACCCAGCGCAGGTTGCCCCCGTGGGCCTCCCGGTCGGCGTGGGCCGCGTAGGCCAGGTCCCGGCCGCAGAGGAGGCCCGCCACCGTCACGCTGGTGCCGAAGGCGTTGTTGGGGGCCGCCACGGCCCGCAGTTCGCTGCCGCAGCGGCGGTTCACCTGGGCCAGGGAACGGTTGAGCACCGGGGCGAAGCTGCTGCCGGTGAGCACCAGCACCTTGCGGCCCTTGAAATCCAGGGCCTTGGGGGTCCGCACGAAGCGCCGGGCATGCTCCAGGAACTTGCGCACGAGGCCCACGCCGTTCTCCAGCTGGGCCCAGGACTGGGAGTAGAAGGCCCGGCCCGGCACCGGGATCCGGGCCCGGGTGAACCATTCGTCGGCCAGCAGGAGCCAGGGTTCGCCGTGGTTTTCCGCCGTGTGTCGGCGCACCTCGGGGATCCAGCGCTTCGTCCACGCCGCGGCGAAGGCGGGGTCCACGTCGGGGATGGAGGGCAGGCCCTCCCGGTGGGAGGTGAGTCCCACGGGCACGCAGGAAAGGCTCAGCACCCCGCCCTTGCCGGCCCAGGGCCCCTCGGTCTGGAAGGCCCGGCGCTCCCAGAGCTCCCGCACGGTGCGCTCCCACACCTCGCCATCGTTGACCCCGGGCACCAGCACGGCCTGGGTGTGGATATCCACGCCCCCCTCCAGGAGGCGGTCGATCTTGCGCAGGATATCGCCCTCCCGGGGGTTGCCCACCACCTTCACCCGCACCGCGGGGTCCGTGGCGTGCACGCTCACGTGGATGGGGGAGAGCCGCTCCCGCACGATGCGGTCCAGTTCCGCGTCGTCGCTGGAGGACAGGGTGCTGAAGTGGCCGTACAGGAAGGAGAGGCGGATGTCCTCGTCCTTGAGGTAGAGCGATTTCCGGTACCCCTTGGGCATCTGCAGCACGAAGCAGAAGATGCAGTTCTGCTTGCACACCTTGACCTGGTCCTGGGCCAGGTCCAGGCCGATGCCGTTCTCCCCGTTCTCCACCGTGGCGGTGACCCGGGACCCGTCCGGACGCCGGAAGCTGAGGCCGGTCTCGTCCCGCTGGCTGATGAGGAACTGGTAGCTCAGCTGGTCCAGCACCGGTTCCCCGTTGATCTCCAGCAGGGTATCCCCGGCCCGGAGGCCGGCCTCCCAGGCCAGGCTCTCCGGTTCGACTGCGATGACGAGGACACCTTGGTGCGCCATGGAACTCCCTGGGTCCTCCAGTCTAACCGGGGACGGGGGCCGGCTACTGGATTCCCGAGCAACGCTCCTTCGCCTGCTCCAGCTTGGCGCCGTCATAGGGGAACCACGCCGGTTCCGTGTCCGTGGCCCCATCGTCGATGACCATGGCCTTGGGGTCCGTGAACAGGCGCAGGCCGGCCCGGCCGTGGCAGCGGCCGTGGCCGGACTGCTTGACCCCGCCGAAGGGGAGGTCCCGGATGGCGTAGTTGACCCCCACATCGTTGATGTTCACGGAACCGGCCCGGAGCCGGTTGGCCATCCGGTGGGCGCGGCGCATGTCGTTGGTGAAGACGTAGGCGTCCAGGCCGTAGGGGTTGTCGTTGGCCAGCTCCAGGGCCTCCTCGTCGTCCTTCACGGTGCAGATGGGGAGGATGGGCCCGAAGGTCTCCTCCTTCATGATGCGCATGGAGTGGTCCACGCCGGTGATGACGGTGGGCTGCCAGTACCAGCCCGCCTGGATGGCGGGGAAGCCCCCCGCCACCAGCTTGGCGCCCTTGTCCAGGGCGTCGTGCAGGAGGGACCGGAGGGCGCTGATGGCCCGGTCATTGGCCAGGGGGCCGATGTCGGAGGTGGGGTTGTCCCAGGGGCCCAGTTTCAGGAGGTTCACCTTGGCGATGACCTTCTCCACGAAGGAGCGGCTGACGGACTCGTGGCAGTACACGCGCTTCACGGCGGCGCACACCTGGCCGTTGTTGGCGAAGCGCCCGTGCACCGCGGCGTTGGCGGCCCGCTCCAGGTTGGCGTCGGCGCAGACGATGAGGGGGTCGCTGCCCCCCAGCTCCAGGAGGCAGGGCCGCAGCAGGGGCGCCAGCCTGGCCTGGAGGTCCCGGCCCACGGCGGTGGAGCCCGTGAAGCACACGAAATCCACCCCCGGCGCGGTGGCCACCGCGGTGCCCACCGGGCCGGGCCCGTGGATCACCTGGGCCAGGCCCGGCCAGTCCTGGAACGCCTCGGCGAAGAGCCTCTCCAGGAAATCGCCCACCAGGGGCGCGGCGGAGGTGGGCTTGAGGATCACCGCGTTGCCCGCCGCCAGGGCCGCCACCGCCGGGGCCATGGCCAGTTCGAAGGGGAAGTTCCAGGGGGAGATGATGCACACCACCCCCCGGGGGGCGTAGCGGACGAGGGCCGTCTTGTGCCGTTCCATGCGGGCGGGCAGGTCCACCTTCTCGTCGGCGAGGTAGCGTTCGCCGTGGCTGAGGTAGTCGTCCAGGTCCTCCAGCACCATGGCCACGTCCCAGTGCAGGGCCTCGAACAGGGGCTTGCCCATGCTCCGGGAGATGGTCGCCGCGATGTCCTGGGCCCGGGCCGCGATGAGCGCGCGCAGCTTGCCCAGGGTCCGCCCCCGCTCCTCCCATCCGGCCAGCCCCCAGGCGTCCGCGGCCCTGCGGGCCCGTTCCACGAAGGTCGGCACCAGGCCTTCCGGCGTCTGGGGCACATTGCCGATCACCTCGAAGGTGGCTGGATTCACCGCCCGGGTGACCTGCTGCCGGTACGTTGGGGGCTCGGCCCGCCTTTCCACGCGGGTCCGGGTGCTGAGGGTGCGCTGTTCCATGGGGATGCCTCCTGCCTTGTTTCCATGAAGCGGGCCTGAAACGGCCGTTCGGATTCTTTCCCCGTGCAAGGTCCGTGCCGCATGCCTCGGGCTGGGAATTTACAGGCATTCCCCTTCGGCGCCGGTCGATCAATCTGAAGTTGAAAATCAAAATGATCGCCTCCTCCCGACCCGGGGTGAGGATCCGGGACGGACGCCCACGTGCCGTCCCCCCCATCGCCCCCTTCCCGAGCCGGGTGGGGGTGGCATTAGGATTTTCGGGCGGGGGATGTCAGCATTGGGGTAGCCCCCCGGAGAAGCCATGAAGTTCCACGCCATCGCCCTCCCCACGGCCCTGCTCGTGGTCCTCGCCTGCTCCAGGGAGCCGCGGGACCTGAAGAAGGGGGCGGAGGCCTTCCAGCGGCAGGACTATGCGGGGGCCATGGCCCTCTGGCAGCCGCTGGCGGAAAAGGGGGTGGCCCAGGCCCAGGTGTCCCTGGCGGAGATGTTCGCCCGGGGGGACGGGGTGCCCCGGAACATGGCGGAGGCCGCCCGGTGGTACCGCCTGGCCGCGGAGCAGGGGGTCCTCAAGGCCCAGGTGCAGATGGCCTGGATGTGCGCCCAGGGCGAGGCGGTGGAGAAGAACCCCGGGGAGGCCGCGCGGTTCTATCGCCTGGCCGCCGAGCAGGGCAGCGCCTTGGCCCAGTACAACCTGGCCGTCATGCTGGACAAGGGCGAAGGGGTGGCCCGCAACCCGGCCGAGGCCCTGAAGTACTACCGCATGGCCGCGGACCAGGGGGATCCCAACGCCCAGTACCTGGCCGGCTACTTCTGCTCCCGGGGCGACGGCGTGAAGAAGGACCCGGCCCAGGCCGTGGCCCTGCTCACCAAGGCCGCGGGGCAGGGGGTAACCGGCGCCCAGTCGCTGCTGGGGTGGATGTACGAGGCCGGGGAGGGGGTCGCCGCCGATCCCGCCCAGGCCGCCGCGTGGTACCGCAAGGCCGCGGAGAAGGGCGACCCCCTGGCGGAAGGCCAGATGGGGGCCATGTGCGCCGCGGGCACGGGCGTCGCCAAGGATCCCGGCCAGGCCGTGAAGTGGTACCGCCTGGCCTCCGAGCACGGCAACCCGGCGGCCCAGGCCGCCCTGGGCTGGATGCTGGAGCGGGGGGAAGGGGCCGGCAAGGACCTGGTGGAGGCCCTGAAGTGGACCCGCAAGGGCGCGGAGCAGGGCAATGCCGACGCCCAGTGCCATCTGGGGGCCCTCCTGGCCAAGGGCAACGGCCTGCGCAAGGACCCCGCGGAAGCGGTCCAGTGGTACCGCAAGGCCGCGGACCAGGGCTTCGCCCCGGCGCAGGCCCTCCTGGCCTCGGCCTTCCTGGTGGGCGATGGGGTGCCCCGGAACCTCCAGGAGGCCTACGTGTGGTTCCTCCTGGCCAAGGCCGGCGGGGACCCGGCCTCGGCCCAGGCCGTGGAGCGGCTGGAGCGGGACCTGCCGCCCCAGGCCGTGGCCGAGGGCCAGAAGCGGGCCTCGGAGGCCTGGCGCAAGCGCTCCTGAGGGGGAGCGGAACCGCCGGGTGGGGTAGATTGTCTTGATGCGCGTCCTTCTCCTGGACAACCTGGATTCCTTCACCCACAACGTGGCCCGCTGCCTCGTGGAGGCCGGGGCCTCGGTGGACCTGAGGCGCCGGGACCGGGCGGACCTGGCGGCGCTCCAGGAGGCGGATCCCCAATTCCTGGTGCTATCCCCCGGGCCCGGGGCCCCGGAGGAGGCCACCCTGGCCCTGGAGGCGGTGCGGGCCTTCTCCGGGCGGATCCCCATCCTGGGGGTGTGCCTGGGGCACCAGGTGCTGGCCGTGGCCCACGGGGGGCGGGTGGAACGGGCCCCGGAGCCCGTGCACGGCAAGGCCTTCGCCGTCCACCACGATGGCCGGGGGCTCTTCCGGGGCCTCCCGGACCCCCTGGAGGCGGGGCGCTACCACAGCCTCGTGGTCACGGCCGCCCCCGGCTTCGAGATCAGCGCCCGCACCGGGGACGGCCTCGTCATGGCCATGCGCCACCGCACCCTGCCCCTGGCGGGGGTGCAGTTCCACCCCGATTCCTTCCTCACGCCCCTGGGCCCGGAGATCTTCCGCAATGCGCTCCTGGGACATCTCTGAAACCTGGCGGGCCCGGACCTGCGACCTGGACGAGGCGGCCTTCTTCGAGGACCTGCCGGCCACGCCCTTCGCCTTCCTCCACGGCAAGGGCCGCTGGCTGATCCTGGCCGAGGACCCCCTGCTGGAGCTGGACGACCTGGCCCTTGGGGACCTGCGCTTCCACCGCCGGGGGGAGGCCCCGGAGATCCTGCCCGACCTGGTGGCCCTGGCGGCCTACGAGCGGGGCTACGCCCTGGACCCCGCCCTGCCGCCCCGGCCCTTCTGCGGGGATCCCGTGCCCGACGTGCGGCTCACGCTGTACCGGACGGTGCGGGTGTACGACCGCGCCCGGGGCGTCCTGCACACCGCGCTCCGGGAGGGGCCCCCTGCGGACCGGGCCCGGCACGCCCTGGGCCGGGGCGCCTTCCGCGCATGGAAGACCGGGGACACCGAGGACGCGGCCTCCCACATGGCCAAGGTGGCCCGGATCCGGGAGGAGATCGCCCGGGGCAACGTCTACCAGGTGAACCTGGCCCGCCAGGAGACCTGGGCCTTCGAGGGGAGCCTGGCGGTCCTGGCCCGGCGGCTCCACGCCCTGGACCCGGCCCCCTATTCCGCCCTGGTGGCCGATCCCCGGTGGACCCTGGCGTCCTCCAGCCCCGAGTGCTTCCTGCGCATCGAAGGGGGGCGCCTGCTCACGCGCCCCATCAAGGGCACCGCCCCCCGCCACCCCGACCCCGCCCGGGACCTGGCCGCGGCCCGGGAGCTCCTGGCCTCGGCCAAGGACCGTTCGGAACTGGCCATGATCGTGGACCTGCTGCGCAACGACCTGGGCCGCTTCTGCGGGCCGCCCCCGGTGCGGGTGGACGCCTTCGCCCTGCTGGAGAGCTATGCCCACGTGCACCACCTGGTGGCCGACGTCTCCGGGGCGCTGCCCGCGTCCTGGACCTTCGGGGGGCTGCTGGAGGCCCTGTTCCCCGGGGGATCCATCACGGGCTGCCCGAAACTGGCGGCCATGGCCCTCATCCGGGAGCTGGAGCCCCTCCCCCGGCGCCTCTACACCGGGAGCCTGGGCTGGCTGCGCAGCGACCTGGCCCAGGGGGAGTTCGCCCTCCTCATCCGCTCGGCCTGGGCCGCGGGGACCGGCCTGCGCTTCGGAGTGGGCGGCGCCGTGGTGTGGGATTCGGACCCCGCCGCGGAGTACGAGGAGACCGTGCACAAGGGAAGGAGCCTCGTCCGATGCTTGAGCTCGTGACCGACACCAACGTGGACCTGGCCGGGAGCGCCCTGCGCTTCGGGGCCGGACTTTTCGAAACCATCCGCGTCCAGGGGGGGCGGGCCCGGTGGCTGCCCTGGCACCTGGAGCGGCTCGCCGCGGGATGCGCCTTCCTGGGGCTGGGGGCGCCGCCGCCGGACCTGGAGGGGCGCCTCGAGCTGCCCCCGGAGGGGGTCCTGCGGCTCCTGGCCGCCGACGGGCGCCTCCTGGCCTGGACCGGCCCCCTGGAGCCCGCGCCGCCCCGGGGCCTGCGCCTGGGCCTGAGCCGGGAAATCCTGCGCCACCCGGGCCCCCTGACGCGCTTCAAGACCACCAGCTACCTGGAGAACCACCTCCTCCAGGCCGAGGCCCGGGCCCGGGGCCTGGACGAGGTGCTGGCGCCGACGCCCGAGGGCCGCCTCAGCGACGGGGGCCGCAGCACCCTGGTGGCGGTCCTCGACGGCGCCCTCCTCACGCCCCCCCTGGAGGACGGAGCCCTGCCGGGCATCGGGCGCCGGGTGCTGCTGGAGGCGGGTCTGGTCCGGGAGGCCCCCCTCACCTGGGAGGACCTGGCCCGGGCCCGGGCCCTGGCCCTGGTGAGCGCCCTGCGGGGCCTGCGCCCCGTGGCCGAGGCCGGGGGCCGGATCCTGGCGCCGGACCCCGCCGCGCTGCGCGGGGCCGCCGAGGCCTTATCCTGGTAGCCGGAGCGCACATGGACATCAAGCTGCCCAAGGACGTGGAACAACGCCTCACCGCCTCGATCCGGCGCTACCTCGACGAGAATCTCGGCGAGGACGTGGGGGACCTCAAGGCCTCGCTGTTCCTGAAATACTGCCTGGAGGAGATCGCCCCCAGCGTCTACAACCTCGCCATCGCCGACGCTCGGACCTTCCTGCAGGAGAAACTCCAGGACATGGAGGACGTCTGCTTCGCCCACGAGGAGGGCTACTGGACCCAGGGCTCCGGCGCCCGGGGCGTCGCCCGCAGGCCGGGGCGCCGCCGGCCCAATGATGACGTCTAGGTCATTTAAATCCAAGGATTGAGGCTCCCGAAATCGCCGCTTTCGAACCCTTGCAAGTTCCTGGATTGGGGCTATGGTTATGCCGCTCTTTCCTCCATCCCCTTGCTTGCGGGAGTGCGCCATGGTCCTTCGATCGCTTTCGTCCCTGGCCCTTGTGCTGGCGGTCCTGCCCCTGACGGGGGCCGATACGGTGAAGATCGCCCTCACCGGCCCCTTCTCCGGCGGATCCGCCCCCATGGGCCTCTCCATGCGGGACGGCGCCCGGCTGGCCATCGCGGAGATCAACGCCGCCGGCGGCATCCAGGTGGGCAAGGCCCGGCTCCGGATCGAGGTGCTGGAGCGGGACGACGAGGCCAAGAACGAGCGGGGGGCCCTCATCGCCCAGGAGCTTTCCAGCATGCCCGATCTCGCCGGGGTGCTGGGTTCCGTCAACACCGGCGTCGTCATGGCCGGAGACAAGCATTTCCAGGAAAAGGGCATCACCAAGATCATCACTCCCGCCGCGGGCTCCCAGTCCATGACCCAGTGGTCCCAGGCGGGGGTGCGGGACCTCTCCATCTTCCGGTTCGCGGCCCATGACGGCATCCAGTCCTCCATGGTGGTCGCCGAGGCCCAGCGCCGCGGCTTCGAGAAGGTGGCCCTGCTCTTCGATTCCACCAACTACGGCGTCTCGGGCCGGGACGACCTGGTGCGCGAGATCGCGGCGCAGGGCGGCAAGCTCAAGGTGGTCGCCGCGGAGAAATTCAATATCGGGGACAAGGACATGACGGCCCAGCTTCTCAAGGCCAAGAGCGGGGGGGCCCAGGCGGTGCTCATCTGGGGCATCGGGCCGGAGCTGGCGGCGGTGGCCAACGGCATGGCCAAGCTGGGCCTGAAGGTGCCCCTCATCGGCGGCTGGACCCTCTCCATGTCCAACTTCATCGACAATGCCGGCAGGAACGGCAACGGGACCCTCATGCCCCAGACCTTCATCGAGGAGCCCATCAATCCCCGGGTGAAGGCCTTCATCGACAACTTCCACAGGACCTACAAGGTCACCCGCATGGCCTCGCCGGTGTCGGCGGCCCAGGGCTACGACGCGGTGCTGATCTTCGCCGCCGCGGTGCGCCAGGCCCAGAGCACCGACACCCACCGGATCAAGGAGGCCCTGGAGGACCTGAAGGAGCCCGTGAAGGGCGTCATCGCCACCTGGGTGCATCCCTATTCCCGGTGGGACCCCAATCGGGAGGAGACCCACGAGGCCTTCCGCAAGGAGCAGACCGTCATGGGAATGGTGCAGGACGGCAGGGTGGTCTTCGGCAACCCCGCCGACCGGGAGCGCCTGGCCCGGTCCGACAAGCCCGTGCCGCCTTCGGCGCCATCCAAGGTCAGGAAGACCCGCTGACATGGACCTCCGCATCATCGGGCAGATGGCCGTCAGCGGGGCCCTCATGGGCCTCGTGTACGCGCTCATCGCCTACGGGTTCCAGCTCACCTACGCCACGAGCCGGAGCCTGAATTTCGGCCAGGGGGAACTGGTGATGGTGTCGGCCTTCGTGGCCCTCACGTTCACCGACCTGGGCCTTCCCTACGGCCTCATGGTCCCCTGCGCCCTCCTCTTCGGGGCGCTGGCGGGCCTCGCCGTGGAGCGGGCCGCGGTGCGCCTGGCCCTCCAGCAGAAGTCCGAGGGCTGGATCATGCTCACGATCATCCTCGGATTGTTCCTCCTGTCGGCTTCGGAGAACCTCTGGGGCCGGGACGACCGGCCCTTCCCCACGCCCATCCCCTCGGAGGCCATCCGCGTTCTCGGCATCGAGGTCACGCCCCTGGAGCTGTCCGTGGCCGTGGGCGCCCTCGCGGTCATGGGCCTGATCGAGCTCTTCAAACGCGCCACGCTGCAGGGCAAGGCCTTCGAGGCCGTGAGCGCGGATCCGGAGGCCGCCGAACTCATGGGCATCTCCTCCCGGCGCACGGTCATGCTCAGCTACGGATTCTCGGGGGCCGTGGCCGCGCTGGCGGGCATCCTGGTCTCGCCCATCACCACCGTGGGGCCCACCATGGGGGCCGTGCTGGTGCTCAAGGCCTTCTCGGTGGCCGTGGTGGCCGGCCTGGATTCGGGGTTCGGGGTGGTCGTGGTGGGCATGGCCCTGGGCGCCCTGGAGAGCCTGGCCAGCTTCTACCTGGGCAGCGGCTGGCGGGAGGCGCCGGGCCTCGTCCTTCTCATCACCACGCTGGCCGCGCGCCCCTACGGGCTGTTCGGCAGGGCCATCATCCGGAAAGTGTGATGCGGCGCTTCCTGCTCCTTCGCGGCGCCGAGGTGCTGGTCCTGGCCCTGCTGGCGGCGGTTCCCGTGGCGGTGACGAATCCCTACGCCCTGGGTCTCTTGACGCTCCTGGCCATCTACGGGGTCCTGCTCATCGGCCTGGACGTTTCGGTGGGCTACCTGGGCCAGATCAACCTGGGGCAGGTGGCCTTCCTGGGCCTGGGCGCCTACGCCGCCGGCATCGTGGTCACGCGGTTCGGCGGGGGGCTCCTTCCCGCGCTCCTGGCGGCCGCGCTGGTGGGCCTCGTCCTGGGCGGGCTCCTGGCCCTGCCCGCGCTGCGCCTGGAGGGGCCGCAGTTCGCCCTGGCGACCCTGAGCTTCTCGGCCCTGACCGTCACCGCCCTCAACGAGCTGGAATCCCTCACGGGCGGCGCCCAGGGCCTCAGCCTGGCCCGCCCGCGCTTCCTGGGCATGGCCCTGGAGCCCCGGGGCTTCTATTGGCTCTGCCTGGCGGCCCTGGCCCTGGTGTGGGTCACCATGCGCAACCTCCTGGCCTCCCACTGGGGCCGCGCCTTCGAGGCGCTGCGGGACAGCCCCATCGCCACGGACGCCATGGGCGTCGGCACCTACCGGCACAAGGTGGCCGGCTTCGCGCTGGGGTCGGGGCTCGGGGGCCTGGCCGGGGGCCTCTACGCCTTCAATTTCCAGTACCTCCAGCCGCAGATCTTCACCTACGACCTGATGGTGATCCTGCTCCTGGGGGTGGTGCTGGGCGGCCGCAAGAGCCTCTGGGGCGCCTTCGTGGGGGCCTGCGTCGTGGTGCTCCTGCCCAACCTCCTTTCGGACCGCCGGCTCTTCCTGGTCCTGGCCTTCCTCGGGCTTCTGGCGGCCCTGGCGGCGGGGATCCGGGGGCTGGCGCGAAGGCGCTCGGGAGCCTTCCAGGCCCTGGCGCCCGTGGCCGCCATGGCGCTCCTGGCGGTGGGCGGGCTCCTGGTGAAGAACACCGAGGACTGGCGCAAGGGCATTTTCGCGCTCATGCTCTTCGCCGTGGTGGTGGGCCTGCCCGAGGGGCTCATGGGCTTCGCCTCCCGCTTCCTGGAGGGGGTCTTCCGGGTGCCCCCCGCGTCCCTGCCGGCGCCATCCGCCCTGGACGACGCGCTTCCCGCCCAGGAGAACGGGCCCGGGCCGGTGCTGGCCGTGAAGGAGCTCCGGCGGCACTTCGGGGGCGTCAGGGCGGTGGACGGCATCACGCTCCAGGTGGAATCCGGCAGCATCCACGGCCTCATCGGGCCCAACGGATCCGGAAAGAGCACGCTGGTGAACGTCGTATCGGGCCTCTACCCGCCCACCGGCGGCGAGATCCGTCTGCAGGGGGCCCCCGTCACCCGTCTGGGCATGGTGGCCATGGCCCGGGCCGGGGTGGCCCGCACCTTCCAGAACCTCCAGCTCTTCGGGGAGCTCAGCGCCCTGGACAACGTGCTGGTGGCCCTGCACGGCGCCTTCCGCATGCCGTTGCCGCTCCTGGTGGCGGGCCTGGGCCGGAAGGAGGAGCGCCGCGCCCAGGCCGACGCCCTGGCCCTGGTGGGCCTGGAGGCCGAGGCCCGGGTCCGGGCGCGGGACCTCACCTACGGCGCCCAGCGTTTCCTGGAACTGGCCCGGGCCCTGGCCCGCAGGCCGGCGGTCCTCATCCTGGACGAGCCCGCCGCGGGGCTGGCCCATCCCGACGTGCTGCGCCTCATGGGCGTCATCCGCAAGGTCCACGAACGCGGCATCGCCATCCTGCTCATCGAGCACCACATGGACGTGGTGAGCGAGCTCTGCCACTACGTGACCGTCATGGACGGGGGCCGCATGCTCGCCGAAGGCCGTGCCCAGGACGTCAAGCGCGATCCCAGGGTGCTGGAGGCCTACCTCGGCCTGCCCCGGGAGTCCGCCCCATGAACGCGCCCATGCTCCGCATCGAGGACCTCCACGGAGGCTACGGCACGGTGGATGTGCTCCAGGGCGTCTCCCTGGAGGTGGCCAAGGGCTCCGTGGTCGCCCTCATCGGGCCCAACGGCGCCGGCAAGACCACCGCCATGCGGCTGATCTCGGGCCTCCTGCGCCCCACCCGGGGCGCCATCGTCCTGGACGGGGAGCACGTGGAGGGACGGGATGCCTCCCGCATCGCGCGCCTGGGCCTGGCCCACGCCCCGGAAGGCCGGAAGATCTTCGGGCCGCTGTCCACGGAGGACAACCTGCTCCTGGGCGCCTATTCGCGCCTGCCGCGGTTCTTCGGGTACCGGCGCCGGGCCGCGCGGGACCTGGAGGAGGCCTACGAGCGCTTCCCCCGCCTCAAGGAACGCCGGCGCCAGCAGGCCGGAACCCTCTCCGGCGGCGAACAGCAGATGCTGGCGATCGCCCGGGCCCTCATGGCCCGCCCCAAGGTGCTGCTTCTGGATGAACCCAGCATGGGCCTGGCCCCCGTGATCATCCAGGAGGTCTACGCCGCCATCCGCCGGCTCAAGGCCGAAGGCACCACGCTCCTGCTGGTGGAGCAGTTCGCCGTGACCGCCCTGGAGGTGGCCGACTACGCCTACGTCCTGGAGCGGGGCCGGGTCGCGGTGGCGGGAACCCGGGAGGACCTGGGGCGCAACGAGCGCGTCGTGGAGGCGTACCTCGGGTAGGCTGGAGACCCACCGACCCGGAGAAGGCATGACCGAGACCCTCCTTGCCGCCGTCCTGTTCGTCCTGGTGTTCGTCGCCGCGTGCCAGGTGGCGCTCCTGCGCCGGGGCCCCGGGGACCGCGCCATGCGGGAGGAGTTCGCCCGGAACCGGGAGGAGGCCTCCGCCGCGGCGCGCCAGGCCCGGCAGGAGCTGGCGGCCTCGCTGAACATCCTGGTGGACACCCTTTCCACCCAGTTCGCCAACCTGGTGCGCACCCACGAGCAGAAGCTGGAGGCCGCGCGCCAGGAGGGCGCGGCCGCCGCCAAGGCCCTCCGGGAGGAGGTGGGCGCCGGGCTCAAGAACGCCAACGATTCCGTGCTGCGCGTCCTCACCGGCCTCAGCGAGGCCCAGAAGAAGGAACTGGACGCCCTCCGGGCGTCCGTGGAGGGGCAGCTGGACGCCATGCGCGCCACCGTGGACGAGAAGCTCCAGGGCACCCTGGAGAAGCGCCTGGGCGAGTCCTTCCGGCTCGTGAGCGAGCGCCTGGAGCAGGTCTACAGGGGCCTGGGGGAGATGCAGGCCCTGGCCGCGGGCGTGGGCGACCTCAAGAAGGTCCTCACCAACGTCAAGACCCGCGGCACCTGGGGAGAGGTCCAGCTGGGCGCGCTCCTGGAGCAGGTGCTCACCCCGGACCAGTACGAGGCCAACGTGGCCCCCAAGGGCGGCGCCGAGCGCGTGGAGTACGCGGTGCGCATGCCGGGCCAGGGCGACGAGGTGGTCTGGCTGCCCATCGACGCCAAGTTCCCCGTGGAGGACTACCAGCGCCTCACCGAGGCCCAGGAGCGCGCGGACCCCGTGGCCGCGGAGGAGGCCGGGGCCCAGCTGGAGCTGCGCATCCGGCAGTGCGCCAAGGACATCGCCGACAAGTACCTGAACCCCCCCCGCACCACCGATTTCGGCATCCTCTTCCTGCCCACGGAGGGGCTCTTCGCCGAGGTCATCCGGCGCCGGGGCCTCCTGGACCAGGTGCAGAGCCGGAGCCGCGTGGTCGTCGCCGGGCCCACCACCCTCTGGTCCATCCTGAACAGCCTGCAGATGGGCTTCCGCACCCTGGCCATCCAGCGCCGCTCCAGCGACGTGTGGAACCTCCTGGGCGCCGTGAAGACGGAATGGACCAGCTACGGCCTGGTGCTGGACAAGGTCCAGAAGAAGCTCCAGCAGGCCTCCAGCACCGTGGACGAGGCCGCGCGCCGCACCCGCGCCATCGGCCGCAAGCTCCGCGACGTCCAGGAACTGCCCCTGGTGGAGGCCGGGGAGGTGCTCAGCCTGGGGACGGTGATCCTGGATGAGGAGGAGGAACCCTGACCCCTCCTATCGCTGCTTCCACAAATCCAGGGGGCGGGTTCCGACGAGCAACGTGAATTCGCTTCCCTTGCGGGTGATTTGCTGCCCGGCATCCCGGCGTTCCGTCTGGCCGAAGGAGAGGGTCACGTGGAAGGTCTGGACGATGGAGCGCAGCACCACGCCCTTGCCGAAGATCCGCGACCCCCGGCCCAGGTCCCCGGGCCGGACCGCGAAGCGCCCCCAGTCCAGCCGCGGCGCGATCTGCACGCCGATGCCGAACACGCTGACGGAGGTGAGGGGAGCCCCGAACCGGAAGAGGGCCGCGCTGGGCATGAGGAAGGACGCGCCCTGGGATCCGATGAGGGAATCGGCGCCGCCGAGGGCGTACCAGCGCGGGAGGGGCGTGTTCCAGCCCAGGCAGGCCTCCGCGTCGAAATCGAGGCTGAAGGGCAGGGAGGGCAGGCCCACCATGTGGCGCGCGCGGGCGTACCCGAACTTGAAGGCCGGGAGGTCCCCCTGGACCTGGAAGCTGCGTCCGCCCCGGAGCCGGAGCAGCGTCCCTTCCCGCGGCAGGGCGTGGAAATCGAAATCGTCCCATTCCACGGAGGCCTGGACCGTGCGCTCCAGGTTCCGGCTCCCATCGAAGGCGGAGGTGGAGAAGGAGGACCGGCGCTCCTCCACGCCCAGGCGCACCATGCCGTGGTCGTCGCCGCCGAAGCGGCCCCAGAGGCCGAACCCCAGGCTCTGGTGGCGGGTCACGAGGTCGTCGACCCCGGCGGGCCCCTCCGCCGTGACGAGATCGTTCTCGTAGCGCTGGCGGGCGAATTCGGCGTAGGCGGTGTAGCCAAGGCCCGGCAGCCAGGTGAGCTCCCGGTCCAGGTGCAGGGCGGCGCGCTTCTGCCTGGAATTGATCGCGCCCTCCAGCGCCAGGGCGATGGGCACGCCCATGGGGTTGCGCACCTCCGCCCCGAGCCCCAGGTGGGAACCCCAGGTGGTGCCGTAGGCGGGGGCCAGGGAGAGGCCCACGGACATTTCCCGTTCGGGCAGGAGCTTGACCCGGAGGCTGGCGGCGCCGGGCTGGGAATCGGGAGGGGTCCTGAACCCGGTGATGCCGAACCGGATCCTCGCCATGTCGATGCGCTGGAGGAGGTCCCCCGGGTAGAGGGGCCGGCCCTCCAGGTCCCGGAAGAAGCGGTGGAAGGGGGCTTCCCAGAACGCGGGCGCGACGTCGATCCCATCCAGGCGCACCGCCTCCCCCCGGAAGGCGAGGAGGCCCGTGGCGGGATCGAAGGTGGAGGCCTTGAACCGGAGGTAGGCCACGTGGGGCAGGGCGGCGTACAGCGGGAATTCCGCCAGGCAGGCGTCCATGGCCTCCGGGGAGAAGGGATCCCCGGGCCGCAGGCCCGGGACGGCCACCCGTTCCCGGTACAGGCGGGCCTCCGCTTCGGGGAGTCCTGCGGGGAGCTGGATCTCCACCCGGCTCACGGGGGGCTGGAACACGGTGTGGAGCTGGGCGGGCCGGGCGGGGTCGGCGGGAATCTCGACCCAGGCGTCGGCGAGGGGGAGGTGGTGGTGGAGGCGGCGCAGGAGCCGGTAGAGATCCCGGTACCGGAGGGCGCCGCCGGGGGGCAGGGAGGCTTCCACCAGCCTTTGGATCTCCGGCGAGCCGGGTGGGACCACTTCCAGGGGGTTCCGGGTGGCGATGCGCTCGCCCTCGGGGCCATGGATCTGCTGCTCCAGGGCCGCCAACTGCTCGTCGAAGGCCTTCCGGCCCGCGGCCACCAGGACCTTCACCTGGCCCTGGAAATCGAAGTCGTCGACGCCCGCGGTGTCGGGGGTGACGAGTACGTCCGCGGCCTTCCTGCTGCGCTCCTCGCTCTGGCGCATGGAGACGTCCAGGGACCGGTTGAACAGGGTCACCAGGTCCCGCACGTGGGTGCCGTCCCATTTGCGGGCGATGTCCACGCCCACCTGGACCATGTCCGGGAATTCCCGCCGGGAGATGAGGACGGGCAGGTTCTCCACCAGGCCCCCGTCCACCAGCTGGTGGCCCTCCACCTCCGGCGGCGCCAGGAGGCCCGGAATGGTCATGGAAGCCTGCACGGCCTCCGCCAGGGACCCGCGCCGGAACACCCAGGGATCCCCCGTTCGCAGGTCGGAGGCGACGATGCGGATGGGGATGCGCATGCGGTCGAAGTCCTCCCCGAAGGTGAGGAATGCGTGGCCCAGGAGGCCATAGAGGCTCTTCTGCACGCGCAGGGTGCGCGCCCGGCCGGGGATCATGTCGGATTTCTTCCCGGTGACCAGCAGGTTGAGGAAGTTGGCGTTGCTGTCCTCCTCCTCCGCGAGGGTGAGCCCCATGGACCGGCGCCGGTCGTCCAGGAGCGCGCTGAAATTCATCTCCTGGAAGACGCGCACCTGGTTGCTCCCGGAAAAGCCCGAGGCCGCCAGGGCGGCGACGAAGGCCCCGGCGCTGGTGCCGGTGATGGCGTCCACGGGGAGGCCCTCCTCCTCGAAGCGCTGGAGGACGCCGATGTGGGCGAGGCCCTTGGCGGCCCCGCCCCGCAGGGCGAGGGCGATGCGCCGCTGGCCCGGGGCCCGCCACCGGGGGGCCTGCCAGGTCCCGGGGCGGGGGGCTTCCGCCTCCAGCCGGACGCAGGTGGACGGAACCTGGCACTGCCCGAAGAGGGACAGCGCGGGCAGGAGCCAGAGCGCCTTGATCATGCTAGGGCGTGTTTGCAAAGTAGGAGGCCCCGCGACGGCGCCCAGAGGCCCGATTATCGAGCGCAAGGCCCGCAGGGAATATGGGGCATATTTTCAAGGGACTTGCACGCGATAGGCGGGCCTCTGGGCGCCGCCCTTCGGGTGGATCTTTGCACCACTTGGGTCCACATTGAGTGGACCCAAGTGATGCAAAGATCGGCCACGGCAATCCCGCGTTACGCTCGTCGTTCGTATATCCAATACGGCCTCCTCGCGTGCCTTGTCTTGCCATGGCCGGTGCCACCATCGCGGGGCCTCCTACTTTGCAAACACGCCCTAGGGCTTGAGGGCTTCCAGCCCCGCGGATTCCAGGTTCGTGAGCTGGCTCTGGGACCAGGTGAAGTAGAGCCGGGTCAGGCGCACCCCGTCCCGGAACCGGTCGAACTCCGGCGCCGGAAGCTTGGCCCACGCCGCGGGGCTCTCGGTGAGCCGGGAGGCCAGGACCATGAAGGCGTCCCCCCCGGAGAAATTCAGCCGCGCCATTTCGGGAAGGGCCCGGGCCATGCGGTGGAAGCGGGAAAGGCGGCGGGTGCGTTCCTGGGGGAGGAAGCGGAGCAGGCCCTGGGCCTTGAACGCGTCCCAGGCGTCGGGGACGAAATCCAGGGCGACGCCTGTGTTCACGGCCAGGGGGGATTCGTCGGGGAGGGTGCCTTTCTTCCGGGCCTCGGCCATGGCCGCGAGGCGCGCCTCGACCTCCGAGAGGCTCTTGAGGCTGGCCTCGCACCGGGCGATCTGGGTCCGGGCCCGGTCCAGGTTCTCCGCCATCTCCGCGTCCACGGCCCGCAGGGCCTCCGAAGCCACCTTGGCGTCGTGGCGGTGCTCCCGCCACTGCTCCAGGCCCAGGGCCATCAGGAGGCCCAGGAAGGTGGCCAGGAGGTGCTTTCCGAAGTGCTTCAGGGTGTCGGGGACGTGGGGATGCAGCATGGCGGGGAGCTCCGGGAAGGGGATGGGGTTGCGGCAGCCTCAGGAGGACGCCTTCTCGGGATCCTTCATCAGCCCATTCGCCCACAGGTGGACCAGCTCGAACCGCACCTTGAGGGCCCGAAGCCCCTCGATGAGCCGCTCGATCTCGCCCGGGCTGAAGCGCTCCAGGCGGGCCTTCATGTCGGCCCCCGACTTGGGCCCGGATAGGGCGGTGAGGGGCGTGTAGTCCACCGGAAGGTCCAGGAAGGCCTGGAGCCGGCCCAGCTGCTGGTAGATATCGGCCAGTTCCGCCGCCTTGGCCTTGGGGAACCGCTGCACGGACTGGTTGGCCAGGGCCATGTTCCAGGCGGAGCTCTTGAGGTTGCCCGCGGTGTGCATGATCAGGAGGTTGCCGAGGTTCTCGGGGAACACCCAGGGCTGGCGCCGGGCCCGGGCGTCCTGGAGGCTCTCCAGGGCCGTGATGGTCACGGCCAGCTCCCCGGGCAGGTCTTTGTTGGTGCTGGCCAGTTTCCGCAGGGCCTCCCGGTTGGCGTCCGTCTCCCGCAGGACGCTCGCGAGGGCGTCCTGGGCCACGTGCTTCTGCAGCCGCTCATGGTTCCAGTTGTCCAGCCCCAGGGCCATGACGAGCCCGAGAAAGGTGGCGAAGAGGTGCTTGCCGAAGGCCTTGATGGTATCCGGGACGTGGGGATGCAGCATGCGTCGGGGCTCCTGATAGGGGATGAACCAATTGTAGCGAGCGAACGGCGCATAGTCTGCGGCCAATACCCGATTCCCTCTTTCATCCCCTTCATCCCCTTCATCCGATTCATCCCCGTTCCCGCAGGGCCCAAGCCGGGATGGGTCGGCGCATGTCGATTCCAGGAGCGCCGCCCCACCCCGGCGCTGGCCCTGCGGGAACGGGGATGAATCGGATGAAGGGGATGAAGGGGATGAAAGACGATGTCTGCTAACGTCCTCCAGTCCCCCTCATCCCGGTCGATCCTTTATCAGGGACGGCCCCGGCCCATCACCTTCGAGAAAAGGAACCAGGCTATCCATAGGGCCGGCAGGCCCAGGACCATGAACACCGGCAGGGAGGGCCAGGCGCCTTCCTGGAAGGCGTTCAGGCCGCCGCCCAGGGCGAGGACCAGCAGGGTCCGCAGGGATGCGGTGGGCCAGGGGCGGGGCGCCAGGGCCAGGACCAGGCCACCGGCCAGGGTCGCGGGGAGCACGGCGCTGGCGTTGAGGTGGATCCAGGGGCCGCCCAGGGCCGGGCCCAGGCCCCCGATGCCCTCGCCGTGGGCGAGGGCGGCGTAGCCCACGGCGGCTCCCGACAGGGCGCCCGCGAGCAGCTCCCGCCAGTACCGCGCCAGGAAGCGACGGCGGAAGACCGGGTCGCACAGGGCGGTGAACCAGGGCAGGGCCTGGGGCTGGCCGCAGCAGGAACCCTTGGGGTCGGAACAGCAGGACATGGCAGGCTCCTCGCTTCCAGTGTCGCCCGGGACGGGGGCCGGGGACCAGCCCGTCCCCGGGAGTTGTGACGGCCATCCGGCCCAAGGTTCCAGTGGACGTAAATGCCGGATGCCTCACAATGGGCCGAATCACCACTCAAAGTCCGGACCCCCCATGACCTTCCGCTCCCTGCGGGCCCTTCTCCAGAGGCCGCTCCAGGTCCCCCCCGCCGGGGAGGGGGACGTGGCCTATTGGCGGCAGCGGATCCTCGATCTGATGCTGGCGGCGGGCGTGGTGCTGGGGCCCCTGGTGCTGGTGCCCAGCTTCCTGCTGTCCCTGAAGGTGCGGTTCTGGACCGTGGCGGCCGTGGACGTGCTGGCCTACGCCTGGGTCCTGGGGGCGGCGCTCCTGGCGGGGTGGAGCTACCGCGCCCGGGCCTGGGGCCTGGTGGCGCTGCTGTACCTGCTCTCCCTGGTGCTCCTGGCGCGGCTGGGCTCGGCGGGGGCGGGCATGCTCTGGCTGGGGGCCATTCCGGTGCTGGCGGCCATCCTCCTCAGCCCCCGGGCCGCCCTGGCCTGCTGGGGGCTGGCCCTGGCCACCCTGGCCGGGTGCGCCGTGGCGGTGCGGGCGGGGGTCATGGTCAACGGCCCCATGGGCGGCGGCCCCGCGGAGGTCTTCGAGACCTGGGTGGTGGTCTCGGTGAACGGCCTTTTCCTCAGCGCCTTCATCGCCCTGCCCATCGCGCTGCTCCTGCGGGGCCTGGAGCACACCCACCGGGCCTATTCCCGGGAGGAGGAGCGCTTCACCCGGGTCTTCCAGCTCTCCCACGAACCCATCGCCATCAGCCGCCGCTCCGACAACCGCTTCCTGGACGTGAACGAGGCCTGGTGCCGGGTCTACGGCTGGACCCGGGCGGAGGTGCTGGGCCGGACCTCCAGCGAGCTGGGCCTCTGGAAGGCCGAGGAGGACCGGGATGGCCTCCGGGCCGAGCTGGAATCCACGGGCGGCATCGCGCCCCGGGCCACCGAGCTGCGCCGCAAGGACGGTGGAGAGGTGTCGGTGCTCCTCTCCGCCAAGGTGCTGGACCTGTCGGGGGAGGGCTGCCTGTTGACCCTCAGCCAGGATCTCACCGCCACCCGGGCCGCGGAGGCCGAGCGC
Organism: Mesoterricola silvestris; assembly: GCF_030295405.1. GTDB lineage: Bacteria > Acidobacteriota > Holophagae > Holophagales > Holophagaceae > Mesoterricola > Mesoterricola silvestris. The sequence continues at coordinate 3,426,099 of NZ_AP027080.1, read as the reverse complement.
CGGAGGCTGGAGGGGGAGCTGCAGCACGCCCAGAAGCTGGAGAGCCTGGGCAGCCTCGCCGGCGGCGTGGCCCACGACATGAACAACATCCTGGCCGCCATCATCGCCCTGGGTTCCACCCTCCAGGCCCAGTACGCCGGGGACGCCGCCCTGGCCCGGGCGCTGGAGACCATCCTCAGCGCCGGGGAGCGGGGCCGGAAGCTGGTGCGGGGCCTCACGGACTTCGCCCGCAAGGGGCTGGAGGACCCGCGGCCCGTGGACCTCAACGAGGTGGTGCGCCGGCAGATCGAACTGCTCCACGGCACCACCCTGGCGCGGGTGGAGATCGCCACGCACCTGGACCCGGGCCTGCCGGCGGTGCTGGGGGAGCCCTCCTCCATCGCCAACGCCCTGATGAACCTCTGCGTCAACGCCCTGGACGCCATGCCCCAGGGCGGCGCCCTGGACCTGCGCACCGGCGTGGACGGCGAGGGGTGGGTGGAGATGGCCGTGTCGGACACGGGGCAGGGCATGGCTCCCGACGTGGTGGAGCGGGCCATGGAGCCCTTCTTCACCACCAAGGCCGTGGGCAAGGGCACGGGGCTGGGCCTCGCCGGGGTCTACGGCACCATGAAGGCCCATGGCGGCTCCATGGAGATCCGGAGCCAGGTGGGGCAGGGCACCCGGGTCACCCTGCGCTTCCCGGCCACGGCGGGGCCCGGGCCCGCCGGTCCCGGAACGGAGGAGGCCGGCGCCGAGGACCCGGGCCCGCCCCTGCGGATCCTCCTGGTGGACGACGACCCGATCATCCTGGAAACCCTCCCCACCGTCCTGGCCTTCCTGGGCCACGGCGTCACCACCGCCTCCCGGGGCCAGGAGGCCCTGGACCGCATCGCCGCGGGGCTGGACGTGGACCTGGTGGTCCTGGACCACAACATGCCCGGCATGAGCGGCGCGGAAACCCTGGTGCGCATCAAGGAGCTGCGCAGGACCCTGCCGGTGATCCTCTCCACGGGCTTCCTGGAAGGGGGCGTGGAGGATCTCGTGCGGGACCTGCCCGGCGTGTGGCTCCTGCACAAGCCTTACGCCATGGCCGCCCTGCGCCGGAAGCTCAGGGCCGTGCAGGAGGGTGACGGCTCCGCTAGAATCGAGGCATAGAACCTTCAGAGCCGGGAGCCCCGGAATGAGCAAACTCCAAGATCTCCTCCGGATCCTCGACGCGCGGGTCGCCGCCACGGAAGACCAGGTGTTCAACTACACCGTGCCCGATCTCTGGAACTGCTTCGACTACCAGGGCGAGGAGCTGCGCAAGACCCCCTGGGGCGAGCTGGTGGTGAACCCCTACAGGTTCTACCGGGACGCCATCCGCCGGTTCGTGGAGCCCCGCATGGGGCGGGTGCGCACCTGGGGCAAGCCCCTCAGCCGCCACCTGGACATGGAGCCCGGCCTGGAGGGCGGCGACTGGATCCGCCGCGCCACGGTGTATTCCATGATGGTGCGCACCTCCACCGCCTGGGACCACGACCGCTCCGGGGGCCTGGAGGACGCCGACCTCTACGGCCTGCGGGAGACCGGCACCTTCGTGAAGTCCATCGCGCTGCTGTCCCTGCTCCACAAGATGGGCGTGACCTGTGTGTACCTCCTGCCCATCTCCCGGTTCTCCCTGCGGGACAAGAAGGGGGAGCTGGGCTCGCCGTACGGCGTCTCCAGCTTCTTCTCCCTGGATCCGGGGCTGAAGGACCCCATGACGGGCCCGGACTTCACGGTGGAGGACGAGTTCCGCGCCTTCGTGGAGGCCTGCCACGTACTGGGCATGCACGTGATGATCGATCTCATCCCCCGCACCAATTCGGTGGATTCCGAGCTGATCCTGGAGCACCCGGACTGGTTCTACTGGATCCGCCACGCCGACCTGGCGGGGTACAAGCCCCCCTACGTGCCCGGCCTGGGGGTGCAGATCCGGCCCAGGGCCGAGTTCCTGCCGGTGGTGTACCAGAGCGCCGAGGTGCGCCAGCACCTGGCGAAGTTCGTGGAGAACCCGGGCCAGGCCCAGCCGGAACGCTGGGCCGAACTCCAGGCCCACCTCCGCGCCGACCCGGGCGCGGCCGTCATGGATGAGGTGCAGCGGCGCTTCGGCCTCACCATCGCGCCGGCCTTCTCGGACCAGATCAACGACCCCCAGCCGGCCTGGAACGACGTCACCTTCTTCCGCATGTACCTGGACCACCCCGAGGCCTCCGTGCCCCACCTGGACCGGGAGTACGCGCCCTACATCCTCTTCGACGTCATCAAGGCCAACCTCTACCAGGGCAAGGTGCGCAACGAACCCCTCTGGGAGCTCCTGGCGGGCATCATCCCCTTCTACCAGACCCAGTTCGGCATCGACGGGGCCCGCATCGACATGGGCCACGCCCTGCCCCGGGAGCTGGTGGAGCGCATCATCCGCGGGGCCCGCCACGTGGATCCGCACTTCTGCTTCATCGCCGAGGAGATGGAGATCGAGCGCGCCGCCGTCGCCCGGGAGCTGGGCTACAACATGATCCTGGGCGACGGCTTCCTCCAGGAGCCCCGGGTCCTGGAGTTCAAGACCCACCACTACATGTACGAGGCCCGGAACCTGCCGTGCCCGGTGTACGCCTGCGGGGAGACCCACGACACCCCCCGGCTGGCGGCCCGGGAAGGGGGGCGGCCCCTGGCCCGCATGCTCACGATCCTCAACCTCTTCATGCCCAACGGCGTGCCCTTCCTCAATTCCGGCCAGGAGGTGTACGAGCTCCAGCCCATGAACACGGGCCTGGACTGCCGCCCCAACGAGGCCTACCAGCTGGATCCCAAGGACCCCTACTACGGCCGCCTCGCCCTGTTCGACCGGTACGCCCTGCACTACCTGAACCAGGGCCGCTGGGAGCTTCCGGACCAGCTGGCCTGGGTGTCGGCGTTCCGCCGGGACCACATCGCCACCTTCACCCGCCTGGAGAACGCGGTGCCCCTGGGCTTCAACTCCCCCCGGGACCCCGGCATCGCCTTCGGGTTCGTGGAGGACGCCCTGCGCGGCGCCCTGGTGCAGGAGGGGGGCGTGTTCGTGGTGGTGGCCAACACCGACGTGCACAACCCCCAGTACCTCACCGTGCACCTGGACGCGCTGCGCCGGGCCTCGGGCAACGCCGCCCGCCGGGGCTCCCAGCTCTTCTCCACCCACGGCCTGGCCCGGGACGTGCACGACTTCGACACCCACGGGAACCTCTCCATGAGCTTCCAGCCCGGGGAGGTCAAGCTTCTCCGGATGTGAACCTTTCCATGGCCTGGAGGGCGTCCGAAAGGTGCCGTTCCAGCAGGCGTCCCTGGGCGGCAAGGGCCTCCAGGCGGGCGGTATGGGCCTGGGGGCCCCGGAGCTCGGTCCGGTCCAGGCGGGTCAGGGTGGATTCCAGCTGGACCAGAAGGGCCGCCCCGTCGTTCCAGACCGGCATACTGGCCTCCAGGCGGCCCAGGATGGTTTCCAGGCGGTCAAGCAGCGTGCGGACATCCTCCCGGTTGGGCATCCCTGCTCCTCGTTTCCGTATTCCCAGCCAGTATAGGCCCTCCGCGCAAGGCCGGGTTCAGGTCACAATCAAGGTTCCCGACCCCCCTGGAGTCCCATGGCCATCTGGAAGCAGCCCATCACCCTCGACATCCTCGCCGCCATCAGCCGCAAGACCGCCGTGGAATGGGTGGGCATCGAATTCCTGGAGATCGGTCCGGACCACCTCACGGGCCGCGTGCCCGTGGACGAGCGCACCCGCCAGCCCTTCGGCATCCTCCACGGGGGCATCAGCGTGGTGCTGGCCGAGACCCTGGGCTCCTGCGCCGCGGGCTTCGCCGTGCCCGAGGGCCACAGCGCCGTGGGCATCGAGATCAACGCCAACCACCTCAAGAGCGTCTCCCGGGGCTGGGTGACGGGGGTGGCCCGCGCCGTGCACCTGGGCCGCACCACCCAGGTGTGGTCCATCGAGATGCGGGACGACGCGGGGGACCTCACCTGCGTTTCCAGGCTGACCCTCGCCGTGCTGGCGCCCCGGGCGAAGTAGGGCCTTGGGGGCCGGAGGGAGGATCCGCGTGGTGGCCGCCGTGGCGGAACGGGACGGCCGGTTCCTCCTGTGCCGGCGCCCGGCGCACAAGCGCCACGGGGGCCTCTGGGAATTCCCCGGGGGCAAGCTGGAACCGGGCGAGTCGCCCCAGGACGCCGCCCGGCGGGAACTGGCCGAGGAACTGGGCGTGGAGGTGCTCGCCTGCGGGGAGGCGCTGTATGCCATCGAAGATCCCGGCTCCCCCTTCGTCATCGAATTCCACCGGGTGGCATTCGCCGGGGAACCCGTCTGCCTGGAACATGCGGCGCTGGCCTGGGTGGACGTTCTTGAAATGCTCCGGCTGGAGCTGGCGCCAGGGGACCGGCGGTTCGCGGAAGTCCTTCGGGGCGAGGGGTTGTAGGCGGCATCCAGGGAACCGGTCCCTCCAGAGGCATAAATTTTTTTTATATATTTATTCATGGTTGCCGTTGAAGAAGGGTAGGGGCTGGTAAAATGCCAGCATCCACCCCATGCGTTCCAAGCGTTCGGCGTTCCATTCAACGGGAGCCCTCGATGAAGATTGGCCAGAAGTTCTCTGTCATCAGCGGTGCCATGATCGCGTGCACGACGGCGGCGATGATGCTGCTGAGTCTCACGATCATGTACCGGGCCCTGGGGCGCCAGGCCTCGACGGCGCAGGAGGGGGCGATGAAGACCCTGATCGAACTCCTGGACCAGAAGGGCAAGGGGTTCCGGATATCGGACGGGAAGCTGTTCGTCGGGGATTGCCTGCTGAACGACAACAATGAATTGCCCGACAAGGTGAAGGCCCTGTGCGGCGGCACCGCCACCCTTTTCATGGGGGACACGCGCGTGGCCACCAACGTGATGACGCCCGAGGGCAAGCGGGCCATCGGCACCAAGCTCCAGGGACCGGCCCGGGAGGCGGTGCTGGGAAGGGGCGAACGGTACCGGGGCGAAGCCTCCATCCTCGGGGAGACGTACCTGGCGGCCTATGACCCGATCAAGAATGCGGCGGGAGAAACCATCGGGGTCCTGTTCGTGGGAATCGAAAAGAGCGAATATTTCAGTTCCTTCTACCAGATGATCTGGATCGTCGCGGGCATGACGGCCACCGCGCTGGTCGTCGCCTATTTCATCGTGTCCCATTTCGCCAACAAGATGACCCGCCCCCTTTCCAGGATCGCGGCGGGCATGGAGCATTCCGACCTGACCCTGACCCTCGAGGCGGGCGGCGACGACGAGGTCGGCGCGCTGTCGAAGGCCTTCAATGCCTACAACCACGGCCTCAAGGAAAGAATCCAGCACGTCGCCGATTTCGCCGGAAGGGTCGCCTCCGGAAGCACCGAGCTTTCGGCCTCCGCCGACGAGATCGAGCGCACCGTGACCGAAATCGCCAAGGTCAGCGAGAACCTCAAGGCGGAAGGGGAAAGCGTGACGGAGGCCATCGGGGATCTCTCGAAGAACGCGGGGGTGGTGGCGGCCAGCACGAAGGAAAGCGAACAGGAAAGCCGGAATGCGGTCCTGGATACGGAGCGCAGCGCGGAAGCGGGGGAAAACGTCGTCCGGAGCATGGACGAGATCCAGGCCGTCATGAAGCAGATCGTGGGTGCCGTGCAGGTCATCAAGGAGATCGCCAACCAGACCAATCTCCTGTCCCTGAACGCCGCCATCGAGGCGGCCAAGGCCGGGACCCACGGCAAGGGCTTCGCCGTGGTGGCCGAGGAGGTGCGCAAGTTGGCGGAGCGTTCCGGCACCGCCGCCAAGGAGATCGAGGGCCTGATCCAGCGCACCGGGGCGGCCGTGGAAGGCGGCATGACCAGCGTCAACGCCAACATGGAGAGCCTGGACGCGATCCGGAAGCGCATCACGGGCATGGCCTCGAAGATCCAGCGGATCGGCGATGTGGCCGATGGCCAGGCCGCCACCAGCGCCCAGGTTTCCGCCAGCATGAGCAGCACCGCCCTGGGCCTGGCCCAGAACGCCACAGCGACCCACGAACTCACCGCCACCGTCCACGAGATCGCCAAGACCTCCGAGGACCTCTCCCGGGTGGCGGAAGGCCTCCAGGGGCTCGTGAAGGAATTCCGACTCTAGGTTCAAGGGTTGATCCCCTTCATCCTGTTCATCCGATCTCATCCCTGTTCCCGCAGGGCCAGCGATGAGGTGAGGCGGCGCGTCATTGATCCGCATGCGCCGACCCATCCCGGCTCTGGCCCTGCGGGAACAGGGATGAGATCGGATGAACAGGATGAAGGGGATGAAAGAGGGACCTGGCCGATCCCTCTACATGCGCTCAAGGTCCCCGGAATCTGCAGGATCCCCAGACCAACTCCGACCGGACGTACTTCCCGGCGCCGCCGACCGATCCGCGTCGGCGCGCTCCGTCATCCCCGCCACCCCACGCGAAGCACGCCCTCCGACTGGGTCGGGGCCAATGGGTGACAACCCGGCCCCATGTCCAAGACGCGGGCTTTCCGTTGCTGCGTGCCCCGCACGCAGCAACGAACCGGGTCGAAGGTCCGGGACTCGTACCTTAGAACGCCAGCGTCGCGTTGGTGGTGCCGCCCGCGGCCACGGCCTGCTGGGAGCCGTTGTTGGGCACGGGGGCGGCGCCGGAGGTGCTGCGCTGGGCGGTGACGCCGTAGGTGCCGGGGGCGACGGACAGGAAGGACACGGTGTCCTGGCTGGCGCCGATGATGGCGGTGCGGGAGCGGATGATGAGGTTCTGGGCGCCGGCGCCCGTGGCCAGGGACTGGCGCAGTTCGCCCCAGGTGCCCTGGGTGTCCGAGGACTTGGGGGTGATGGCGAGGACGAGGGTGCCCGAGGTGACGGGGGCGGTGAAGGTGAGGTTCGCGTTGAGGGTGGCGCCCGCGGCCAGGGTCCCGGGGGCGGCGGCTTGGGCCTGGCAGTTCAGGGGCTGGGCGGCCAGGTAGTAGATGGCCCCGGAGGGAAGCCCGTCCAGTTCGAAGGCGCCGGAGGCGTCCGAGACGGCGCGGCGCGCCAGGGTGGCCAGGCCCACGCCGTCCACGGTCTGGGCGAGGACCTCGACGCCGGCGAGCTTGCCGTTGGGGCCCGCCACCTGACCCGTGATCCGGCCGCAGTTGGTGGCGTCGAAGGCCTGGCCCGTGGCGTTGAAGCGGTAGGGGGTGGCCGAGGCCGGAGCCGTGAGCACGCCCTGGTCGCCGCTGAGCATGATCAGCGCCTGGGCCGAGCCGTTGGAGGGAAGGGTGGCGCTGCCCTTGACGACCGTGGTGGTGGGCATGGCCAGCACCTGCCCCGCGCCCCCCTCGGGGATCACGTAGGCCGGCAGGTTGATGGCGGAGTTGTAGTTCTTGGTGCCCCAGGTGAGGCGGAACTGGGTGTAGGTCCCCGAATAGACCTTGGCCGCGTTGAGGATCACCACCCCGTGGCCGTTCTGCAGGGCCATGAGGTCCACCGTGGTCTGGGGCGAGCCCAGGTTGAGCCACCTGCTGCCGTCCTGGGTGCCCTCCACCTTGTCCAGGCTCACGACCACCTGGGAGAAGCCCGGCAGATTGTCCGAACTGAGCGTGAGGGTGAGGGTGCCCGTGGGGGCGCTGGAGGTGCTGCTCCCGCCGCAGCCCAGGAGGAAGGCCAGGGCGGCGCAGGTGGGCAGGGCAAGCTTCGGGATTCCGCTCATGAACACCTCGTATCAGCCTGAGACCTCGCAGGCACCGGGAAAGTTTAACCCAGGACGGGGGGGGGGTGGGCTCCGGCCCCGGGCGGCCACCCGCTGATATCCTGGCTCCGGAGGAATCCCCATGCCCGTGCGCCGCCTCAGCCCGGAGGACCTCCCGGCCATCCTGGAGGTGCAGCGGGCCTGCTACCCGGAGGCCCTCCGCGAGGCGGAGGCCGTCTTCGCGGCCAAGCTGCGGGCCTTTCCCGGGGGCTGCCGGGGCCTCCACCGGGGGGACCTGGTGGGCGCCTACGTCTTCTTCCAGCCCTGGCGGAGGGGCCGGGTCCTGCCCCTGGGCGACGCGGCCCCCCCTCCGGCGGACCCGGACTGCCTCTACGTGCACGACCTGGCCGTGATTCCCGCCTGGCGGGGCACCGGCGCCGCCGGGGACCTGCTGGCAGCCGTCCTGGGCCTGGCGGCGGACCTGGGCTTGGGGACCCTCGCCCTCACGGCGGTGCAGGGGGCGGAACCCTTCTGGGAGCGCCAGGGGTTCCGGCGGGTGCGGAGCTTCACCTATGCGCCGGGAGTGGACGCGACCTACATGGTCAGGATCCTGGAAAGGAACCGCCCCGCGGCCTCCAGGAAGGGCGGCGCCCATTCGTGACCGCCGTCGAAGCGCACCACCTCCGGCCGGATCCCCAGGGCCTCCAGCGCGGCGATGTCCTTCTCCAGCTGGGGGCCCGAGTAGAATCCGTCCCGCTCGCCGCGCCCCAGGAGCACCGGGGGGAGCTCGAGGGAGGGGTGTGCGGCCACGTCCGGGGGCAGATCCCCGCCCAGGATGACGAGCCCGTGGCAGGGCCCGCACCGGGCCGCGGCGCGCCAGGCCATGGCGGCGCCCTGGGAGAACCCCGCGAAGACGAGCCGCCCGTCCCGGCCCCCGGCCCGCACATCGGCGACCACGCCGCGCACGTAGGCCACGTTGTCCTCGATGGCCCGGTCCCGGTCCTGGGCCGTCATCCAGGAGCCCACCACCTCGCGGGTCTTCGGGCTGTAGAACCGGTGCAGGGCCTGGACCGACACCCGGGTCCAGTCCCCGGGGATGCGCCGGAGATCCTCGAGCATCTCCTCCGCGCACTGGCCGTACCCGTGGAAGCCCACCAGGATGGGGGCTCCGGGCCGGGAGGCGGGTTCCACCAGGTAGCGGCCCGTGGTGGGGGTGCTGATGAGCCGGGTGTCGGGCATGGGACTCCTTCGGGGGAAGGGCGGGCTTTCCGCCCAGGCCGTTGCGGGGTGTCCATTCTATCGGGAACCGCGCCGGCCTCCTCCGGCCCGGGACCCCTCAGGACCCGACGATCCCCCGGCGCACCGGGGCGGGGGCCGGGGCCCTGGGCGGCGCCGGCGCGGGCTCCGGCGGCGGCTCCGGGTCCTTGCGGAACAGTTCGCCCACGGCCCCCAGGGAGGAGAGGGCCGCGCCCAGGTCCGAGGGCAGGAAGATCTTGGTGGCCTTGCCGTCGGCCACCTTCTCCAGGGTCTCCAGGCTCCTGAGCGCCAGGAGGCCGGCATCCGGATTCCCGGCGTGGATGGCGTTGAAGACCGTCTCGATGCGGAACCGCTCGGCTTCGGCGAGGACGCGCACCGCCTGGGCCTGGCCTTCGGCGCGGATGATCGCGCCCTGGCGGTCCCCCTCCGCCCGGAGCACCTGGCTTTCGCGCTCCCCTTCGGCCTTGAGGATGGCGCTCTGCTTGAACCCCTCGGATTCCAGGATGGCGGCGCGCTTTTCCCGTTCGGCCTTCATCTGCTTGGACATGGCGTTGGTGATATCGGTGGGGGGTTCGATCTTCTGGATCTCCACCCGCACCACCTTCACGCCCCACTCGTCGGTGGCCTCGTCCAGCACCAGCCGGAGCTGGGTGTTGATCTTCTCCCGCCCCGTGAGGGTCTGGTCCAGCTCCATCTCGCCCACGATGTTGCGCAGGTTGGTCTGGGCCAGCTTCACCGCCGCGTACGAGAAGTTGCTGATGTTGTAGATCACCCGCACCGGGTCCGTGATTCGGAAATAGATCACCGCGTCCACGGTCACGGCCGCGTTGTCCTTGGTGATCACCTCCTGGGGCGGCACCTCGATGACCTGCTCCCGGCTGTCCACCATCTCAAGGCGCTGCACGAACGGCATCACGAACACCAGCCCCGGCGCCCGGGGCGGCGCCGTGTACCGGCCCAGGGTCTCCACCACCCCCTTCTGGTAGGGCCGGATGATGCGCAGGCTGCGGATCGCCAGGACCAGCACCAGGAAGGCTCCGAACAGGAGGAAGGGATGAGGCATCGTCGGCTCCCGGAAAGGGCGGGGTCCGGCGGGGACCCCTGGTGCCTTGAAATGATTGATTTATTTGAAAGGTTCCCCGGAAGTCCGCCTTTTCCGGGTGGGCTCCTTTGCCCAACCCGAAGGCCTTGCCTTGATCCCTGTTCATCCCGGACATCACCGTCCATCCCTGTTCCGCAGGGCTCGCGATGGATTGGGTCGGCGCTCTCATTACCCACATCGCCGACCCATCCAAGCCTCGGCCCTGCGGAACAGGGATGAACGGTGATGTCTGGGATGAAGGGGATGAGGCCTACGGAATCCCGGCGAGGATGGGCGGTTTTGTTATCACGACAGGACCAGCACCCGGGTCTGGGAGGGGGCCAGGCTCAGGCCGGCGGCGTTGGTGCCGTTCTGCAGGGTGGGATCCAGCATGCGGGTGACGGGGGCCCCCCCGGAGAAGACCTTCACGCTGCCCATGAGATGCCGGGCCGGGCCCATCATCATGGCCGAGGCCACGCCGCCCATGACGCCGGCGTTGTCGCCGGCGCTCATGGGCACCACCGTGGCCAGGGTGTGGACGGGCATCATGGAGACCAGGTGGCGCGGGTTCGTGGTGGGCGGCAGGGCCATGGGCGGGAGGACGATGTTGGGATAGGGGATGGGCACCGGGCCCACCGGGGTGGGCGTGAGGCACACGTCCGGAAACGCGAAGGCCATGCCGGACAGGGAGCAATTCAGGAACATGGCGGCCTCCTCAGCCCATGTGGATCCGTTCGCCGTCGATGCGGGTGTCCTTGGCGCTGAGCAGGACGGTGTGCTCCGAGCCCACGGAATAGAGCCCCTTGCTCCTGCGCAGCAGTTGCCTCCCTTCCACCTGGTCCAGGTCCTCGGTGCGCCGGATGTAGGTGCGGGCCTGGTGGAACAGGTGCTGCACCAGGGTCCGGCAGATGCGGCCCAGCACGGAGATGCTGTGGAAATGGGCCTGGAGGGAGCGGCCCTCGGCGATGACCTCGTCGCAGGCCAGCACCGCCTCCCGGCTCTGGTGGACGGCCACGTCGGCGAGGCAGGTCAGGTGCCCGGAGGCGGCGAGGGTGATGCCGCTTCCCGAGGCCAGGCGCAGATCGCCTTCCTCCGTGCGGAGGGTGGCGTCCCCCGGGAAGGCGAGGGTCATGGCCTGGGGCCCCGGGCGCTCCAGGATGGCCAGGAGGTGGTATTCGCCGTCCTCCGAGGGCAGGCAGAGCACCCAGTCCCCCGCCTCCGGCCGCACCAGGCAGCTGAAGGCCAGCCGGGCCTTGACCAGGCCGTCCGGGCCTTCCAAGGCGATGTCCCCGCCCGACACGAAGAGGACCCGGGCCCGCAGGCCCGGGGAAGCGACAAGGACTTCGGGCATCATGGCTTCCCCCATCGTTCGGCGCGGCTGCGCGCGGCGTCCGTGCCCAGGGCCCGGGCCCTGCTGGATCCGGCCCAGGTGGTGCGCTCCTCCAGGATCTCGTGGAGGTTGGCCTGCACCAGGGCGGCCCCGGTCAGGTCGGCGTCCATGAGCCAGGCGTGGGACAGATCCGCGCGGCTCAGGTCCGCGTGCGGGAACCGGGCCCCCACCGCCTTCATGCCGGCCATCTGGGCCATGGTCAGGTCCGCCCCCGCGAAGTCCGCCCCGGCGAGGTCCGCCCCCTGCAGGCTGGCCTGGGGCAGCCGCGCCTTCCGGAAGGAGGCGCCCGCGAGCCCGGCCTCGTAGAAGTTGGCCAGCTCCAGGTCGGCGCCGTCGAAGCGGGCCCCCTCCAGATGGGCCTTCAGGAAGCCGCCCTGCCGGAGCCGGGCGCCCTGGAAATGGCACCCCGCCAGCATGCATTCGCTGAACTGGGTCCGGGCGAGGTCCATGCCGCCGAAGGCGATGCCCGCCAGCTGTGCCTTGTGGAAGTGGCAGAGGTGCAGGGTGGCCCCCTGGAAGACCGCGTCCTGGAAGGCGCTTTCGAAGAAGACGCAGGTGTCCAGGAGGGCGCCGCCGAAGTCCGCGGCCTCGAAGCCGCAGCGCAGGAAGGAGACCCGTTCGAAAGCGGCCCCGGCGAAGGAGGCCCCCGCGAAGGCGGCGTCGACGAAGGCCGTGTCCCGGCCCCCGGCGCCGGCGAAGGTGGCCCCCTCCAGGCCGCATTCCAGGAACCGGGCCCCGTCCAGGCCGGCCTCCCCGAAGGCCGCGCCGGCCAGATCGCCATGGACCAGGTTGGCCTGGCGCAGGCTGGCGCCCCGGAAGGCCGCGCCCCGGAACCGGCAGTCCTTGAAGGTGGCTTCGCCCAGGTCGGCCCCGTCGAAGCGGCAGCCCCCGAAGGCGGTCTCCAGGAAGACCCCGCCCGTGAGATCCGCGCCCCGCAGGTCGGCCCCGGCGAAATCCTCGCCCACCAGGATCTCGCCGGCCTTCACCAGCCGGGAAAGTTCCTCGCCGTTCATCGGGGCCTCCAGCCCTGGAGCAGGGTCCTCTCCAGATTGCAGTCCGTGAAATCCGTGGCGCCCAGGGTGGAGCGCAGCACGTCCACCCCGTGGAGGTTGGCCCCCCTGAACCGGGCCTGCACCAGGTTGGCCTTGGCGAGGGAGCCCTCCATGAGATCGATGCGCTCCAGGTTGGCGCCCGTGAGGATGGCCTTGCGGAACTGGGCCTGGCGCGCGCGGGCGCCGGAGAGGTCGGCCCCGGCGAGGTCGGCCCCGGAAAAGAGGGCCCCCGCCAGGGAGGCCTCCCGGAAGCGGGCTCCCCGCAGGGGGAGGTGCAGGAAGGTGCCCCGGTCCAGGCGGGCCCCGGCGAAGCTCAGGCCGGCCAGGACGGCCTTGCCCGGGGCGCTGGCCAGGAAGCAGGCCGCCTCCAGGTCGGCGCCGTCGAAGCGGACCTCCTCCAGGCGCGGATCGGCCCAGGTGGTGTGGTCGAGGCGCGCGCCGGAGAAGTCCGCCTCCCGCCAGGCGCACTGGAGGAAGGTGGCCCGGCCCAGGCGGGCCTCCCAGAACCGCGCCCCCTGGACCTCCAGCCGGAGGAAGGTGGCGGATTCCAGGAAGGCCCCGGCGAAATCCGCCCGGTCCAGGTCCACCTCCATGAGGGTGGCCCCCCCCAGGCGGCAGCCCTGGAAATCCGCCCCGGCGAAGGTGCCGAGCTCGAGGGTGGCGCCCAGGAGGTTGGCCTGGGGGAAGCGCGCCCGGGCCGCGGCCGCGCCGCCCAGGTTGGCCCCCTCCAGATCGGCCCCGGTGAAATCGGCCGCCTCCAGCCGGGCCCGGGCGAGGATGGCGCCCCGCAGGTTCGCGCCCCGCAGGCTCGCGCCGCGCAGGTCCACCTGCTCCAGGTAGGCCCCGGAGAGGTCCACCCCGTCCAGCTTCAGGCCGGCCAGGTCCAGGCAGGCCCAGTCGCCCCCGGCCAGGGGCCCGCCCCCGGCCAGGGCCCGCAGGAAGGCCGCCCTGCGCGTGGGCAGGTCCTCCGCGTGGGGGGAGGCGCCTTCGGGCATGCGGTGGGCGCCCCGCAGGTAGAGGGGCCGGAAGGCGGCCTCGGCCCGGCGCAGGGATTCCTGGATGCGGCTCCGCACCGGTTCCAGGCCGTCCACGGTGGCGCCCAGGGCGGCCGCCCCATCCGCGGATCCCCGGGCCGCCATGTCCCCCAGGCCGGCCCGGGCCTGGGCCTCGGCGGCCTCCAGGGGCTCAAGCAGGGGCCGGGGATCGAAGCGGGGCAGGGGGACCCGGGCCGGCCCGGGGGCGGCGCCGTCCTCCAGGGTCCGGGCCGCCGTGTCCAGGGCGCGCCGGAGCTCCCCGGGCAGGTCCGCGGGGGCCTGGGCGCCCATGCCGGCCAGGGCGCCGGCGCGGGTGGCGTCCACGTGGGCGGTGAGTTCGTCCTTTCGGGACCGGGTGAGCGTCTCCACCGCCTTCAGGACGCGGTCCAGCTTCCCGAAGGAGAAATCCTTGAGCTGGACGGGGCCGCCCCGGCCCACCCCGGGCAGGAGCCGCTCCATCTCCTCCTGGAGCGCCCGGGCTCCGGGGTCCGGCGCCGGGACGCCGGAAGGCGGCCGGAGGGCTTCCCCGTCCAGGCGCAGGGGCTCCGGCGGGCCCTGGGCCGGCAGGGCCTCGCGGGCCTGCGCCAGGGCGGCGTCCAGCTTCTCCCGGGCCAGGGCCCGGAGCCGGTCCTTCTGGGCCTCCATGTTGCGCGAGAAGGCGCTGGGGGCGGGCTGCGCCGGGGCCGTGAGGCGCTCCAGGGCGCAGGCCTGGTCCGGGGGGATGAGGTCCTGGGTGGCCAGGACGTCCAGGAGCGGGTCCTGGGCCTCCAGGCGCCGGGCCAGGGCCTCCCGGTAGTGGTCCAGGCCGCGGGGGGCCCCGGGGGATTCGAAGGCGGCCAGCAGGTGGGTGATCCGGGAGGCCTCGTCGTCGGCGACCTCCCGTCCCCCGCGCCAGAAGAGCCAAAGCAGGCTCTGGGCGGGGAAGCACCACACCGTGTCCAGGTTCATGGACAGCTCCGAGAACTGCGGGGCGCCTCCCAGGTCCTGGTTCAGGAAACAGCGCACCCGGAACCCCGGAAGGCGGCCCTGGAGGACCTCGATCTCCGGATGCAGGTGGTGGAAGGCGTAGCTCTCGTCGCCCCGGAAGTAGCCCGGGAGGCGCTGCTCCCCGGGCCCGCAGAGGAAGAAGCGCCAGTCGAAGCCCGCGGGGTACCCGGGGAAGTCGCGGTGCAGGTAGTCCGGGCCGCAGTCGGGCTGGAAGGCCCTGCGCCGGGGGTGGCCGGGCCCCGCGGGGCCGGGGAAGGCGGGATCGGGCCGGTCCCGGGGCGAGGCCACCAGGTGCGCCGGATCCTCCACCTGGGGCAGCTGGCCGTCCTCCCAGCCCTGGCCCGCGGGGTTGGCCTGGAAGCCCGCGCCGCCGAAGGCGTGGGCGGGGTCCAGGGGGCAGTGCGCCACGGGCCCGGGCTCCGTGGGGCCCAGGGCCCCCCAGCGCCGGGGACCGAACACGAAGAGCCTGCGCTCCACCGGGCCCACCCGGAAGAGCACCTCGTGGCCCGCCACCGGGCGCCCCCCGGGGCTGTGGAAGGCGCCGGTGAGCAGCACCTCGCCCTGGGGCTTGGGCATGCCGGCGTCCGGAAGGTCATCGGGCCCCAGGGCCCCCAGGGCCTCCTTCAGGAAATCCAGGTCCAGCAGCGGTTCGCCGGAGGGGATCCGCAGCCCCATGGAGGCGCTGTGGATGGAATAGAACCGGTGGCCCTGCTCCAGGACCCGGGAACAGACGCTCACCTGCATGGGGCGGATGGTCTTCATGGGGCCGCTCAGAAATAGATGTGGATGCCGCTGGAGATGCGGGCGGAGGCCTTCCGCAGCGCCACGCCGGCCTCGTGCAGGTCCACCCCCACCTTGTTCAGGTTGATCTGGGTGTTGGCCAGGGCCACCTTCAGGTCCTCGATGTCCATGGCGTTCTGGTCCTTGGCCTTGACGCCGGGGACCTTCAGCTCGAATTCCTTGGTCACGTCGTCGTAGGCGAGGGTGATCGGGTTGATGGTCAGGTCGAACTTCACGCCCTTGCCGTAGGTGATGTTGGCCACGGCGCTCGCGTACAGCGCGATGGTGGCCTGCGCCCCCACGTATCCGGTGATGGCCACGCAGGAGCCCAGGCCCACGTTGTTGCTGATGGCGACCGTCGGGCTGGGGCTGATGGTCTGGGTGAGGGAGAGCTGGGGCACCAGCGGGAAATTGGCGGTGCCGATGAAGCCGTTGCGGTTGTTGTAGGAGATGCTCGTCATGGTCCCCAGGATGCTGTCCCAGGCGGTGGTGGTGACCACCCCGTTGTCGTTGATGGTCTCGGCGGTCTTGACGACCCGGGAGCCGCCGGAGGTGAGGGTGTAGGCCTGGGTGATCTGGCGGCCCTCCAGGGTGATCGTCTGGGAATCGCCCCGGGTCACGGTGAAGGTGGGGCCGTCGGCGTAGGAGTACGAGTTGCCGTAGCGCTTGGAGACCACCGTGTCGCCGGGGGCCATGGCCCCGAGGAGGCTGCCGGCGATGCCGTCCCAGTCCCCGCAGCCCTTCCCGGGCTTCTCCTTGTAGGTGAGGGCGCCCGAGGCCGCCGGGAGGAAGTTCCCGGGGCCGCCGCACTGGGTCGAGTCGTCCTGGTCCAGGCCGTCGGGGGAGGCGCACACCACCGCGTAGCTGGGCCCCTTGGCGTAGGTGAAGGCCCGGGTGGTGCGGGTGAAGGAGAACGTGGTGCCGTCCATGAAGCTCAGGGTCGGATTGGGCTTGGGGGGCGCGGGCGGGGTCGCGGGCACCGTGGGCGAGGGCGGCTGGGCCGCGGGGGCGGGGTAGTAGCGATCCTTGAGCTGGGTCACCAGGGGCTGGGCGTCGGGGGGGTTGTAGGCGGCGGCCGCCAGGTGGAGGGCGGTCAGATCCGCGTCCTGGCGCTGGCGGACCGTGGGGGGCTTGGCCGCGGCGTCCACCTCGTGGACCTTGATGACCCGTTCGGTGGGGATCTCGCCGGCGTAGCTGGCGCTGCCGGTGATGGTGGTGGCGTCGGGGATGACGTCGCCCTTGGAATTGGTGCGCAGGGTGTCCATGAGCGGGCTCTCGATCCACACGTGCTGGGGCGAGAAGATCACGATGCCCGTGGAATCCCGGGAGGTCACCCGCGCGCCCATCTCCGTGTCGGAGGTGTCCGGGGCGCCCAGCCGGATGCAGTTGTTGTAGGTCTTGTCGAAGATGAGGATCCTCTCGGACCCCGCCTTGTCCTCCAGGAGGATCTCGTTGCCGGCGGAGCTGACGATGCGGTTCTGGGTGGCGTTGGCGCCCAGGACCACGCTGGGGGTTGCGGCGTTGGGCACCGCGGCGGCGATGACCGGGGAATCGGGGTCCCCTTCCAGGAAGGTGAGGAGCACCTCGGTGTCCTTGTGGAGGGGGAAGTGCATGCCGTGGTCCGAGCCCGCGTAGGGCTGGGCCATGCGCAGGTAGGCCGAGGCCTTGGCGTCCTTGCGCCCGCTCAGGTCGAAGGGAAGGACCACCTTGTACCGCCCGTGCAGGTCCAGCTCGGCGAACTGGCCCGCCCCGGCGGCGTCGATGCGAGCCGTGAGGGTGCCGGAGATGCGGGGCGCCGGGGTGTCCTGGGGGGGCCGGAACTGCACATCCGAGGGGATCGCCACGAAATCGTTGCGGTAGAAGACCGCCGTCTCCAGGCCGGCCAGGGCCTTCTGCAGGCCCGAGGTGAAGGCCCCGGCCTGGCTCCCCTCGTGGTGGACCTCCACGGCCAGGTAGGTGCGGTTGTAGTCCTCCCGGAAATGCCTTTCCACCTGGAAGGTGAAGCCCGGCGCCAGGAACGGCGCCGACCCGGTGCCCCGCACCCGGTTGCGCCGGCACAGCAGCTCCTCCTTGCGCAGCCGGGCCAGGCGCTCCCCCTCGCCGGGGGTGTGGAAATGCTCCCCGTAGAGGTAGACCTGGCCCTTGCCGTCGGCGTCCACCTCGGCCTTGCCCTCCAGCTCCAGGGAGGGCTTGAGGTAGTCGTGGTCCTTGAGCAGCACCTTGGAGGGGATCACCTGGCTGCGGCAGGCGAAGGTCTTGAGGGTCTCGTCCTGGGCCAGGGCGTCCAGGCCGGAGGCGGGGGCGTAGGCCACCCTGCGGCCCTGGGGCGCCTCCTTGTGCCCGGCCAGGTCGTCCACGAAGACCACCTTCTCCCCGTCCCGGCCCTGCTCGAAGAAGTAGCAGATGCCCTCCCGCTCCAGCCAGCGGGAGAGGAAGTCGAAGTGGCTCTCCCGGTACTGGCACACGAATTCCCGGGGCGGGTAGTCCCCCTTCAGCCGGAATTCGAAGTCCGCGGAGGTGAGGCCGCCCTCCACCAGCACCTCCCGCAGGATCTCGGGCACCGTGCGGTCCAGGAACACCTGGTTGTGCCGGGTGATGGACAGCCACCACAGGCGCGGCACCAGCCGGGCCCGGTAGAAGCCGTGGCCGTCGAATTCGCCCAGCTGCTCGAATTCGCTCAGCATGCCCTTGAAGGCCACGTCCCCGCCCGAGGGCCGGTGGATGGTGAAGGTGGCGGGCTTGTTCAGCAGGTCCTGGAGGTTCAGGTCCAGGCGCCGGGAGAGCAGGTCCAGGTCGAAGGCGTAGAGGCGGGAGATGCCCTCGTCGCCGGTGAAGTGGACCACCGCGAGGGCGTTCTCCGGCAGGGCGCCGGTGTGGAACGAGTACTTCTTCTGGGAAAGCAGTTCCATGGCGGGCCGGGCCTCCAGGTCTCAGGGTTCGAAGCGGAAGACGAAGGCGCCGTCCCCGTCCACGTCCAGGAGGGCCCGGGAGGGCAGGGTCCCGGAGCCCATGGCGGCCAGGATCTCCTGGCTCAACTGGGGCAGGATGCCGGCGTTGAGGATGTGCTCGATGTTGCGGGCGCCGGATTCCACGTCGGTGCAGCGGGCGGTGATCCGTTCCACCACCGCCGGGGTGTGCTCCAGGACCATGCGGTTGTTGTCCCGGAGGGTGCGGGCCACGCGCTGGAGCTTGAGGGCCACGATGCCCTCCAGGGCCGAGGGATCCAGGCTGAAGAAGGGCACGATGCCCATGCGCGCCAGGAGCGCGGGCTTGAAGTGCCGGCTCAGCAGGGGCCGGATGGCGGCGGTGACGGATTCGGCGGGGACGGGCCCCCGGGAGGTCATCTCCTGGATCACCTCCGAGCCCAGGTTGCTGGTGAGGATGATGATCGTGTTGCGGAAATCGATCTCCTTGCCCTCGCCGTCGGCCAGGGTGCCCTTGTCGAACACCTGGTAGAACGTGTTCATCACGTCGGGGTGGGCCTTTTCGCATTCGTCCAGGAGCACCACCGAATAGGGCTTCTGGCGCACCGCCTCGGTGAGCATGCCCCCTTCGCCGTAGCCCACGTAGCCCGGGGGCGAGCCCACCAGGCGGCTCACGGTGTGCCGCTCCTGGAATTCGCTCATGTTGATGGCCACCACCTGCTTCTCGCTGCCGAAGAGCAGGTCCGCCAGGGTCAGCGCCGTCTCGGTCTTGCCCACGCCGCTGGGCCCCACGAAGAGGAAGACCCCCAGGGGCTGGCGGGGATCCTTGACGCCGGCCTTGGCGGCCTTGAGCCCCTCGCCCAGGGCGGCCAGGGCCTGGTCTTGGCCCTTGATGCGCTCGCCGATGCGGGAGGCCAGGTGGAGGATGGTCTCGGCCTCGTCCCGCAGGACCTTGCCCAGGGGCACGCCGGTCCAGTCCGACACCACCTGGGCCACGCCGTCGGGGTTCACGTCGATCTGGATGAGGGCCCGGTCCGCCTGGAGCTCCCCCAGCTCCGCCGCGGCCGCCGCCAGGGTCCCGGCCGCCGCCTCCCGTTCCCCGGGACCGGCGGCGCCCAGGGCCTCCCGGGCCGCCACCACCCGGTGCGCGGCCTCCCGCTCCCGCTCCCACCGCGCCCGCAGGGCCTCGGCCTCCCCCCGGCGCCGCTCCGCCTCGGCCAGCACCTCCAGGAGCCGCTGGGCATCGATGGCCACGCCGTGGTCCCGGTCCCGCTCCAGGGCGCCGCGCTCCCGGTCCAGGGCCTGGAGGCCGCGCTCCAGGTCCTCCAGGGCGGGGGGCTTGGACGTGAGGTTGATCTTCACCCGGGCGCAGGCGGTGTCCAGGAGATCGATGGCCTTGTCCGGCAGGAAGCGCCCGGTGACGTACTTGTCCGAAAGGACCGCCGCGGCCCGCACGGCGTCGTCCCGGATCACCACCCCGTGGGCCTTCTCGTAGCTGGGCCGCAGGCCGCGCAGGATCAGCACGGTGTCCTCCACCGTGGGCGGGTCCAGCTTGACCAGCTGGAAGCGCCGGGCCAGGGCGGGGTCCTTCTCGAAGTACTTCTTGTACTCGCCCCAGGTGGTGGCGGCCACCGTGCGCAGCTCGCCCCGGGCCAGGGCCGGCTTGAGCAGGTTGGCGGCGTCGCTCCCCCCGGCGGCGCCGCCGGCGCCGATGAGGGTGTGGGCCTCGTCGATGAAGAGGATGATGGGCCTGGGGCTGGCCTTGATCTCGTTGATGACGCCCTTGAGCCGGTTCTCGAACTCCCCCTTCATGCCCGCCCCGGCTTCCAGGAGGCCCATGTCCAGGCCCAGGAGCGTCACCCCCTGGAGCAGGCCGGGCACGTCGCCCTCGGCAATGCGCAGGGCCAGGCCCTCCACCACCGCGGTCTTGCCCACGCCCGGATCGCCCACGCAGATGGGGTTGTTCTTCCGGCGGCGGGCCAGGATGTCCACCATCCTGCGGATCTCCCCGTCCCGGCCGAAGACCGGGTCGATGCCGCCCTCCCGGGCCTTGCGGGTGAAGTCCTGGCAGAAGCGGTCGATGAACCCCCCCTCCCCGCCGCCGCCCCGGGCCGGGGCCGGGCCGTTCTCCACGGAATGGCGCGTGAGGGTCCGGAACTCCCGGGCCAGGGTCTCGCGGTTGATGCGGCCCAGCAGGTCCATGGGGGGCCCCGAGGCGAACTGCCCGGGCCTGCCCAGGAGCACCAGGAGCAGGGCGCCGGAGCGGATCTCCCCCTCGCCCAGGTCCACGGAGCTCACCAGCCACCCCTCCTGGAGCAGGTCCAGGAGGACCGGGCTGAACACGGGCTTGCCGCCGTTGCCCGTGCGCAGCTCGCCCAGGGTCCCCTCCAGGAGCCGCTGGGCCTCCCCGGGCTCCACGCCGAAGGCCTCCAGGGCCGGGGTCCAATCGGCGCCCCGCTCCTCCAGGAGCTTGGAGGCCAGATGCTCCACCGTCACCTCGTAGTGCCCCCGGGCCACGCAGAGGCCCGCCGCGCCCTGCAGGGCGCGGGTGCAGGTGGGGTTCAGGCGGGTCATGAGGGGCTTGAGGCCGACGCTGATCATGGGTGGGCTCCGCTGGCCAGGAGGGGGGCGACCCGCTCCCGGGGGTGTTTCCAGGTGTCGGGTTCCGGGAAGGTGATCTCGGTGAGGGCGGCGCCCTGGCCGGGGCTGGCCACCCACAGGTCCCGGCCCAGGCAGGACCAGTCCAGGGAGCCCAGGCGGCCCCCGAGGCCCGCGCCGCCCTTGATCCGGATGCGCAGGTCCCAGGCCAGGCCGTCCCGGCAGTAGAGGCGGATGAGTTCGCCCATGGCCCGGCAGGCCTTGCGTCCGGGCAGGAAGCGGTGCAGATCCTCGGCCTCCAGGGGGCCCAGCTCCACCCGAAAGGCGCCCATGCAGTCCTGGGCCTGGACCCCCAGGCAGGCGTCCACGCCCAGGGTGCGGTTGGCCTGGCCCAGGCGGCACCGCTGCTCGGCGGGAATGGCCACGGTGCGCTCCACGCAGGGCACGATGGCCAGCCCGGGCTGGTGGAAATAGTCCGCCAGGAGGGCCCGGAGCCCGGCCGCGGGGCGGGAGGCCAGGCCGAAGAGCCCGGCGTACTTGAGCAGGGCGTTGGGATCCACGTGCACGCAGGTGGCGGCGGGCCGGGCCATGCCCAGCAGGCAGAAGAGCCGCTCCAGGGCCCCGGCGTCCTCCCCCTCCACCAGGGAGTAGAAGAGCCGGTGCTTGGCCCAGCTGGCGAAGAAGAGGGGATAGATGGCGCCGTTGAGCACGTCCAGGAAATCCCGGGTGACGGTGCGGTGGGCGCCCTCCTCGTCCATGAGGTCTTCGGTGTAGAAGGTGGGCAGGGGGGAGGAGGCGCCGTAGAGGCCCAGGATGGCCACGGTCATGCGGTACCGGGACCCCTCCTCCTCGGTGATGGCCAGGATGTCCGAGGCGGTGAAGCTCAGGGACAGCTCGGGGCGCACCTTCACCCGGCGCCAGAAGGCGCGGGGGTCGCGCGTCCCCGCCTCGTGGGCGACGACGCGGCGGAGCAGCCGCAGGGCCTGGCCGAAGGCGAAGCGGGGCCCTTTTTCCAGCAGGCCGGATTTCAGGAAAGGGGACGGTCTCCGAGCCTCGCCGGCCATGGGGTGGTCTCTCCGAGGGGGGCTTCCTTGAGGGTGAAGCGGGTGAAGGTGTTGAGGCTGCTGAAGGCGGCCAGGAAGCGCTCCAGCACGGCGGCGAAGAGGTGCAGGTCGCCCAGGCTGGCGAAGCAGGCCGGATCGCCCTCCAGGACCAGGTGCTGGCCCCGGTACATGCGCCCCCGCACCAGCAGGTCGGCGGGCTCGGCGACCAGGGACCGGAGCCCCTCGATGCGCTTGAGGTGGCCCGGCAGGGAGGCCCGGTCCGAGCCCTGCTGGGCGTAGAGGGTGAGCAGCCCCTGGAGGTTGCCCGGGCGGGTGAGGGAGCCCAGGTTGAGGTTCAGGTGGCTCAGGAGCTTCCAGAGGTTGTTGCGGTCCAGCACCTGCTCGGGGGGCAGGGTGGGCGCCAGGAGGTTGCCGAAGTCCAGGAGCTCGGACGATTCCTCCGTCTGGCGGCAGATCTCCCCCACCTGGAGCCGGGAGGGCAGGGTCCCGTTGGTGCAGGTGAGGTGCACGGTGAGGGTCTCCAGCTCGGGGCCCGGCGCGTCCAGGGGGTAGCTGAAGGAGAGGTGGGTCTCCGGGGCGCCGTCCAGCTGGGAGCGGCCGCGGCGCACCTGGTACACCGCCGGGTCCCAGCCGCCCCGGGCGAAGGTGTCCATGGGGGCGTAGGCGCGGCGGTTCACCGAACCCTGGGCGTAGCCCACGACCCGGTCCACGGTGAACACCCGGGCGTGGTCCGGGGGGTACCCCGCGGCCTGGATGCGCACCCGCTCCTGCTGGTGGTCCAGGAGCACGGGCTCGGCCTCGGCCTTGAAGAGGTTGACGATGGGCGTGGCGAAGAGCACGAAGTGCTCCGGCCGGAGGCGGGGCGTCTCCACGGGGGCCGGGCCCAGTTCCAGCACCAGATCGAAGGCGCTGCCGCCGCCCCGGTCCCGCCACTGGTCCCAGCCCCGCAGGGCCAGGAACAGGTGCTTCTGGGGCAGCACGAAGTAGTCCTGGAGCAGGCGGAACCCCCCGAAGGTCTGCCCCGGCAGCGGCAGCAGGCCCTCGTCCGGATCGAAGCCCACCCGCTCCAGGGCCGACGGGGGCAGGTTCCAGACGCTCCCCCCCGCCGCCGGCACCACCTGGATGCCCTCCAGGTGGCGGGTCAGGAGCAGGTGCAGGGTGGTGGCCTCGGCCAGGCTCTCCCCCAGGTGGAGCACCAGCTCCGAGGGCCGCCAGGTGGCGAGGGTGAGGCCGTCCAGCTGGAAGCTCAGGCGGATGCGGGAGGTGCGGCCCGCCCGGGGCGGGGTCTCCACGGAGGTGAGGCGCAGGGGGTGCACCTCCACCGGCTGGGTGGTGCGGAAGCGGCAGGTGGTGCCGTCCACGGGGATGGAGGCCACCGTGGTGCCGGCTTCCACCCGGAGGGTCTGGCGCAGGTTGGGCTTGGGCCGGAAGGCCAGGATGCTGGCCGAAGGCACCGGCAGGAGCAGGTGCGGAAAGACCAGGTCCATGAGCCCGTGGATGATCTCCGGGAAATCGTCGTCCAGCTTGCCCCGGATCATGCCCGTGAGGAAGGCCACCCCTTCCAGCAGCCGCTCCACGTCGGGATCCGCCGAGGGCTCCCCGAGCATGGGGGCCAGGGCGGGATGGGCCCGGGCGAAGGCCGCCGAGGCCTCCCGCAGGTTGTGGAGCTCCTCCTGGTAGTAGGTGTCGATCAAGGGATCCTCCTTCGGGGAGGTCAGGGGCTCACGTTGAACCGGCCGCCCGGGGCCAGGGTGGTGTCCAGGGCCAGGGGGACCCGCTCATCCTTGGCCAGCACCCCGGTGATGCGGAAGCGCAGGTGGGAGCGTTCGCCGCCCCGGGTGTCGAAGGCCACCTGCACCCGGGCCAGCCGGGGTTCGAAGGCCTCGATGACGAGGCGGATGGAGCGCTGCATCTCCAGGGCGGTGTCCGTGAAGGTGTCGCCGCCCAGGTGGGAGAAGTCGGGAATGCCGTAGTCGGGCCGGATGGGCACGCTGCCCTGGCGCGTGTTCAGGAGCCGCCGGAGGTGCTCCAGGATCGAAGCGGTTTCCAGGGCGAGGTTGCCCGAGGCGCGCTCCGAGGGCGCGTGTTCCTGGTGCTTGATGCGCTGCAGCAGGCGCTCCTGGTAGATCATGGTCAGGCCTTGGGGGCGTCCCAGCTGTCCTCGGCCTCGATGCCGTCGGGGACCCAGGTCCAGCGGATGCCGGAATACGTGAAGGAGATGTCCTCCAGGTGCCCGAAGGCCTTGGTCTCCGTCTGCAGGCAGTTGGGGAACCAGGTGCGCACCCCCACGATGATGGCGTTGGTGAGCTTGATGGTGTAGTACTTCTCCTCCTCGCCCGAGGGCTTGATGCGGAAGAACTCCAGCTCCACCTCCGTGAGCTGCTCGCCCGAGCACAGGGCCTGGAGGAGCTTGGGGGAGCTCTTGTCCGTCTCCTTGGTGATGGTGAGGGCGCCGTGGACCCGCTTGCCCGTGGGCAGGCCGGTCTGGGGGCTCTTGGGGATATCGATGCTGTGTTCCAGGCCCTGGACGAGGATCGTCCCCTCCCGCCCCTTCATGGTGCAGGAGCCCTGGATGGCACCCTGCTTGGTGCCCTTGAGCTTGAGGTGGATTGGCATGGGCATGGGGAGACCTCCGGAGGAGCTGGGCGCGGGCCCAGGAAAGGGGGACTACTTCTTGTCGAGCTTGCCGACCAGGGAGAGGCTGAAGGAGGCGCCCATGTACTTGAAGTGGGGCTGGACCTTGAGATCCACCCGGTACCACCCGGGATCCCCCTCCACGTCGGACACCGCGATCTCCGCCTTGCGCAGGGGCCGCCGGCTGCGCACGCCCGGGGAGGGGCTCTCCTGGTCGGCCACGTACTGCCGGATCCAGTTGTTGAGCTCGGTGTCCAGGTCCACCCGCTCCTTCCAGGTGCCGATGTTCTCCCGCTGGATGACCTTGATGTAGTGGGCCAGGCGGTTCACCACGAAGACGTAGGGCAGCTGGGTGCCCAGCTTGTAGTTGGTCTCGGCGCTGCGGGATTCCGGGCTGTTGCCGAAGGTCTTGGGCTTCTGCACCGAATTGGCGGAAAAGAAGGCCGCGTTGTCGCTGCCCTTGCGCATGGTGAGGCTGATGAAGCCCTCCTCGGCCAGCTCGTACTCCCGCCGCTCGGAAATGAGCACCTCCGTGGGGATCTTGGTCTGCAGCTCGCCCATGGCCTCGTACTGGTAGATCACCATGTCCCGCACCGCCCCGCCCCCCTGGGGCCCGATGATATTGGCGCACCAGCGGTACTTGGCGAAGCTGTCGGTGATGCGCGACGCGAAGGCGAAGGCGGCGTTGCCCCACAGGAACTGCCGGTCGCTTTCCGCCACGCTTTCGGTGTAGTTGAAGTTCTTGGTGGCCTTGGTGGTGGGGCCGTAGGGGATGCGCAGCAGGAAGTGGGGCAGGGTGAGGCCCACGTACCGGGCGTCCTCGCTTTCCCGGAAACTGCGCCACTTGGTGTACTGGGGCATCTCGAAGATGGAACTGAGGTCCTTGAGGTTGGGCAGCCCGGAATAGTCCTTGAGCCCGAAGAACTCCGGACCGGCTGCGCCCACGATGGGCGCGTGGGCCACGCAGGCCACGCTGGCCAGGCCCTGGAGCAGCTTGACGTCCTGGGGGCCGGGGCCGAATTCGTAGTTGCTGACGATGAGGCCGTAGGGCTGGCCGCCGAACTGGCCGTACTCCCGGGTGTAGACCGTCTTGTACAGGCCGCTCTTGGTGATATCGGTGGCGTCCTCGAAATCGTCCTGGAGATCCTGTTTGCTCACGTTGAGCAGCTCGACCTTGATGTTCTCCCGGAAATCGGTCTGGTCCACCAGGTAGCGCAGGGAGCGCCAGGCGGATTCCAGCTGCTGGAAGCCGTCGTGGTGGAGGATGGCGTCCATCTGGGCGCTGAGCCGGCAGTCGATGGTGGCGATCATGTCGTCGGCCAGGGCCTGGGTCACCCGGGCTTCGGCCCGCTCGGGCTTCACCAGTTCGTTGATGAAGGCCTGCAGGCCCGCCTTGGTCATGGCGTAGCCTTCGTCCGTGGGCCGGAGATTGGTGGCGTTGATGATGTCGTCCAGGATGGACGTCTCGGCGGGGGCCCCGGGGAGGGCGGCGCCTTTGGGGGAGGTTTCGGTGGCTTCGCTCATGGGTTCCTCCTAGTCGATGCCCATATCCCTGAGGATCCGGTCCCGGGAACCGGGGTCCTCGATGAGTTCCTGGATCCGCCGGCGGAATTCCGGCACATTGCCCAGGGGCCCCTTGAGGGCCTTGATGGCCTCCCGCAGCTCCATGAGCTTCTGCAGCTCGGGCACCTTCTGGATGATGGCGTCCGGTTCGAAATCCTTCAGGCTCCGGAACTCCAGGTTCAGGCTGAGCTGGCCGCCGGGGGTGCCGGACAGCTTGTCCGGCACCTGGGCCTCCAGGCGGAGCTTCTGGGCCTTGAGCACCTCGTCGAAGGTCTCCTTGTCCACGTTCACCGGGCTCCGGTCCTCCAGGGGCGTGCCGTCGGCGCGCTGGGTGAAATCCCCCATGACCAGGACCTTCAGGGGCAGTTCCACCTCCTCCTTGGCATCGCCGGTGGCCGGCCGGTAGACGATATTGACCCGCTCCTTGGGGGCAATGGTGGATTCTTGGCTCATGGAGGGACTCCTGGAGAGGGTGCGGCCCGGGGGCCGCACTAGGGTTGACCCATGGCCAGCCCGGGATCGAGCAGGGCCAGGTGTTCGAAGGCGGCGCGGGCCAGGACCTCGTCGGCGGGCTGGCCACCGGCCCTCAGGCCGGCCAGGATGATCTGCAGGGCTTCCAGGGCCAGGGAGGGGTCCCAGGAGGGCACCTGGAACCGCTCCAGGTCCCCCAGCAGATCCCGGGCCACGGCCGCGGCCACGCGGCCCTTCTGGCCGGCGGTCAGCAGGTCGCACAGGGCCGTCTTGCGCTGGAAGGTGACGCGGGCGGGCGCTCCGTCCCGGCAGCCCCGGGCCAGCAGGGCCGCGGCCGCGGGCAGGTCCCCGTCCGCCGCCAGCCGGCGGGCCTCCGGGAGGATCCCGTCCGGTTGGGCGCCGTCCTTGGCGTCCGGCCGGGTTAGCCGGGCCAGCCACTGGCGGGTGGCCTCGTCCGCGAAGGGGGTCCCGTCGGCGAAGGCCAGGGTCTCCAGGCCGGGCAGCAGGCGCAGGAGGAGCAGGGTCTCCCCTTCCACGGCCCGGGCCGCCCGGCCCCAGCCCAGCCCGTCCAGGCTCTCCGCCACCCAGCGGTTCAGGTCCAGCCAGAACAGGTGGTCCGGCAGCAGCGCCTCCGCCTTGGCCAGGGTGAGCCGGGCGTTGCCGGTGGCCCGGGCCGCGTCCAGGGCCCCGGTGGCCTGGGCCGTGGGCGGCGGGATGCGGGTCCGCCCCTCCCAGGCCTCGGGCGCGTGGCGGATGCCCAGCCACAGCGCGGTGCGGTGGAGGAGGTAGGGGACGGGGTCCCCCGGCGCCTCCTCCAGGTTCCGGGCCGCCACCCGGGCCAGCTGCTCCAGGCACCGGGCCCGCATCTGCTCCAGGTCCAGCGCCTCCGCGACGGGCGCCGCGGGGGCCGGCGGGGGCGCTTCCGGGGGCGCGGGGGCGGGCCCGGGCTCCCCCGCCTCCTCCACCCAGGCGCCGGCCTGCTGGATGAGGGCCCGCATCGCCGGGGCCTCGTCCATGTGGCCGGCCAGGAAGCCGTCGATGGCCCGCAGATCCCCCAGGAGGGCGTCCCGCTGGGGGCCGGGCCAGGCCACCGGGGGCCAGGCCGGGGCCGTCTGCTCCAGGCGGTCCAGGAGCCACCGCACCGCGTTGCGCCGGCCGCGCATGCGGGCCAGGGGGGGCGTGAGGGTTTCCCAGTGGGTCTCCAGGAGCTCCCGGTAGAGGCGCAGCCCCAGGGCCAGGCCCTCCTGGCGCCGGAGCTGGGCCAGGGCGGCGCAGTGGGCGCTGGCCACCTTCAGGTCCCAGCCCCGGGCCAGCAGGCCCGTGGCCAGCTGGAGCACCCGCTCCCAGTCGAGGCTGCCGGCCCCGGTCACGGAGCCCAGCTTGGCGATCTCGGCGTCCAGGGCCTCGAATTCGGGCAGGTCCGGCAGGTTCTCCCCCGCCGGCGGCTCCAGGACCGTGGGGGCCGAACCGGGTGCTGCGCGTCCTGCGGGTTCCATGGTGGATGCCTCCTCACTCCGCGGCTTCGGTTGCGACGATGACCCGGGGCACCGCCGTGGGGGCCCGGCGGAAATGCCGCAGGGCCGGGTCGCTGCCCTGGACCTTGTAGGCCACGCGGATCCACGTGATGCCCAGGGCCCGGAGCTTGTCCTCCACCTCGGGGAAATCCCGGGGCCCGTAGGCCCGGGAGCCGGTCTCCAGCTCCTCCAGGAAGTGGGCGAAGCCGCTGGGACCCGGCCAGGTGCGGGTCAGGGTGAGGCTGGGCAGGAGGATCTGGAGGCTGGCCTCGCCGCTGGTCTCGGGCTCCCAGTTGAAGATGGCCTTCTGGCTGAAATTGTAGTTCTCCAGGGAATCCCGCCCCTTTTCCGGCGTCTGCAGGGTGAGCTTGCTGCCGATGGGCGTGACCAGGGCGCCGGGGTTCACCTCCAGGGGCAGGGTCTCCAGGGTGATGGGGAAGCGCTGCTGGTAGGTCAGGTCCCCGTCCTCGGAGGCCTTCAGGAACCCGAAGAACCCCGCCGTGAAGGGCAGGGTGTGCTGCCCGAAGGCCCGCCGCGCGGCGTACCCGGTTTCGCTCTTCACCACGAACGGCTTGGCCGGCCCCTTCACGAAGGCCCACACCCGCCCTTCGGCGGGGCTGAAGAGCAGCCGGTGGAGCTGGCCCGGGTCCTTTTCCCGGGTGGCGCTGACCACGTTCTGCTCCCAGAGGTCCTGCAGCACGTTGGCGGTCTCGTCCAGGCAGTAGGCCATGGCGTGGTCCAGGGGCCCCCGCACCAGGTCCCACACGGTCCGGCTGGAACTGTCGCTGCCCAGGAGCACCTCCAGGGCCAGGATGCTGCCCTGGGCCTTGAGGAAGGGCGAAGCGCCCCCCGGGGCCTCGTCCCCCTCCCCGCCGCCAAAGCAGGCCAGCATCTGCCGGCGGGCGTTGGCCCGGGACAGCAGGTTCGGGGTGATCTCCTGGAGCCCGGCCACGTACTCCATCCAGGACTTGGAGGCCGCCAGGCTCAGATCCAGGGCCTTGGCCTTGGAGGCGTCCAGCCTGCCCTCCCAGGTGCGCAGCTGCTTCCGGCGCTCCAGGTCCAGCTTGTCCAGGGTGCTGGCGTTGGATTTCTCGGCCAGTTGCTGGTCGGCCAGCTCCCGGGCCCGGCTGAGCCGGCCCAGCAGGAGCGCCCAGGGCGCCGGGGTGCCGCCCTCGGGGCTCCCCACCTCCTGGGCCATGCGCTCCAGGAGCCTGAAGTAGGGGTTCTCCCGGGTGGTCATGAGGGTGGCCAGGCGCTGGCGCCCCAGGGGCGTGACGGCCCCCTGGGCCCCTTCCCGGAAGCGCCGGGCGAAGCCCAGCCAGGCGTTGTCGCAGGGCTGCTGGTAGCCCTCCCAGAAGGCCGCCACCTTGGCCGCCGCGCTCCGGTCGCCGGGCAGGGTGGCCTCCAGCAGGGTGGTGAAGGCCTTGAGGTGCTTGCGGCCCTCCCGGGTGTAGGCCCCCGGGATGGCGGCCCCGTCCTCCAGGGGCTGCTCGGCCTCCCCCCAGAATTCCGCAAGGGGCACCTCGGCCGCGTCGGGGATCCAGGAATCCAGCATCCAGCGCAGATCCACGTCGTCCCGGGCCAGGAGCCGCGCCAGCTCCCAGCGCAGATCCCCCAGCTTCTGCCGGCGGGCGGCGACGTTGTCGTTCCAGACGATATCGGCGAAGTAGTTGGGCCCGTAGCGCTCGGCCACCTCCGGCGCCAGGTCCGGGTGCAGGTGGAGCAGCAGATCCGTGGAGGCCCGGGTGAAGGCGCCGAGGATGGCGGGTTCCTGGTCCACCCGCAGGTTCCGGTTCTCCAGGGCCCCCTGGAGGAGGGCCACGCGGGTGACCAGGAAGCCGGCGTACGGCCCCGCGTAGGCGTCCTTGGACCGCCGGTCCAGGTCCGCCACGCGCCGGGCGGCCAGATCCGTGGGCTCCAGCAGGCCCTGGCGGAACACCTTGACCCAGGCGCCCTGGGCCACCCGCTCGGCCCGCAGGCTCTGGTCCAGGCCGAAGCGGGGGATCCACCAGTTGCGGTTGATGCGCTTCATGGTGCTGACGTCCATGCGCACCTGGTCCACCGCCAGCAGATCCTGGGCCACGTCCCCGGTGATGACGGGCAGGTTCCGCCAGTGGGCGGAAAAGGCGTTGAGGGCCGTGAGGTTCTGGGTGAAGGCCGCTCCCATGAGGCCCAGGGCCCCCAGCCACAGGAAGGACCAGGCCAGGAAGGCCAGGTTCCGCCGCACCCGGCTCCATTCCAGGAATTCCCGGATGGGCCGGTGGAGGTGCCTATCCCGGGGCAGGATGGTGGAGAAGAAGGCCTTCAGGAAGAACCCCTCCTGGGCGGCGGGGGCGGGGGCCTCCCGCAGGCCGTAGGCCTTCAGGAAGGCGGATTCCGGCTGGCCACCGGGCGCGGCGCTGGAGAAGTGGACGCCGCGCAGGAGCGGGGTCTCCAGGTAGGCCGTCTCCTGGAACAGGGAGCCCAGGAACAGGGCCAGCCCCGCCCGCAGCTTCGCGAATTCCGTGGGGAAGAGCAGCAGGCCGGGCCCCGCCTCCGGATCCTCCCGCACCAGGTCGAAGCGAAGCTCCGCCAGGCGCCGCCCCACGGTCTCCAGGGTGCGGTCCAGCACGCCCTCCCACCCGGGCTCCTTGGCTTCGTTGGTGTAGCCCATGGCCTGGGCGGCCCGGGGCCCCAGGGCCCGGGCGAAGGCGGTCATGCCCAGCACCTTGTCCATCTTGGTGACCAGGAGGTACACCGGGGCCTTGGTGCCCAGGCTGCGCATGACGTGGTCCAGGCGCCGCCGGATGTCCAGGGCGTCCTCCCGGAGCTTGGGGCCGTCGCAGGCCAGGAGCTGGTCCGCGGGCACCACCACCACCACGCCGTTGATGGGCTCGCGCCGGCGGTACCGGGCCAGCAGGGTGAGGAACCGCTTCCATTCCTCCCGGTCCAGGGTCTCGTCGATGGGGATGGTGTAGCGGCCGGCCGTGTCCAGCACGATGGCCTGCTCGAAGAACCACCAATCGCAGTTCCGGGTGGAGGCGATGGGGCCCCCCCGGCGGCGCTCCCCCAGGATGGAGCTGAGCCCCGACCGGGCGATGGCCGAGGTCTTGCCCGCGCCGGATTCGCCGATCACCAGGTACCAGGGCAGCACGTACAGCGGGTTGCCCCGCGTGCGCAGGAAGGAGTGGCGCAGCTGGCCGATGGCCTCCATCCACCGGTCCTGCAGGTCCTGGAGGGCCTGGCGCTCCTGGATGGGGGCGTTGCCGATGGCGGCCGTGTCCTCAGAAACCACCCGCTGCACGAAGCGCCGCTCCCGGCGCCGCCGGGCGTGGTGCGCCAGGGCCAGGGCCAGGGCCGCCAGGCCGAGGATGCCCAGGAAGATGCCCGTGCCCACCCACCAGGGCCAGAGCCGGGTGATGGACACCCAGAGGATCCCCAGGCCCAGGAGGGCCAGGGCCAGGAAGGCCAGGAGGAGCTTGAGGGCGGTTTTCATGGGAGCAGCGGCCGGACGAGTTTGTCGAGGAAGGTGCGGAAGCCCAGGAAGGCTACCAGGAACAGGGCCGGGGGAAGGGCCGCCAGGACCAGGTACCCCAGGTAGCGGTAGGGCAGGTGGCGGCGGCGGAGCTCGCCCGGCAGCGTCTGCCCCGAATCCGGGAACAGGTGCGGATCCGCGCCGGCCCCCAGGTCCCGGGGCAGCCGGCGCAGATGCTCCGCCCGGATCCGGCGCAGGGTGGCCTGGTCCCCCGGCGCGAAGAGGCGCCCCTGGAAGCCCAGCCCCAGGCAGTAGAGGAAAACCTCCCGCACCTGCCAGGCCTCGTCGGGAAGGGCTTCCAGCCGCTCGAAGAAGGCCTCCCCCGCCCGGGTCGTGTCGAAGAGCTGGCGCTGCAGCTGATCGAATCCCCAGGTGAAGCGCCCCTCCCAATGGGAGCAGAGGATCTGTTCGTCGGCCCAGGCGCACACCGCGAAGAGCGCCTCCCGCCAGGCCTCCTCCGGCAGGCCGTGGGCCGTGCGGAAGGCCTCCGCGCCGTCCAGGATCCGCCGGAACTGGGCCGCCGCCCCGGGCCCGTCCACGGGCTCCCCGTGGGCGCCGCCCACCAGGTAGCGGGTGTAGGCCATGACTTCCAGGAAGCCGTCGATGAGGCGCGCCGAGTCCGGCCCGGGGGCCGGTTCCTCCGTCCGGGGCTCCGGGTCGATGGGCAGGTCCACTTCCACCGGTGGGGCTTCCTCCAGGAGCAGGCTGGGGGTCTCCTCGCTCATTTGCGCAGCACCACGAGCTCGGCCGTGGCGTCCTCGGGGGCCTTGTCCCAGTAGAGGCAGAGGTTGTGGGACCGCTTCACCTCCTGCCACTGGGGATCGTGCTGGTCGATCCAGAAGTGCAGGGCGTCCGGGTGCCGGGGCATGCCCGGCGGCGGCACGGAGCGGCGCTCCATGGGCACGCCGGAAAGGGCGCGGGCCACCAGGGTGGGGATGCGCTCCCGGGTCCCCAGCTTGGCCAGGTGGGTGAGGCCTTCCGCCAGCTGCCCCTTGCCCGGGGTGCTGGTGCGGATGGTGAGGAACACCTCGCCGGTGCCGCCGGCCTCCTCCGCGGGCAGGGTGGCCAGGAAATTCGGCCCGTTGCGGATCATGTCGATGATGCACTGGGGGCCCACCTGCAGGGAGCTCAGCAGCTCCACGATGAGGGTCTGCAGTTCCAGGAAGCCCGGCTGGGGATCCTCGTGGGCGTAGTCCCGCACCAGGGAGCGCCCGTCGGGGAGCCTTCCCATGACGTTGATGCGGCCGGAGAAGGCGCTCAGTTCGCCCACGAACTGGCTCAGCAGGAGGTGCAGCTCCCAGGGGTGGATGCCCGGATGGGCCGCGAGGTGGTGCAGCTGCGGCACGTAGCGCCCCAGGACCCGCAGGGCCGCATGGTAGGAGGCGATGCTGGCCTGGCTCTCCCCCGCTTCCGGGGCGCCCTTGTAGGCCTCCAGGCTGCGGCTGGAGAACAGCGCCTGGTCGCGCAGTTCACGCAGCATCTGGACGAGGGCCGGGGCATCCCCCACCTGCACCGCCGGGGGACTGAAGGCCGAGGACAGGCGCAGGGCGCCCCGGCTGCTTTCGATCACCGCCACGGGCAGGAGTTCGTAGGCGCCGGCCTCGGGCAGCTCGTCCTCCCAGAAGATGCGCAGGGCGTGGGTGAGCAGGCGCAGGGAGGCGTCCGGGCCTTCCTGGTGCAGGTCCTTCACTTCCCGGGCGTCCACGGGGCAGAGGAAGCGCGTGGGGATCTCCCCGTCCCGGGCCCCGTCCTCCACCAGGGTGACGTTGGGCTTGTCCTCCCAGCGGTGCAGGCCCACGTAGGCCTTCAGGGGGCGGTCCGTGGCGGTCCAGGTGGCGCGGAAGGAGCGGGGGGGCAGGTGCGCGTGGTCCGGAAAGGCGACCAGGCTCCCGTCCCGGAAGAGGAACTCCCCTTCGGTGATCTCCAGCACCTGGTCGGCCAGGGAGGCCTCCCGGAACGCCAGGTTGCGCACCCCCCAGAAGAAGGGCTGGAGCCGCGCGAACCGGGGCAGCAGGCTGCCCCAGAAATACTGCTCCTGCTGCTGGAAATGGTGGGGCTGCAGGAAGAGGCCCTGGTGCCAGTAGAGGGGGGCGGCCGCGCGCATGGTCTACTCCTCCTTCAGAAGCTGAGCGTTCTGGATGGCGTCCCGGCCCAGCAGCAGCTCGATGCGGTGGGGACCCGGCTTGGAGCGCCGGACGGCCATGGGCAGCTCCAGGAGCCGCGTGGCGCCCCCCGGGGCCAGTTCGAAGTACCCCGCGGCCACCGCGAACCAGATGCCGCTCTGGGCCTGGTCCAGGGGCATCTGGAGGGTGTCGCCCGGCTGCAGGAAGACCCGGTCCACGCTGGCCACGCTCACATCGAAGCGCGTGGCCTTGAGCAGCGTCTGCACTCCCGCCGGATCCTTGGCCAGGGTGTTGAAGGCGTTGGTGGTGTTCAGCTGGTACACCACCAGCAGCAGGGCGTGGGGCAACCCGTCGAACTGGTTCAGGTCCCGGCTGGCCTTGAGGTTCAGCTGGATGCCGTGGGGCGCGTACGAGGGCCCCACCTGGGGTGCGGGCGCCGGCGCCTTCCTGCAGGCCAGGGGCCCGACCCCGACACTCCCTGCACCGATCAAAGCGAGTCCTACCCATATGAATCTCATGCACCACCACCCGCCGGGCCGGTGTACAACCGGCCAAAAGGAACGGACCCACGAGTTCAGATTTGATGGAAACGAGAAGGAGATTATGAACGAACGGCAAAAATGGATAATAAAAAACATCAGAATATTTCAAATTTAATTAATGATATTGCGGTTGGATGACTTAAGGTGATTCGGAAAAATACCATGATTTTTGGCTGTTTTTCCGAAACTGAACGATGCCATGCCATTGCGTACGGGATCGCCTGGGAATTTCCGGAGCGGGAATTTACTACGAATGTTTTATGTAAAAGTTAGATCCGATGGTTATGGGGTGGAGGTATTTCAGGTCCATGGAGAAGGTGCGCTAATCTCGAGAAAACTATAAATAATTCAATTTGGAAGGGTGGCAATACCAGCTTGCCTCGCCGGAGTTGGTGGGCCTCATCTCCTTCATCCCCGACATCGGCGTTCATCCCTGTTACGCAGGGCCAAGGCTTCGTTGAGTCGGCATATGAGGGTAATGCCTGCGCCGACACAAACCATCGCTGGCCCTGCGGAACAGGGATGAACGCCGATGTCTGGGATGAAGGAGATGGGGACCCGTGATCCTTGCTCCCCGCTCCCTCAGCGGGGTCCCGCGGCCTCTCCCTCCCGCAACCGGATCACCGCCTCCGCTTCCGTGTCCTGCACGGTCATCACCGAATGGAGGTTCGTCATGCGCAGGAGCCTGTATATCCGGGAATTGAGCCCGCTCAGGCAGAGCTGTCCCCGGGCCTTGCACACGCCGGTGAAGCCCGCCACCAGTTCCCCCAGGCCCGAGGAATCCATGGTGGTCACCCGGGAGAAATCGATGACGATCCGGAGCCTGCCCCGGTCCAGGGCGGCCTGCACCGCCTCGCTCAGGAGCTGCTCTCCCGAGCCCGCGGCGATCTTGCCCTCGGCGCGGATGACCTGGATATCGCTCTCTTCGTGCAGGGTGATCTTCATGGACGGACTCCTGGAACCGAAGCGGGTCAGGGGGATTCCGGTCTGGCTGGGGTTGGGGCAAGGATACCAGGAAGCGGGACCGTGCTATCCTGGCGTCGGAGTCTGGATGCCTTTCTCGAAAACGCCAAACACGGAGTCGGAGCTGGCCGCTTCCTAGCCGGAGCGGATTCAAGCCCTTCCATTCCCGGGGCCCTGGGCCCCCCGTTTGTCGCGTTTTCTGGAGATTCCCATGAATCCACATCCACCTTTTCCCTCCATGCCCTTCATGGAGGCAGTCGCTCCCCTGCTGCGCCTTTTCAAGGGCATGTCCCAGAAGGGGCCCGGAGGCGAGGCTTCCACCCTTCGCGCCCTCTCCCTGTGCCCCTTGCCGGCCCAGCCTTCCGTGGCGGACCTGGGGTGCGGCGCCGGCGCCTCCACCCTGGTCCTGGCGCGCACCCTCCGGGTGCCAATCCTGGCCCTGGACGCCGACGGCACCGCGCTGGACGATCTGTGGGCGGCGGCCCAGTCCCAGGGCCTGCTTCCCCTCGTGCACCCGCGCACCGGCGATCTGGGGGACCCCCCCATCCCGCCGGGGAGCCTCGATCTCCTGTGGTCCGAGGGGGCCATCGCCCACGTGGGATGGCGGAAGGGCCTGGCGGTCTGGAAGGACCTGCTCCGCCCGGGAGGCGTCATGGCCTTCACCGACGCCACCTGGTTCCGGGAGGATCCGCCCCCGGAGGCCCAGGCCTTCTGGAGACCCTGGTACCCCACCATGGGCACGGAGGCTTCCAACCTCCAACTCGCCCGGGAAGCGGGCCTGGAGGTGGTCGGCCATTTCCGCCTTCCCGCGCGGGACTGGTGGGCCTACTTCGACCAGGTGGCCATCCAGTGCGGGAAGCACCGCGGGGATGAAACCCTGGCGGAGGTCATCGCCCTCATGGAGGCGGAAGTGGACCTGTACAGGCGCCACGGGGACAGCTACGGCTACGTCTTCTACCTTTTGAGAAGGGCCTGAGCCCGCACCACGACGGCGCGCCTCAGGGGGCCTCCCCCGGGACCGGTTTCCCGGGGGGGGCCGTGGGCAGCTTGGATTCCGGCTCCCCCCCGGGGCCCACCCGCAGGACCAGGTCGTCGACCATGAACCGGGTGCGGCTTTCCCATCCGATGTGCGGCCTCAGGACCAGCTCCACCTCATGGCCCCGGTACGCCCCCAGGTCGAAGTCCAGCCTGGTCCATTCCGGGCTCCACCTCTCGCCGCTGGCCACCGTGAAAACCCGAGGCGTTCCCCCATGGGCCCCGCCCGGGGAAAGGTCATGGACTTCCAGGTTCAGGGCGTCGCGGGAATAGGAGGGGCCCTGGGGCGCCATGCACCACAGCTCCAGCGTGGCGAAGCCGCTTCCGGCGGGGAGGGTCACGCGCTGGGTGAGCATCCCGGACTGGTCCCCGAACACCGCGCAGCGGGTGCCGCTGTGGGCCGTGTACGTCTGCCCCGCCAGGTCGCGGATGACCCCCGGGCCCTCCAGGGGCGGCGGACTTTCCTGCCACTTGCCGGCCAGGGGATGGGTGGCCTCCAGGGCCGGATCCCCCAGGACCTGCTCCACCGCGTTGTCCAGGGTGAACGGCACCACGGGGCTGTCCAGGGTCTGGCCCCAGGCATTGGACGCGATGGCCTGGAAGCTGTGGGGTCCGTTGCGGAACAGGCGGGACGCGTCCAGGGTGAGGGTGTAGGGAGCGGCGTGGGCCCTGCCCACGGGGAGGCCGTCCACCTTGAACTGGACGGCGGTGACGCCCTCGTGGTCGGGGATGCCGGCGGTGAGCACCAGGCTGGGGCCCCGCACCTCGGCCCGGGTCCCGGTGAAGGACCCGTTGAAGTCGAAGCCGTCGCCGGCGGCCCTCGGGTCTCCGACGTTGATGGCGCCGAAGGCCTTGCGCACGGCCAGGTGGGGCACGCTGCCGGTGCCGAAGAGCCGGATGGCGCTCCGCAGCATCGCCCGCCGCGCATCCAGGTAGCCCCCCGTGGGGCCCACCTCGTGGAAGGCGCTGAACCAGAGCGCTGCGGTCCGGTCATTGCCGAGGCCCTCCATGCCCTCCGGCAGGCGCCGGCTGTGGAGGGG
Source organism: Mesoterricola silvestris (assembly GCF_030295405.1). Taxonomy (GTDB): domain Bacteria; phylum Acidobacteriota; class Holophagae; order Holophagales; family Holophagaceae; genus Mesoterricola; species Mesoterricola silvestris. The sequence continues at coordinate 3,388,850 of NZ_AP027080.1, read as the reverse complement.
GCTGGCCGGGTCGGCGGAGGCCCCCTGGCGCAGGAACTGGAGGGCCCGGATCATGGGGCCCGACGTGAAATGGGGGTCCTTGCCCAGGAAATCCGGTCCCCATTCGTCGTAGCCGTCGCCGCTCAGGGAGGGCTTGCACAGGTCGCGGACCAGCTCCCTGCCGAAGCCTCCGGAAACATCGCGCTTTTCGTGGGCGTAGACCAGGGGCGTCCCCTCGTCGCCGATGGTGCGTTCCTGGAGCGAGCGCATGCCTCCCCCGGAGCGGGCCCAGGCGACCATCATCTGCGCGAAGAAATCCGACGTGGCCTCGTTGAGGGCCCCCGCTTCGGTGTTCCCGTACCGGAACACGGGCCGGGTGCCGGTCACCCCGTGGGTCACTTCGTGGCCGAGGGTGAACAGGTCCACGAAGGGCCAAAGCCGGAGGGACCGCCCCACGACCACCGTCCGCGCTTCCGGCTCCCACGCCGCATTGTCCGTGTACTTCGCGCCGTCCAGCTCCACGGTGATGCCATGGCCCGTGCCGTCGATGCCGCGCAGATGGTGCACCGTGTGGAAATAGTCCCAGGCCACCTGCAGGCCGTAGGCCGCGTCGGCCGCGGTGGTCAGCTTCGTGGGCGAACCCGGAGGGGTATCTGCCGATTCCAGGAGGGAATCCCCCCAGACATTGCTGGCGTTGGTGAGGGCCGCCGGGGGCCCTCCCGAAAGCACCACCCGGTTCCACCCCCGGACGGGATCGGCCATTTCGAAGCCGCCATCCTCCCGGGTGGTGGTGATGAGGGGCACCGTGCCGCTGTACAGGGTATGCCCCGTGCCCGGCGCGGGCCGGGAGGGATGGGCCCGGGGGATCCGCTGGAGCAGGGCCCCCGTGTGCGCGTCGGCGATGACGTCCCAGGCCTCCGGATTCCGGGACCCGCCCCGGATGCGGTAGGCCAGGCGGTACCCGGCCACATGGCTCGGCCGGTCCACGGCGTTGAGGTCCGCCTCCTTTCCGGGCGGGGCCATGTGCAGGATCTCGAACTCCGGCAGGAGGATGAGCTCCCCTTTCCCGGCCGGGGCGGCCGCCCCCAGCCGCTGCCGCAGGAGCCCCAGGATCGCGTGGAGCGGCCGGCACCCGTCCAGGTCGGTGGGCATGGGGGGGGCGTACAGGACCCCGCCGCTGCCCCGGGCCAGGGCCAGGGAAGGGATGGCCGGCAGGTTGCGGGTCCCCTCCCGGAGCGTCACCGTGAAGGAATCCCACACCCGCAGGCCCAGGTACAGGTGCTGCCAGCTGGTGCGGGTGAGGCCGCGTTCGTCGGTTTCCTCCAGCACCGGAATCCAGCGGTGCCCGGGCCCCAGGTCCGGCAGCCCCAGGGCCGGGTCCGGCCGCGGCGCCGCCAGCCCGGCCCGGAACCCTCCCTTGCCGGTCGCCCCGGGCCCGGCAAGGGGACCGGCCTTGGGGTGGCGGTGCCCCTGGCCGTGCCGGGGACCCTGGGCGGCAGGGCCCTGCTGGAGCCGGTCCGTGGCCCCGGCGGGAACCGCCCCCAGGGCCAGTCCCAGGACCAGGGCCCCCCGGGCCGCGGAATGCCCGGGCCGCCGCTGGAGAACATTGAAAATCATAGGCGTCGGCCTCCCCGATGGGCTCAGGGTACTGAGTGATAAATTTTTAATATAGGTTCCCCGGCCTGCCTTCCGGGGGCCGGAGTGCGGAGCCAATCGTCCCGCTCAGCCGTTCGGATGGAGGCGTTTCGAGAGGGCGGTCGGTGCCTCCATGGTCAGCTGGTAGCCCAGGTAGGCCTGGGTCTGGTGGACGCCCGAGACGGTCCGCCCGACGCTGAACAGCAGGTGGTGCTTGTCGCTGAGGTTCACGATCCCGCCGGCGTTGAAGCCGCTGGAGGCCGGATCCAGGTCCCCGGGAGCGGTGTTCCGGAAGACCTCGGCCCCGAGGGTGAGGCTCCCCGATACCTCCCGCTGGAGGAGCCACCCGGCGTAGCTCCAGTTCCGCTGCCCGGCGCCGGGGTTCCGCCACCAGCCATAGCCGCCGTAGGTCGTCCAGGGTCCCCAGCTTTTCTGGACCCAGACCGGGAGATAGACCTGGGTATGGCCGGCGCCCAGCCCCGACTCCGCCCTGCCCGTCGGGACCTCGACCATGGGGAAGACGCCGATTTGCGGAAGCACGTCCGTTTCGTGAAGGAAACGGAACTTGACGCCGATCTCGGTGTCCCCCAGTCCTGCGCGCCCCGGCATCCCCTCCGGATGATCGTAGGCGGCCGGAAGGACCACGTGGAACTGGGTGTCCGGGAGGATCCCGTAGTTGAACTCCAGGGCCGGACCCACCCCGGCCCGGTCCCCGCCGCGCCATTGGCCCGCCCCGAAGACATAGAGTTCCAGGTGCCCCCGTTCGACGGGTTCCGGGTCGTCCGTCCTGAACGGAGGGCCCGCGATCGCCGGCAGGGTGGAGGTTCCCGCCACCCCCAGAAGGCCGATGAGCCCGAGCGCCTTGAACACCGTCATGCCTTCCCCCGATCCGGGCCGTGATGGAAATAGGGTGGCCCCCGCCGCTCCCGCGTGACAGTCCGGATTCTTTCCGCGCCGCGGGCGGGGCGCCGTCTACTCGCCCGCTCCAAGGCCTGCTCGGTCCATGGCTTCCTTGAAGGCCTCGAACACGTCCACCGCCTCCTGCCCCGTCAAGTCCACGCCGAGGGTCTGCTCGGGGTAGTTCTCGCCCACCTTCCTGCCGATGCGGAGGAGCACGTGGTCAGGCATGCTCGAAACCTCGAAATACCGCATCACCTCCCCGGGATCCTTGTCCCAGTCCAGGGCTGGAAAAAGTTGACCGATGTGCATCAATGTTCCCATGGGGACCTCCATCGCTCGGTTTCAGGATACGTCCCCTGGGGCCAACCGGAGCCGGACGGGGGCCATCCGTGCCCACTCCTTCATTCCTTCACCAACTCCACCCGCCGGTTCTTGGCGCGGCCTTCCTCGGTGTCGTTGCTGGCCACGGGCGCCAGGGGGCCCACGCCGTGGCCCCTGAGGCGCGCCGGAGCGATGCCGTACTGGCCCACCAGCGCCTTCACCACGGCCTCGCCGCGGGCCTGGGAGAGCCTCATGTTGGCGTCCAGGACTCCGGTCATGTCCGTGTGCCCGACCACCTTCAGCTTAAGGGCGGGATCCTGCCCGAGCAGCTTGGCGATCTCCTCCAGCGCGGCCCTGGATTCGGCCTTCACGTCGCTCTTGTTGGTATCGAAGTAGATGCCGTAGAGGGCCACGTGCCCGGTGGACTTCAGATCGCCCTTCATGGCGGCGGCGTCGGCCACGACCTCCTGGGCCATCGCGCCCTTCTCGATGATGGTGAGCTGGTAGCCGCGGCCCCAGGCGGTATCCACTTCGACCCAGGTCTCCAGGCCGCCCTTGGCGACCTTCAGGGTGGTGTAGCGGTTGTCCTCGAAAAGGACGGTGCCGCCCACCTTCTGGAGCGCCGCTTGGTGGTTCCGGATGATGGCGATGGGCGTGGGCGCCGCGGGCCCGTCGGCCATCTTGTAGCGGATCTGGTAGTACTTCCCCTCCACCGGCGTGGTGGCGCCCCGGCCCTTGCCCGTCCGGAATTCATAGCGCTGGAAGGGGTTGGTCGCGTAGACCACGATGCCCATGTTCTGCATGCGGGTGAGCAGCGGATGGTCCTTGGAGCCGGGCACATCGGGCTTGGCGAAGGCGGGAGCGAAGGCCAGGAGGGCGGCGGGAAGAAGGATATGCCGTTTCACGGAAACTCCTTTCAACAGGGGGAGGGCGCCATGCTCTCGATCGGTGGGATGTGGCCCCCATTCAAGCCCCGGACGGACCCGAAATCAAGCCGAATCCCAATCTGCACATGGCAAACGGGTCCTGCCCCTGGTACCGTTCCTCCTATGCCCGGAAGGATCCTGATCGTGGAGGACGAGCGCGCCATCGCGGACACGCTCATTTATGCCTTGCGCACCGAAGGGTTCGAACCGGTCTGGTGCGACCTGGGGGGGAAGGGCATCGAGGCCGTCCGGGCCTCGGAGCCCGCCCTGGTGATCCTCGACGTGGGGCTCCCGGATCTCTCCGGGTTCGAGGTCTGCCGTTCTCTCCGCACCTTTTCCGAAGTGCCCATCCTCTTCCTCACCGCCCGGGGGGATGAGGTGGACCGCATCGTAGGGCTGGAGATCGGGGCCGACGACTACGTCACCAAGCCGTTCAGTCCCCGGGAGGTGGCGGCCCGGGTGCGCACGATCCTTCGGCGCACGCGCCCGGTCTCCACGCCGAAGGGGTTCCAGGTGGAAGGGGCGGCACGGCGCATTGCCTACGGAGGCCGTCTCCTGGACCTCACCCGCTTCGAGCACGACCTTCTGCGCACCCTGCTGGCCCATCCCGGGCGCATTTTCACCCGGGTGGAGCTGATGGAATCGGTGTGGGCGGGTTCCGAGGACAGCCAGGACCGCACGGTGGACACCCACATCAAGACCCTTCGCGCCAAGATCCGGGCCGTGGCCCCGGAGGCGGACCCCATCCAGACCCACCGGGGGGTGGGGTACAGCGTGGACCCGGCATGAAGCTCGGCATCCGCCTCCTCCTGGGTGTATTCCTGATCGTGGGGCTCGCGGCGTACTTCGTGCTGTCCACCTTCTCGAAGGAGGTGAAGCCCGGGGTCCGCCAGGGCATGGAAGTGGCCCTGGTGGATACGGCGAATCTGCTGGCGGAATTGGCCGCGGAGGACCTTGCCCGGAACACCCTCCAGGAGGGCCGGCTGGCGGAAGCCTTCGCCCGCTACAGGGCCCGGGACGTGAAGGCCTCCATCTGGGGGATGGTGAAGGAACAGACGGATCTGCGGCTCTATGTCACCGACGGCCAAGGCATCGTGCGCTATGACAGCGAAGGGGAAGCGGTGGGAAGGGACTACTCCCGCTGGAACGACGTGATGATGACCCTTCGCGGCCAGTATGGCGTGCGGGCTTCCCGCCTGGATTCCGGCGATGCGCGCTCGTCCTCCATGTATGTGGCCGCCCCCGTGAAATGGGAAGGCCGGCTCATCGGGGTGCTCACGGTCATCGCCCCCACGGCCAGCGTCCAGCCCTTCGCGAGACGAAGCGAGCACCATATCCGGAATGCCGGTGCCGTGCTGGTCGGGACGTCGCTCTTGATCGGGCTGCTCCTGACGTGGTGGCTGACCCGGGATGTGGCCAAACTGCGGACCTATGCCCGCAGCGTGGGCACGGATGGACGCACCCCGCTGCCCGCCCTGGGGGCCCCCGAATTGCGGGAACTGGGAGCGGCCCTGGAGGCCATGCGGGCTCGGCTCGATGGGCGGGAGTACGTGGAACGCTACGTCCAGAACCTCACCCATGAAATGAAGAGCCCGCTGTCAGCCATCCGCGGGGCGGCGGAGTTGCTCCGGGAACCCTTGCCGGACGAGGACCGGGAACGCTTCACGGTCAACATCCTCGAGCAGGAGCAGCGCATGCGGGATCTGGTGGACCGGATGCTGTCCATCGCCGACCTCCAGAACCGCCAGGCCTTGAAGAACCCCGGCCCCCTGGATTTCAGGGCCCTGGTGGTGAAGGTCCTGGCCACCCGCGAACCCCAGGCGGCACAGCGCGGCGTGACCTGCGTCCTGGAAGGGGAAGCGGGTGGCCCCGTGACCGGCGAAGCCTTCCTGCTGGAACAGGCCGTGGGCAATCTCCTGGACAATGCCCTCTCCTTCGCCCCCACAGGGACCGCCGTTCAGGTCGCGCTGAGGCCCGAAGGCAGGGCCCTGCACGTGAGCGTGCGGGACCGGGGCCCCGGCCTGCCCGACTTCGCCCGGGAGAAGGTCTTCACCCCGTTCTTCTCCCTTCCCCGTCCCGACGGGAAATCCAAAGGGACCGGTCTCGGACTCTGTATCGTGAGGGAAATCGTGCTCCTCCACGGAGGCCAGGTCACCCTGGACAATCACCCCGAAGGCGGGGCGGTGGCCCGGCTTCACCTGCCCCTTTGACCCACCTCCGCTTCACGGGGCCTCACCGTCCCTTCACAGGGACGCCTCAACCTCCAGGCATCAACCCTGGAGGTGACCGTGCGAATCCCGTTTCCGTTGAAGCCCCTTGCCGTTCTCGGCCTTGGCCTGCTCATGCTCATTCCGCTGACGATGACCCAAGGGCTCGTGGAAGGCCGCAACCAGCGCCAGGTGGAAACGGAGGCCCAGGTGGCGCGCCTCACGGCGGCCCCCCAGACCCTCATGGGCCCTTTCCTGGTGATTCCCTACACATCGGAAGTGAAGCGGACCAAGAAGAACGAGAAAACGGGTGAATGGCAGGACGTGTGGGAGGAGATCCAGCAGGAACGCTGCCTCGTGCCCCGTGAGCTGGAAATGGAAGGCCGCGTGCAGATCGATGCCCGCCGGCGGGGCCTCTACAAGACCCAGGTCTACCGGGTGACGGGCCCCCTCAAGGGTTGCTTTTCCCTGGAGGGTCAGGCCGGAATGCCCGCGGGGCGGAACCTCCGCTATGGCGTGCCCTACCTGGCCATGGGGATCACCGATCCCAGGGGCATCCTGAACCGCATGACGCTGCAAATGGAGGGCCGCACCTACCCCTTCCTGCCCGGGACCCGACGGACCCTTCCCGCCACGGGCATCCATGCGCTTCTGCCGGACCTCGATCTGGCGCATGGGAGCGCCTTCACGTTTGAAATGAACCTCGAGCTGATGGGTACGCGCAGTCTCCAACTCGCACCCGTGGCCGAGGAGACCCGCGTGAGCCTGAAGGGGGCCTGGCCCGCTCCGAGTTTCGAGGGCGGGTTCGCACCGGTGGAACGAGCCTGGTCGAAGGACGGTTTCTCGGCCCAGTGGAGGATTCCCAGCCTGAGCCGGGATCTGGACACCCTCCTCCGGGGCGGGGCGGATGCCAAGGCCCAGCATTTCGGTGTGGCCTTCATCGACCCCGTGAACATCTACCTCCAATCCGAACGGGCCGTGAAATACGGTTTCCTGTTCGTGATGCTGACCTTCGGAGCCTTCCTGCTGCGCGAAGCCCTGCGGGCCCTGCCCATCCACCCGGTGCAGTACCTCCTGGTGGGCGCCGCCCTGGCCATCTTCTTCCTGCTCCTGCTCAGCCTCTCGGAGCACCTGGGTTTCCCGTGGGCCTACGCGGTCGCCACGGCCAGCAATCTGGCCCTGCTGGGAACCTACCTGACGGGAGCCCTGCGGAGCCGAAGCGAGGGTCTGCTGTTCACCGGGGGACTCGCCCTTCTCTACGCCGTCCTATACGGCCTTCTCGCGTCGGAGGACAATGCCCTGCTGCTGGGCTCCGTGCTGCTCTTCGCCCTCCTCGGGGGACTGATGCTGGGCACCCGCCGCAGGGATTGGCGGCGCTCCCCGGAGCCCGCGGGTTCCCCGCTCGTGCCGAAGGACCGGGGCTGAGGCGGGCCTTCCCATGCGCAAGAGCTTCCTCCTCCTTGTCGCGTTGCCCATCGCCTGCGTCGCCACCCCATGGGGGAAGGTCGCGGTCCGGGGCCTTCCCCTCTGCTTCCAGGACGCCCCCGTGCGACTCCCCATGCTCGTGCCGGGCCTTCACCCTTCCCAGGTGGCAAGCACCTTTGGGGCTCCCCGTAGCGGGGGAAGGCGCCATGAGGGGGTGGACCTCTTCGCCCCCCGGAACACCCCCGTCCTGAGTCCCACGAAGGGCGTGGTGATCTCGGTCGGCGAGAACAGCCTGGGGGGACGCACCGTGACGGTCCTGGGCCCCGGCCCGCGTTGGCACTACTTCGCTCACCTCGAAGCCTACGGGAAGGTCAAGGTAGGGCAGCGGGTTCCGGAAGGCTACGCCCTGGGCACCGTGGGCGATTCAGGCAATGCCCGGAGAACGCCCCCCCATTTGCATTACGGGATCTACCGGTTCCCGGGAAAGGCCTTGGATCCGCTGCCGCTGTTGAAGGCAAGCCCACGTTCATCCTTCCGGAAATGAGGAAACAGGCCTAGAGGTCGATAAATCTTTCGGGTTCGAAATCCGGCTCCGTTCGCATTACGCCGATGACCCCCAGATCCTTCCCGGCGATCCGGTAGATCACCCGGAACGGGCGAACGCTGAGGAGTTCCCGGTACGTCTTCCCCAGTTCCGGGATGAAGCGGGCCCTCTCAGGAAAGGCGGCTGCATTTTCAACGGCCTCCATGACTCTGGCGAAGAGGCTCCGGGCGGCTTCCGGGTTCTCGAAGGCGATGCAGGACAACAGCGCGTCGAGGTCCCGTTCCGCGGGATCCGACCAGCGAATCCCGAGGGGTTTCAGGCCCATCGCTTCGCCATCCGGGCCTTCACATCCGCATGGGAACTCACCCGCCCTTCCGTGAAGGCCTGTTCGCCCTTGGAGATGATCTCCAGCAGTTCGAGCCGATGGAGCATACCCTTGTAGGTCGCCACATCCAGCATGACGGCGGCCTCCCTGCCGTGCTCCGTGATGAGCACCGGCACGCGATCGACGCGGAGCTGGTCGATGATCTCGGTGGCATGGCGCTTGATCTCGGTGACGGGCTTCAGCGCGGGCAACATGGCGGGCCTCCACGGCTAGTATTGGTACTTTAGTATCACTTTGGCAAGGGCTCCGCGCTTGAACCTTGGCATTCCCGCGACCTGGAAGGAATTCTCAACCAGACGGCCCACACACCCCTGGGGATGGAGCGCACAGGCTGCTGCCACAATTCCCGATTCTCTGCCTTTGACCCGGCAGCGTCCCACGGGCGTCATGCAGCAAAACGGCCACCCTGTTGGATGGCCGTAAGTGTTGTATTGAGTGGTGGTCCCGGAGCGATTCGAACGCCCGACCCTCAGATTCGTAGTCTGATGCTCTATCCAGCTGAGCTACGGGACCGCGGTGGCTTTCCAGTGTATCGGGTTCTTTGGGAATTTCCACCCTAAATCCTGGGGCGGAAGGGATGGGGTGGGGATGGGCTGTTGGGAGGAGGTCGCTGGAAGGCTTGTGCCGAAAGGGTTTTTTGGGCGCCGATGGGGGGATTCCGGGGTTTGGCGGCTTGGCAAATCTTGGTTGTGGGCATTAAGGACCAGGGAGTAGACTGGAGATCCGTCAATCCCGATCAAAGCCATGCCCACTTTGGCATTTGCCGTGGTCGGGATCTTCGAAATGGGTCGCCCGAGGGGGCCCATCTAGGCCACAATCAAGTCAGAAACAGCGGAAACGTAGTGATGGCGAACATCGTCGGCTTGTTCCACGTTTGAAGAAAACCCAATGCTGCAAAGGAAGTTCAATGAGCGAGCTGACACGTAAGGAAGTGGTTTTCATCCTCAAGTCGGGGAAAAGCTTCCAGCGTACCGACCTCAGCGGCCTGGACTTGCGCGGGTTCGACCTGTCGGGGGCCAACCTTTCGGAGGCCAACCTGGCGGGGACGGTGTTGAACTCGGCCATCCTGCGCGGCGCGGACATGGCGGGGGCGGACCTGCGCCTGGCCAACCTGGACGAGGCGGATCTCGAGGGCGCCAACCTCAGCCGTGCCCAGCTCAAGGGCGTTAACCTCAGCGGCGCGAACCTCACGAAGTGCGACCTGAGCTTCTTCGACGTGCACCAGTACGACGCCACGACCATCCCCAACATGCGCGGGGCGGTGCTCACGGGCGCGGTGCTGGCCGGGGTGAATTTCAGCGGGGTGGACCTCAGCGGCAAGGACCTGCGCGGGGCCGACCTCAGCGGCGCGGATCTGCGCCAGACGGTGCTGGACGGGGCCAACCTGGAGGGGGCGAACCTCTCCCGCTGCGCGCTGCTGGGGGCTTCCCTCAACGGGGCCATGCTGGTGGGCGCGGACCTCACGGCGGCGGTGCTGGGCGGGGCGAGCCTGGTGCGGGCCAACCTCTCGGGGGCGAACCTCACGGACGCCGACCTCCACCTGGCCAACCTCACCACGGCCGACCTGGGCAAGGCGGACCTGAGCCGGGCCAACCTGCGGGGCGCGAACCTGGGCGGGTCGAACCTGTCGGGGGCCGTGCTGCGCTTCCTGGACATCCTGCAGTACGACAAGGGCGACATCCCCGACCTCACGGGCGCCAACCTCAGCGGCGCGGATCTCTCCGGCACCAATCTGCGGGGGATCAACCTCAACCAGGGCAACCTCTCCGGCGCGAACCTCAGCGCGGCGGTGCTGCGCCACGCCACCATGGAAGGCGCGGTGCTCAGCGACGCGGACCTGCACGGGGCCGACCTCTCCGGCGCGAACCTCACGGGCTCGCTCCTGGTGCGGGCCAACCTCTCCTCGGCGCTCCTGGCCGGCGCGGTGCTCAGCGGCGCGGACTGCCACGGCGCGGACCTCAACGGGGCCGACCTGCGGGAGATCAGTTTCGTGGGGGCCAACCTCACCGGCGCCAACCTCACGGGCGCCAGCCTCAGCGGCGCCATGCTGGAGGGCGCGGTGCTCTGCGAGGCCATCCTGGTGGGCGCCAAGCTCCGCCGCGTGAACCTGGGCGAGCGGGACCTGCGCAGGGCGGACCTTTCGGGCGCGGACCTCTCCGCGGCCAACCTCGAAGGGGCCAACATGACCGGCGCCGTGCTGGTGGGGGCGAACCTGGAGGAGACCCAGCTGGGCGGCACCAACCTCACGGGGGCGGATCTCCACGGGGACGACCTGCGCAGCGCGAACCTCTGCGGCGCCGACCTCACCACCGCCAACCTCAGCACCACCGATCTGCAGGGCGTCATCCTCAGCGCGAACCTGAACGGCGCGAACCTGGGCTGGGCCAACCTCAAGGACGCCCAACTGGACCGGGCCATCCTCAAGGGCGTCAACCTCAGCGGCGTGGACCTCAGCGGCTTCGACCTCAAGGGCGCCGACCTCACCGACGCCATCCTGGACGGCGCCAAGCTGGCTTCCGTGAACCTCAACGGCGCGGTCCTCCGGGGCGCCCACGCCATCGGCACCATCCTCAGCGGCGCCAACATGGCCGATGCGGACCTCTCCCAGGCGGATTTCAGCGGGGCCAACCTCCTGGGCGTGGATTTCGAGCGGGCCAACCTGGAAGGCGCCAAGCTGGCCTCCCTGCCCACGGAATCCTGGGGTGAATACCGCACCAACCTCAGCAATGCCAACCTCACCAGCGCCAACCTCACGGGGGCCGACCTCTACCAGGCCAATCTCAATGAGGCCAACCTGAACAACGCCAATCTGTCCAACGCCTCCATGGTGTGGGCGGACCTGCGCGGGGTGGATCTCCGTAAGACCACCCTGGTGGGCACCAACCTCAAGGGCGCCAACCTGGACGGCGCGAACCTGGCCAGCGCGGACCTGCGGGAGACGGTGCTGCGGGACGCCTATCTGGACCGGGCCAACCTCAGCGGCGCCAACCTCAGCGGCACCAACCTGTCCAACGCGGACCTGCGCTTCTGCAACCTCATCGACGCGGCCATGGACGGCGCCAATCTGAGCGGCGCCAACCTGAGCGGCGCCAATCTGGTGTGGACCAACCTCAGCGGGGCCAACCTGGTGCGGGCCAACCTCTCCCAGGCCAAGCTCAGCGGCGCCCACCTGGGCGGCGCGGATCTGCGGGAGACCGATCTCACCGAGACCAACCTCCACGGGGCGAACCTCAGCGGCGCCAAGCGCTGAACCGCCTGGCCACCCAAGGAAAAGCCCCCGGGGACGGGGGCTTTTCCTTGGGTGCGGGGCCGGGTTCAGGCCTTGGTCTTGTTCTCGAAGGCCTTGGCGAAGGGGTCCGGGGCGGTGGCGCCGTTGGCGGCGGGGAAGGGGTGGCGCTCCGCGATGGGCTCGAGGTTGCGGCCGGGGCCGGGGGGAGGAAGGGCCGCCGGAGCGGCGTGGGCGGGGGCGGGCTCGGGGGCGGCCTGGCCGTTCGTGGACCGGGCGACGCCCCGGCGGGTGCAGGTGCCCTGGAGGGTGCCGCCCTCGTCCACCACCAGGGAGCCCAGCTCCACTTCGCCCTCCACGCAGCCGGTGCCGTGGATCTCCAGGCACTCGACGATCCGGAAGATGCCCTCCACCTTGCCGGTGACGATGAGGTGCTTGGCCAGGATGGTGCCGCGCACCATGCCGCTGGGGGCGATGGTCACTTCGCCTTCGCTGGTGATGGTGCCTTCCACGGTGCCTTCGATGCGCAGGTTGTTCTGGCCGGCCACCACTTCGCCCTTCCAGAGGGTGCCCTTGCCGAGAAGGGTGTGGACGGCCTGGGAGGGTTCGGGGCGCTTCTTTTCGCTGAACATGGGGAACTCTCCTCTTTAGCGCAGACCCTTGAGCCATTCGCGCTGGAGGCGCATGTAGGGCTGGGGATTCACGGGCCTGCCGTTGAGCCTCACTTCGTAGTGCAGGTGGACGCCGGTGGCGTTGCCGGTGCGTCCCATGTCCCCAAGGATATCGCCCCGGGACACCTTCTGTCCCCTTTTCACCCGCACGCGGCTCATGTGGGCGTAGAGCGTCTCGACCCGGTCGGAATGGGCGATGACCACGCCGTTGCCGTAGCGGTCCATCCAGCCCGCCTCCACCACCTCGCCGTCGGCCGTGGCCTGGATGGGGGTGCCTTCGGAATTGGTGATGTCGAAACCCGAATGGTAGCCCAGGAGCCCGTCGCCCTGTTCGTTGACCCGGGAGAAGGGGCTCAGGCGGATGCCGAACCCGGAGCTGAGGTAGCCGGCGGTGGGAGGGATGGAGGGCGTGTGGTTCCAGCGGTCGATGATGGGGTCCATGCGGGCCCGCAGGAGCCGGGCCTGGGCGTAGGTGCGTTCCAGGTCGTTGCGGAGCTCGCTCAGCTTCTGGGGGCTGGGGGCGTCCTTGGAAAGGGCTCCGGGGGCGGGCTGGATGGCGGGGGTGGGGTTCTTGGGATCCAGGAGCTTCAGGAGATCCGACATCTGCTTGCGCAGGCTGGTGACCTCCTCGTCCAGGACCTGGGCCTGGTTGAGGCTTTCCCGCAACTGCTCCTTCTGGGTGTAGGTCTCCCGCTGCAGCTGGGTGAAGCTCATGAGCTTCTTGGTGGCCCAGAGGCCGTACGAGGCCCCGATCATGGCCACGGTCCAGATGGCGGCCACGGTGGCCAGGATGCGCACCAGGATGCGGCGCTCCAGGGACCAGCGGAAGGTCCGGTGGGCGAAGACGAACATGACCGTCAGGAACTGCTCCGAATCGGGCCGACTCAGTCTCAGACCTCTTCGCTGGACGGTCTTTTTCATCATAGATCTTTACCCTACTTGGCTTTCCGGGTCGTGTCGAGCGCGGTTTCCCCGGGGCCTCAGGGCATCGCCCGCCCGACAAACCACTCCGCGGCGTAGCCCGTGAAAAAGATCAGGCCCACCAGACTGTTGAGTGTGAAGAATGCGTGGTCGATGCGATCCAGGCGCGCCCCGCGCACCACCCACTGCTCGCGCAGGAGGATGCCGCCCACGAGGCACCAGCCCAGCCAGGGCAGCACATGGGCCTCCATGCGGACATTGAAAACGGCCCAGGAAGCCATGGCCGCCAGGTGCAGGAGCCGGGAAAGGGCCAGGGAGGTGCCCGGGCCCAGACGGCTGGGCACGGAATGGAGGCCCCGGTCCTTGTCGAAATCCAGGTCCTGGAGGGCGTAGATGATATCGAAGCCCGCCGTCCAGGTGAGGACGCCCAGGGCCAGGTAGATCACCGGCTCGTCCACCGACCCGTTCACGGCGATCCAGGCCCCCAGGGGCGCGCCGGCCAGGCTCAGGCCCAGGATCACGTGGGCGAAGGCCGTGAACCGCTTGCAGAAGGAGTAGCCCAGGGTGATGACCAGGGCCACGGGCACCAGCTTCCAGGGCAGGGGACCGAGCTTGCCGGCGGCGAGGCACAGGACGATGATGGCGGTGCCCAGCAGGGCGTAGGCCCCGGCCCGGGTCACCCGCCCGGCGGGCAGGGCCCGGGAGGCGGTGCGGGGGTTCTCCGCGTCCAGGTCCTCGTCCGCCAGACGATTGAAGGTCATGGCGGCCGTGCGCGCGCCCACCATGGCCAGGAGGATGAGCAGGACCTTTTCCAGGGGCGGTGTGCCCCGGTAGGTGGCCAGGCCGCCCAGGAGGGCGAAGGGCAGGGCGAAGACCGTGTGCTCGAACTTGATCATGTCGAGCAGTTCCTTGAACTGGCGTACGGCGCCCGGCCCGGCCGGGGACGCGGGTGCGGCCGCCGGGGGTTCCCCGGGAAGGGGAGGGGGGAGGGATGGCGCGTTTCCGGGTTCGATCACGAACGGTGCTCCTGCGGGTTATCCATTCTGGCGCAGCGGACCCTGGAATGGCACCCGTCGGTTGTTCCTCCGCGCCGGCCCCGGTCCCCATTTTCGGTGTCGATATCAATTTGGTAGTGACATTCTTCGGGATGGATGGGATAGTTCATATCGGTTCGGTAGCAGCACCCGAACGGCCACCCCTCGCCCCCCAAGGAGAAATCATGACGGACGATATCCTGTTCACGCCCTTCACGGTGAAAGGCCTGACCCTTTCCAACCGCATCGTCATGGCGCCGATGACCCGGAGCATGGCGCCGGGCGGCATCCCGGGGGCGGCCCAGGCGGCGTACTACCGCCGGCGCGCCGAAGGCGGCGTCGGACTGATCCTCACCGAGGGCACCGTGGTCCAACGGCCGGCCTCGCGCAATATTCCGGATGTTCCCTTCTTCCACGGCGAGGCCGCCCTGGCGGGGTGGGCGGAGGTGGCCGGGGCGGTCCATGGCGCCGGCGGCCATATCGGCCCGCAGCTCTGGCATACCGGCGCCATCCCGGTGGCCAAGGGGCACAAGGGCTGGGAGCCCGGCGGTCCCGCCGAAAGCCCCTCGGGGCTGGTGGGGCCCGGGGCCCCCCACGGGGTCGCGATGACCCAGGAGGACATCGCCGACACCATCGCGGCCTTCGCGCAGGCGGCCAAGGATGCCAAACGGCTGGGGTTCGACACGGTGGAACTGCACGGAGCCCACGGCTACCTGATCGACCAGTTCTTCTGGCCCGGCACCAATGCGCGCACGGACGCCTTCGGCGGCGCGACGATCCGCGAGCGTTCCCGCTTCGCGGCCGAGGTCGTGCGCGCGGTCCGCGCCGCCATCGGGCCCGACTTCCCCCTGATCCTGCGCGTCAGCCAGTGGAAGCAGCAGGACTACAGCGCACGCCTGGCGACCTCCCCGCAGGAGATGACGGATTGGCTGGCCCCCCTGGTGGAGGCCGGGGTGGATGTCCTGCACTGCTCCCAGCGCCGCTTCTGGGAGCCGGAGTTCCCGGAGATCGACGGGGCCGAGGGCCTCAATTTCGCCGGCTGGGCGAAGAAGCTCACCGGTGCGGCGACCATCAGCGTCGGCTCGGTGGGGCTGGACTCGGACTTCTTCGGGGCCTTCCGGGGCGCCGGTTCGGCCGCGGCGGCCCTGGGCAGCCTGAACGCCCGGATGGAGCGGGAGGAGTTCGACCTGATCGCCGTGGGGCGGGTGCTGATTTCGGACGCCCAGTGGGCGAGGAAGATCCGCGAAGGGAAGCTCCAGGAACTGCGCGGCTTCGTGCCGGAGGACCTGGCGACGCTGTCCTGATCGCCTTCATCCTGTCCATCCCATTTTCATCCCTGTTCCCGCAGGGCCAGAGCAGGGATGGGTCGGCGCACGCGGATCGACCACGCGCCGCCCCACCTCATCGCCGGCCCTGCGGGAACAAGGATGAAATCGGATGAAGGGGATGAAGGGGATCAGCCTTTGACTAGGCCGTTTGCAGGCCCAGGCTCTCCAGGACGCGGGACTGCAGCCCCTCCACGGACAGGGGCTTGTTGGCGATGCCCACGCCGCCGAAGCTGGCCAGGCGGTCCTCGAGCTCGGGTTCCTGGAGGCTGGTCACGACGAGGACCGGGGTGTCCTCCAGGGCCGGCGTGGCGCGGATGGCGCGCAGGAGGGCCTCGCCGGTGAAGGCGGGCATCACGTAGTCCAGGAGGACGAGATCGGGCTTCAGCTCCTCCAGGGTGCGCTTGGTGGCGTAGAGCTCCGCGGGGTCCACCTCCACGGGGCGGAAGCCGAACTTGCGCAGGCAGGTGGCGTGGTAGGCGCGGGCCATGCGGCTGTCGTCGACGACGGCCACGACCCCCTGGCAGGCCAGGTCCCAGCCGTGGTTCAGCTTCAGCCTGCCCTCCAGGAACGCGGTGGCGTCCTGGGCCAGGGCCGTGGGGGAGACGGGCTTGGGGAGGTAGTGGACGTTCCCGCACTGCTGGAGGAAGGTGCCCAGGTCCCGGTCGCCGGCGCGGGTCAGGACGATGATCTTCACCTTGGCCAGGTGGGCGTCCTCCAGGCAGAAGCGCAGGAGGGTCAGGCCCGGGCAGGAGGGCATGACCAGCTCCGTGATCAGGAGGTCCGGCGGGTTCCCGTGGAGGGCCTGGAACACCGCGAACAGGCAGGTGGGTTCCACCACCTCCACCTCGTGCCCCAGGGGCCGGAGGCTGTTGGCCACGAAGAGGCTCGCCGTGGGGTTGTCGTCGACCACCATGATCCTGGCCATCGCTGGCGTTCCTCCCTATGGAGCGGGGGCCCGGGGGGGCATCCCATCGTCGTTGGCCCATGAGCCGGCCAGGGCGTCCGCTCCTCCACGCCTGCTAGGAATTGGACCCTTCCAGTGTATCAGTCCCGGATCTGGATCCGCCTCAGAAAGGGGATGTCCTGCAGGAGCATGGCGGTGCCCCGCACCACGGCCGTCTCGGGGTTCTCCGCCCGGTAGCATGGCAGGTGGGTCTCCTTGCTGATGCGCAGGTCCAGGCCCTGGATCTTGGAGCCGCCGCCCGTGAGGCAGATGCCCCGGTCCACCAGGTCGGCCGCTAGCTGGGGGGGGGTGTCGTTGAGGGCCTTCCGCACCAGGCCGAGGATGGCGGAGACGGGTTCCGCCAGGGCCTCCCGGATCTCCGCCTCGGTGAGGGTGAGGGTCCTGGGCAGGCCCTCGAACTGGTCCTGGCCCGCGATGGTGAGGGTGCGGTCGGTGGGGGTGGGGTAGGCCGAGCCGAGGCCCCACTTCACCTGCTCGGCGGCCGTGGGGGAGATGAGCAGGTTGTATTTTTCCAGGATGTACCGGTGGATGGCCTCGTCCATCTCGTCGCCCGCGATGCCGATGGAATCCGCGAAGACCTTGCCGTTGAAGGAGATGACCGCCACGTCCGTGGTGCCGCCGCCGATATCGACGATCATGCACCCGCGCTTCTCGTTGATGGGGATCCCGGCGCCCATGGCGGCCACCATGGTCTGGTCCACCAGGAAGACTTCGCTGGCCTTGGCGTCGTAGCACACCTGCCTCATGGCGCGCCGGGCGACCTGGTGGGCCATGGGAGGGATGCTCACGACGATGCGGGTCCGGGACCAGGACCGGTGGGGCCGGGCCTTGTGGATGAACGCGCCCAGCATCTTCTCCGCGGCGTCCACTTCGTAGATCATCCCGTCCCGCAGGGGCCGGACGGTGTACACCCCCTGGGGCGTGCGGCCCAGGAGCTGCTTGGCCTCGTCCCCCACCGCCTCCACCTCCTTGGTGCGGGCGTTGAGGGCGACAATAGACGGTTCATAGATGACGACCCGTCCGGCCTGCCGGGTCTGCACCAGCACCGAGGCCGTGCCCAGATCGATGGCCAGGTCCGACGAGAACAGATTGGACCAGAACGGACTTGAGAACACGCTGGGCACGAAAACCTCCTCGGGGTGCTGATCGCCGGGGCGATCGGAAATGGAACCAGCAGCACCTTCACGGTCGTTTTCTGCCTGGCCGCCCCGGGTTGGACCGGGGCTCTGGGAACCATTGTAACCTCGTTGGCGATTGAGCCATCCCCAGGGGGTTGGAAGGGGGCGGCCCGATGGTGTCCTGGTTTGAAAACCCGCTGCTGGCGGTGGCGGTTCTCCCTTTGCTCGGTGGCCTGGTCCTCGCCGTCGTTCCGAGGGGGCGGAGCAAAGCCTTCGAACGGGGGGCTTTGGCGGTGACCCTGCTGGACGTTCTGCTCTGCCTGCCCCTGTGGGCCGGCCTGGACCGGACCTCGGCGGAGCCCCAGTGGGTCACGGTGCTGGAGTGGATTCCCAGGTTCGGGGTCAGGTTCAGCGTCGGCGCGGATGGCATCAGCCTCCTGCTCGTCCTGCTCACCACCCTCCTGGGGTGCATCGCGGTGGGGATCTCGCCCGCCTCCCTCCGGGAGCGGCACAAGGAATTCTACGTCTGGTTCCTCCTCCTCCAGTCCTGCATGCTGGGGGTGTTCATCGCCCAGGATGCGTTCCTGTTCTATGTCTTCTGGGAACTGATGCTGGTGCCCATGTACTGCCTCATCGGAATCTGGGGGGGGCCCCGGCGGCTCTACGCGGCCTTCAAGATGTTCATGTACACCCTGGTGGGCTCGAAGCTCCTTCTCCTGGGGCTCCTGGCCGTGTATTTCCTGCAGTTCGAGGCCACGGGCCGGTGGGACTTCTCCCTGGCCTCCTTCCACGCCATGGCGGGCGTCATCGCGGAGCAGAGCGGGGACTTCCAGACGCTGCTGGCCTTGGCCTGGTTCGTGGCCTTCGCGGTGAAGGTGCCTCTGCTGCCCCTCCACACCTGGCTCCCGGATGCCCACGTGGAGGCACCGGTGGCGGGATCGGTCATTCTCGCGGGGGTGCTCCTTAAAATGGGGACATACGGAATCCTGCGTTTCCTGATCCCCATCTGTTCCGCAGCCACCTTGACGCTGCTGCCGTGGTTCCTGGGCCTCGCCATGGCGGGGGTCGTGTACGGAGCCCTGGTCGCGATGATCCAAAAGGATCTGAAAGCGCTGGTGGCCTATTCCTCCATCAGTCACCTGGGGCTTTGCGCCGCGGGGTTGCTGGCCTTGAATCCCAATGGGATGGCGGGAGGGGTTCTCCAGATGGTCAACCATGGGCTGACCACGTCGGCCCTTTTCCTGCTGGTGGGCGCCCTCCATGACCGGCGGCACACGCGCCTCATTGCCCACTTCGGCGGCCTGGCCCGACCCATGCCTGTCTTCGCCACGGTGTTCCTGATCATGGTCATGGGCAGCATCGGGCTGCCGGGCTTGAACGGCTTTGTGGGTGAATTCGCCATTCTGGTGGGGGTCTTCCAGGTCCACCCCTGGGCGGGGGTGGTCGGCGTGGCGGGCATCGTATTCGGGGCAGCCTACCTGCTCTGGGCCACCCAACGGGTGCTGTTCGGTCCCGTGGAGGGTGCCAACGCGACCCTGGAGGACCTGACCGCCCGGGAACGGGTCTGCTTCCTTCCCCTCCTGATGGCGGCCTTCTGGATCGGATTCTATCCCGAGCCGCTGCTGGCGTTGATTCGCGAACCGGTGCAAAAGGTGGTGAACCAGGTGGTGTCAAACCCGGGAACTCGAAGTGAAAAGTAATAAAATCCAATCCTTGTTGCCCAGGCTCCGCCAACCGGTATGCCGCCCATGACGCCATGGCCACGGCCTGGAACCTCTGCCTGCCCCATGGCACCCTTGGGCATGGAACACCCCGTTCACGACCTCGCGACCCTGCTGTCTTCCCTGGACCCCGAACGCCACGACGGGGTTTACGTCTACACCTTGGTCCACGGCTCCGCACCTCCGGTGGATGCCATCGCCACCTTCCGGGAAAAGGAGGGGCTGACGCTCATCGTGGAGGAGAGGCAGGCGTTGGCGGCGGGCCTGCCCATCCTTTTCCGGGCGGCCTGGATCACCCTCACCGTGACCTCCGACCTCCAGGCCGTGGGGCTCACCGCCGCTGTGGCCGGCGCGCTCACGGCGGCGGGGATCAGTTGCAACGTCATGGCCGGCGCCCGCCACGATCACCTCTTCGTGCCCGTGGAAAGGGCGGAGGAGGCCCTGGCGGCGCTCCGCGCCCTCGGCCAGCCATGACCATCGGCTGGCTTCTCCTGGCCGTGGCGGTGGTGCTGGAGATCGCCTGGGCCCTTTCCCTGAAGTTCATCCAGCAACGACCGGACCCCTTGCTGGTGGTGGGTTCGGTCCTGCTCGCCCTCGTGAACATGGCCCTGCTCTCCCTTTCCATGCGGGGAATTCCTGCAGGCACGGCCTATGCCGTATGGACGGGACTGGGGGCGGTGGGGGTGGCCGTGGGGGGAATCCTCCTGTTCGGAGAACCGGCGGGCTTCGGGCGGCTCTTCTTCCTGGGTGTGGTCCTGGCCGGGGTGGTGGGCTTGAAGCTGGTGGGCCCTTAGGAAGGTGCTTCCCGGGGCGACCCCCGACGGGGGCGCGGAACAGGCCGGGTTCCCTCCCGTGCCCTCAGCCCTCCATGGGGTAGGCCTCCAGCCGCCCGCCTGTGCGCACGTCCCAGAACACCCGCGTCACCGCGATGGTGAGCAGCTGCACCAGGATCACCAGGGCCACGCAGGAGGGCCATCCGCCGAAGCGCCACAGGAATCCGGGCAGTTCGGCGCCGGCGCTGCCGCCGATGTAGTAGCAGGTGACGTAAAGGCCCACGGCCAGGGCCTTGTGGGTGCCGGCGATCATGCCGATGAAGCTGGTGCTGGCGGCCTGGGCCACGAAGACGCCGGAGCAGCACAGCGCCAGGCCCGCGATGACCGCCCAGAGGCTGGGGAGGAGGGTGAGGAGCATTCCGGCCACGCCGGTGCCCATGGCCAGGGCCAGGGCGGCGCGCTGGCCGTAGCGGTCGATGATGTGGCCGCAGGGGGGGGTGACGGCGGCGCCGAAGAGGTAGGTGCAGAAGAGGAGGCTGATGGCCATGGGGCTCAGGTGGAAGGGGGCGCCGGCCAGGTGGAAGGTCACGTAGGTGAAGGTGGCCACCAGGGAGAACAGGACGCCGAAGCCCACGGCGAAGGTGGCCACCAGGGGCGGATTGCGCAGGTGCCCGGCGGCGCCGGAGGCCAGGGACTGGCCCCGGGCGGGGCCGGCGAAGCGCCGTTCCCGGGGGAGCCAGGACTGCAGCACCAGGGTGGACAGGCCCACCATGGCCCCGGTGGCGGCGAAGGCCCAGCGCCAGTTCCAGTGGGTGGCCACGAGGCCGGAGACGATGCGGCCCGTGAACCCGCCGATGACGGTGCCGGTGACGTAGATGGAGAGTGCCCGGCCCACGGCGCCCCCGGCCCACTCCTCCTGCACGTAGGCCACCGTCACCGCGAAGACGCCGGGGGTGAAGAGGCCCTGGAAGAACCGCCAGAAGATCAGCGTGCCCAGGCCCGTGGCGGTGGCGGAAAGGAAGGTGGCCAGGGTGAGCAGGCCCGCGGAGCCCACGATGACGCGCTTGCGCCCGAGGCGGTCCGCCACGGAGCCGATGAGGGGCGCGGCGATGGCCACGCCCAGGGTGGAGGCGGTGAGGGTGAGGCTGACGGTGGCCTTGCCGGCCCTGAAGAGGTGTTCGAACAGGGGCAGCAGGGGCTGCGTGACGTAGAGGCCCAGGAAGGCGCTGAAACCCGCGAAGGCCACGGCCAGGGTCCGCCGGCGTTCCGCGGCCCGGGTCGAGGGGCTTGCTGAAAGCATGGACTGCATCTCCAATCCCTCCCAGTTTACGGCATGTCGGCTTGGTGATCGGGCCCGGCGGGTGCATCCTTGTCCCGGCGGTCCTTCGATCGCCCACACAAGGAGGGCGCCATGCCCGAACCCACCATCGCCCAGAAGGCCCCCGTCAAGGTCGCCGTGGAGGCCGGCAAGACCTACCACTGGTGCGCCTGCGGCAAGAGCCAGAACCAGCCCATGTGCGACGGGTCGCACCGGGGCACGGGCTTCACGCCCATGGCCTACACGGCCGACGTCACGGGCGACAAATGGTTCTGCGCCTGCAAGCACAGCGGCACCAAGCCCCTGTGCGACGGCACCCACAAGAAGCTCTAGCCATGGCGCCCAGGCCCGTGGCCACCCTCGTCCCCGGCCAGCCCACGGAGGACGGCAACCGCGTTCCCCTCACCCGCCTCGTGCCGGGGCGGGGGCAGCGGGGGTCCGACGCCTTCCGGGCCATGGACCCCTTCCTGCTCATGGACCACTTCGGGCCCATGGTGCTGCCCCCGGGCACCGATGCCGGGTTCCCGCCCCACCCCCACCGGGGGTTCCAGACCCTGACGTACCTCATCCAGGGGGCCTTCCGCCACCGGGACAGCACGGGCGGGTCGGGCCTCCTGCGTCCCGGGGGCGCCCAGCTCATGAACGCCGGATCGGGCATCGTGCACGAGGAGATGCCGGTGCCCGAGCACCTGGAAACCGGCGGCCCCATCGAAGGGGTCCAGCTGTGGATCAACCTCCCCAGGGCCCACAAGGCCTCCCCCCCCGGCTACACCGACCTGCAGCCGGAGAATATGCCCTGGAGCGAGATCCCCGGCGGCCGCATCCGCGTCCTCGCGGGCACCTGGGCCGGCATCCAGGGCCCCGCGATCACTCCCGCCCGCATCGCCTACGCCCACCTGGAACTGGAAGCCGGCGCGCGTTTCGAGGCTCCGGTTCCCCCCGGTTGGACCGCGGCCGTGGTGCCCCTGAAGGGCTCCGTGACCGTGGCCGGCACCGAGGTGCCCGCCGACACCGTGGCGCTGCTGGCAGAGGGGGACACCGTCGCCCTGTTCGCAGCCGGTCCCGCCAGCCTCATGCTCCTGGCCGGGGAGCCCCTGGGCGAACCCATCGTGAACTACGGCCCCTTCGTGATGAACACCCCCGAGGAAATCCAGCAGGCCATCGAGGACTACCAGACGGGGCGCATGGGCACCCTCTAGTGTGTAGCGGCAAACCCTAGCTGCCTTGAAACCGTGATGAAGGGGGCTGCCTCAGGTTGAGAGCATCCCCGTTCATCCCATCCATCGGCGTTCATCCGTGCGCCACGAAAGGCGCTTCATCTCCCAGGAGGTCCAAATAAAACAACCTGAGAGATAGCAGCTGTGCTGCATGAGAGATGGGGGTAGGCCCCCCGGGGTCGGGCTGCAGGGCCAGATCCCAAACCACCGGGCGCTGCGTGGGGGTGACACCCCAGGTGGTGAGCGGACCCGGAAAAGGCGGGGGAACCCCCGTCAGGTAGGGACAGGGAAGGCGAACAAAAGTGAACCGCTGATGAGGCGTCGAAAGAGATCAAAAGCCATCGAAACCAGGCTCCGGATGAAGTCCTGGGACCAAGCCCGGAAGGGACCTGCTTACGGTCCGGGCGGTGGCCGGCGTAGAAGCGGCGCGAGCCCTGTCCAGGCTCTTGTGTGGAACGTGGGAACCGAGCGTCCCGATGCCAAGGGAGAAGTCCGAGGGGTAGTCCCCCGTAGGGCGAGAGTACCGAAGCGGGGCGCCGGGGCGGACCGGTCCGTAGTAGCGACGATGCCCGGTAATGCGGGTGGAGCCAAGGGACCGGCCTGTCCGGCTTCAAATGCGGGTCAACCCTCCGGGGGAAGAGCACGTGTCTGAAGCGAAGCCTTACAGCATTTCCAGGGAACAGGTCGCCGAGGCATGGCGTCTGGTCCGGGCCAACCGGGGAGCAGGGGGCGTGGATGGAGAAACCCTGTCGATGTTTGACAAGGATCTGGAGGGCAACCTCTACAAGATCTGGAATCGGATGTCGTCGGGCAGCTACTTCCCGCCGCCGGTGAAGCGGGTGGAGATTCCCAAAAAGGACGGCCGGACGAGACCCTTGGGCATTCCGACCGTGGCGGACCGAGTGGCCCAGATGGTAGCCAAGCAGGTATTGGAGCCTTTGGTGGAACCCATGTTCCACGAGGACTCCTACGGCTATCGGCCGGGTCGTTCGGCACTGGATGCCGTAGCAAAGGCAAGGGAGCGCTGCTGGCGCCTGGACTGGGTCATCGATCTGGATATCAAAGGATTCTTTGATAACCTGCCGCATGACCTGATCCTCAAGGCGGTTCGGCACCATACCGAGTCGGATTCGGCCCTGAAGTGGATCCCCCTGTACGTGGAACGGTGGCTCAAGGCCCCGGCCCAACGGGAGGACGGAACCCTGCAGGAACGGACGGCGGGAACGCCGCAGGGCGGGGTGATCAGCCCATTGCTGGCCAACCTGTTCATGCACTATGCGTTCGATGCCTGGATGGGGCGGGTCTTTCCGAACGTCCCGTTCGAGCGGTATGCCGACGATGCGGTGATCCATTGCGTGAGCCTGGCCCAGGCCAAATACGTCCTGGAAGGGGTGCGCAGGCGATTGAAGGACAAGGGGCTGGAACTCCACCCGGAGAAAACGAAGATCGTCTACTGTAAGGACGATTCGCGCCCGGGGGACCATGACCACACGGCCTTCGACTTCCTGAGCTACACCTTTCGGGGGCGGTCGGTGAAGACCCGGGACGGAAAGCTCTTTGTGGGCTTCAATCCGGCCATGAGCGACAAGGCGAAGAAGGCCGCTCGGGAAGCCATCCGGGAGTGGAAACTGACGACGAAGATGAACACCAAGACCCTGAGCGAGCTTGCCTCGTTCATCAATCCCATCGTCAGGGGATGGGTCAACTACTATGGGCGGTTCCACCGCTCGGAGTGCCTGGAACTTCTCGACTACCTGAATCTGGTCCTGGCCCGCTGGGCCAAACGGAAATACAAGCGGTTCCACCGGGACTGGACGGCAGCCTTTCGTTGGTTGGGCGACATTGCCCACCAGCGGCAAGAAGGGCTGTTCTACCACTGGACCCTGGGAATACGACCTGGAGGCTGGGCAGGACGAGCCGGATGAGGTGAGAGTCTCACGTCCGGATCCGTGAGGGCGCGGGGGGGCAGTTCCCCCGCGCTACTCGACCTGTTTCCGCAGGGCTGACGCAGGGGTGGGCCGGTGCGCATGTTACTCGCCGTCCTTGACCTAAAGGTGGCGCCAACTCCCAGCCATGCTCAAACGGGGATAAACAGGATCCAGGGGAAAAGGCAGGATAAAGAGCGTCAATTCAAACCTGGAGCCAGATCACCGTGATCAACCTATCGATTCAGTACCTGGGGTTTGCCGACACACCTTAGTCGAAGATGCTCCCCCCTGCCGCCACCGACTGCTCCAATCGGGTCAGCCACTTGCGGTCGTGGAGCCGGCGGCGGTGGTAGAGGCGGTAGCGCCACGCCGCCATGCCCAGGCTGATGGCGCAGAGGGCCAGGAGCACGGCGTGGGGGATGTGGTCCTCGGGGAGCTTCCAGGAAAGGAGGGCGGCCGCGGCGGCGGTGAGGGCCGCCAGGACCAGGTCCACCAGGGCCCGGGTGCGCATGGGCCGCAGGTCGTTCCTGTCGATGGCCTTGTGGAGATCCAGGAGAAAGTCCTCCTGCTCCTCCCGGCTCAGGTAGCCCCGGGCCTTCTCGGCTTCAAGCTTCCGGAGCCCCTGGGTGAGCTCTCCGGCGTAGTCGTCCACCCGGGATACCCGCACGTGCAACATCATCCTCGCCTCCCTTGGGGAGGGTGCGGGGAGCCGGGGTTGCTTGGGATGGAATGTCCTGCTGGCTGCCCGGACGCCTTCCCTCACCTTCCAGCATAGTCCCCCCGGAACCCGCCGGAAGGGAACCCGGTCACAGTTCAGCCCTTGTTTTCCAGATTGCGCACCAGGACCAGGGCCTCCCCGTCGCACACCACCCGGCCACCGGGGGCCGTGACGCGGGTGGAGAGGTTCACCAGTTCCTTGGCGGCCCGGAGCCGGGTGATGGCGACGGTGGCGGTGAGGGCTTCGCCGGGGTAGGCGGGGGCGGGGTAGCGCAGGGACTGCTTCATCCAGCCGGTGCCCCGGCCCGGGAGCCGGGTCCCCAGGAGGTCCGAGAACATGCCCCCCAGGAGCGGGCCGGGGATGATGCGGCCCTCGAAGCCCCGGTCCCGGGCGTAGGCGTCGTCCCGGAAGAGGGGGTTGCGGTCCCCGGTGAGGTCGCCGTACTCCTCCAGGTCGGCCAGGGTGAAGGTGCGGGTCTCGCCCACGGAATCCCCCAGGCGCAGGCCGTAGAAGGCCTCGTCCCCGGGTTCGGGGGCGGCGTCGGGCAGGTCCAGGCGGGGCACGGCCACGTCCAGGGGCGCCACCCGGGTGCGCCCGGTGGCGGAGGGCACGGGGGCGCCGCCGGGGCCGGGCTTGGTGACCAGGGTCGCGATGTCCAGGATCCCGCCGGCCTCGCCCTCCACGGCCAGGCTCACGGTGATGGGCTCCAGGGTGTGGGTGCCGTTGGGGAACATGAGGGTCTGCTCAAGCTGCACGGCGCCGGGGCCGGGAATGAGCTCGCCCAGGGCCTTGGCGATGCAGCCGTAGAGCATCATGCCGTGGGCCACGGTGGCGCCGAAGTGGCTGGTGGCGGCGAAGGCCGGATCCACGTGGATGGGGTTGTCGTCCCGGCTGAGCCGGGCGAAGCGGTCGAAGTCCGCCTGCAGGAGGACCCGCGTGTACGAGGCCGTGGTTCCGGTATTCATGCCTGTCCTCCGAATTCCCGCCTCAGCCCGGCCTTGTCCACCTTGCCCAGGGCGTTCCGGGGCAGGGCGGGGACGAACACCACGTGCCGCGGGGCCTTGAAGGCGGCGAGGTGGGCCCTGCAGTGGGCGATGGCGGCCTCGGCGGTCAATTCCGCCCCGGGCTTCAGGGCGAGGATGGCCTTGCCCACCTCCCCCCACCTGTCGTCGGGCACGCCGATGACGGCGGTCTCGGCGACGCACTCCAGCTGGTAGAGCACGTTCTCCACTTCGGCGGGGTAGACGTTCTCCCCGCCGGAGATGTACATGTCCTTGGTGCGGTCCACGATGTAGAAGCACCCGTCCTCGTCCACGTAGGCCACGTCGCCGGTGCAAAGCCATCCGTCCTCGAAGGACGTCGCGGTGGCTTCGGGGTTGTTCCAGTAGCCGGGGGTGATGCCCGGGCCCCGCAGGAGCATCTCGCCCCGCTGGCCCGTGCCCAGGGTGGCGCGGGTGGCGGGGTCCACCACCTTGGCCTCCATGTACATCACGGGCAGGCCCACGGTGCCGATCTTCTTCCGGGCGGTGTCCTCGTCGGTGAGGAAGACGGTGGGGCTGGATTCGGTCATGCCGAAGCCGAAGCAGATGGTGACGCCCTTGGCGAAATAGGCGTCCAGCACGGCCCGGGGCATGGGGGCCCCGCCGGCGCCCCAGGAACGCACCCGGGAGAAGTCCGTGGCCGCGAACTTCGGGTGCTGGGAGAGGAAGAGGTAGATGGCGGGCACCCCGAACATCACGGTGATCCGGCTGCCCAGGAGCTCCAGGGTGCGGTCCACGTCGAACTGGCGCATGATGACGGTGGTGCCGCCGGTCATGAGCATGGGGTTCATGTAGAGGTTCAGCCCGCCGGTGTGGAAGAAGGGGAGCACCGCCAGCAGCACGTCGTCCCGGCGGATGCCGGCGTGGAGCAGGATGTTCACGCAGTTGGTGAAGCACATGCCGAAGGTCTGGACGACACCCTTGGCCTTGCCGGTGGTGCCGGCGGTGTAGAGGAGGTACCAGGGATCGTCGTGCCCGCGCCAGCCCATGCGGATTCGCTCGCCGCTTGCCTCGGCCAGGGCCGCCTCGTAGCCGTCGGCCAGGGCCAGGCCGCGCTCCAGGCCGAAGGCGGCCACCAGGGCCTCGCCGCCGGCGGTGAACTCGAGGCCGTAGACCAGGGCGGCGGGTTTCGCGTCGTCCACGATGGCCTTGAGCTCGTCCAGGGACAGGCGCCAGTTGAGGCCCACGAGGATGAGGCCCGCCTTGGCGCAGCCGTAGAGGATCTCCACGTACTCCGCGGAATTGTGGGCCAGCAGGGCGACCCGGTCCCCGGGCCGGAGCCGCCACCGGTCGCGGAAGAAGTGGGCGCAGCGGCTGGCGCGCCGGTCCAGCTCCAGGTAGGAGAAGGTGCGGCCGGAGTGCAGGTCCTCCAGCGCCGTGTGGTCGGGGAACTGCTGGGCCTGGCGGTGGAGCCAGTCGGGAATGAGCATGGGCGCTCCTATTCCTGGTCGTGCGGGTAGTCGTGGAAATCGCGGAGGAAGGCGTCGACGCCCTCGATGGCTTCGGGCCGGGCCACCAGGTCCAGGAAGTGCCTGCGTTCCCCCTCCAGGGCGGCGGCGAGCGCGGCCCGGTCCCCCCAGAGCAGGTCCTTGGCCGCGCGCAGGGTGCCCGCCGGGAAGGACGCGAGCCGCTGGGCGGTGGCCGTGGCGGTGTCCAGCAGGGCGTCGGCGGGCACCACCTCCGTGGCCAGGCCCCATTCCACCGCGTCGTCGGCGCGGATGGTGCGGTTGAGCATGAGGGCCGAGGCGGCGCGGCGCAGGCCCGCGAGGCGGGGCGCCAGGGCCGTCCAGCCCCCGTCGGGGCCGAAGGCGGCGGTGGTGTAGTGGGCCTTGAGGGCCACCCTGGGGGTCAGGTAGACGAAATCCGCGGCCAGCACCAGGCCCAGGGAACCCCCGGTGACCAGGCCGTGAACGGCGGCCACCACGGGCTGGGGCAGGTCCACCAGGGCCAGGATGGCCTCGTTGAGCAGGCCCACCAGGCGGGAGGAATAGGCCTGGAGGTCGCCCCGCTCCCGCTGGAAGCGGCGCATGTCCCCGCCGATGGAGAAGGCGGGCCCTTCGGCGGCGAGCACCACGGCCCGCGCCCGCGGATCGTCCCGCACCTCGCCGAGGGCGCCCAGGAGCGCTTCGAGCAATTCGGGCACCAGGGCATTGTGCATGCCGGCGCGGCACAGGGTCAGGTGGGCGATCCCCCCGGCGACTTCCAAACGGACAAGGCTCATGGCGCGCTCCGGACCCTCGCGCGAAGCCTGCCCACGATCCCCGTGGGGAACTTGTACACGCTCAGGATGAAAAGGATCCCCAGCCACAGCATCCAGCGGTCCGGGGCCAGGAGGTTTCGCAGGAACGGCACGCCGCTGGCGGCGGTGCTGCCCAGCTTCATGAGGTCCTGCAGGTAGTTCTGGGCGATGAGGAAGAGCGTGGCGCCCACCACCGAGCCGTACATGGTGCCCATGCCCCCGATGACCACCATGAGCAGGATATCGATCATGATCTCGAAGGACAGCGATGTGTCCGGGCCGTTGTAGCGCAGCCACAGGGCCAGCAGGCACCCCGCGAGGGTGGCGAAGAGGGCCGAGAGGACGTTGGAGACGGTGCGGTACACCACGGTGCGGTAGCCCAGGGCCTCGGCCCGGAATTCGTTCTCCCGGATGGCCTGCAGCACCCGCCCGAAGGGGGAGTTGACGATGCGCAGCATGACCAGGAACAGCACGAGGGTGACGGCCACCAGAAGGTAGTAGGAGATGAACTTGCCGTCCAGGTAGGCGCCGAGGAAGGGGGCCTCCCGCAGGGAGAAGCTGGGCTGCAGGAGGGTGGGCACCTTGAAGCTGAGGCCGTCCTCGCCGCCGGTGAGGTCCGAGAGCTGGGAGGCGAGTGTCAGGAAGGCGGTGGCCACGGCCAAGGTGATCATGGCGTAGAACATGGCCTTCACCCGGAGGCTGAAGAGGCCGATGACCAGGGAAAGGACCATGGAAAGCACCAGCGCCAGGGCCACCCCCGCGGCCACCGCTCCCCAGGTGGGCCCCAGGTGGGTGAGGGCGATGGCGACGCCGTAGGCCCCGATGCCGAAGAACATGGTGTGGGCGAAGGAGACGATGCCGGTGTAGCCCAGGAGCAGGTCGAAGCTGGACACCAGGACGATGAAGATGCAGATCTTGGCGGCGACGTTCAGGGACTTGGCGCCGGAGAAGAGGAAGGGCGTGAGAAGCAGGCCCGCCAGGATGAGGAGGAGGAGGACCGTGAGGACGCGGCTGCGGGGCAGGTCGCCGGAGAACAGGCTTCGCAGGATCATCGGTTCACCACCGGGTAGAGCCCTCTGGGCCGCCACACCAGGACGAGCACCATCAGCAGGATGTTGGAGAAGAGGGCCACCTTGGGGGCCAGGAAGCCGGTGTAGTTGGCCATGAGGCCCACCAGCAGGGCCCCCAGGAAGCAGCCCCCCACTGAGCCCAGGCCGCCGATGATGATGACGATGAAGAGCAGCACGTTGACCTGGCTGCCGATCTGGGGGGTCACGCCCTGCTGGTAGAGGCCCCAGAGCACGCCGCCCAGGCCCGCCAGGGCCGAGCCCGCGATGAAGACGCCGATGAACAGCCGCTTGATGCGGTAGCCCATGCTCTCGACCATCTCGCGGTCATGGACCCCGGCGCGGATCAGGAGGCCCACCTTGGTGCGGGTGAGCACCCAGTAGAGGGCTGCGAAGACCAGGAGGCCCACCACCACCGCGGCGATGCGGTACTTCTCCACCGCGGCCTCGCCGAAGATGAGGGAGCCGCGGAAGGCCGCGGGCAGGGGCAGGGGCTGCGCCTCGGGGCCCCACACGACCTTGATGAGCTCCTCGCCCACGATCATGCCGCCCATGGTGATGAGGATCTGCTTCAGGGGCTGGCCGTACACGGGGCGGATGATGATGCGCTCGTAGGCCAGGCCCACGATGCCCGCCACCGCCATGGCCGCCAGCACCGCCGGGAGCACCGCCCCCAGGTTGCGCAGGAGGCTTTCGCTGGTGGTCCAGGCCGCCATGGAGCCCAGGACGGTGGTGGCCAGGAAGGCCCCCAGGGTGATGAAGACGCCGTGGCCGAAGTTCAGCACGTCCATGAGGCCGAATACCAGGGTCAGGCCCGAGGCGATGATGAAGATGATCATGCCCATGGCCAGGCCCGCGAAGGTGAGGGTGACCCAGGTGGACAGGGAGCCGGTGAGGGGCAGGGCCGCCAGGGCCAGGACGGGCACCAGCAGCAGGGGGATGCGGTCCTTCCTGACGGCGGGCAGGGCCTCGGCGGCGGGGACCGGGGTGGCGGGAGAACTCATCTGCGCTCCTTGATCATTGATGGGCTCCCAGGGAAAGGCCCAGCAGGTCCTGCTGCAGCTTCTCGTCCTCGGCCAGGGCGGCCATGGGGCCCGCGTGGACCACGCGGCCGTTGTCCATGACGGCCACCTGGTCCCCGAGCTGCCG
This sequence comes from Mesoterricola silvestris, assembly GCF_030295405.1. Taxonomy (GTDB): domain Bacteria; phylum Acidobacteriota; class Holophagae; order Holophagales; family Holophagaceae; genus Mesoterricola; species Mesoterricola silvestris. Next base: position 3,358,096 of record NZ_AP027080.1, on the reverse strand, counting down.
CGCGAAATTGAAGTTCTGCTCCACGAGCAGGATGGTGGTGTCGGTCTGCTTGAGTTCCCGGAAGGCCGCGATCATGTTCTGGATGATGGCGGGGGCCAGGCCCTTGCTGGGCTCGTCGATGAGCAGGAGCTTGCGGGGCTCCACGATGGCCCGGGCCACGGCGAGCATCTGCTTCTGGCCGCCGGAGAGGAGGCCCGCGGGATGCTGCCAGAACTTCTTAAGGGCCGGGAAGAGGCCGAAGATCCATTCCAGGCGCGCCGCGTCCACCTCCTCCACGCGCCGGGCGCCCCGGGCGGCCAGGGTCATGTTCTCGCGCACCGTGAGGTCGGCGAAGATGCCCATGTTCTCAGGGACGTAGGCGATGCCCCTGCGGGCGATGTCGGGGGTGGCCAGGGCGGAGATGTCCGCGCCCTCGAAGGTCACGGCCCCCCTGGAGGCGTTCCAGAGGCCCATGATGGTGCGCAGGGTGGTGGTCTTGCCGGCGCCGTTGCGGCCCAGCAGGACGGTCATCTCGCCGTGGGCGACCTGGAGGTCCACCCCCTGGAGGATGTGGTAGGCGCCGATGTGGGTATGGACCCCGTCGAGCTTCAGGAGCGGGTTCGTCATTTGGCCACCTCGATGCCCAGATAGGCTTCCTGCACGATGGGGGAGGCGATGACCTCCGCCGGGGCGCCGTCGGCCACCAGGGCCCCGTTGTGCAGGACGATGATGCGGTCCGAGAGTTCGCGGACCACGTCCATCTTGTGCTCCACCAGGAGGATGGTCTTGTCGCTGCGGGCCTTGAGGCCGCGGATGAGGTCGAGGATCACCGGGACCTCGTCCACGCTCATGCCCGCGGTGGGCTCGTCGAACATGAAGACGTCCGGCTCCAGGGCCATGAGGATGGCCACCTCCAGCTTGCGCTGGTCGCCGTGGGGCAGGGCGGCGGCGGCCCAGTCCCGCTTCCCGGTGAGGGCGACGGTCTCGAGCACCTCCTCGGCGCGGCCGATGAGTTCCCGGTGGCTGCTCCAGATGCTCCAGAGGTTGAGCCCCAGGCCGGCCCGGGACTGCACCGCCAGGCGGATGTTCTCCAGCACCGTGAGGTAGGGGAAGAGGTTCGTGAGCTGGAAGGCGCGGCCGATGCCGCGGCGGCTCCGCTGGGGGGCGGAGGCGGAGCTGATGTCCTGCCCGTGAAGGAAGACCTTTCCGGCCGTGGCCCTGAGCTGGCCCGAGACGAGGTTGAAATAGGTGGTCTTGCCGGCCCCGTTGGGCCCGACGATGGCTGTCAGCGTGCCGGGGGCGAACCCGCAGGACACGGCGTCGACGGCCACGTGGCCGCCGAACCGGATGGTCAGATCTTGGGTTTCAAGGGCGAAGGTCATTGATGCTCGTGGGGGGAAGGCGCCCGGGGCCGCTTCGCGGGACCGGCGGCGAGGGGGGGTCGGCCCCCGCGCCGCCGGCCGCGGTGCGTCCTAGCGCTTGTTGTTGATCGGAATCTGCATTTCCTCGGCCTTGATTTCGCGGACCAGGGTGGGAATGGCCCAGGCGACGTTGGGGTCGACCTTGATCTTGAAGTGGTACATGGTCTGCATGGCCTGGTGGTCCTCCTTGCGGAAGGTCATCTTGCCCTTGGGGGTCTCGAAGGACATGCCTTCCATGGTGGCGATGAGCTTTTCGGTGTTGGCGCTGCCCTGGGTCTTCTTGAGGGCTTCGACCACCGCGAGGCCCGCGCACATGCCGCCGGCGGTGAAGAAGTCGGGCGGGGTCTTGAACTGCTTCATGTGCTCGTCGACCAGCCACTTGTTGATGGGGTTCTTGGGGATCTCGTAGTAGTAGTAGGCCGCGCCCTCCATGCCGGGGAAGGGCTTGTAGGCCGCGAGGGCCGGCAGGATGTTGCCGCCGGTGCAGATCTCGATGCCGTAGCGCTTGGGGTCCAGGTCCGCGATCTTGAACGGATTGCCGGCGCCGGCCCAGTTGATGAAGATGATCTTGCGGCCCTTGAGGTTCTTGAGCTTGTCGAACAGGCGCTGGGCGCCGGCGGTGAAGTCGGTGGTGTTGGCCGGGAGGTACTCCTCGTGCACGAGCTTGGCCTTCTTCAGGGCGCCCTTGAAGGCCTTGACGAAGTCCTTGCCGAAGGCGTAGTCCTGGGCCAGGGTGGCGATGTTGGTGCCCGCCTTGTCCAGGGCGACGCCGTTGGCGATGGCGTCCTGGGAGCTGTTGCGGCCGGTGCGGAAGATGTACCGGTTCCACTTGTCCCCGGTGATGGAATCGGCCACGGCCGGCTCCACCAGGAGGATCTTCTTGTACTCCTCGGCCACGGGCAGCATGGCCAGGGCGGTGCCGCTGGACGTGGGCCCGATGGCGATGTCGGCCCGGTCGTCGGCGAAGGCGGAGGCCAGCTGGGACTTGCCCACATCGGGCTTGCCCTGGCTGTCCTTCTCGATGAGCACCAGCTTGTGGCCGTTGACCATCATGGTGCCCTTGGTGGCGTACTGCAGGCCCATCATCAGACCGGTCTGGGTCTGCTTGGCGTAGGCCTCCAGGACCCCCGTCTTGTCGTACACGTGGGCGATCTTGATGTCCTGGGCCGAGACGATGCCGGCCGCGAGGGCCAGGGCCACCGCGAGGCCGCCGAGAAGAATGCTCTTCGGTTTCATGGAACCTCCTGATGATGGGCGGATTTTGGGGTCTAGAACCAGTAGTTCATGATAATGCCGACCTGGCGCCAGCTCTCGCCCTTTGCGATGGCGGATCCGCCGAAGGGGCTGTAGCCGGTGAGGAAGGGCTGGTAGTAGGCGTTGGCGTCGTTGTCGATCTTGGTGTAGTAGACGCCGATGAAGGCGCGCTTGGTCATGGCGTAGTCGTAGACCAGGTTGATCTGCTTGGCGCCGGTCTTGTCCAGGGAGGCGGTCTTGCCGGCGGCGGAATAGGTGGCGTAGAAGCCGTGGTCGCCGAAGCTGTAGGACACGGGCACGGAGAAGGCGGTGCGGGTGGCGTCGGAAAGCACGGTGCCGGTGGTGATGCCGTTGACCATGTTCGTGCTGTCGTAGATCAGGCCGAACTTCAGGCCCTGGATCTTGTAGGAGGCGCCGAGGCGGGTGGCCTTGAGTTCGGTGAGGGGGGCGGTGGCGAGCACCCCCTGGAACTTCTGGTCCAGGTAGCTGGCGGAAACGGAGAACCCGTGGCCGTTGTAGAGACCCTTGGCGTAGACGGTCTGGCCGCCCTCGTACGTGGAGCCGTTGGCGTTGGAGACGAAGACGTTCTGGGCGCCGGCGGCGTTCTTGGACCAGGCCAGGGAGAAGTTGAGGATGCTGACGGCATCGGGCTTGAAATACACCGAATCGTAGCGGATGACGTTGCGGGACCGGGTGTTGCCCAGGATGTTGCGGGTGGTGGGGGCCAGCACGCCGTTGGTGACGGTGCCGGTGTTGTACGTGGACAGGATGTTGAAGGCCGACAGGCCGTTGGCGTCCCAGATGCGGTAGCTTTCACCGGGCTGCTCCAGGACGGGGGCCAGGTACCCGGCGGAGATGGTGTCGGTGTAGTAGAGGGTCGACTTGCCCACGGTGATGGTGCCGTAGGGGGAGGAGACGCCGCCGAAGGTGTCGCCGTCGGCCCAGCCCGTGGCGTCGCCGACGCTGTAGCCCGCGGGAGGCCCGCCCAGGGGCTGCAGGAGGGCGTCACCGGGGCGCACGTTGGGGGTGAAGCGGCTCTCCAGGCGGAACAGCACGTTCCAGCCGTCGGCGATCTTGGAATTGCTGGCCACGATCAGGCGGGAGGTGTTGTCGTCCACGTGGGTCTCGGTGGCGGTGTTGCGGCCCACGGCGGCGTTGCCCTGGCTGATGGCGGAGTTCTTCACGCCCACGGAGAGCAGGCCCGAGATGGAGATGTTGGTGGCGCCCGTGACGGCGATGGGGGCCGTCTGGGCCGGGAGGGTCGTGGCGGCGACCGATGCGGCGATGAGTGCGAGCTTGACGTTCATTCTGGCTCCTTCGTTGATGAGGTGGACGGGGTTGGGATTCCCGGATCCGTGGAGGGGAGGTTGAACTACAGGTGCTGCGCAGTGCCGGGTCCCGGGGACCCGTTCTAGAATCGGGAAGGCTTCAGGGCATGATCAGGGCGCAGGCGGCCTGGTTGTAGCCGACGCCGGAGCCCACCAGGACGAGGCGGTCGCCGGAGCGGATCTTCTTCTTCTCCAGGGCGTCGTGCAGGGCCATGGGGATGCAGGCGGAGCCGGTGTAGCCCCACTCCTCCATGATGGTGTGGGTCTTCTCCATGGGCAGGCCCAGGTTCTCCATGACCAGCTCGATGGAGCCCTTTCGCACCTGGGTGAAGACGATGAAGTCGATGTCGGGGATGGCGAAGCCGCAGTTTGCGGCCAGCTTGCGCACGACCCGGGGCCAGCCTTCGTGGTTGATCTCGGGGGGGTAGCGCTCGATCATCTTCACCATGGTGCGCCCGGCCTTCACGGATTCCACCGTGGCGGGCTCGTAGGTGCCGCCCGAATAGATGCCCCAGTGCTTGTGGTAGGCGCCGCCGGCCTGGGCTGCCGCGCCCAGGAATCCCGGGCGGTCCGAAGCCACCAGCACGGCCGCGCCGGCGCCGTCGCCGTAGAAGAAGCCCATGGGATCGCCCGCCTCGGTGAGCTTGTGCATGAGGTAGACGCCCACCACCAGGACGGTCTTGATGAGGGGGTTGGCGGTGATCCAGCCCGCGGCCGTGGCCAGGGCGGTGGGGAAGGACGCGCAGGCGCAGCCGATGTCGAAGGTCCCGGCGTTCACCGCGCCCAGCTTGTGCTGCAGGACGACGGAGGTCGCGGGGGTGATGTAGTCGGGGGAATCGGTGCCCAGGATGATCAGGTCCACGTCCCCGGGCTTGAGGCCGGCGCGCTCCAGGGCCTGCTGCGCGGCGGGCAGGGCCAGGTCGCTGGTGGCCCAGTCCTCGGGCGCGTGCCAGCGGCAGCGGATGCCGCTGGAGGCCTCCATCTTGTCCACGAACTCGGGAAGATGGGCGAAGGTCCTGCGCAGGTCGTCGTTGTGCACCCGGATGCCAGGCAGATGGCAGCCCGTGGATGCGATGGTTGCGTAACGTTCCATCACTGCTCCTGTATGGGTTCTTGCGCGGGGCGGGTCGGGCCGGTGACCACGGACCATGCGCGGAGCGGGGGAAGATCTTCCCGGCTCGGCATGCCTCCCCGAGGGAGGGGGCCTAAAGAAAACGAACGATTGGTTTGCTTTGAAATTGTCTACCCATGGGAAAACCTGTCAAGCCAAAAAATGAGAGCTGAATCGTTTATTCTATCTACTGTAAATAAGCGAGTTGTAAGTCAATTGCGACCTTTTCGGACCCCTTTGCCCCGGGTTGGGATCCCGGGATCGCACCGTTCGAGCGAGCGAGGGGCATAATGCCGGTGTCACCCCGACATCCCGGAGGAGGATTTCCATGCCGAGCATCCGCATCCATGACATCGAGATGTTCTACGAATTCCACGGACCCGCCGGCGGCGAGCCGGTGATCCTCAACAACGGGGTGTTCATGAACACCACCTCCTGGGCCTACCAGCTCCCGGAGCTCGCGCGGACGTACCGGGTGCTGACCTACGACATGCGCGGCCAGGGGCGGAGCGATCATCCCGGAGGGGACTACAGCTTCGAACAGCATGCGGAGGATCTGGTGGCGCTCATGGACGCGCTGCACATCGGGAAGGCCCACATGGTGGGCACCTCGTACGGCGGGGAGCTGAACCTCATGATGGGCATCGCCCATCCCGGACGTTGCCGCACCCTCACGATCATCGCCTCCGTTTCCCACAGCGACCCCATCTGCCGCGCGATCATCGAACGCTGGATCCTGGCGGCCCGGCTCGGGGACGGCGCGGGCTTCTTCCGGCTCACCTACCCGGACGTGTACGGCGAGACCTTCCTCGCCCTGCACCCCGAGCTGGTCCCCCTGGCCGAGGAGCGCTACGCGGCCCTGGACCTGCCCACGGCCGTGAGGCTCCTGGAGTGTTTCCTCCGCTTCGACGTCACCGCCGACCTGGGCCGCATCAAGGTCCCCGCCTGCATCGCGTCGGCGGAGAATGATGTCCTCAAGCCCAGGAAGTACGGCGAGATCATGCATCGGGGGATTGCCGGTTCGGAATTCCATGTGATCCCTGACTCCGGTCACGTGGTGGTGGTGGAGAAGGCCGCCGAGGTCAACAGCATCATCCTCGGCTTCCTGGCCAAGCATTCCGCCTGATCAGATGTAGCCCAGCTTCCGGGCCTGTTCCGTGAGGGCGGCGCGGAAGTCGGGGTGGGCGACGTTGATGAGCTCGTGGGTGCGCTCCCGCACGGTGCGGCCGCGGAGGCGGGCCACGCCGTGCTCGGTGACCACGTGGTCCACGTAGGACCGGTGCAGGGTCACGGCGGAGCCTTCGGGGAGCGTGGGCACGATGGTCGAAAGGGTGCCGCCCTTGGCGGTGCTGTAGCAGGCGATGATGCTCTTGCCCAGGCCGTCGGTGCCGGCCACGGCGCCCTGGGCGGTGTCGGACTGGCCGCCGGTGCCCGAGTACTGGTTCACGCCGATGGATTCGCTGGCCACCTGGCCCGTGAAATCCACGGAGATGCAGGTGTTCACGGAGACCATCCTGGAATTGCGGGCCACCACGGCGGGGTCGTTGACCCAGCGCCCCCGCTGGAAGTCCACGGCGACGTTGTCGTCCAGCCAGTCGTAGAGCTTGCGGGAGCCCATGGCGAAGGTGGTGACGAACTTCCCGGGGCAGAAGCCCTTCTTCAGGTTGGTGATGACGCCCTGCTCGTAGAGTTCCATCATGGAGTCCACGAACATCTCGGTGTGGACGCCCAGGTCCTTCTTGTCCTTGAGGGCCAGGGCCGCGGCGTTGGGGATGCCGCCGATGCCCAGCTGGATGGTGGAGCCGTCCTCGACGAGGTCCGCGATGTAGGCGCCGATGGCGTGGTCCGTGGCCGAAGGGTTGGGTGCGGGCAGTTCGGGCACCTCCTGGTCGTGCTCCACGAAGTAGTCCACCTGGGACACGTGGATCTGGGTATCGCCCAGGGTGCGCGGGAGCCTGGGGTTGACCTCCAGGACGACGGTCTTCGCCCTTTCGATGACGTCCTTCTCGTAGGTGAGGCCCAGGGAGAGGGACACGAAGCCGTTCTTGTCCGGGGGGGTGCAGGTGCCGAAGAAGATGTCGGGCACATGGGCGTGCATGCGGTCGCTGGCGGCGCGGTGGAGCATGTTCGGCACGTACGTCACCAGGCCGAGCCCCTTCTTCAGGGATTCCCGGGATCCGGGCGCGTGGAACCAGCTGGCCAGTTCGAAGTGCCCCTTCATCTCGGGCCGCATGTAGAAATCGTACGGCTTGAGGGTGAGGCAGGAGAAGACCCGGACGTTCTCCACCCGGTCGGCCACGGTGTGGAACTGCGACATGCATCCCTGGGGCTCGGAGGCGCACATGGCGACGATGACGTCGTTGTCGGAGCGGATGTGGGTGACGGCCTCCTCCGCCGGCACGCGTTTGCGGGCATAGATATCCCTATGGTTCATGGAACCTCCTTGAAGGTGCGGATGGTGAGGGCCTGCTAGGCCAGGAAATCCGATAGACCGCGGCTGAGGTAGCCGCCCAGGCCCTCCACGAGGAGCCGCGCGTTGGTGGCGGACTCGTCGAAGGCGGTCTTGATGCCGAGGTAGTGGGCGACGCCCATGAGGTACTCGATGGCGGTGCCTTCATCCACGCCGGGCGCGGTGGCGCCGACGCGGAGGTGGGGAGGCCGCTTGCGGTAGCCCGCGGCGAAGGCGCCGTAGTACTGGCGCACGGCCTGGGGCAGGATGAACTCCGCCTCCCGCACGATGTTGTAGCACCACTTGTCGATGCTGAGGTAGACGACCCAGAGCCAGAGACCGCGCAGCTCCAGTTCGAGGGCATTGGGCGGCCCCGCGTCGGGGTTCGCCAGGTTCCGGGAGATGAACGCGCGCACATCGTGGCCGACCCGCTCGATGAGCTCGGCGTAGAACGTCTCCTTGGATTCGAAATAGGTGTAGAAGGCCCCCACCGAAAGATCGGCGTTGCCCGTGATCTCGTGGATGTTGGTCTCGAAGAAGCCCTTCTCGCCGAAGAGCCTCCGGCCCGAGCGCAGGAGCCGGTCCCGGGCCGATTCCTCCAGGGGCAGGGGCAGGGGCGACGCGGTGCCGCCGAACACCTTGGCGGGATCGAAGGCCTGGCCCCGGAAGATGCCGTCCGTGAGGATGTCGCAGGTGGACGGGATATCCACCGGGGCGTGGCCGAAGGCCCTGGCGATGGCGCAGAAGCGGAGCCCGCCCAGGGCGAAGAGGTACTCCGGAACCCCGATCTCCCCTCCCAGGCTCGAGCCCAGGGCGTGGATGTAGATGAGGCCCAGGCGCCGTTCGTATTCGATGTGGCGGTACTGGCCCTCCCGGAAGACCGAGATGAGGTCGGGATGCTCCTCGGAGAAGCGGATGATGGTCTCGGCGAAGTTGCGGACGCGCTCCCGGGGCGTCTCGCCCCGCACGCCCTCCACCGCCTCCCGGATCTGGTCCAGCACCCGGCCCAGGATGACCTTGAACAGGGCCTCCTTGGTGGTGAAGTAGCGGTAGAAGACGCCGTTGGAAAGTCCCGCGGCCCGGCAGATCTCGGCCACCGACACGGTGCCGTACCACTTGCGGGAGAACAGCGTCACCGCCGCCGCCACCAGGCGTTCCTCCGTTCCCGGCCTCCCCCGGCTCTCCGTTTTCATGCCTCGCTCCTTCGTCCAGCCAAGCACCAGGGGAACGTGAGAACTGATTCGGTATTTTGAAAAATATAGACCGCGGCATCCAGCCGCGCAAGCGAAAAGGCCCGGATCAGGTTTTGCCCCCTGGAATCAGCACTTGAATCATTATGCCACAGGCACGAAGGGGGATCGCCCGCTGGTCCCCCTTGACGAACGCTTCCCACCGGCGTAATTCAAATGAGAACCGATTCACTTCTTTGGAGACACCCATGCACGTCGGCATCATCGGCCACGGGACCTGGCTTCCCGAAGGCAAGCTCACCGCCGCGGATCTCGCCGCCGCCACCGGGATCCCCGAATCCGTCATCGCGCTCAAATTCGGGGTGAAGGAGAAACCCGTGGCGGGCCAGGGGGAGACCACGGCGTTCATGGGACTGGCCGCGGCCCGGAAGGCCCTGGACCAGGCCGGGGTGGCGGGGGGGGAGGTGGACCTGGTGATCTGGTGCGGCGCCCAGCACAAGGACTACCCCTGCTGGCTGGCGGGACTCTACGTGGCCGACCGGATCGGCGCGAAGAAGGCCTGGAGCTTCGACATGGAAGCCATGTGCGGCTCCATGATGGCGGCGCTGGACGTGGCCAAGGCCCTGATGCTGAGCCACCCGGAGCTGCAGACGGTGCTCCTGGCCTCGGGGTACCGCAACAACGACCTCATCGACCTGGACGTGCCCGCCACCCGGTTCATGCTGGACATCGGCTCGGGGGGATCGGCCCTGGTGCTGCGCAAGAACGCGGGCCGGAACGCGGTGCTGGCCTCGGCCTTCCGCGGCGACGGCTCCCTGTCGGAAATGTGCGTGGTGCCCGCCCTGGGCAGCCGCGAGTGGCCCCCGGCGGCCGGGGACCTGGAGCGCGCCCACTTCGTGGTGCCCGACGAGGAGGCTTTCAAGGCCAAGCTCGGCGAGGTGACGATGCCCAATTTCTACGCGGTGATCCGCGAATCCATGAGGCTCTCGGGCTTCGGGGAGGACGCCATCGACTACCTGGCCATCCTCCACTTCAAGCGCAGCGCCCACGATGCCGTGCTGGCCGAGCTGGGCCTGGGCGAGGACCAGACGACGTACCTGGACGGGTACGGCCACATCGGCCAGAACGACCAGGTGCTCTCCCTGGAACTGGGCCTGAAGGCCGGCAAGGTCAGGGACGGGTCGAAGGTGGTGTTCGTGGGCGCCGGGCTGGGCTTCGTGTGGGCCTCCACGGTCATCCAGTGGGGTCCGTACCCGGAATGAGGAACCGGGTTCCCGGAGAGCAGGAGCCACCCCTCTCCGGGAACCCCCGCCTTTGCGGGACAAGGGCGGATGGGGGATCAGGCCTCCAGGGCCTTGGCCAGGGCCTCCAGGAAGCGGGCCGGAGCCTCGGACTGGGGCACGTGGCCGCAGCGCTCCACGGGGAAGAGCCTGGAATCGGGAAGGGCGGCGCCCATGCGCCGGGCATAGTCCAGGGGCATGAGGGCGTCGGAGGCGCCCCACACCATGCGCACGGGGACCTGGAGGTCGGCGAGCTGCGCCTCGGTGAGGAGCCACGGGCCCATGGTGGCCGCGGTGCCCGCGAAGCGCGCCAGGGAACCGGTCCCGGCCCCGCGGATCATGTCGTCCAGCACCGCGTCCGGAATGGGCGGACTGGAGGGATCCCGGAGCTGGGCCATGGTGCGCCGGGCCTCCTCGCGGGTGGCGGGCAGGAGGTTCACGGGCGCGCCGGAGCCCGCCAGGGGCCCGCCGTTGACCGCCACCACCTTCTCCACCAGGGCCGGCTGGCGCCGGGCCAGGACCAGGGCCATCCACGCGCCCAGGGAATTGCCCACTAGGGTCGCCCTGCGGCCCCGGCCCAGGTCCTGGAGCACCGCCTCGAGGCCTTCGACGATGGCCGCCGTGTCGATGGGGCCCTCCCCGGGCGCGCTTTCGCCGTGGCCGGCCAGGTCGGGGATCAGGAGGGCATGGTCCCTGAGAAGGGCCGGCGCCACCTTGGCCCAGGTTCCCGCGTGGTCCCCCGCGCCGTGGATGAGCACGAGCAGGGGCCCGGTGCCGCCCAGGAAGGCCACCTGGGGGCCCGAGGGGGAGGGGACGACCACCCGCGCCAGACCGAGGCGTTTCAGGCCGCGGCGCGCCGCCCGGTTCCACACCCACAGCGGGCGCTTGGCCACCAGCCACCCGGAGACGCCCGCCGCGGCCAGGAGGAGGGCGCCCGCCCCCGTCAACGCGATTCCCAGATTGCCCATGGCGTCCCCCGCTCGGGTCAAGAACAAAACGAACGTTTGGTTTGTGAACCGATGGTAGGCCCCGTCCCGGGGCCCTGTCAACGCGGTTCCTCCCGGTGGGGTCAGGCCCCGGGATACCGTTCGGCGCCCGGCAGGAGCATGCCCCTGCGGAGGATGCCCGCCACTTCCCGCAGGGCCACCCGGGTGGGCATGCCGAACTGGTCCGGCACGCCGAAGAGGATTTCCACGGCGAAGTACTGCAGGAAGATCCGGCTGGCCATCATGAGGGCGGTGCGGGGCTCGAAGCCCGGGGCCAGGCGGTCCTTGAGGGCGTCGCCGGGGTATTTGGCGTCCAGGAAGCGCTCGAAGCGCCGGGACATCTCCGAGTAGAACTTCCGGATGTGGTTGCCTTCGAACTCCACCACGTCCACGTAGATGAGGGCCACGTAGGGGCGGTAGTCCCGGATGGTCTCCTCGGTGGCCCGGGCCAGGGCCTCCAGGTCGTCGGGAAAATTTCCCGAGGCCAGGGCCTTGTTGAAGGGGAATTCGGGGCTGTCGATGGCTTCCCAGTACTGGGCCAGGAGCGTGGTGAAGAGGGTCTCCTTGTCGGGGAAGTGGTGGTACACGTTCCCGGTGGAAAGGCCCGCCTCCGTGGCGATCTCCCGGATGCTGGTGCCGCGGTAGCCCTGGCGGGAGAAGAGGTGGAGGGCCGCCCGCAGGATGGCCCTCCGGCTGTGTTCGGATTTCTCTCCCTGGGTGCGTTTCATCCGTCCAGGGTAGGGGGCCGTCCAGGGGCGGTCAACCCGCGCCCAGGGCCTCCCGCACCTTGTGCTCCAGTTCCTTGAGGGAGAAGGGCTTCTCCAGGAAGGGCGCGCCCTCGTCCCGCATGGCGGCGTCCAGGGATTCCCCGGTGGCGAAGCCGCTCATGTAGAGGGTGCGGGCTTCGGGGTGCAGGGCGCGCAGGGCCCGCGCCAGTTCGGGACCGTTCATGGCGGGCAGCACCAGGTCGGCCAGCACCAGGTCGATGGGGGCCCGGTGGCCCTCGGCGAGGCGCAGGGCCTCGGCGGGGGAGCCCGCGGGGAGGACGAGGTGGCCCAGGCCCTCGAGCATCTCCACGGCCATGGCCAGGATGGCGGGCTCGTCCTCCACCAGGAGGATCGTCTCCCGGCCCGGGCCGGGCCTGGGGGCGGGCTCCTCGTGGTGCCGGGGCTCGGCCTGGCCCAGGTCCCGGGGCAGGTAGACGGTGATGGCGGCGCCCTCCCCGGGTTCGCTGGCCACGTCGATCCAGCCGCGGTTCTGCTTTACGATGCCGTAGACGGTGGCCAGGCCCAGGCCGGTGCCCTTGCCCACGGCCTTGGTGGTGAAGAAGGGCTCGAAGATGAGCTTCCGGGTGGCCTCGTCCATGCCGTGGCCGTCGTCGCTGACGGTGAGCAGCACGTAGTCCCCGGGGACCAGGCCCGGGCGGTTCAGGCACTGGGATTCGAGCACGGTGCGGTTGCGCGTGGAGATGTGGATGGTGCCCACGTCCCGGATGGCGTCCCGGGCGTTGACGCACAGGTTGGCGAGGATCTGGTCGATCTGGGAGGGGTCGAGCCGCACCCGCCAGAGATCCGGGGACGGGGTCCAGGTGAGGACGATGTCCTCGCCGATGAGCCGGCGGAGCATCAGGAGCATCTCCTCCACGGTGGGGTTCAGGTCCAGGACCCTGGGCGCGATGGCCTGCCTGCGGGCGAAGGCCAGGAGCTGGCGGGTGAGGTCCGCGGAGCGCTGGGCGGCCCTCTGGATCTCCGCGAGGTGGGGGTAGGAGGCATGGTCCGGTTCCGTGCGGGACAGGAGCAGGTCCCCCAGGCCGATGATCACGCAGAGCATGTTGTTGAAGTCGTGGGCCACGCCCCCCGCGAGCCGGCCGATGGATTCCATCTTCTGGGCCTGGAGGAGCTGGGCCTGGAGGATCTCGCCATCGGCTTCGGCCCGGCGCTGGTCGGTGATGTCCCGGACCATGGCCAGCACCTGGTCGCCGCTGCAGTGCGCCATGCGGCACTCGAAGTGGCGGGTCTCGCCGCCATGGGCGGATTCGAAGCAGTAGGGGGAGGTGGCGCCCCGCTGGCGGAGCTCCTCCACGTGGGCCAGGGTGGCCGCGGCCACGTCCGGGGGAAGGACATCCTCCAGGTTCCGGCCCATGAGATCCTCCCTGGGCATGAAGAGGCGGGCCTCGTCGGGGACGTGGCAGTCGATGAAGTTGCCCTGGGCGTCCAGGGTGAACATGAGGTCGGGCACCGCGCTGAGGAAGGCGCCCATGCGCGTCTCGCTTTCCCGCAGCTCCCGGGTGCGCTGCTCCAGCATGTCCTGCACCCGGAGCAGGGCGCGCTCCCGGCGGGCCCGGGCGCAGCGCTCCAGGAGGAAATCCACCTGGAAGGGCTTGCGCAGGTAGTCGGCGGCGCCCCGCTTCATCCAGTCCATGGCCAGGGCCGGGCCGGGGTCGGTGGTCATCATGAGGCAGACGCAGTCGGGCCGGGCGCTCCTGAAGGCGTCCAGCAGGGTGTCCCCGAGTCCGTCGGGAAGGTGGTAGTCCAGCACCGCCACGTCGTAGGCGGCGTCCCCGAAGGCCGCCAGGGCCTCCGCCACGGTGGAGGCCGAATCGGCCCGGTACCCGTGCTCGTGGAAGGTCCTGCGGAGCATCCCCGCCAGGGTGCGGCTGTCCTCCACGATGAGCACCCGGGGCAGGGTGCGGACCTGGCGGCCCTGGAGGATGGCCAGCACCCGCTGGGCCAGGAGCCCCGGATCCACCGGGGCGGCCAGGAAGGATTCGGCCCCCAGGTCCGCGGCGATGCGGTCGGGCTCGTCCCCCGCATAGGTGGCGGAAACCACCAGGATGGGCACCGCGTTGAAGGGCGCGAACTCCGGGGACCGCAGGAGGCGGCAGAAGCGCCACCCGTCGATGCCCGGCATGTAGAGATCCGTCACGACCAGGCTGGGCGGACGCTGCCGGTCCATTTCGCCCAGGGCCGCTTCGGCGCTGGCGTAGGCCCGCACGTCCAGGTCGGCCCTTTCGAGGACCCTCGAAAGGAAGCTCAGCTGTATGGGGTCGTCGTTGACCAGGGTGATGACCGGGGCCGGGGACGACGGGCTTGAACCACTCATCCAGCAGTCTCCTGTGAATGAAGCCACCCGACGCAAGCGGATTGTCGAAGGATTCCTAGGCCACCATAAATCAAATATGGGGTATTTCCCATTAATTTTAGTTAAGGGATCGGATCGTACAGGGCGTCGATGCGCGCGGCGAAGGCCGCGTCCACCGCCCTGCGCCGGACCTTGAGGGAGGGGGTGAGCAGGCCGCTTTCGGGAGTGAGTTCCCGGTCCAGGAGGACCACCTTTCGGATCCGCTCGAAATTGGAGAACCCCGCGTTGATCCGCTCCACGCGGGTCATGATCTTGGCCTGGGCTTCGGGCAGGGCGGCCAGTTCGGTGTCCGTGGCGAAGGGGAGGTTCCTGTGCGCGGCCCAGCGGCGCAGGGAGGCGAAATCCGGGACCACCAGGGCGCTGATGAAGTTCCGCCCCTCGCCCACCACCACGGCCTGCTCGATGTACTTGTCGGCCCGCAGCGCGGCCTCCAGGGGCTGGGGGGCGACCTTCTTGCCGCCCGAGGTGCAGAGGATCTCCTTCTTGCGGTCCGTGATGCGCACGCGGCCGGCGGCGTCGACCTCGCCGATGTCCCCGGTGTGGAAGTACCCTTCGGCGTCGATGGCCTCGCGGGTGGCCTCCGGGTCCTTCCAGTAGCCCAGCATGACGTTGGGGCCGTGGCAGAGGATCTCGCCGTCCTCGGCCAGCTTCAGGAAGGGCAGGCCCTCCCACTGGTCGAGGATGGGCCGGCCCACGGAGCCCGGGACCATCTCGCCCCGGCGGGAGATGGCCAGGAGGGGGCTCGTCTCGGTGAGGCCGTACCCCTCGTGGAGGGTGATGCCGGCGGCCCAGAAGAACTCCAGGATCCGGGGGTGGATGGAGGCTCCGCCGCAGATGGCCAGCACGAGCTTGCCGCCCAGGCGGGACCGGATCTTCCCGAAGACCAGCCGGTCCGCGAGGACCCGGCCCAGGCGCAGGGCGGGGGGCAGGGGGCGGTCCCGGTAGCGGTGGGCGGCCATCCTGCGCCCCAGGGCCATGACCCGGTGGAAGGTCCATTGGCGCGCGAATCCCCCCGCGGCCACCTGCTCCCGCACCCTCCCGTAGAGCTTCTCGAAGACCCGGGGCACGGCCAGGAGGATCTCCGGCTTCACCTCCAGGAGGTCCCGGGCGAGGGTCTGGAGGCTCTCGCCGTAGTGGATGGAAACCCCGGCGTGCAGCATGGTGAAGTGGCCCCCCATGCGCTCGAAGATGTGGGACAGGGGCAGGATGCTGAGGCAGTTCTGGCCTTCCTTGAATTCCAGGACCGTCATGCCCTGGACCACGTTGGCCGCGACGTTGCCGTGGCTGAGCATGGTGCCCTTGGGGTCGCCCGTGGTGCCCGAGGTGTAGATGAGGGTCAGCAGGTCGCCGGGGAGGACCTCCCGGGCCCGGGCCCTCACGTCGGGGCGCTGGGCTTCCAGGGCCAGGCCTTCGGCCAGGAGGTCCCCCCAGCCCAGGACGGTCCGGCCCGGGACCGCCGGCGCCTCGCCGGCCATGAGCACCGCGGCCTCCAGGCCGGGCAGCTCCGGCCAGAGCTCCACGGCCTTGGCGAGCTGGTCCGGGGTGGAGCAGAACAGCCACCGGGTGTCGCTGTGGCGCAGGATGTGGGCGGTCTGGGCCAGGTTCAGGGTGGGGTACACGGGGACCGAGACGATCCCCGAGACGGCGCAGGCGTAGTCCGCCACGGCCCACTCGGGGCGGTTCTCGGACAGGATGCCGACCCGGTCCCCGGGGCGGATCCCCCGGGCCCGGAGGGCCAGGGCCAGGCGCTCCACGCGCGCCTGGAGCTCCCGGTGGGAAAGGGCCTTCCAGGCGCCTTCCACCCGGTGGGACAGGACCACGGGGCAGTCCCGCTCCAAGGCCTTGTAGAAGAGCTGGGGGATGGTTTTAACCAAGTTGGCACTCCGGGTTGAAAGGATTGTGGCATGGTAACAGCATGGAGAACATCGTCGAGGGCCCTGCGCCCCAACCCGTCCTGGCCGAGGCCATCGAGGCCTTCGTGCTGGAGCAGCGGGCCCGGGGCGTCTCCCCCCACACGCTGCGGGCCCGCAAGGCCGACCTGGGCAAGCTGCTGGTCCACGCCGCGGGCGCCGCCTGGGAGGGGTGGGACGTCAAGCCCCGGACCCTGCGGGGCTTCGCCCTGGAACTGGGGGAGCGGGGCCTGGACCCCGCCAGCCAGGCCCGGATCCTATCCACCGTGCGGTCCTTCTTCGGGTGGATGTTCGAGACCCAGCGCATCGGGCAGGACCCGTCCACGGGCCTGCGCAATCCCAGGCTCCCCAAGCGGCTCCCGGCCTTCCTCACCGAGGGCGAGAGCGGGGCGCTGCTGGATCTGCCCGAACCCGCCGATTTCCTGGCGTCCCGGGTGCGCTGCATCCTGGAGCTCCTCTACGCCTGCGGGCTGCGGGTCTCCGAGCTCACGGGGCTCGACCTCCAGGACCTCCTCCTGGAGGAGCGGACCCTGAGGGTCCTGGGCAAGGGGAACAAGGAGCGCCTCGTCCCCTACCACGAGAAGGCGGCGGCGGTGCTGGAGGCCTACCTGGGCTTCCGCCGGGCCTTCCTGGCGGGGAAAAACCTGCCGCCCACCCCCGCCGTCCTGGTCAACCAGCGGGGTGGGCGCCTGACCCCCACCAGCGTGCGGGGCTTCCTGGCCCGGGCCCTGGAGACCGCGGCCGTGCGGGCCCGGGTGAGCCCCCACGCCCTGAGGCACAGCTTCGCCACCCATCTCCTGAACCACGGCATGGACCTGCGGGCCATCCAGGAGCTCCTGGGCCACGCCAGCCTGAGCACCACCCAGCGTTATACCCACCTGGACCTGGAAAGTCTTGCCAAAACCTACGAATCGGCCCACCCGAGAGCGCGCGCAAATTCTAGGGTATGATTCCCTTTCACCCCCTCAGGTGACCTAAAGGAACGTGCCGTGGAGTTGTTGGTCGATCGCATTTGTCAGGAACTCTCCCTGCCCCGGGCGGGGGTGGCGGCCATTACGGCCTTGATCAACGAAGGGAACACGGTTCCCTTCATCGCCCGCTACCGCAAGGAGGCCACCGGCTCCCTGGACGAGGTGGCGATCCGGGCCGTGGAGGAGCGCCTCGCCTACTTCAAGGAACTCCTGGACCGCCGGGAGACGGTGCTCAAGACCATCGACAAGCAGGGCAAGCTGACCCCCGAACTGAAGGGGCGCATCGAGGCGGCCTGGTCCAAGACCGAGCTGGAGGACCTCTACCTTCCCTACAAGCCCAAGAAGCGCACCAAGGCCACCGACGCCCGGGAGCGGGGCCTGGAGCCCCTCCTGGACGCGCTGCTCGCCGACGCCTCCGGGGCCGATCCCCTCATGCTGGCCTCCCCCTTCGTGAAGGAGGACCAGGAAGGCATCGAGACCCCCAGCAAGTGCGTGGAGGGCGCGGGCCACATCCTGGCCGAGCGCCTCGCGGAGGACGCCGACGTGCGGGCCTGGCTGCGCCAGGTGTTCCTGGACACCGGCACGCTGCACGCCGAACTGCGCGAGGAGCGCAAGGAGGCCCCCGAGGCCCTGCGCTTCAAGCCCTACTGGCAGTTCCAGGAGCCCTTGCGCAAGATGCCCGGCCACCGGGTGCTCGCCGTTCGCCGGGGCGAGAAGGAGGAGATCCTCACCGTGAAGCTGGCCGTGGACCGGGAAAAGCTCGTCACCGACCTGGTCTCCCGGGTGCAGGTGAACCCCGCCTCCGCCTACCGCGCCCTGCTCCACGAC
The DNA here is from genome assembly GCF_030295405.1 of Mesoterricola silvestris. Classification (GTDB taxonomy): domain Bacteria; phylum Acidobacteriota; class Holophagae; order Holophagales; family Holophagaceae; genus Mesoterricola; species Mesoterricola silvestris. The sequence continues at coordinate 3,340,248 of NZ_AP027080.1, read as the reverse complement.
GTGTGCGGCGACGCCTTCGACCGCCTCCTGGCGCCCACCATCGAGACCGACGTGCGGGTCGAGGCCAAGAAGAAGGCCGATCTCGAAGCCATCAAGGTCTTCCAGACCAACCTGGACCACCTCCTCCTGGCGCCCCCCGCGGGCCAGTTCTGCACCCTGGGCGTCGATCCCGGCATCCGCACCGGCTGCAAGCTCGCCATCATCAACCGGCTGGGCCAGTTCATGGACACCGCCACCATCTATCCCCTGGAGCCCAAGCGGGACATCGAGGGCAGCCGCGCCATCCTGGAGCAGCTGGGCGCCAAGTACCCCATCGAGGCCATCGCCATCGGCAACGGCACCGGGGGCCGCGAGGCCGAGGCCTTCCTGCGGGCGTGGCTGAAGGACACCGGGCGCGACGGCGTCCTGTGCGTGTCGGTGAGCGAGGCCGGCGCCTCGGTCTATTCCGCCTCCGACGTGGCCCGGGAGGAATTCCCCGAGCAGGACGTCACGGTGCGCGGCGCCATCTCCATCGCGCGGCGCTTCCAGGATCCCCTGGCGGAGCTGGTGAAGGTGGAGCCCAAGTCCATCGGCGTGGGCCAGTACCAGCACGACGTGAACCAGACCGCCCTCAAGAAGGGACTGGACGAGGTGGTGGAGTCCTGCGTGAACCGCGTGGGCGTGGACCTCAACTCCGCCAGCTACCGGCTCCTGGCCTACGTGGCGGGCATCGGAGAGAGCCTGGCAAAGCACATCGTGCAGCACCGCTTCGCCAACGGCGCCTTCCGGCACCGGGAGCAGCTCCTGGAGGTGCCCCGCTTCGGGGAGAAGGCCTTCCAGCAGGCCGCGGGCTTCCTGCGGATCCGGGACGGGGAGAACCCCCTGGATTCCTCCGCCGTGCATCCCGAGTCCTACCCCGTCGTGCAGCGCATCTGCCAGATGGCGGGCAAGACCGTGCCCGAGCTGGTGGGCAACGACGCCGCGCTGGACGCCCTGGATCCGGCCCTCTTCACCGACGCCCAGTTCGGGGTGGAGACCGTCAAGGACATCATCGCCGAGCTCAAGAAGCCCGGCCGGGACCCCCGGCAGCGCTTCGAGGCCGTGGTCTTCAAGGAGGGGGTGCACAAGCCCTCCGACCTGGAGATCGGCATGGAGCTGCAGGGCATCGTCACCAACGTCACCGATTTCGGCGCCTTCGTGGACGTGGGCGTCCACCAGGACGGCCTGGTGCACCTCTCCGAGATCTCCCATCAGTACGTCAAGAACGCCTCCGAGGTGCTGAGCGTGGGCCAGGCCGTGCGGGTGAAGGTGCTGGCGGTGGACCTCAAGTCCAAGCGCATCGGCCTTTCCATCAAGGCTCTGCTGCCCGGCGGGGGCAACCGTCCCGCGGGCCCCCGGCCCGAGCGGCATCCCCGCCCCCAGGGCGAGGCCCGGCCCCCCCGGCCGCCCCGCCCCCAGGGCCCCCGGCCCCAGGGCGATGCCCCGGCCCCCCAGGCCGCGGGCGGCCGGTCCGAACGCGGACCCCGCCCCGACCGGGGACCCCGGCCCGAGCGCAGGCCCGATTCGCGCCCGCCCGTGCGTACCACCGCCCCGGCGCCCAAGGCCCCCCAACCCGCCCCCGGCACGGCCAGCCTGTCGGATCTGATGGCCAAGTACAACCGGGGCCTTCGATGAAGCGTCTCCTCGCCGCAGGCCTCCTGCTCGCGGCCGGCTGCGACCGCATGGTCTCCCGCGGGCCCGCGCCCGTGTACGCCTCCTGGGAGGCGGGCCAGACCCTCGTGTACGCCCGCCCCGGGGCGGAGGCCGGCCAGCGCCTCCAGGTGCGGGTGAAGTCGTCCAGGCCCGGTCCCGACGGGCTCACCGTGGTGCGCACCTACAGCAGCTTCACCGGCGTCTCCGAGGCCACCTTCCGCCTGCGGGACGGTCTCGAGGCCCTGGAGCTGGAGGGCTCCACGGAAATGCCGGTCACCCCCGAGGGTTTCCCGGACCGGGTCTCCCGGTGGGAGGAACGGGGCTTCGTGAACTTCGTCGTGGGCAGGGCCCGGGTGGCCATCCCCGGCGTGAAGCTGCCGGACCCCGATGCCGTGGGCATCTGGGTCGAATCCGTGCCCGTGGCCTTCCGGGGCGTGCGGCGCAGGACCCTGCTGGTCCCCGACCTGGGCGAGGTCGAAACCCTGAACCTGGTTGACGGCAAATGGGTGACGGTGAACCGCCTGGTATCCCAGGGCTTCACCGATCCCCCCCCGGAGGGCGTCAAATGAGCGAGGAGAAACAGGAACACGTCCTGCCTGCGGGCGTGGCCAAGGGGGCGGTGCGGGACAACCTGGAGGTGGTCCTCTTCGCCGTGCTCCTCATCGTCTTCTTCAAGACCTTCGTGGGCCAGCAGTTCACCATCCCGTCCGCTTCCATGCGCAACACGCTGATGATCGGGGACCACCTCCTGGTGAACAAGTTCATCTTCGCGCGGCCCCAGTGGGCCTGGGAGGAGAAGCTCTTCCCCATGCGCAGCCCCTCCCGGGGCGACATCATCGTCTTCCGGTACCCCCTCGAGCGGAACAACGACTACGTCAAGCGCCTCGTGGCCCTGCCCGGCGACACCGTGGAGATGCGGAACAAGCGGTTCTACCTGAACGGCAAGCTCGTCACCGCGGCCTGGGAGCACCACATCCTGGACCCCAAGGAGGGCCCCGTGCCCGGGCCCTGGCCCCTGACCCGCGACCCGGGCATCTACAACGACATGGCCCCCACCAAGCTGTGGAACTACGCCGATCCCGAGGTGCTGGCCATGGACCAGCAGGGCCAGGAGGGCCTGGACGGCGGGTACCGTGACACCTTCGGTCCCGTGAAGGTGCCCCCAGGCTTCCTCTTCGCCATGGGCGACAACCGGGACAGCAGCGCCGACAGCCGCTACTGGGGCTTCGTGCCCATGGACCACCTGCGGGGCCGGCCCTTCATCATCTGGTGGAGCTTCCGGGAGGGCGGCACGGACGACACCCCCGCCAATGTCCCCAAGGGCCCCACGGACGTCCTCATGAACTTCGTGGACGGGGCCAGGCACTTCCTGTCCTGGACCCGCTGGGAGCGGACGGGGACCATTCCCCGCTAAATAGGCGGGCGGGGACGACGCCGCGGCGCTACCCTTCCCCCATGAGAATCGCCGCCATCGATGTGGGATCCAACTCCATCCACCTGGTCGTGGTGGAGACCGACGCCGTGGGCAACCAGCGGGTGCTGGCCCGGGAGAAGCACATGGTGCGCCTGGCCCGGGGCCTCCTGAAGACCGGGGAGATCTGCGGGGAGGCCTTCCAGGCGGGGCTGGAGTCCCTGGCCCTCATGGCCGAGGTGGTCCGCGGGCTGCAGTGCGACACGGTGCTGGCCTGCGGCACGGCCGCGCTGCGCGAGGCCACCAACGCGACCCTCTTCGTGCGGGAGGCCGCGAAGCTGGGCGTGAACATCCGGGTCATTTCCGGGGAGGAGGAGGCCAGCCTCATCTTCCTGGCCGTGAGCCGCGCCATCCCCTTTCCCGACACCCCCGCCGTCCTCATGGACATCGGCGGCGGGTCCACGGAGCTCACCTGGATCGAGGCGGGCCGGGCCGTGGCGACCATCTCCATGCCCTGGGGCCTCCAGCGCCTCGCCGACGCCCTGCCCACGGCCAATCCCCCCACCCCCGAGGACCTCCAGCGGGTGCGCAAGTTCCTGCGGAAGATCCTGAGGAAGGCGGCCAAGAGCCTGCCCGGGGACCTGCCCCAGCCGGAGGTGATCCTCGCCACCTCCGGCACCCTCCTGGACCTGGCCAGCGGCGCCGGGGGCCAGGGCACCTTCGACACCGAACAGCTCCTGAAGTTCAAGCGCAAGCTGTGGAAGACCTCGTCCCAGGACCGCGTGGCGCAGCTGGGGGTCGATCCCAAGCGCGCCGAAGTCCTCCACGTGGGGGCCAGCTGGGTGGCGGCCCTCATGGCCTGGACCGGGGCCGGCCTGGTGCGCACCCTTCCCGTGGGCCTGCGGGAGGGCATGGTCTGGCAGGCCCTGGCCCGGGGCGGCATGGCCCTGCCGGTGCTGGGGGACCGCCGCCGGGCCTCCGTGGAGGCCCTGGCCGCCAAGCTGGACCCGGACCCGGGGCACAGCCGCCACGTGGCCTACCTGGCCGACCAGCTCTTTACCGACCTCATGCCGGAATTCGAACTGGGCGACCCCGAACGGGAGATGCTGGGCTACGCGGCGCGCCTGCACGACATCGGCCTCTCCCTCTCCGAGAAGGGCCACCACAAGCACGGCGCCTACCTGATCACCAACGCCAAGCTCGCCGGCTTCTGGCCCACCGAAACCGAGGCCATCAGCCAGATCGTCCGCTACCACCGGGGCAAGCCCCCCACGCTGGCCCACGAGACCTACGCCCAGCTCAAGCCCTGGACCCAGCACGTGGTGGAGAAGCTGGCCGCCATCATCCGCGTCGCCGACGCCCTGGACCGCACCCGCCGCCAATCCGTGCGCCAGGTGCGCCTGGTGGCCGACGGGGACGACCTCACCCTTCGCGTGACCGCCACCGGCGACCTGAAGCCGGAACTGGAGAGCCTAAAGGACAAGGGCAAGCTCCTGTTCCGGTTGCTGGACCGAGAGGTGGGGGTGGTGGTGGAGGAACCCTAGCCGTGTTCCGGACCAAGGCGCCGTTTCGTCATCGCCGGACAAGCCGGCGATGACGGGGGGGTGGGGAAGGGACGGGGGGGCTGTGCTGCGCTTATTGGCTTCGAGGGGCGATGGGGAGGGCGGAACCGAAGGGCTCTCCGGGAGGGCCCAGGCGAGTGGGCGGCGCCAATGGGGTGATGGATTCGCTTCGCGTGGAGCTGCGTGATGCCGGTGGGCGCCGACGCTGATTGGCAAAATAGCGGCGGCGCGATGCGGTGGCCTCCACGAACCACGCGAAGCGGGCCCAACGGGTGGGTCGGGGCCAATGGGTGACAACACAGACCCATCCCTGGGGTGAGAGCTTTCCGTTGCCGCGTGCCCGAAGGGCACGCGGCAACGACCCGGGGCGAATATCCGGGACAGGGGCCTACGAGAAGAGGGAGTTCGGCACCGTCTTCAGCCCGAGGTACCCGTAGGCGGCCTCGGTGGCCTTGCGGCCCTGCTGGGTGCGGTCGAGGAAGCCGATCTGCATGAGGTAGGGCTCCACCAGGTCCTCCAGGGCGCCGCCGTCGCTTTCGCCCAGGGCGGCGGCGAGGGTGCGCACGCCGACGGGGCCGCCGCGGAACTTGACGCAGAGGGCCTCCAGGTAGGCGCGGTCGAGGCCCTCCAGGCCGAGGTCGTCCACTTCGTGGAGGGCGAGGCAGGCGTCGGCCAGGTCGGAGGTGATGACGCCGTCGCCCTTGACCTCGGCGTAGTCGCGGCACCGGCGCAGGAGGCGGTTCACGATGCGGGGGGTCCCGCGGCTGCGGCGGGCGATGCTGCCGGCGCCTTCGGGGGCGAGCTCCACGCCCAGCACCTGGGAACTGCGGGTGGCGATGACGGTGAGCTCCTCGCGGGTGTAGTAGTCCAGCCGGTGGACCATGCCGAAGCGGTCGTGGAGCGGCTTGCTGATGAGGCCGGCGCGGGTGGTGGCGCCCACCAGGGTGAAGGGGCGCAGGTCCACCTTGAGGGTCTGGGCCGAGGGGCCCTGGCCGATGAGGATGTCGAGCTTGCGGTCCTCCATGGCGGAATAGAGCATCTCCTCGATGGGCGCCGCCAGGCGGTGGATCTCGTCGATGAAGAGGAACTCCCCGTCGTCGAGGTTCGTGAGGATGGCGGCGAGGTCGCCCTTCTTTTCCAGCGCGGGGGCCTGGATGACCTTGCAGGCCGAGTTCATCTCGTTGGCCAGCACGTGCGCGAGGGTGGTCTTGCCCAGGCCCGGGGGGCCGTACAGCAGCACGTGGTCCAGCACCTCCCGGCGCCCCAGCGCGGCCTTCAGGGCGATCTCCAGCCGGGCCTTCACCTTCTCCTGGCCGATATATTCCGGCAGACGTTGCGGCCGCAGCGAGTATTCGAAGGGCTCCTCGGGCAGCGAGGGGTCGAGGTCCGGGTTCCTTGCGTGGTCCATGCCTAGATTGCCTCACGGCGGGGAAGCCTTGTCTAGTGTCGCCGCGGTGGATCCCCTATACTTTGTCCTTCAGGGGGGCCTCGTGCCTGAACGGACATCCATATCCATCAGGGACCGCCACGGCTTCGAGCGGGCCGTCCCCGCCCAGAACGTCATGGTCCTCGGCCGCCAGAGCCAGTGCGACGTGGTGCTCTCCGACAGCATGGTCAGCCGCAACCACCTGAAGATCGAGTTCGCCGACGACACCTGGTGGGTGGAGGACCTGGGGTCCTCCCACGGCACCTTCTTCAAGGACCAGCGGCTCACCCGCATGGCCTGGGAGCCCGGCAGCACCGTGCGCGTGGCGGACGGGGCCTACTACCTGACCCTGCGCGCGGAATCGGCCTTCGCCTCCGAGGTGAACCTCCAGGCCATCCTCAGGACCGCCGGCCTCCTGGCGGGGGACACGGAACTGGACGACCTGCTGGAGCAGACCCTGGACCGCCTCCTGGCCATCTCCGGCACGGACCGGGGCTTCCTCATGATGCCCGAGGGCGGGGAACTGCAGGTGAAGGTCCAGCGGAACCTGGGCGCCGAGATGGAGAAGACCATCCATCTCTCCATGAGCAGCGTGCACAAGGTCTTCGAGCAGGGCGACGCGGTGTGGATCCACAACGTGGCCACGGACGAGGCCCTCATGGCCCAGAAGTCCGTCATCAACCTCCAGCTCAAGACCATCCTCTGCCTGCCCCTGCAGGTGCAGGGCGAGCGCATCGGCGTGGTGTACCTGGACAGCCGCACCATCGTCAGCGAACCCGTGGACCGGCCCACCTTCGAGGCCATCGTGGCCCTGTGCGCCATCGCCATCGAGCGCACGCGGCTGGCCGAGGCGAACCTGCGCAACCAGGTGCTGGCCACCGTGGGCCAGGTGGCCTCGAGCATCGTACACGACTTCAAGAACGGCCTGTTCGTGGTGGGCGGCCACGCCCAGCTCCTGGGCACCACCGTCAAGGACGACTACTGCAGGCACCACCTGGACCAGATCCTCTCCGCCGTGGACCGCCTGAGCCGGCTCAGCGCCGATATCCTGGACTACGCCAAGGTGCGCGAGCCGAAGCGGGAGACCGTGGAACTGGGGTCCTACCTGGGCGCCCTGATGGAGCCCCTGCAGCCCCGGGCCGCGGAGGCGGGGGCGGCGCTGCGCTGCGAGGGCGAGGCCTGCCCGGCCAGCCTCGACAGGCACCGGTTCGCCCGGGTCGTGGAGAATCTGGTGGCCAATTCCATCGACGCCCTGGAGGGCCACGAGGGCGGCGAGGTGCGCCTGGGCTGGGGGCGGGTGCCCGAGGGCCTCGAGATCAAGGTGCAGGACAACGGCAAGGGCATCCCCCGGAAGGTGCTCAAGCGCATCTTCGAGCCCTTCTTCAGCCACGGCAAGCGCAAGGGCACGGGCCTGGGCATGGCGACGGTCAAGAAGATCGTGGAGGAGCACGGCGGCACGGTGGAGGTGGTCAGCGAGGAGGGCCACGGCACCGTGGTGACCATCCTGCTGCCCGACGCCACGGCCAAGGCCCCCCAGGGGGCCGTGGAGGACTCCACGGACGAGTTCCGCGTCCAGGGGGGCCGGTGATCCGGGTGGGCCAGGGCTTCGACGTGCACCGCTTCGCGGAGCCCGAGGCCGGCCGGCCCCTGATGCTCATGGGCCTGCGGGTGCCCCACGACCGGGGCCTGGCGGGCCACAGCGACGCCGACGTGATGGTCCACGCCCTCATGGACGCCCTGCTGGGCGCGGCCGGGCTGGGCGACATCGGCCAGCATTTCCCGGACACCGACCCCGCCTACCGGGGCGCGGATTCCGTGGGCCTCCTGGCCGCGGTCATGGCCGACCTGAGGGCCGGGGGCTGGCGGGTGGTGAACGCCGACGTGGCCCTCATCGGGGAGCGGCCCAAGCTGGCCCCCCACCGGGAGGCCATGCGGGACCGCATCGCGCCCGTCCTGGGGCTCGCGCCCCAGGACCTCAACGTCAAGGCCACCACCACGGAGCGCCTGGGCTTCACGGGGCGGGGCGAAGGCCTGGCGGCCCAGGCCGTGGTGCTCATCGAGCGAGGCTGATCTCGATCTTCTTGGGCTGCACCTCGGGCACCTTGGGCAGGGTGAGGGTCAGCACGCCGTCCTTCAGGTCCGCGGCCACCTTGCCGGCGTCCACGCCGTCGGGGAGGTTGAAGCTGCGGGTGAAGGCCCCGTTGCTCCGCTCGAGCATGAAGATGTTCTCCTTCTCCTTGCGGGCCCGCGCCTCGCGCTTGCCGGTGATGGTGATCCGGTTGCCCGTGAGGTTGATCTCCACGTCCTCCCGGCGGATGCCCGGCAGGTCGGCCTCGAAGAGGTAGGCCTCCGGGGTCTCCCGGATATCGAAGGAGGGGGTGAAGGCGGTCTGGAGGTCCATGTTGAAGTCCAGGTCCCGGAAGGGGTCCCACCTCAGGAAATTGCGCATGACCCCGAAGGGCTCGAAGGCGGGGGTGGCGGGGATGGCGCGGTTGTCACGGCGGATGAGGTTCATGGAAGTCTCCTTCGGTTGGGGCGGGAACCCACCTCCGGCCCGGGTTCCGGAGAGTGGATGCCAGCAGCGAAGAAAATATGCGTGTCTATCACTAAGCTGTCAAGGCCGCCCCAAAAAAAACGTTCTCCGGGGATAGGACATGTCCGTTTCATGACAAAACCAACCCAGGGGTGGGCTACATTGGGTCTGTGGTCACCTTCCGTGGAGTGCTCATGCCGGTAGGCCGTCGATGGCTGGCCAGGTGCCTCGTGCTGGTGCTGGCCCTGGCCGGGGTGGCTCAGGCGCAAGTCCAAACTTATCGACACTTCGATGACAGGGACGGCCTTCCCCAAAGTCAGGTGACCGCGCTGTTGGAGGACCGGGACGGCTTCCTGTGGGCGGGCACGGCCGAGGGCGTGGCCCGCCTGGGGGCCTCGGGGTTCCAGCCCTTCGCCGCCAAGCAGGGCCTCACGGCCCTGTTCGTCACCGATCTCATGCAGGACCGGGCCGGGGGCATCTGGGTGGCCAGCCAGGAGGGCGGGGTGGACCGCATCCTGGGGGGGAAGATCACCCACTTCGGGCGGGCCGAAGGCCTGCCGGTCCTCAACATCTATTGCCTGGCGGAAAACGCGGCGGGGGAGCTCCTGGCGGGCACGCGCCTGGGCCTCTTCCGCCTCCGGGGCGGCCGGTTCGAGGCGGTGGACCTGCCGGGGGGGTGGAGCCAGGAGCCCATCTTCGCCATGGCCGTGGATCCCCAGGGTCGCGTGTGGCTGGCCTCCCATAAGGACCGCCTCGCCCGCTGGGACGGGAGGACCCTGGCGGCGGCGGAGCTGCCCGGACCCATGGCCTCCCGGTTCCGCCGCCTGCGCACCGACGCTTCGGGCCAGGTGTGGGCCCTTTCCCCCGACGGCCTCTACCGCCTGGACCGGGGCCTGGCCTGGGTGCGGGACCCCCTGCCCGGGCTGGACCGCCGGGCGCGGCTGCGCAACCTGCAGGTGACCCCCCAGGGCGAGCTGCTCCTGGCCCTGGACGCCGACGGCGCCTACCTGCGCAGCCCCTCCGGGGCGGGCCGGGTCCTTTCCTACCTGGACGGCCTGCCCCGGGAGGGCGTGGCCTCCATCCTCCGGGACAGCCGGGGGGACCTCTGGCTGGGCACCGACGGCGCGGGCCTGGTGGCCGAAGCCGTGCCCGGGCTCCTGTGCCTGGACCGGGACGTGCGCACCGGCGTGGGCCTGGGGCTGGGCACGGTGCTCGCCTTCGCGGAACTGGGCCAGGACCGGATGCTCATCGGCGGGACCTCCGGGCTCCGGCTCTGGGAGCGGGGCAGGGGCATCACCGGCGCCTGGGACCAGGCCCGGGGCCTGCCCAGCAACGGGGTGTGGGGCCTGGCGCCCCGCGCCCGGGGCGGCGCCTGGGTGTGCACCGCCAAGGGCCTGGTGATCTGGGAAGGGGGGCGGATCGTCAAGGGGCCCCGGGAACTGGAGAACGTCACCACCCTCTCCCTGGTGGCCCACGGGGGCCGGCTGTGGGTCTGCACCCTCGAGCAGGGGCTGATCGAACTGGACGCGGGGGGGGCCTTCATCGCCCGCCATCCGGCGCCGGCCGAAGTGGGGGACCCCGCCATCACCGCCGTCATCCCCCGGGGGGACGGGCTCCTGGCCGCCACCCGGTACGGCCTCTACGCCTTCCGCGCCGGGGTCTTCCGGCCCGCCCTGCGGGGCACCCCGGTGGGCACCCGCTCCATCTCCTGCCTCTACCTGGGGCCCGCGGGCGATCTGTGGGTGGGCACCGGCAGCGACGGCGTCTTCGCCTTCCCCCAGGGCGAGGACGGCCCCTGCGAGCCCTACTCCGAGGCCAATGCCCGGATCCACGGCCGCGTGAGCTGGATCTCGCGCCTGGGCAACGGCGACCTGGTGGTGGGCCACGCCCGGGGCCTTTCGGTCCTGCGCTCAAGCCGGTCCGGGCCGCGGGTCATGCAGATCACCCGCAACCTCGGGCTGCTTTCCAACGAGACCTCGGATTCGGCGGTGTGCCGGGACCACCTGGGCCGCCTCTGGATCGGCATGTCGGGGGGGCTCTGCCTCCTGGACCCCGCCGCGGAGCTGCCGGATCCCGGCCTTCCCAGGCCGCGGATCCTGGACGCCACCGTGGGGGACCTGGCCTTCGGGCTGCCCGTGAACATCGTCCTGCCCGCCACCCCGGGCACCCTGACCCTGCGCTTCGACGCCGCCAAGCCGCTCCTGCCCGAGAACCCGTCGTACCAGGTGTGGATCGACGGTTCCTGGCGCTACGTGGAGCAGTCCAGCACCTTCTTCCAGATCGCCCACCTGGGCCCGGGCATCCTGTCGGTGCGGGTGAGGGCCGGCGACGGCCTCGGGTGGGCCGAGTCGGACCCGGTGCGGATCCGGGTGCGCGCGGCCTGGTACCAGACGTCCTGGGCGCGCGCGGGGTTCGCCCTGGCGGGCGTTGCCCTCTTCCTCCTGCTGGTGGACATCCGGCTCAAGCAGGTCCAGAAACGGTCCCGGATGCTGGAGGCCAAGGTGCAGGAGCGCACCGAGGAGCTCACCCTGCGCAACCGCTCCCTGGAGCGGCTCCACCACCAGCTCAAGCGCAGCCTGGAGGGCCGGGTGCAGCTCATGAACACCATCACCCACGACCTGCGCTCCCCCCTCACCAGCATCCTCATCTCCGTGGAGCGCCTGGAGGGGAACCCGGGGGGCCCGGGCGCCTCCGCCCTCAAGGTGCTGGGGCGCGAGGCCCAGCGGGTGGAGCGGCTCCTGAAGCACCTGCTGGACAGCAGCAGGGCCGAGAACCTCACCGACGGCCTGAACTTCCGCGTGTGCCACCCCGGCGAGGTCATGGAAGGCCTGGCCGAGACCCTCCACCTCAAGGCGGAATCCCGGGACCTCACGGCCCGCATCGCCCTGGACCCCATGGGGGACCGCACCTGGATCCTGGCCGACGCCGAGGCCATGCAGCAGGTGCTCTTCAACCTCATCGAGAACGCCCTGAAGTTCACCCCCGCCCCCGGCGAGATCGGCATCCGCAGCCGGCTGGAACCCGCCGCGTGGGTGCTGGAGGTGTGGGACACCGGCCGCGGCATCGACCCCGCCCAGGCCGCGGACCTCTTCAAGCCCTTCAGCCAGGCCCGGGAGGCCGACGCGAAGCTGGGCTGGGGGCTGGGCCTGAGCATCTGCAGGACCCTGGTGGAGGCCCACCAGGGCACCATCGAGGTGGACAGCGAGCCCGGGAAGGGCTCCCGGTTCAAGGTGACGCTGCCCCTGGTGTCAGGAAAGCCCTAGCCAGTTCCGCCAGGGGGCCGGGCGCGTTCAGGCCGGGCTCGTCCAGGACCCGCTCCAGCAGGTGGCCCTGCAGCTCCCCCAGCCAGGGCCCGCCCTTGCGGTTCGCCAGGGCCATGAGGGCCCGGCCGTCCAGGGCCAGGGCCTTGACGTCCAGGGGCGGGTTGGACCGGGCCAGGGCCTCCAGGCGCGCCATCACCTCCCGGTGCTCCCCCAGGCAGGTGCCGTCCCCCATGCCCTTGCCGGACTGGTCCGCCAGGCGGAAGGCCCCCCAGCGCTCCAGGGACAGGCCGTCCTCGCGCAGGCGCCGGAGGAAGCGGCGGCAGGCGGGGTCGCCCCATTCGGGGCCGGGGTGGGTGCCGTGGTGGGCCACCAGGGCGATCACGTCCCGGGCCAGGGCGCCGGAGGCCCGCAGCCGGGCCAGGATCTCCCCGGCGATGCGCACCGACACGGGCTCATGGCCGTAGAAGTGGATGTGCCCCTGGGCGTCCTCGGAGCGGCGCGCGGGCTTGCCGCAGTCGTGGAGCAGGGCGGCCCACCGCAGCCCCGGGTCGGGGGGGGTGCGGCGCACCACCTCCAGGGTGTGCTCCCACACGGGATAGGCGTGGTAGCGGTTCTGGAGGCACCCGATCATGGGCTGCAGTTCGGCAAGCCAGAGCCCCAGGAGGCCCGAAGTGGCCAGGGCCGAAAGGCCCTTGCCGGGCTGCAGGCCGCAGAGGAGCTTGGTGAGCTCGGCCAGGACCCGCTCCACGGAGACCTTCCCGGCCACCTCCAGGCGCCGGGGGATGGCCGCCAGGGTGCCGGGTTCGATGTCGAAGTCCAGCTGGGACGCGAAGCGGCAGGCCCGCAGGCACCGGAGGCCGTCCTCGCCGAAGCGCTCCAGGGGGTCGCCCACGGCCCGGAGGGTGCCCGAGGCCAGGTCCCCGCGTCCCCCGAAGGGATCCACCAGGAAGGGCTCCCAGGGGCCTCCATCCAGGGCCTGGGCGGGCAGGGCCATGGCGTTGATGGTGAAGTCCCGGCGGGCGAGGTCCTCCTCCAGGGCCACCCCCAGCCTGACGCTTTCCGGGCGCCGCCCGTCCACGTAGGCCTCGTCGCCCCGGAAGGTGGTGACCTCGAAACCCTTGGCGCCCACCATGACCGTGACGGTGCCGTGCTGGAGGCCGGTGGGGATCACCCGCAGGCCCGCGGCCCGGGCCCGGTCCATGACCTCCCCGGGCAGGAGGGCCGTGGCCAGGTCCCAGTCCGGGCTCGGGCGGTCCAGCAGCAGGTCCCTCACCGCGCCGCCCACCAGCACCAGGCCGGAATCCGGTCCCAGGGCCTGGTGGAGGGTGCGCAGGAATTCCCTCATGCTAGTGGGGAAGGTGGTGGGGCGCTTCACCCACCCGGGCCTTCAGGGCGGATTTGCGCTCGTCGACGATCTGGGCGGCGATGCGCTCCACCTGCATCATGAGCCAGTCGGAGGTGGGGCTGCCTTCGCGGTAGTCGGCGGGGCCGTAGTGGTCGATGCGGCCGTCCCGGCGCAGGCGGTCCACCTGCCTCAGGCTCAGGGGATTGGCCGGGTCGTACACCGCGTAGCCCGTGCCGCGGTTCTGGCGCATGACGGAAAAGGCGGGCACGTCCGAGGGGCCGTCGGCGATGTAGATCATGTGGTGGAAGGGCACCCGGCGGTCCTCGGGGCGCATGGTGGAGTTCACCTCGATGGTGGCGTTCACGTTGCTGCCCTTGTTGATCTCGAAGAGGGCCCGGGTCTTGCTGGTGTTGTCGTAGGCCACGGCGATCTGGGAGATGCCCTGGGTCTCGGGCAGGAGCGCCTCGTAGGTGGGCAGGTCCAGGTCCACGGTGGCGTCGGGATCGAAGCCCGGAGGGGCGGGGGACTCCAGGAATTCCGAGGCCCAGATGCCGTTCACGAAGGGCCTGATGGCCGAACCTTCGATCATGGCCTTGAGGCCGGTGGAGACCACGTAGTGTTCCAGGCGCAGTTCGAAGCGCCGGGATTCGGGGTCCTCCTCCAGGCGCCGCTGGATCCGCTCGAAGAAGTCCGGCAGCCCCGGGTGGAAGCGGATCTCCCGGCCCAGTTCCCGCAGCCGGGCGTTGGTGAGTCCGGGCATGCGCCCGTGGTGCACGTAGGTCAGGAGGTGGTTCAGGTAGGCCGTGTCCGGGTGCAGCGTCACGCCCAGGCGCGCGAAGAAGCCGGGCAGGGCGTTCACCTCCCGCCAGAAGGCCGTCTCGTCCACCCCGAAGGCCCCGAAGATCGGCTCCTGCATATAGCCTGGAATCAGCGTCTTGTCGAAATCCCAGACCATGGCGATGACGTTCTGGGGATGGAGGGGTGTGGACACGGGGCTCCCGGGGGCTCTGCCTTCGATACTACCTGCGTTGCCCGCAACCCGGCGACAATGAGCGGATGGACCGGTACTACTTCGACGCCAACGCCACCACGCCCCCCCTGCCCGAGGTCCTGGCGGCCCAGGCCCGGGCCGCGGCGGAGGCCTGGGCCAACCCCACCAGCACCCACCGGGAGGGCCAGCGGGCCCGCCACCTCCTGGAGGAGGCCCGGCGCGCGGTGGCGCTCGAGCTGGCCGTGGACCCGGCCCACCTGGTCTTTTGCGCCAGCGCCACCGAGGCCCTCCACCTGCTCCTGAGGGGCCTCCAGCCCCGCCTGGGCGGCCTCCCCGCGGTGGTCTTCCCCGGGGAGCACAGCGCCTGCCTGAACCCCCTCCGGGACTGGAGCATGGTGCGGTGGCTGCCCTGCGAGGCGGAGGGGGCGGCCACGGTGGTGCAGATGGCGGCCAGCAACGAGACCGGGATCCGCTACCCCATGCCCCAGGTACCCGAGGCCGTGCGGATCCTGGACGCCGTCCAAGCCTGGGGCAAGGTGCCCCTGGACCTGTCGGTGTGCGACGCCGCGGTCCTCTCCGGGCACAAGATCGGCGGCCCCCGGGGGGCCGCCCTGCTGTGGATGCGCCCGGACCTGCCCTGGACCGCGGTCCTGGAGGGCCCCCAGGAGCGCCGCCGGCGGGGGGGGACCGAGGACCTCCCGGCCATCGTGGGCCTGGCCGAAGCCGCCCGGGCCGTGGGCGCCCGGGTGGAGGCCAACGCCGCCCTGGCCGCCCTGCGCGACGACCTGGAGGCGGAGGTGCTGGGCTGGAGCCCGGACTACGAGGCCCTGGGCCGGGGCCTGCCCCGCCTGCCCAACACCAGCGCCCTCCTGCTCCGGGGCCACAACGGGGAATCGGTGCAGATCGCCCTGGACCTGGCGGGCTTCGCCGTCTCCACGGGGTCGGCCTGCCACAGCGGCGCCACGCGGCCCAGCCACGCCGTCACCTCCCTGGGCTATTCCGCGGCCGAGGCCCGCAGCGTCATCCGGGTCTCCATGCTGCCCGGGACCTCCCGGGAAGCCGTGGGGGCCCTCGCCGGGGCCCTGAAGCGGGTCCTTAAGAGGTAGACTGGGGCATCCCTTCCGTGGAGGCACCATGCGCCGCCAGATCCTGGCCCTCGGGCTGATGTTCGTTGCCGCGTTCCTGGGCGCCCAGCAGCCTGGGAAGATGCTCCTTCTGGGCAGCACCATCGGCCCCATCGATTCGGGCGTCGTGGGGGCCCTGGAGGACGCCTACGAGAAGGAGACCGGGGTGCGGGTGCGCCACGTGGGCGCCGGCACCGGGGCCGCCCTGGAGATCGCCAAGCAGGGCAGCGTGGACCTCGTCCTGGCCCATGCCCGGGCCCTGGAGGAGGCCTTCGTGGCCGAGGGCTACGGGGTGGGGCGGGTTCCCCTGATGTACAACGATTTCGTGATCGTGGGCCCCGCCGCGGACCCCGCCGGGATCCGGGGCATGAAGGGCGCCCTGGACGCCCTGCGGGCCCTGGCCGCCAAGGGCGCGCCCTTCATCACCCGCGGCGACAATTCCGGCACCCACGTGGCGGAGCGGGACCTGTGGATCAAGGCGGGCCTGAAGCCCGCGGCCCCCTGGTACCGGCTCTTCGAGAAGGGCGCCCTGGGCAACGCGGCCACCCTCGCCTTCACCGATGCCCAGAACGCCTACACCCTCATGGACCGCGCCAGCTACCTGGGGGCGCGCAAGAACATCCGGCTGGAGGTGCTGGTGGAGGGCGACGAGGTGCTGCTCAACCACATCTCCCTGATCCTGGTCAACCCGGCCCGGTGCCCGCAGGTGGACCACGCCGGCGCCGCGGCCTTCCTGGCGTGGCTCACCGCGGCCGACAAGGGCCAGCGGATCATCGCGGACTTCGGCAAGGACCGCTACGGCCAGGCCCTCTTCATCCCGGAATCCCGGGAATGGAAGGCCGCGGCGCCCAAGTGACGGGGTGCAGTAAGCTGGAGCCATGGAACCGTATTCCCTCCTCCGTCTGAAGCCCGGCAAGGAAGCCCTCCTGTCCAAGCTGCACCCCTGGGTGTACTCCGGCGCCCTGGCGGCGCCGCCCACCTCGCCCCTGGTGCGCCTGGCGGACGCCTCGGGCAACGTGCTGGCCGTGGGCACCGCCTCCGCCACGAATCCCCTGGCGGTGCGCATCTTCCGCTTCGAGGACGGTCCCCTGGACGCGGCCTTCTTCCGCCAGCGCCTGGACCGGGCCCTGGAGGGGCGGATCCTGCTGGGCCTGGACGGCCCCGAAGCCGGGTGCCGGTGGGTCTTCGGGGAAGGGGACCTGCTGCCGGGGCTGGTGGTGGACCGCTACGCCCACGCCCTGGTCATCCAGGTGGGCACCGCCGGCCTGGAGGCCCTGCGGGACATCTGGTGGCCCGTGCTGTACGAGCGGGCCCGGGCCGAGGGCATCACGGTCTTCGTGGAGCGCAGCCAGGGCGGCCGCAAGGAGGAGGGCCTGGCCCCCGTGAACCGGCTCCTCAAGGGCTCCCTGGCGGGCCCGGTCACGGTGCGGGAAGGACCGGCGCGCCTGGCGGTGGACCTCCTCAAGGGCCAGAAGACCGGCTTCTTCCTGGACCAGCGGGAGCACCGTCTCTTCCTGGGGAGGATCTCCAGGGGCGCCACGGTGCTCAACGCCTTCGGCTACACCGGCGGCTTCTCCATCCACGCCGGCCTGGGCGGGGCGGCCCGGGTCGCCACCCTGGACATCTCCGCCCAGGCCCTGGACCAGGCCCAGCGCGACTGGGAAGCCAACGGCCTGGACCCCGCGGCCCACGTGCGCATGGAGGGGGACGCCTTCGAGCTCCTGCGCGCCCTGGAGCCCGCCAGCTTCGACCGGGTGGTGGTGGATCCCCCCGCCTTCGCCAAGCAGCGCAAGGACGTGGAAAAGGCCTTCAAGGCCTACAAGGACGTCTTCCGCCTCGGCGCCCGCGCCACGGCCCCCGGCGGGATCCTGGGGTGCTTCTCCTGCTCCCAGCACCTGGACCGGAGCCGGTTCCAGGAGGCGGTGTGGACCGCGCTGCTGGAGGCCGGCCGCGAAGCCCAGGTGCTGGCCCATCTGGGGCAGCCCATGGACCATCCCTACGCCCTCAATCACCCGGAAGGGTTCTACCTCAAGGGGCTCTGGATAAGGATCTTCTAACTCAAGGTCCCGACCCACTCCAGCTACCCGTGCCGATGCCAACAGATCGTGATCCCATGAATACCAAAGTCCGGCTCCTCAGCCCGGAACAGAAAGAGTCCAAAGGCTGATCCCCTTCATCCTGTTCATCCATTTTTCATCCCTGTTCCCGCAGGGCCAGAGCCGGGATGGGTCGGCGCATGCAGATCAACGACGCGCCGCCCCATCCCATCGCTGGCCCTGCGGGAACAGGGATGGACTGGATGAACAGGATGCAGGGGATGAAATAGGGGATTGGACGTTCGCTTCTATCTAGGCCTTGAACTGGGCCGTGGACTCCGCAAGGCGTTCCGCGACCCGGGCGAGTCCGTTGGCCGTACGGGCGACCTCGCTCACGGTGCTGGCCAGCTGGGTGGTCGCCGTGGCGTTCTGGGCGGCGTGGTTGGCGCTCTGATCCACGGCCCGGGCCACTTCGTCGCTGGTGCGGGCCTGCTCCTCGGAGGCGCTGCCGATCTCCAGGACGAGGGAGGAGAGGCTCGTGACGTTGGCCTGGATGGATTCCAGCGACGCCACGGCCGCGCCCACCGTCTCTTTCCCCCGGTCCACGGCTTCGTTGGAGCCCTTGACCAGTTCCGCGATTTCCTTGGCGGCCTGGCCGGAGCGTTCGGCGAGTTTCCGCACTTCCTCGGCCACCACGGCGAAGCCCTTGCCGTGGGCCCCGGCCTTGGCCGCCTCGATGGCGGCGTTCAGGCTCAGGAGGTTGGTCTGGCGGGCGATTTCCTGGATCACCTGGATGGCCTTCACGATCTGGGCCGTGGTGCTGCGGATGGCCTCCATGGATTCGGTGGTGTCGGCCCCGGCCCGGTGGCCCTGGGCGGTGGCCTGGACGGCCGCCTCGGCCTGGTCCCGGGCCTCCTTGACGTTGGCGGCCACCTGCTGGATGGACGCCGAGAACTCGCTCACCGCCGCCGCCAGTTGCTCGGCGCCCTGGCGCTGGACTTCGGTGCTCTTGGCGATCTGATCCGTGGTCGCCGACATCTGCTCGGCGCCCGCGGAAAGTTCCATGGATCCACTGGCCGTTTGGGCGGACGCATCCGCCAGGTCGTTCCAGATCCCCCTCAGCTTGTGCAGGAATTCATTGACCGCCTTGCCCACGCGTCCCAGCTCGTCGTCGCAGACCACCGGGAGATCCACTTTCAGGTCCCCCTTGGCGATGCCCCTTTCGATGGCCTGGCACATGGCCTGGGCGGGGCCGGCGACGCTCCGGGAGATGGCCAGGGAAAGCCAGATGCCGGCCACCATGGCCCCCGCCCCGAGGGCCAGCAGGGTCCACCCAGCCTGCCCGGAAGCCTGGATGGCGGAAAGGCTCTTCTCGCTGGCCTGCTTGTCCTGGAGGGCCACGATCTTGCCAAGCCCTTCCTCCCAGGCCGAAATGACCTTCCGCCCATCCCCGAAGATGAGCCGGACCGCCTCCTCCTTCTTGCCCTGGTCCACGAGGCCCACGAACCTGGCGTGGATGGCCTCGGCCTGCTCCCGGTGGGAGCCCACGGTCCTCAGGAGCGCCAGGGTCTCGGTGTCCTCGGTGCCGCACAGCTTGACCAGTTTCCTTTCGGCCTCCTCGTAGGTGGCCCTGGATTTCGCCAGTTTCTCCTTCTGGGTGGCGCGTGCCGCCGCCGTCTCCTCCAGCGCGTAGGCCCGGATGAACCTGCCGGTGAGCAGCATCTGGCGATCCATGAGGGAAGCGCTTTCCATGGATTTCTGCTCGTTCTCCACGATGTCCCGGAGGGTGGCCTCCGCGCGGCGCGATTGGAAGTGCCCCACCCCCACGGCGAGGACCATCAGCGCGAGGATCGCGCCGAAACCAAGAGCCAGCCTTTTCCCGATTTCAAGCCGAGCCAGCATGAATCCTCCATTTGAGATCTGAACCGTACCTGAGTACTGAATCCGATTTGCGGGGCGATTATCCCACCAACCCGGCCTGGGGATGAGGAAGTGGTAACAAACCTCCAATCCTGTTCATCCTGGGCATCGCTGTTCATCCCTGTTTCGCAGGGCCAGCGATGGCTTGTGCCGGCGCAGGCATTACCCGCATGAGCCAACCCAACGGAGCATTGGCCCTGCGAAACGGTGATGAACACGGATGAATGGGATGAAGGAGATGGGGGCCGCCCATCCCGGCGGCGAAGGATGGTGTTGATACCCCGTCTAGTTTCCGGAGTCCCGGGTTTCGGGAGGCAGTCTCGCGTCCAGGAGATGGGAGGGTTTCACGTTCTTCATGGCCTTCAGCATGGAGAACTTCAGGTCGGGGATGCTCGTCTTGAGGGTGGCGACCAGGTCCTTGACCTGGGCCCGGCGGGATTCCAGCACCGAGGCCCCGCACAGGGGGCAGCCGCAGGGCACGAAGGGATAGCCCTTGAGCCACGCGAAGCGGCGCAGGTCCTCCTCCTCGCAGGTGCCCAGGGGGCGGATGACGGTGTTGCCGCCGTCGTCGCTCACGAGCTTGAGGGGCATGGTGGAGAGGCGGCCCTCGAAGAACTGGTTGATGAGCAGGGTCTCGATGAGGTCGTCCAGGTGGTGGCCCAGGGCCAGCTTGTTGAAGCCCTGCTCCCGGGCGTAGGAGTAGAGCACTCCCCGGCGAAGCCGGGAGCAGATGGCGCAGGGGGTGATGTCGGGCTTGCGGCGCACCAGGGTGTCGATGGGCGCGCCCAGGATCACGTGGGGGATGCCCTTGGCCTCGCACACCTCGGCGATGCGGTCGGGGTTGTAGCCGGGGAAGCCCGGGTCGATGGTGGCGCCGTGGACCTCGAACCGGATGGGGGCCCGCCGGCGCAGGGATTCCAGGACGTCCAGCAGCGCCCAGGAGTCCTTGCCTCCGCTGAGGCCCACGAGGATGCGGTCCCCGTCCTGGATGAGGCCGAATTCATGGACGGCCATGCCCACCCGGCGGCGGATGCGTTCCTCGAGCTTGGGCAGCGTCCTGAGGTCGGCTTCGGTGGGGGGCAGGGCGAGGCTGGGGAGGGCGCAGGGGTTGCTCAAGCGGACTCAGCCCAGGGCGGCGCACCGGGGCCGGGCCCCGCTGTCCAGCTGTTCCTGCACGCCCTTGGTGTAGGCGGGGCAGGTGCAGTCCGGGCACGTGTTGCTGTGGCTCTCCACGCAGAGGTCGGCCAGGGTGATGGTGTCCATGAAGTCGGTGATGTGGCTGGAGAGCTGCTTCCACAGCAGCTCGTTCATCTTCACGTCGGCGCGCAGGGCGGACTTCGCGGTGACCGGATCCTCCTTGGCGGAGGCGTAGAAGCTGGTGTCCGTGAGGCGCAGCACATCGCCCACCGTCACCATGTTGCAGGGGCGCGTGATGATGTAGCCGCCCTTGGGGCCGCGCACGCTGGCCACGATCCCCGCCTTCTTCAGGCGGTTGAAGATCTGCTCCAGGAAGGGCAGGCTGAGCTCCTGCCTCTGGGCGATGAGGTGGAGGGGAACGGGCTGTCCGTGGCTGTGGTGGGCCAGGTCGAACAGCGCTTGCATGGAATACCTGCCGCGGGCTGAGATCTTCAAAGGGGCCTTCCTGTCCAGACTGGTTTAATATACTTTTCCTGATTGAATTGGTCAAGTTCTTCAGGAAACCACCATTTGTCACCAACAGGGAAATTCATCGCGGGGTGTAAACCCCGGCCGGCTTGGACGCACTCAGGAGGCAGAACACCTTTGAAAAGGGGGCACCGATGCCCAGAGGCGACTCGCGACATATGGGAATCACCCAGCGTTCCCTGGGAATGTCCTTCTCGGCCGTTAGCTTGAACGCTTCCGAGGATCCGTCCCCGGCCATCCGGCGTGCGGTGCAGGAGTTCGCCCAGGCCTGGTACTGGGGCGACTCCGAGGGCATGCTCGGGACCCTCCACCCCGACTACGTCAACCGCCTCGTCACCCTGGGCACCCAATCCCGCCCCCTGGGCGTGCAGGGAAGCCTCGGGAGCCAGACGCCCCCGGACCTGCGCACGGTGGAGGTGCGCATCCTCGAGGTGCGCAAGGCCTCCGCGAGCGCCGTGGCCGAATTGTGCGGGTGGGTGATCCACCTGCACCTCGCCAAGTCGGCGGGACCCTGGAAGATCGTCAACGCCATGTGGGAGTCCCGCACCGCCTGAGCTACTGGAGGGTGGGGGCGAACAGCTTCAGGTCCTTCCGGCCCGCTTCCACCTTCACGGCGGCGGGGCGGGGGGTGCCGGCAGGGACCGGCACCTTGAGTTCGTACCGGGTGGCCCAGAGATTCAGGGCCTGGGTGAGCCGGGCGGGAAGCTCGTTCTCGAGCCGGAAGGTGTTGCCGCCCGAGGCGACGGCGGCTTCGCCGAAGGGGCCGGTGTTGGATTCGCCGACGCCCCCGACGCTGTGGAGGGTGATCCCGGACCCGGCGAAGGTGTTCTTGAGGGCCACCCTGGCCAGGGTGACGTCCCGCACCATCAGCTCCGTCTGCAGCCGGTTGTTCATGACGTCGCGCCCGCCCATGATCTCGTTCAAGCCCGGCGCCTTCAAGCCCCCGGCGCTCATGCGGGAGACCCGCTGGGCCCAGATGGGGTTGGTCAGGTCATCGATCTCGTTGCGGCTGATGATCACCACCTGGGCCTCGGGGGCGGCCTTGGCCAGGGTCCGGGCCATCCCCATCACCTCCTCCATGGCGGCGGTGACGGTCTTGGTGACGCCCCCGAGTTCCTCGGGCGAGTATTCGCCGATGACGCTCCTGCGGGTGGACGAGGTGTCCTTGGCATCCCTGGCCATGGCCCTGCCCAGGCCGCCCGCGAGCAGGGCGTTGACGGCCTCCATCCCCTCCTGGGGCTCGCTGGCCGGGGTGGGGGGGAGGTTGAAGACGGGGTTCGGGTTCCCCTCCAGCTTGCCCCGCCAGGCGCCCGCGGCCTGGGTGAGCGCCTTGGCCCACAGGGAGGGGCGCGTCGTGAAACCGGGCGTGAGGCACTCCAGGCCCTTGGAGGTGCGCATGACCACCAGGGCGGAATCGGAGGGGGGCAGCGAGGCCATGAAGGTGGCCAGGGACTGGAGCACCACCTGGCGGAAGTCCGGATCGCGCACGGGAAGGAGTAGGAAGGTCCACTTCTGGCCTTCCTTGCCCAGCTCCTCCGGGGTTCGCATGGCCACGACGTCGGCGCCCTTGCCGGCGATCTGCACCTTCCAGTCCGTGGGCTTCAGGCCGGCGGCGATGCCCCGGGAATCCAAGGGAAGCACCTTGAGGGTGAGGGTCTCGCCGCCGGCGAGGGCGAGGCAGAACAAAGGCGCGGCGAGGCGGAAGCACAGCTTGCAGATGCGCATCGGTAATTCCTTTTTCGGGTTGCAGGGGGAGCTTAGCGCTGGCCCCGGGTCCCCGCAAGGACCGAATACCGTCTGTTCGCCGTTTTTTTTACCGGTCGGCGCCCGTGGCCACGGGCAGGGGATTCCGGCACCATTCGCTCCAGGACCCCACGTACAGGGCCGCGCCCCCCATGCCGGCGGCCTCCAGGGCCAGCAGGGTGTGGCAGGCGGTGACGCCGCTGCCGCAGTGCACCACCAGGCGGCCCCGGGGGGTGGCGCCGAGCAGGTCCGCGTACAGGCGCCGCAGTTCCTGGGCGGGCTTCATGCGGCCCCCGGGCCCCAGGTTCTCCTGCCAGGGCAGGTTCACGGCGCCGGGGATATGGCCCGCGACGGGGTCGAAGGGTTCCGTCTCGCCCCGGTAGCGCGGGGCGGCGCGCACATCCAGGACCTTCCAGTCCGGGTCGGAGCGGAGGCGGTCCACCATGGCCAGGTCGGCCACGGGCAGGAGCCAGCGGTCCTCGGGGTAGGGTCCGGTGGGTTCGGGCCGGGCGCCCGGGGCGGGCAGGCCTTCCGCGAGCCCCGCCTGGATCCCCCCGTCCAGCACCACGACCCGCCCGTGGCCGAAGGCCCGCAGCATCCACCAGAGCCGGGCCGCGCCGGAGCCCCCGCAGGCGTCGTCGTAGGCCACCACCCGGGTCTCCGGGGTGATGCCCCAGGCGCCCAGCTGGCGGGCCCAGGTTTCCGGGGAGGGCAGGGGGTGGCGGCCCCCCCGGGCCGGATCGAAGTCCGGCAGGCCCCGGGCGCTGAGGGCGGCGTCCAGGTCCGCGTGGATGGCGCCGGGCAGGTGCTC
This sequence comes from Mesoterricola silvestris, assembly GCF_030295405.1. Lineage (GTDB taxonomy): Bacteria > Acidobacteriota > Holophagae > Holophagales > Holophagaceae > Mesoterricola > Mesoterricola silvestris. The sequence goes on along the minus strand of NZ_AP027080.1, from coordinate 3,316,747 downwards.
CCGGGCGAAGGATCCGGCTCCGGGCCGGGCGTCCAGGAGCACATAGGGCGGAACGAGATCTGCGGGCGCGACCACGGGGAAAAGCGGCATCGGGCACTCCAAAAAGGCTATGAATTCCACTTAGGATGAAATAGGGTTCCCGCTGGGCAGGCACCTGGGGGAATATAGTAACCGCCGCAATCCCTTCCGCTCCCATTTCGCGAGATGATCCATGACCGCACCCCCGATGCGCAAGCTCGTGACGCCGCCGGCCATGCTGGGGCTGTTCTTCCTTCTCTTCTCGGTGGCCGCGGTGGCCCTGGTGTTCGCGCCCGGCGCCCACTCCCCGGCCCTGGCCCTGTCCCTCACGGGCATGGCCATCGTCGGCGTGGTGGGCATCCGCACCACCGCGGTGCGGGCCCGGGAGGCGGAGCTGGCCCTGGCCGAAGGGGAGCGCTACATCGAGAAGGTGGCCGAGCTCAGCCAGGACATCCATGCCATCGTGGACGCCGAATCCGGCGCCTTCCTGTACCTGAACCCCGCCGTGGAGGACCTGCTGGGCTTCCCCTCGGAGGCCTTCATCAAGGGCGGCCGGGAGTACTTCTATTCGCTGGTCCATCCCGAGGACCTGCCGGTGCTCCGCCAGCACCGGGAGGCCGCCGCGCCCCCCCCGCCCGAGGGGGCGGAGGAGCCCATCCTGGAGGAGATCTACCGGATCCGCAACCACCACGGCACCTGGCGCTGGTTCAGGGGCCGCCGGACCGTCTTCGTGCGCTACGGGGACGGGCGCCCCGCCGAGATCCTGGCCGTCATCCAGGACATCACCCAGCAGCGCTCCTTCGAATCCGCCCTGGTGCAGGCCCACAAGGTGGAGAGCCTGGGCGCGCTGGTGCGCGGCACCGTCAACGACCTGAACAACACCCTCATGGGCATCCAGGGCTATGCCGAGATCGCCCTGGAGGGCCAGCAGGCTCCGGCCGTCCTGCGCACCAGCCTCGAGTTCGTCCAGGCCAACATCCCCCGGGCCACGGGCCTGTGCAAGCAGATCCTCTCCTACACCGGCCAGGGCCGCATCCAGATCTCGCCCCACCAGCTCAATGACGCCGTGCGGGAGAGCCTCTCGGCCATCGAGACCCTGGTGCCCGAAGGGGCCCACCTGGTGCTGGACCTCCAGAACGACCTGCCCCTGGCCAACGTGGACCTGACCCAGGCCCGGCACGCCCTCCTGAACCTGGTCTTCAACGCCTGCGAGTCCCTGGGGATCCGGGGCGGCGAGATCACCATCCGCACCTTCCTGCGCAGCCTGGGCGGCACCGAACCCGGGGGCCAGGGCCTCCGGGGCGACTTCGTGTGCCTGGAGGTGGCCGACACCGGCCCCGGCACCCCGCCCGAGATCCTGGGCAAGGTCTTCGATCCCCTCTTCAGCACCCTGCATCCCGGCCACGGCCTGGGCCTGTCCACGGTGGAGGACATCCTCAAGGAGCACCATGGGGCCGTGCACGCCAAGGGCGAGCCGGGCCGGGGCGATGCCACCGTGCTCTACTTCCACCTGGCCGAGAAGAACCCGGAGATCGACGCGGGCGACGAGGGCACGCCCCTGGTGGGCGCCTCGGGGGTGCTCCTGCTGGTGGACGACGAGCCCACCATCCGCTCCATCCTCCGCCAGGGCTTCGAGAACGCGGGCTTCAAGGTCATCGAAGGGGTGGACGGGGTGGACGGCTTCGCCTCCTTCGTGCGGCACCGCTCCTCCATCAACGCCGTCCTCCTGGACCTCACCATGCCCCGCATGGGCGGCGACGAGGTGTTCGAGGAGATCCACAAGCTGGCCCCGGAGGTGCCGGTGGTGCTCATGAGCGGCTACAGCCAGGAGGAGGCCACCACCGCCCTGGCCGGGCGGGGCCTGGCGGGCTTCCTGTCCAAGCCGTGCAGCATCAAGGAGGCCCTGGCCGTGGTGAGCCGGGCCCTGGCCACCCACACCGGATCCTGATTTGGACACAGCCCCTGTCACGGGCCGGCTGATCCGGTTCTGCTCCCGCCACTGGATGCTCCACGGGTTCCTGGATCCCCTCTACCGCCACGCGGAGCGGCGGGGCTGCGATGCCCTGGTGCGGGAGAACGCCCTGCGCCTCCTGGAGCGGGCCCACGTCGAACGGCTCACGGGGGGGGAGGAGGCCCCGGAGGCCGCCACGAAGGCCCTGGACCGCTACGCCGTGCTGGCCGCCCGGGGTGACGCGGATGCGGCCTTCCAGGTGGCCGAGGCCCACCGCACCGGCTTCGGCCGGCCCCGGAACCACTGGAAGGCCCTGGAACACTACCGCATGGCCCTGGACCTGGGCCATCCCGAGGCCCCCCGGCGCCTCCGGCAGCTGGAGGAGGGGGAACCCGTGGAGGACCCGGCCTTCGAGGCCTTCGGCCGCAGGGCCCTGCTCAGGTCCACCTACGCCCCGGACCGGGGCCGGCGCCACGTGCGGTCCCTGGCCGAGGGGGCCCGGGAGCTTCGCCGGGAGGGGGTGGGGCGCCGCGGGGTCCGGGTCCTGCTGGGCTCCGCCCTGGCCCTGGGCGCCTACCTCGCCCTGGATATCTATTTCTTCGGGATGGGGGCCTGGAGGCCGGACCCCGGCCGGGTGGTGTGGGGCCTTTTCGGCAAGATCCACCCCCCCAAGGGCACCGGGCTGGGCCGGGTGCTGCCGGGCTGGCTCAGGCCGTACGCCCGCAGCGTGACCTTCGAGCTGGCGGACGTCATCCACCAGCGGGCGGGTTCGTACTGCCTGGGGGACTTCCAGGGCAAGGTCGTCTTCCTCCACCTGGTGGACGGCCGCCACCCCACCATCCACGAAGCGGTGCCCTACCTGCGCAAGCTGGATGCCCGCCGGGGACCGGACTTCGAGTCCTTCATCCTGTACGTTCGCCGCCTGGAACGGGCGCAGGACGTCCATGACGCCCTCCAGTGGGCCCTGGAGATCGCCCCGGCCGTGGCCCCCAATGCCAAGGCGGTGCGGCCCCTGGGCACCGTGTCCACGTACCCCGCCAACTTCGTCATCGACCGGAAGGGGCGGATCCGCCAGCGGTGGACCGGGTTCAGCGAGGCCCTCACCGAAGAGGCCATCCAGGGGGCCCTGGCCGAAAACGACAAGCCAAGGTAGCGTCTTTCCATGACCTTCACCTTCGATCCCCAATCCGCCGACTGCTCGGGGGCCCTGGCGCGCCTGGGAGCCCTGGGGTTCACCGAAGCCGCCGTGGCCGGGCGCCTGGGCCTGGAGGATCTCAACGACCTGCAGTGGAAGGCGGTGCCCGTGTACCGCCAGGACCGCCTGGCCGACCGGGATGCCCTGGCCTCCGCCATCGACCTCTTCGTGCTCCAGGGTTCCCTGGAGGCCCGGGAACTGGGCCGGCTCTTCGACCCCGGGACCCAGGGGGCGCTGGTGCGTGCCGGCATCCTGGAGCGGGCCGGCGCCCTGGTGCGGGCCCGGGCCTCGGTGTATCCGGTGGGTTCCACCCTCATCTTCTCCGACCACGCCTGGGCCGAGTCCGGGGACGTGCCGCGGGACCAGGTCATGTACGTGGGCACGGACAGCCGCTGGCTGGCCCGGGCCACCGTGCGAAAGCCGGTGGAGGCCTCCCTGGACCTCTGCTGCGGTTCGGGGATCCAGGCCCTCCTGGCGGCCGCCCACGCCGGAACCGCCACCGCCGTGGACATCAACGCCCGCGCCGTGGCCTGCACCGCCTTCAACGCCCGGGCCCAGGGCCTCGCCAACCTGGAGGCCCTCCAGGGGGACCTCTACGCCCCGGTGGGCGCCCGGCGCTTCGGCCTCATCACCGCCAACCCGCCCTTCGTGCCCGCCCCCGCCCAGGCGGTGGATTTCCGGGACGGCGGCCCCAGCGGCGAGGACGTGCAGCGCCGCATCGTCCAGGGCCTGCCCCGGCACCTGGCCCCGGGGGGCCTGGCCCAGATCGTCACGGAACTGGGGGAGCGGGAGGGCGAGCCCCTGGAGGACCGGCTGCGCGGGTGGCTGGACGGCGCCCCCATGGCCCTCCATATCCTCCGCCTGCGGGTGCACCCCGCCCAGGCGTACGCCATCGGCCACGCTCAGGGGGACGACAATCCCACCTTCCTGGCCTCCGTGGGGCGCTGGCACGCCAACCTGCGGGCCCAGGGCTACGACCGCATCGTCTCCGTCCTCCTGGCCTTCCAGTGGAGCGACGACCCCTGGACCCGGGTGGACGAGGCCCTGGCCCCCGCCCGGGACGCGGGCGGGGAGCTGGAAGCCCTCTTCGCCGCCCAGCGCCTGGCCCGGGACCCCGGGCTGCGGCAGCGCCTGGAAGGGGGCCGGGTGGCCCTGGCCGGCCCCGTGGCGCTCCTGGAGGCCCGGGCCCTGGGGATGCGGGTCCCCCCCACCACCCAGGCCCGCCTCGCCGCCCAGGCCATGCCCGTGGAGCACCCCCTGGCGCCCCTGGAGCGGGATCTCCTGGAGCGCATGGATCCCGAGGCCCGGGTCGCCGACCTCCTGGCCGCGGCGGCCGCCGCGGGGCTTGGGTCCGAAGCCGTGCTGGACGCCCTGGTGGCCCTGGTGCGCAGGGGCCTCGTCCGCCCCGCATGACCACCTGGCACCTGTACCTGCTCCAGTGCGGCCGGTGCATCTACACCGGCATCACCACCGATGTGGAAGCCCGCGTGGCCGCCCATGCCGCCGGCAAGGGCGCCAAGTACACCCGGGGCCGCCCGGACCAGCGCCTCCTCTTCCAGGCCCCCGTGGGCACCCGCGGCCAGGCCACCCGCATGGAACGGGCCGTCAAACGCCTTTCCCATGACCGCAAGCTGGATCTCGCGGCGGGAAGGGAGCCCCTGCCTGCGGTGGACGAAAGGGCGGAGGAAAGGGCGGACGCGGCGCCGGCCAGGGCCGGAGCACCGGCGGGGGACGGAGAGGGGGCGGGAAGGGGTCCAGGTGCGGGAACTCCCGCAGGGGGCCGGGTCCGCCGCCGGTGACGGAAAGGGCTTCGCAGTCGGTCAATGGGCGCATGGGACACCGCGCGGGTTCCCCATCCAGCCTAGGCCCTGGCTGGACCTTGGCAAGGGCCGGGATGGGGCCCCAGCAGGCGTCCCACCGCGCTCACCAGGTGTTCGGCCAGGGCCTCCGGAGGCAGGATCGGGTGATCGCCCGGCACCATGTCCCCCACCCCCAGGAACGGAACGCCCGCCTGCTCCGCGGCATGGCGATCGTGGGGGCGGTCGCCCACGTACAGGTGGGGGCCCTTGCAGCCGGCCATGGCCATGCGGATCAGGCCGGCCCGGTCCAGCCGGGGCAGGCTGCCCAGGCGCGGGATGCGCGGATCCACGCCCAGGAGCCCGGCCTTGAAGGCCAGCACCCGGGGGACGTTGCCCGACACCAGCCACACGGAGCGGCCCGCGTCCACCAGGCGCGCCATGCCGTCGATGAGGCCCCGGAAGGCGGTGGGGGCGTGGCCCTGGGGGTGGAAGGCGGCCTCGAAGCGCGCCAGGCACGCGGATTCGTAGGCGGCGTAGTGGGCCTCGGACATGGGGGCCCCGAAGCGCATGGCGTGGAGCTCGCCCATGATCTCCCAGTCGGTGGAGCCCGTGCAGCGCCGCAGCTGGTCCACGGTGGGCTCCTGGCCCCAGAGGTCGCCCAGGGCCTTCCTGAGCAGCACGTAGCCGCCGCCGAACTGTCCCAGGGTGCCGTCGAGGTCGAAGCAGAGTGGCATGGCTCCATTGTGCGGCAAAAAGCCGTGGATGGCCGGGGATCCGGAGGCTAACCTGGATCCATGCGGTATTTCTCAGCGATCCTGGCGTCGGCCCTCATGGCCCTTTCCGTCGATGCGGCCGGAAGCGCGGGAACCGTCCTGGACTACAAGGTCGTGGTGCGCATGCGGGAGGGCGGCGGGCCCCAGGAGAGCCGCCTGCAGGTGGTGACCACGGCCCCGGTGGCCACGCGCAACAGGGTCAAGCGCCCCCGGTTCGTGGGGTGGCGGATCCGGGCCTTCCCGGGCAAGGGGGGCCTGCCTCCGGCGTCGGTGCTCACCCGGGTGGAGAGCCTGCTGTACCTGGAGGGGCCCAATTCCGGGGTGGTGCCCCGGGAGGGGGGGACCCGGTTCGGGGGCCGGAACTGCCGGCTCTGGCAGGCCCTGACGCCCTCCTCCGTGGGGGCGTTCGTGTACCTGGCGGAGATCTCGCCCAACCTCCTGGCCCTCTCGTACCTCAGCGCGAGCCTTCCGGAGGGGGACCTGGCCTCCATCGAGATCCACCTGGAAGGGGTGAGCCTGGGTTCCGCCCCGGCCCCCGCGGAGGACGGGACGGTGCTCCTGCGCACCCTGCGGAAGTGGGGCGCCCTGGTGGACGACGATCAGCAAGTGATGGTGACAGAGCAGATACAGTGACCCCTTCGGGGTCGGTTATCCTGATGGACCGGGGGGGACATGGCTTTCAAGGACGAGTGCGGCGTATTCGGGATCTGGCCTGAGCTGGAAGCCTCCCGCCAGACCTACCTGGGACTCTACGCCCTCCAGCACCGGGGCCAGGAGGCCGCGGGCATCTGCTCCCGGGACCAGGGCCGGCTCCACCTGCACAAGGGCCAGGGCTACGTGGCCGACGTCTTCACCGAGGCCACCCTGGACCGCCTTCCCGGGGACGGGGCCATCGGGCACACCCGGTATTCCACCACCGGCGGCAACGTGGCCTCGGCGGCCCACCCCTTCCTGGTGGAGGGCCGCTTCGGGCAGATCGCCCTGTGCCACAACGGCAACCTCACCAACACCGAGGAACTGCGGAACCGGCTCATCCAGGAGGGCCAGGTCTTTTCCAGCCCTTCCGATTCCGAGGTGATCCTCGCCCTCATCAACCGGGCCAAGGCCGCCAGCGTGGTGGAGGCGGTGGTGGAGGCCCTCCGGCAGGTGGAGGGCGCCTTCTCGGTGCTGATCATCACCAAGGACAAGTTCATGGCCGCCCGGGATCCCCGGGGCTTCCGCCCCCTGTCCATGGGGCGCCTGGGCGGGGCCACCGCCTTCTCCAGCGAGACCTGCGCCTTCGACCTGCTGGGGGCGGAATACGTGCGGGAGGTGGAGGCCGGGGAGTTGGTGGTGATGGACCGGGACGGCCTCACGTCCCTGTTCCCCCGGGAGCGCATCCAGGCACGGCCCTGCGTGTTCGAGCACGTGTACTTCGCGCGCCCCGACTCCTTCGTGTACGGCCTCTCGGTCATGGGCACCCGCCGGGACATGGGGCGGCTCCTGGCCCGGCGCCACGGCGTCGCCGCCGACCTGGTGGTGCCGGTGCCCGACTCGGGCGTGTCGGCGGCCCTGGGCTACTCGGAGGAATCCGGGATCCCCTTCGACTTCGGCCTCATCCGGAACCACTACGTGGGCCGCACCTTCATCGAGCCCAGGCAGAGCATCCGCTCCTTCGGCGTCAAGGTGAAGCTCAACCCCGTGCGCGAACTCCTGAAGGGCAAGCGCGTGGTGCTGGTGGACGACAGCGTGGTGCGGGGCACCACCAGCCGCAAGATCGTCTCCATGGTGCGGGCCGCCGGGGCCCAGGAGGTGCACATGCGCATCTCGAGCCCGCCCACCACCCACCCCTGCTTCTACGGCATCGACACGCCGGACCGGGAGCACCTGCTCGCGGCCACCCGGGACCTGGAGGCGATCCGCGAATTCATCGGCGCCGACACCATCGGCTACCTGACCCTGGAGGACCTCCAGACCTCCGTGCGGGACCCCGACGGCGGCCACTTCTGCTACGCGTGCTTCACCGGCGACTACCCCGTGCTCCCCCGGAGCGCCGCGGGCCGCTGCGGATGACGGGCCCGGCGGGTCCGGGCGGGCCCCTCCCGCAGCAGTTCGAGGACGGCCTGCGGCTCCTGGCCGCGGCCCTGGCCCTCAAGGGGGACCGCCGGAGCGAGGCCGCCGCCATCTCCGCGGCCTGTTCGGCCATCCAGCGCTTCCTGAAGATCCTGGAAGCCGCCTCCCTGCGCCGCCTGCCGGACCCCGGCGGCAACGTCCAGCGGCTCCGGGACCAGTGCGGCGCCCTGCTCAACCTCCGCCAGGAGCCCGCCGACGCCCTCGATCACACGCTGGAGGCCGCGAGGCTGGCCCGGGACGAGGCGGCCCGGGTCATCGCGCTCCTGGCGGTGACCCATGACTAGGATCGCGGTGCTGGGCCCCACGGCCTCGGGCAAGTCGGCCCTGGCCCTGGCCCTGGCCCGGCGCATCGGGGGCGAGGTGGTCAACGGCGACCCCTTCCAGGCCTACCGGGACCTGCCCGTGGGCACGGGCCAGCCCGGCGCGGAGGAGCGGGAGGGGATCCCCCACCACGGCTACGGCGTCCTGCCCCTGGACACCGTGCTGAACCCCGCCTCCTTCGGGGAACGGGTGCGGGGCTGGATCGCCTCCTGCGCGAACCCCGTCCTGGTCACCGGATCGGGCCTCTACCTGCGGGGCATCTGGGACCAGCTCACGACCCTGCCCGAAGTGCCCGAGGCCACCACCGCCAAGCTGCGCCGGTGGGTGGACGTGCTGGGCGCGCCGGTCCTGCACCGGTACCTGGCCGCCGTGGACCCCGCCCGCGCCGCCCAGCTCCACCCCAACGACCGCTCCCGGGTCCAGCGGGCCCTGGGCCTCCACCTGGCCACCGGAAGCCGCGCCTCGCTGTTCCTGGACGGCGTGGAACGGGGCGTGCCCGAGGGCTGGCGGGCCATCCTGGTGCTGCCCTCCCGGGAGCACCAGCGGGAGCGGGTGGCGCACCGCGTGCGCGCCATGATCCGCGCCGGCTGGCAGCGGGAGGTGGCCGCCCTCCAGGGCACCCCCGCCGAGGCCGACCTGCGCCGCCTGCGCCCCCTGGGCTACGAGACCTGGATGGACGAGCCCCGGGGGGCCGGCGCCCGCATCATCCAGGACACCCGGGCCTACGCCAAGCGCCAGGCCACGTACTTCCGCAACCAGTGGCCGGACGTGCCGGCCTGGGATCCGGACGCCGAACCGGTGGAGGCCGCCTTCGCCCGGCTGGGGCTCTGAATCCGACCCCCTGGCGCCGCGGACGTCCAAGGCTATAGTTCCTTCCCTATTGCGCCTTTTGGCCCCTGGCGCTGGGGAGGCTTCCATGAACGCTTTCATCCCCGTTCATCCCATTGATCGGCGTTCATCCCGGTTTCCGCAGGGCTGACGTGGAGGTGGGTCGGAGCGCGCGTTACCCGACGTCCATGACCCAAAGGTGACGGCAACTCCCGGCGCAGTTCAAACGGGGATAAACAGGATCAAAGGGAAAAGGCAGGATAAAGAACGTCAGGTCAGGCTCGGGTCGATCGGACCCTTACTCCGTGCCCTTCCGGGCCTGTTCCCGCAATACCACGATGCGGGCGCGCACCTCGGCCATGAGGTCCTCCTTGCGGGCGAAGTCGCGGGGGTCCACCGGCCGGCCCACGGCGATGGCGTACTTCCAAGGCCTCACCAGGAGGCTGCCGGGGGGGAGCATGTGGTAGGCGCCGCCGATGCCCAGGGGGACGATGGGGGTGCCGGCCTCCAGGGCCAGGGCGAAGCCGCCCTTCTTGAAGGGGAGCAGGTCCCCGGTGCGGGTGCGGGTGCCTTCGGGGAACAGGACGACGCTCTTGCCGCCCCGGATCTGCCGGGCGGCCTGGGCGATGCTGGCCACGGCCTTCTCCCGGTTGCGGCGATCGATGAAGATGGTGCCGGCCATCATGGCGGCCCAGCCCACGGGGACCATCCACTTCAGCTCATGCTTGGCCAGGTACACCGCGGGGATGGGCAGGGTGCCCATGAGCACCGGCGGGTCCAGGAGGCTTTCGTGGTTGGCCATGAAGATCACCGGCTGGCGTCCCTCCCGGATGTCCTCGGGGAGGTCCTCCCAGCCGGCCAGTTCGTTGTGCATGCCGAAGAACCGGAAGATGGACCGGGACCACAGGGGCCCGAAGGTCCAGAAGGAGCGCTTGGGCCCCAGGAAGGGCGCGCCCAGGATGATGGCGACGGCGGTGAGCGGGAGGCTCGCCAGCCCCCACGCGGTGACCGTCGCCCTCCACGGCCAGGTGCTCTTCCAACCTCCCGACGTCGGCGCCATCCTGGGTCAGGCCGGCAGGGCCCGGGGGAACAGGATGTGGTTCTCCAGGAAGAGGTGGAGGTGCAGGTCGTCCTCCAGGTTCCGCAGGCCCAGGTAGATGATCCTCAGGTGTTCCTCGATGCCGGGGGCGATCTCGTAGTCGGCGGTGATGAGCCGGATGTTGTGGAGGAGCTCCTCCGCGGCCTGGTGCTCGGCGGAGATGGTGCGGGCCTGCTCCGACGGGGTGCTCAGGGAGATGGGCGTCATGCTCCCGTTTTCCGCCGCGCAGATGGCGGGGAACAGGTTGCGCTCCTCCATCTGGAAGTGGGCCACCAGGTCCCGGGCGAGGCTGGCGAAGTGGACCTTGAGGCGGATGAGCATGGCCTGGGCGGGGCCGGGGATGGCCAGGCCCGCGTCCATGAGCTTCTGGATGCGCACCAGCTCCTCCCGGGTGAAGGCGTGGTGGTGGTGGACGATGTGATGCACCAGCTCCGGGGTCGTGGCCTGGGACCAGTCGCGCTGCACCGGGGGCTTGAGGGCGGCCAGGTCCTGGGCCACCTTTTCCGGCACCAGCCCCCGCGCCCCGCAGGCCTCGGCGAGGGTCAAGTGGCCCTGGGCGTGCACGTCGATGCCCAGGCGGCAGAAATGGCGGGTCATGGCCTGGCTGGAGGTGGCCAGCTGGTCAATGGGGCTGGAAGTGTCGATGGGCATGCGGGATCCTGGTCTGACGCGAGCTTCTACCTTATCACGGCACCGGGTCGTGGCCGCCGTGCCCGAAGGGGTTGCACCTGAGGATCCGCCAGGTGGTGAGGACCCCCCCCCGGAGGGTCCCGTACTTCCGCACGCATCCGAGGCCGTACTGGCTGCACGTGGGCGTGAACTTGCACTGGGTGGGCAGGGCGGGGCCCAGGGTGGCCTGGTAGAGGCGGATGGCCCCCCGGGCCGCCCAGGCCGTGGGCTGCAGGGGCACGGGAAGGAAGGCCTCCAGGACCAGGTAGGCGCCGAAGGCCAGCAGGGGATGGGCAAACAGCGCGTCGATCACCCGCCGGACTCCCGTCACGCGCTCTGCTCGGCCTTGAACTTTCGCGCCTCCTCCAGGAAGGCCGGGACCAGGTCGGCCTCCTTGACCTTGCGGATGAGCACGCCCTTGCGGTAGATGAGACCCTCCCCGGCGCCGCCGGCCACGCCCAGGTCCGCGTCCCGGGCCTCGCCGGGGCCGTTGACCACGCAGCCCATGACCGCGTAGGTGACGTCCTCGTGGTTGATCTCCCTCAGGCCCTCCTCGATCTGGTGGGCGACCCGGTTCAGGTCGATCTGCACGCGCCCGCAGGAGGGGCAGCTCACCATGTGGAAGCCGCCCGCGCGCAGATCCAGGGCCCGGAGCATCTCGTGGCCGATCTTGCACTCCTCGGAGCCGTCGCCGGTGAGGGAGACCCGGATGGTGTCGCCCAGACCCTCGGCCAGGAGGATGCCCAGGCCGATGCTGCTGCGGATGGTGGCGCCCCAGGGGGTGCCGGCCTCGGTGATGCCCAGGTGGAAGGGATAGTCCACCTGCTTCGCCAGGAGCCGGTAGGCCTGCACCGTGCGCACCACGTCCGAGGCCTTGAGGCTGATCTTGGTGTTGAAGAATTGCTCCTTCTCCAGCATCTCCAGGTGGCGCAGGGCGCTTTCCACCATGGCCTCGGGGGTGGCGGTGCCGCCGAACTTCTCCACCAGGTCCTTCTCGAGGCTGCCGGCGTTCACGCCGATGCGGATGGGGATGCCCTTTTCGCCGGCCTTCTCCACCACGGCCCGCACCCGGTCCTGGCCGCCGATGTTGCCGGGGTTGATGCGCAGGCACGCGGCGCCGCCGTCGGCGGCCACCAGCGCGAGGCGGTAGTCGAAGTGGATGTCGGCCACCACGGGGATGGGGCTGCGGGCGGTGATCTCGTGGAAGACCTCCCCGGCCTTCTTGGTGGGCACGCTGACCCGCACGATCTCGCAGCCGGCGGCGGCGTACTCGTAGATCTGCTTGACGGTGGCCTCCACGTCCCGGGTGTCGGTCTTGGTCATGCTCTGGACGGTGATGGGGGCGTCCCCTCCCACGGGCACGCCACCCACCAGGATCTGGCGGGTCTTGCGCCGGGGCGCGAGGAGTCGGGATTCAAGTTCGGGCATAGGGGGACCTCGGCCAGCTCCGCGCTGGATCCCTCCAGTCTATTCCTGATCGGCCGGGTCGGTAATGGGGGACTGGTACGGCTTCTGGCTGGAGAGGGCCAGGTCCAGGATCCGCCCCGACGCGTAGGGCTTGGTGATGTACGTGTGCAGGTTCTGGATCTGGTGGAGCACCTTGGTGGTGCTTTCCAGGCAGTCGTGGAGGTCCTGGAGGTCCGCGGGGGTGGGGGGGGTGGGCGACTTGATGAACCGGTCCAGGAGGATCTGGGCCGAGCTCAGGGGCTGGGCCAGTTCGTGGGCGGTGCCCCCGGCCACCTCCAGCAGGGCCCGGTTCCGCTCCCCGGCCAGGGCCGCGTCCCGCTGCCTGGAAAGGCGCACCATCATCCGCAGCTTCACCAGGAGCTCGGAGAACACGTAGGGCTTGACCAGGTAGTCGATGCCCCCGGAATCGATGCCCTCCTTCACCCAGTCCTCGCCGATGCGCACGGCGCTGATGAAGATGAGCGGCGTGGATGCGTTGAGCCGGCACTGCCGGATCTGCCGGCAGGCTTCGATGCCGTCCATGCCCGGCAGGCTCACGTCCATGAGGATGCCCTCGAACACGAGGCGGGAGCACACCTCCAGGGCCTCGGCCCCGCTCTGGGCCAGGGTCAGGCTGAAGGGCTGGTTGCGCAGCTCCCGTTCGTGGACCTTCAGGTTCCCCACCAGGTCGTCGACGATCAGGATGCGTCCGGGGTTCGCGGGCGTCGGAATGTAGGAATCGATCATGGGGCTCCCGGGTAGAAGGTTAACCCCGGAAGCCCCATGATGTCAGAGGGAAATCCTCAGCGGACGAGGTTGAGGACTTCCTGGAGCAGGTTGTTGGCGGTGGTCACGACGCGGCTGTTCGCTTGATAGCCGTTCTGGTTGATGATCATGCGGGTCAGTTCGGTGGCCACGTCCACGTTGGAAAGCTCCAGATTGGACCCCAGGACGCCGCCCCGGCCGCCCTGGTTGGCCGCGCCCACCGCCGCCGAGCCGCTGGCCACGGTGGCGATGTAGTTGTTGCCGCCCTGCTTGGAGAGACCGTTCTCGTTCAGGAAGGTGCTGATGGCCACCTGGGCCATGGTGATCGTCTGGCCGTTGGTGTAGTTGCCGATGATCATGCCGTCCTGGTCGACGGTGAGGCTCGCCACGGTGCCGGCGCCGAAGCCGTCCTGGCTGCTGCCGGAGGTGGTGGACGCGGCCGCGTAGCTGGTGAGGAACTTGGTGAGGCCGCCGGAACTGGTGGGGGTGCTCAGGAGCCAGTTGGTGGTGTTGGCCGCGGCGCCGTTGGTCCAGCCGCTGATGGTGAGCACCGGGTTGGCGGGGGCGGCGGCGGTGGGGGTGACGGTCACGCCGCCCAGGGTGTAGCTGGTGAGGACGCCGCTGCTGTTGAACTGCACGGAGGTGGGCATGCCGGCCACGGTGCCGCCGTCGGTGGCGGTGGCGGAAACGTTCCACTGGCCCGTGGTGGCGGTGGGCGAGAAGGAGAAGGTGACGCTGTGGGTGGCGCCGAGGCTGTCGTACACCTGCACGGTGGACGTGAAGGGCGTGGCGCCCACGGCGGTGGTGGAATCCAGGTTGGCGATGATTTCCAGATTGGCGGTGGGCACGCCCCCCGAGGTGCCGGCCATGTTCAGCAGGATGGGCGCGGGCAGGCCGCCCGGGTTGACGACGCCCCCGTTGGCGTTCCAGCCCATCACCTTGTCGCCCTGGGAATCCACCAGGTAGCCGGTCTTGTCGATGGTGAAGTTGCCGTTGCGGGTGAAGACCTGGCTGCCGGTCTTGTTCTGCAGGGTGAAGAACCCGTTGCCCTGCATGGCCATGTCCGTGACGCTGCCCGTCTGCTGGAAGGAGCCCTGGGCGAAGTCCTGGGCCACGGAGCCCAGGGAGGCGCCCAGGCCCACCTGCATGGGGTTCCCGTTGCCCTGGGTGCCCTGGTTGGCGATGGCGGCGTTGAAGAGATCCTGGAACTGGGAGCTGGAACCCTTGAACCCGGCCGTGTTCAGGTTGGCCAGGTTGTTGCCGATCACGCTCAGGGCGGAGGCGTTGGTGGAGAGCCCGGAGAGGCTGGCGTAGAAGGAGGAATATAGGCCCATGGTGCGCTCCTGGGTTAGCTGGAAATCTTGGTGATATTGGACAGGGAGTACTGGTTGCCGCCGGCGGTGACCTTCACCTCGTTGTCCACGAAGGACACGGCCGTCACCACGGCGCTGGTGGTCGTGGAGGCGGTGATGGCCGTTCCGCTGGCGTTCTTGGCGGAGATGGACACGGTGTAGTTCCCGTCCGGCAGCTGCACCCCGTTGTCGTCCTTGCCGTTCCAGTTCAGGGTGCTCTCCCCGGCCCCCAGGGCGCCGGGGCCCAGGGTGCGCACGATGGCGCCGTTGGCGTTCTTGATGACCAGGGTGGCGTTGCCGTCGGTGGCCATGTTCACCCCGATGCTGGCGGCGCCTCCCGCCAGGGCCACCTTGCCCGAGGTGATCTGGATCTTCTTGCCGATGAGGTCGGCGCTCTGGGCCTGGTAGAGGGCGGCGTTCTGGGTCTGGATGCTGGCCAGCAGCGTGTTGGTGTTCTGCTGGGCTTCCAGGGAGGAGAAGGTGGCCATCTGCGCGACCATCTGATTGGGGTCCTGGGTGTTGGTGGGATCCTGATGCTGGAGCTGGGCCACCAGGAGCTTCAGGAAGGCATCCTTGGAGAGGGTGTTGGAGGCCTTGGTGGTGGCCGGGGTGTTGGCCGTGGTGGCGCTGGTGGTGGAGACGGTCGGGGATTGCATGCTGGATTCCTCCGGGAGGCTATAGGCAGGAGTCGTGCCGTCAGGCGACGATCTCGATACGGTGCGCGTTCGAGGGGATGGGGCCCGCGG
The DNA here is from genome assembly GCF_030295405.1 of Mesoterricola silvestris. GTDB lineage: Bacteria > Acidobacteriota > Holophagae > Holophagales > Holophagaceae > Mesoterricola > Mesoterricola silvestris. The sequence continues at coordinate 3,301,673 of NZ_AP027080.1, read as the reverse complement.
GGATGGGCGATTCCTGCCCGATTTCCGGGGCCCCCCGGAAGGCCGCCGCGGCCTGGGAAGGCTCGGTGGGCAAAGGCGTCTCCCCGCCCTGGCGGCCCTGGTGCAGGTCGAAGCTGCCCAGGTTGAGGCCCTGCTCCCGCAGGGAGGCCTCCAGGAAACCGCGGTGCTCCTGCAGGACCGGCAGGGCCGACGCGTCCGTGGCCCACACCCGGGCGTGCACCTCGGTGCCCTCCACCCGGAGCTTGATCTGCACGGTGCCCAGTGATTCCGGGTGGAGCTGGAGCTCGGCGCCCGTCTCCTGGTTCTTCAGGAGCCACCGGATGCTGCCGTCCACCTGGCCCACAAGGCTGGGGTGCGCCGCGGCCCGGGGCGCTTCGGCCGTGGCCGTGGCGGCGGACACCCGCACCGCCGCGGCGGCTCCGGGCACGAGGGCCGCCAGGGCCGCTTCGGGGGTGGGCGTCGCGGGGGCGTGCGGCACGGCGGGCGCCGGCTGGACCAGCTGGGCCTGGGCCACCGCCGGGCTGCCGGCGGCGGGGTCCAGGGCGGCCTGGCCCAGGATGGCGGGCGTCTCCACCGCCGGCATGGGCTGGTGGAGCAGTTCCGTGAGGGCGGGCTTGGCGGTGGCGGACGCCTCCGGGGCGGGCCCCGCCTTCACCTGGAGCTTGACCCCGGGGACCGCCTGGTCCAGGGCCGCCTTGGCCTGGGACGGGGAGAGGGCCGGGGCGGGCGTCCCAAGGTCGGCCACGGCGCGGCCGTCGGTGCGGGGCGGGGCCGCCTCCGGCCCGGGGGCCGGATCCGGGGCCATGGGGAGGGGATCCTGGGCGTCCCGGCGGGACGCCACGGCCTTCCCGGTCCCGGCGGGATCCGCCGCGCCGGCCTTGGGGGCGCCCGCATTATCGGGCGTGGGCTCGGCGCTGACCGCGGCCGCCGCGGACTGGGACCCCGCCTGGGAGATCAGGTCAACCGGCTGGGATGCCGGGCCAGCCGTTTGGGACGCCGGGTCAACCGTTTGGGAGGCCGGGTCAACCGTTTGGGAGGCCGGGTCAACCGTTTGGGAGGCCGGGGCCCCCCCAGGCCCCGGCGGGGCCGGGGACAGATCGGGCTGGACCGGAGGCTGGGTGGGGGAGCTGGCCTTGGGAACGTCCGTGGCGCCGACGGCCGCGGGAGCTGCCGCCTGGGCGGGCGCCGAGGGGCCCGCCACGGCATCCACCCCCGCGGACGCGGGATCGGCGGGGCCCGGCGCCGGCGGCGCCGCCGGCGCGGCCGGCACCACCGCCGCAAGCAGGGCCGCCAGGGCCGCCATGGGATCGGAGGGGAGGGCCGGGGGCTCCGCGGACTTGGATCCGGCATCGGTTGCCGGGGGAGCAGGCGTCACCGGGGCCTCGGCGGCCGCCCCGGGATCCCCGGAGACCGGCGTGGTCGGTGGTTCCGGCGCCGCGGCCTGGGCGGCAGGGGCCCCATCGGACGGGGCATCGGCGGCCTTGGGGGCGGCCTCCTGGCGCTTGGAAGGGGGACGGGCGGCGGGGTCCTTGGGTTTGTCCACGGCCGACTGCACCGGCTCCTTGGCCGGGGTGCTCCGGTCCTCGCGGGTCGTCGAATCCCGGGTCGTCACATCCCGGCTGGCCGCATCGCGGGTCGCCGTATCCCGGCTGGCCGCATCGCGGGTCGCCGTATCCCGGGTGGCCGTATCCCGGGTGGCCGTATCCGGGAGGGTCGTATCCCGGGTGGCCGTGGCCCGGGTGTCGGTCACCAGATTATGGATGATTCCGGAGAACCGGGAGGCGGAGCCCTGGGCGGGTTCCTTCCCCTGGATCCCCGGGGTGGGTTCCCCGTGGCTGGTGACGGCTTGGAGCATCGGACCTCCACCCGGGACACTGGACCGGGTGACCCTCCATGGCACAGGCCGTGCCGGAAGCACCCGGCGAATTTGGCCGGGTGCTTCCGGGGGGCTTCACTCCTGGGGCTTGCGGGTGCGGGAGGCCTCGCCGCCCTTGCGGCCGATTTCTTCCATGTGCGCCCGGTCCTGGCTCACGGCTTCGCCGCCCTTGCGGCCGATCTGGGCCATGTGGCTGCGGTCCTGGCTCACGGTGGTGCCGCCCTTGCGGCCGATCTCCTCCATGTGGGTCCGGTCCTGGCTCACGGCCTCGCCCCCCTTGCGGCCGATCTGCGACATGTGGGACCGGTCCTGGCTCACGGCCTCGCCCCCCTTGCGGCCGATCTCGGCCATGTGGGCGCGGTTCTGGCTCACGGACTGGCCCCCCTTGCGGCCGATCTCGGCCATGTGGGCCCGGTTCTGGCTCACGGACTGGCCCCCCTTGCGGCCGATCTCGGCCATGTGCTCCCGGGCCGCGGGCGCGGCTTCCTGGGTGTTCATCTGGATATTTTCATCGTTGTTGGATGCCATGGTGTCCTCCACTTCTCCCTTTTCTGGGGCCGGACGAGGAAAAGTTTCTCCGCCGGCTTCAATAAGTTTTAATAAAAGTTTATTAAAAGAATTCATTGCGAGATAAATTGTTTTTACCTGTTCATATTCTCCTGTCAAAAACGTGCTAACGGGTACCTTATCACTCCTTGGGGCGAGTCAACCCCACTTTTTCCGACAGCTGGGCGGCCAGCTTGGCGTCCTTGGGGGCCAACTGATCGAGGATCCGGGCCGCCTTCTTGGCCTGCATGCCCCCCAGCAGGCTCACGCACACGTCCTGGTTCAGGCCCGCCAGTTCCTTCACGGCCGGGGCCGCGGCGATGGGGTCCATGTTCTCGTAGGTGCGGATGATCTGGATATCGATGGGGGGGCGGGTCTTGAGGGCCGTGAGCTTGAGGTTGGCCTCCTGGAGGGCCTTCTCCCGGTTCTGGAGATCGTTGCGGTCCTTTTCCAGGGAACCCTGGAGGGTGGCGAGGCGTTCCTCCATCTGCCGGAGTTCCACCTCCTTCTGGGCGACGGCCTTCTCCCGGGCCTGGACCTTTTCGGCCAGTTCGCCCATCTTCACGCCCTCCGTTGTCTGGGGGGCCTGGGCGGAGAGCCAGATGACCCCCGCGGAGAGCGCGAGGGGGGCGATGACCCATGCGAGGTTCTTGACGTTCATGGCTGCCTCACCGATTGGATGCATTGGAATGGGTAAAGTGGTACCGGAGAACCGCAATTTCATCCGTTTCCCGGATTTCCTCCCGGAGGCGCTCCAGGGCGTGCTGCTCCTGGCGGCGCTCCTTGAGGCGCTGGAGGACCAGCTGGTCCTGGTGGGCCTTCAGGAGGGCCTTGCGGGCCTCGGCCACCCGGGCCTCGGCCTCCCGCAGGACCTCCAGGGCCTGGTCGATGCGCCGTTCCACCACCAGGAGGTAGCGTTCCGTGGCCCGCCACCGGTCCAGGTCCACCGCTTCGTTGGGGGCGGTGCGCCGGCTTTCCAGGGCCTCCCGCTGGGCCTGCCTCAGCTCTTCCACCCGGGCCGCGGCCCGGTCCCGGGCGAGGATGGCCACGGCCAGGCGCCGCTTGGCCTCCTCCTCCAGGGCCACCCGCACCCGCAGGAGGGATTCCAGGCGGAACCGGAACCGGGCCGCCATCTCACGCCACCGGCTTCAGGAAGGGGGCCAGGTCGATGCCGAAGATCTGGCCCATGGCCAGGAGGGTGGATCGGTGGTCCGAGCCCTCGGCCACGGCCTGGCGCAGGAAGGCCTGGATGACCGGCTGGAACTGGATGGCCTGGTCGATGTTGGGGCTGGCGCCCTTGGTGTAGGCGCCGATCTGGATGAGGTCCTCGGCGTCGGCGTAGGTGGCCATGAGGTCCCGCATCTTGGCGCAGAGCTGCTTCTGCTCGGGCACGGCCAGGGCCGAGAAGAGGCGGGAGATGCTGGGCAGCACGTCGATGGCGGGGAAGTGGTTCTTGGAGGCCAATTTGCGGGAAAGGATCACGTGGCCGTCCAGGATGCCCCGCACGGCGTCGGAGATGGGCTCGTTCATGTCGTCGCCCTCCACCAGCACCGTGAAGATGCCGGTGATGGACCCCTGGCCCTCGAAGGTGCCGGCCCGCTCCATGAGCCGGGGCAGGAGGGCGAAGACCGAGGGGGTGTAGCCCCGGGAGGAGGGGGGCTCCCCCGCGGACAGGCCCACTTCCCGCTGGGCCATGGCGAAGCGGGTGACGCTGTCCATCATCATGAGGACGTCCTTGCCCTGGCGCATGAAGTACTCGGACACCGCCATGCCCGCCAGGGCGCAGCGCAGGCGCAGGAGGGGGGTCTGGTCGCTGGTGGCCACCACCACCACGCTGCGCGCCAGGCCCTCGGGACCCAGGTCGTTCTCGATGAATTCCTTCAGCTCGCGGCCCCGCTCCCCCACCAGGGCGATGACGTTCACCTGGGCGGAGGTGTTCCGGGCGATCATGCCCATGAGGGTGGACTTGCCCACCCCCGACCCGGAGAAGATGCCGATGCGCTGGCCCTTGCCCAGGGTCAGGAGGCCGTCGATGGCGCGCACCCCGGTGGCCAGCACCTCCTTGATCATGCGGCGCTGCATGGGATTGGGGGGGCGCCCGTGGATGGGCACCCGGTCCTGGGCCTCCAGGGGGGGGCCGCCGTCCAGGGGCCGGCCCAGGGGGTCGATGACCCGGCCCAGCAGCGCGCTGGACACGGGCAGCTCGGGCTGGTGGCCCCGGGCCTCCACCATGAGGCCGGGGCGGATGCCCTCGATGTTCTCCACGGGCATGAGGAGCACCTGCTGGTCCTGGAAGCCCACCACCTCGGCCATGACCTGGCGCCCGTCCTGCATGTGGATGATCATCTGCTCGCCCACGGAACCCTCGGGGCCCCGGGATTCCACCACCAGGCCCACCACCTTGCTCACCCGCCCCAGCACGTCGCCGGGGGGCAGCAGCTTGACCTCGCGGGCCAGGGCGCGGAGATCCATCAGCCCTCCTGCTCCCGGGTGCGCTGCAGGAGCTCCAGGAGCCGGACCCGGCGCCGTTCCAGGGTGGCGTCCAGCACCCCCGCGACGCTCTCCACCCGGAGGCTGCCGCGGCTCAGGGCATCGTCCTCACGCACGCCCACGCCGGGGTGGCTCCGGGCGGCGTCCCCCAGCAGGTCCAGGTCCCGGGAGTTCATGAGCACGGTGAGGCCGGGCCGGCCCTGGAGGTCCGCGTCGCCCTCGGGGAAGGGGTGGGATTCCAGCACGCGGGTGAGGAGGGGCTGGATGGTGGAGGCCCCGTCCTGGATCTCCCGGGCCGCCAGGTACTCCGCCATGGCCAGGGTGAGGGCCAGGAGCTCGTCCTGGGCGACCTTGGCGTTGAGGTCCAGGGAGGCCGAAAGGTCCTGGAGGGCGGCGTCCAGGCGCTGGATCTGGGCCTTGTACTGGCTCTCCCCGAAGGTGCGGCCCTCGGCCTCCCCCGCCGCGAACCCCTCCTCGTAGGCCTTGCGCGCCACGTCGTGGGCGTCCCGTTCGGCCTGCTGGAGCTTCTCGTAGATGATCTGGTCCACCGAGGCCAGGCGCCGGGCGTCCTCCTCGGGGGTGGTGAGCTTGGCGGAAAGGGGCTCGTCGTCGGTGGCCTCCGCGCCCTCCAGGGACATGGAGAAGTCCGCGGCGAAGTACGGGAAGGCCTCGATGGAATCCAGATCCACGTGGCGGGCGGGAATGACCCGTTCAGGACACATAGTCGTCGCCGCCGCCGCCACCGATGCTGATGACGCCTTCCTCCTCCAGCTGGCGCACGATCTCCACGATCTCGTGCTGGGCCTTCTCCACGTCCTTGAGCTTGACGGGCCCCATGAACTCCATCTCCTCCTTCATGAGCTCCACGGCCCGGGAGGACATGTTGCGGAAGAACTGGTTGCGCAGCTCCTCCGAGGTGCCCTTGAGGGCGGTGGTGAGGGACTTCTTGTCCACGCGCTTGAGGATCTCGGCGATGCCCAGGTCGTCGATGAGCAGGATGTCGTCGAACACGAACATCAGGTCGCGGATGCTCGCGGCCAGCTGCGGGTTCTCGTTCTCGATCTTCTCCAGCACCACCCGGCCCGTGGTGCGGTCCATGCGGTTGAAGAGCTCGGCCACGGCCCGGACGCCGCCGTAGGCCTCGGTGGCGAAGGATCCCAGGGCCTCCAGCTTCTGCTCGAGGATGAGCGAGATGCGCCGCACCACCTCGGGGCTGATCTCCTGGAGGTTGGCCATGCGCATGGCCACGTCGGCCCGGAGGGTCTCCGGGAGGCTGGCGATGAGGTCCCCGGCCTGGGAGGCGTTGAGGTGGGCCAGGATCAGGGCGATGGTCTGGGGGTGCTCGTTCTGGATGAACTTGGAGAGCTGCTGGGGATTGGCCCGTTCGATGCTGGAGAAGCCCGCGGAGGATTCCAGGGCCTTGGTGAGCCGGTCGATGATCTTGCGCGCGGCCTCGGGGCCCACGGACTTGATGAGCAGCTTCTTGGCATACTCGATGCCGCCCTGGGCGATGTAGGTCTTGGCCAGGGTCATGGTGTGGAATTCCTCCAGCACCTCGTCGGCGGTCTCGGGCTGCACGTGCTTGGTGAGGGCGATCTCCTTGGAGATGTTCTGGATCTCGTCCTCTTCCAGGAACTTGAAGATGCTGGCCGCGGTCTCGTCGCCCAGGGCGACCATGAGGACCGCTGCTTTTTGCGCGCCGGAAAGCTTGGCCATGCTATCTCCCGTCCTCGATCATCCAGGATCTCACCAGGGAGGCCACGGTCTCCGCGTCGGACTGGGTGCTTTCCTGGATGCGCTTCTTGATCAGGGAGCGCCGCTGGGCCTCGGGCGCCGAGGAGGCCCCCTCGGCGTTGAGTTCGGCCTCGATCTCGGATTCCATTTCGGCCATGGATTTCAGGGGCGCGAACTTCCGGGGGGCGGCCCCGGGCTCGCCGGGGGTCCCGTCGGCGCCCACGCGCACCCGGAGGGGGGCGGGGCGGTTCAGGGCGGAGGAGAGGCGCTTGAGCATGGGCAGGATGATCAGGAAGAAGATGACCAACCCAAGGATGATCCACAGGACCTTGGGCGCCAGTTCCCAGCCCAGATTGATCCACCGCTGCTGCCGGGCCTCCTGCTCCTCCCGGGGATTGCTGGTGGGGGCGAAGGCCATGTTTTCCACCGTCAATTCATCGCCCCGCTTCTGCTGGAAGCCGATGGCCGAGGCCACCTGCTCCCGGATCTTCTTGAGCTCGTCGGCGGTGCGGGGGATGACCTTCTCCACCGGGTTGCCCTTGGCGTCCTTCTCCCACTTGCTGGCGTCGTCCACGATGACGGCCAGGGACAGGCGCCGCACGTTGCCGGGGGCCTGCTCCACGGACTTGAGGGTCTTGGAGATCTCGTAGTGGGTGGTGGTCTCTTCCTTCTTGTGGCTGTCGGTTCCGGGGGTGCCGGGGGCGGGCTGGTTGATGGGGGGCACATTGCTGGGGGTTCCGGGCACCCCGGCCACCCCGTCGCGCTTCTGGCCCTCCTCCTTCAGCACCTTCAGGTCCCGTTCCACCTGGCCGGCGGGGTCGAAGGTCTCGGAATTGACCTTCACCTTGTCGAAGTCCAGGTCCACCCGGGCCGTGGCCCGCACCTTGCCGATGCCCACCACCGGCTCCAGGAGCTCGTTGACCATGCGCACCAGGTGCTCCTCCTCCTCGCGCTGGGCCTTCTTCTGCACATCGGAGGCCCCCACCGCCGGATCGCGCCCGGTGCGGCTGAGGATGCGGCTGAACTGGTCGATGACCACCACCTGGTCGGGCTTGAGGCCCTCCACGCTGGCGGCCACCAGGTTCACGATGGCCTGGGTGTTCTCGTCGGGCAGGGCCCGGCCGCCCTTGAGCTTGAGGAGCACGGAGGCCTTGGCCTCCTCCTTCTCGGTGGCGAAGGGGCTGTCGTTCTGGGGGGTGATGTGCACCGTGGCGCCCGCCACCTGCTGGAGGGCCATGATGGTCTTGGCCAGGTTGGACTCCAGGGCCCGGCGGTACATGATCTTCTGGGTGAAGTCGGTGGTGGTCAGCCCGGGGTTCTCCAGCTTCTCGAACCCGATGCCCTCGCCCTGGGGCAGGCCGTCCCCGGCGAACTTCAGGCGCAGGTCGCCCACCCGCTTTTCCGGCACGGAAACGGTGCGCTGGTCGGTGCTCAATTCATATTTTATGTTCTGCTTCTTCAATTCCTCGACGATGCGGTTGGCGTCCAGGGGGGGCAGGTTGCTGAAGAGCACCCCCATGTTCTCCTGCCCGGCCCACAGGCCGAAGCCGATGAGGACCAGGAGCACCGTCAGGCACATGGCGGCGACCATCCCCTTCTGGGTGGCCGTCATGTTCTCCAGTGCTTCGGTGAATTGCTTGGTGACGCTGTTCTCGTCGGCCATGGGATCCTTTCGATGGCCGGAAAGCTAAGCGTCACATCTGCATGCGCATCACTTCGCGGTATGCGTCCACCAGCTTGGAACGGACGGCCATCATCATCTGGAAACTGACATCGGCCTTCTGGACCGCCAGAATCGCCGTGTGCATGTCAGTGGAGTTCCCACTTATCAAGTTCCGTGCCTCTTGCTCGGCGTTGGTCCGGGAGTCGTTCACTTCGGCCAGGGCCTGCTTGAGGACGTCCGCGAACGGCGCGCCTTCCGCCTCGCCCGGGGCGCTGGAGGCGGGCTTCTGGCCGGCCTGGGCCAGGGCGTCGAGGGAGGGAAGCTGGCTGGGGAGGATGGGGTTCATGGCGAACCTTGCAATGGAACTGCTTCAGGATAGGGTTTTACTGACCGGCAGGCCCGTCAGATTTCCGTCACCGGGCGAAATCCGCCCATCAGGTGACACGCAGCAAATCCTGGGCCGAAAGCGTCATGGTCCGCACCGCCCGCACCACCGAGGCGTTGGCGTCGAAGCCCCGGCTGGCTTCCGTGAGGTTGACCATCTCCTCCACGGGGTTGACGTTGGGGTACTGGACGATGCCCGAGGCGTCCGCGTCCGGGTGGCCCGGGTCGAACTTGGTGAGGAAGGGGTCCTGGGAGGCCCGGATCTCGGCCACCTTCACCCCGGTGATGGGCACGCCGTTGGGGCCCATGCCCAGGGTCTCCACCGAGAACACGGCGTCCTTGCGCCGGAAGGGGCCCCCCTGGGGGGTGCGGGTGGTCTCGGCGTTGGCGATGTTGGAAGCCACCAGCTGGGCCCGGAGACGCTGGGCGGCCAGGCCGGAGGCGGCGATGGTGTTGATGGCGTCGAAGGTGCTCATTATTTGGCCGCGTCACGGATGGCGCCCAGCACGAGCCGGAGCTCGCCCTGGGCCAGGTTGGAACTGAGGGTGAAGACGCTCTGGGTCTGGGTGAGCAGCATGTTCTCCCGGTCCAGGTGCACGTCGTTGCCGTCGTTGCGCTCCGAAGTGATATCGACCGGATGGATGATGGCCGGGGGGGTGATGCCCGGCTCGGCGGGGGAGGCGGGGCTCCCCGGAGTGGGCGAGAACTGCCTATCCAGCTTTTCCATCTCGGTCTGGAAGGCCGCCGCGAAGTCGAAGTCCTTGGTGCGGTAGCCGGGCGTGTCGATGTTGGCCAGGTTGGAGGCGATGAGGGCGATGCGCTGGGTGGCCAGGGACATGCCCTTGTCGGCCAGGGCGATCATGGGGTTCTGGGAAACCAGGTCGAACATGGGGGCACCATGGGGAGGGTGTCCGGAAAGGCATCCGGGCTCCCCCCTCTTTGCATGGTTCATGCCGCAACGCCCCCGGCGCGATCGTGGGTTGGGTTTCCCGGCCCGCCTTGGTAGACTCCAGGAACACCGCGAGGACGACACATGAAGATCACGAAGCGCGATCACGAGGGCATCACCATCCTCTACCCCGAGGGCAAGATCACCCTGGGCGACGGGGACCAGGAGCTGGGCGAGGCCGTGCGCACCGTCCTGGAGGCCGGGAGCCGCCGCATCATTCTCAACCTGAGCAAAGTCAGCTATCTGGATTCCTCGGGCGTGGGCGAGCTGGTGGGCTGCTACACCTCCATCAAGAACAAGGGCGGGGAGCTGCGCATCTGCGGCATGAATTCCCGGATCTTCAACCTGATCACCATGACCAGCCTCCACTCCGTCTTCGACGTGAAGGAAACCGAGGAAGAGTCCCTGGCCGGATTCTAAACCAAGCCGATGAAGTTCTTCGGCGCCCCTCTCGTCCTCCTGGCAGTTCCTGCCCTGGGCCTGGGGCAGGCGCCGGTGGACCGGCTGGAGTTCCAGGGCGGGAGCCTGGACGACCAGGTTTTCGCCCGTTCGGCCGCTGGCCTCAAGCCCGGCCACGCCCTCACCGGGCCGGAATTCCAGGCCGCCCTGGAGGCCATCCGGGCCACGGACCGCTTCCGGACCGTGGAGGGAGGCGCGGGCGTCGTGCGGCTGGATCCCTGGCCCCGCACCACGGGCATCCTGGTGCGGGGCGACGCCCCATCCTCCCTGCGCAGGGGCCTGTTCCCGGGCCTTCGCCGGGGGGACCGGGTGGGCGCCCTCCGCCTGGAGGCCCAGCGGGCCCAGGCCCAGGAGCGCCTGGTGGCCGCGGGCTTCCCCGCCGCCAAGGTCGCCGCCTCCCGCGCGGAGGGGGACGCCCGGCTTGTGCTGGACATCGCCGCGGGGACGCCCAACCTCATCCGGGGGGTGGAGGTGGTGGGCAAAGTCGGCCCCTTCACCCCCCAATCCCTGATCCGGGAGACCCAGGTGGTGCCCGGCAAGACCCTGTGGAACCGGGACCTGGAGATCGAGTGCCTGCGGCGCCTGCGCAAGAAGCTGGTGGGGGCCAAGCGGTTCGAGGGGCGGGTGGACCTGGACTGGGACACCGGCGGGGTGCTGCGCATCACCGTGGACGTGGGGCCGAAGGTCCTCCTCAAATCCGACGGCGCCGGCCTGGGCTGGACCACGTCCCTGAAGGACCTGGTCCCCCTCACCCGGGCGGACCGCTACACCCCCGATCTCCTGGACGAAGGGGAGCGGCGCCTGGTGCGCCTGTTCCGGTCCCGGGGCCACCTGGACCCCCAGGTCACCTACACCCGGCAGATCACCCGCACCGGTCCCGAAGGCCCCGAGGAGGTGGTGGTGACCTACCACCTGGCCCCCGGCCCCGTGTCCAGGCTGGGCGCCTACACCTTCGAGGGCAACCAGGCCGTGGGCGAGAAGGAGCTGCGCAAGGCCGCCGACGTGGGGGGCTTCCTGGGCGCCAAGGCCCGGCCCGAGCTCATGGACGCCGCGGAGAACCACATCCAGGCGCTGTACGAAAGCCGGGGCTTCACCGAGGCCAAGGTCCGGCGCTCCGTGGTGCTGCGCGACGGCAAGGCCGATCTGGTGTTCCGCATCCGGGAGGGGCGCCAGCGGCTCGTGGCCTGGGCGCGCCTGGACCTGCCCGCCGGGGGTTTCGGGGATCCCTGGGGGCTGGGCTCCGGCCTCGCCCTGCTGTTCGCGGACAAGCCCGTGTTCACCTCCGCCGCCGACGGCACGCGGGTCTACCGCAGCGACCGCCCCGGAATGGAGGGCTGCCTGGCCACCCTGGCCCAGACGGAGGTGGAGGGGCGCCTGCGGGTCACGCTCACCTTCTCCCGGCCCATCCCCCTCCTCAAGGCGGATTTCTTCCGGGCCTACACCGACGTGCGCCAGCAGCACCTGGTGGCCCTGGGCGTCCTGCGCCCCACCGTGCGTTCCGAGGTGGTGGAGGAGGGAGCGAACTGCGGGATCCTGTTCGAGGTGCCCGACCAGCCCATGGAGAAGGTGGACCGCGTGGTGGTGCGGGGCGCCGGCAGGACCCGGGCCAAGGCCATCCTGCGGGAGATCAACCTGAAGCCCGGCGACCCCCTGGACCAGGACAAGCTGGGCCGCGCCCAGGGGCGCCTGGGGGGCCTGGGGGCCTTCCAGCGGGTGGAGGTGTCCACCCTCGCCGAAGGCCAGGAGGCGGGCCCGCCCTCCCCCTGGAAGGCCGGGGACCTGCTGTTCCGCACCGAGGAACGCTCCCCCTGGGTGGTGACCAATTCCCTGGGCTACGACCGCACCCAGGGGTACTACCTGGGCATGGGCGTCCAGCGCCTGAACGTCGGCGGCATGGGCCGCACCCTGGACTTCAACGCCCGCGCCGGCGACGGCTTCCTCCACAATCCCACCCTGCGGGACCTCTTCCCCACGGGCCGGTACACCCGGAGCCTGGATTCCATCTCCCTGGGCTACACCGATCCCTGGTTCGAGGCCGGCGCCCTGGGCCAGGCCCTGCCGGACCGCACCTCGTTCCGCACCGAGGGCGCCTACATCCAGGAGCAGCGCTACATCTACCAGGTGCGCCGGCGCCGGGTGCTGAGCTCCCTGCGCTGGGCCCTGCCTTCGCGGGTGGCCGTGGAAGCCGGGTACCGCTTCGAGCGGGTGGAGGTCGCCGCCAGCATCGACAACATCTCCAGCGCCGATCTGGCCAAGATCGCCAAGTACCCCGACCGGGCCATCATCAGCTCCCCCTACCTGCAGCTGGTGCGCGACACCCGGGACAACCCCTTCGATCCCACCAGCGGGGTCTACTCCCTGGCGCGTTTCGAGGCCGCCAGCCAGTTCTTCCTCACCAGCAAGAACAGCAGCTTCATCAAGCTGGACCTGCGCAACCAGTGGACCTGGCCCGTGGGCTACAAGGCCCAGGCCGGCGTGGTGGCCTTCGGGGTCCGGGTGGGCCTGGCCGTGCCCACCGCCAAGACCGCCGAGGACCTGCCCCTTTCCGAGCGGTTCTTCGCGGGCGGCTCGGGTACCATGCGGGGCGTGGAGCCGGACTTCCTGGGCCCCCTGGACCGCATCCCCCTCTTCAGCGCCGACGGCAGCGCCCAGATGACCCCCGGGCCCGGCGGAATCCCCATCCGCGCCACCGAGCAGATCCCCCTGGGGGGCCAGGCCCTCTTCATCGCGAACCTGGAGTACCGCTTCCCCATGCTGGGCCAGACCCTCTGGGGCGAGGTCTTCGTGGACACCGGCCAGGTCTACCAGAAGCCCGGCCGCACCTATTCCGTGGACTCCGACGGCAACCGCACCCGGCTTCCCCTGCGCACCGCCCTGGGCCTGGGCATCATCGTCAAGCTTGGCATCCCCCTGAAACTGGAGTACGCCGCCGACGTGGACCGGATCCTCGGCCGGCCCCGGTCCGAGGGGGACCGGAGCACGCAGCTGCGGAACGTGACCATCTCGGCGGGCTTCCAGTTCTGAGGGGCCCGGCCCCGGGGTCGGTCAAGGCGCGGATTTGGCCTCGGGTTCCTCGAATCGCTTCGGGAACAGGCGCTTCAAGGTGTCCAGGTAGCGCGGATGAAGGTCGTGGATTTTCCGGGCCAGGTCCACGGGGGTCCGCCCCTGGGCATCCTTCCGGAATGGGTCGGCCCCGGCCTTCAGCAGGACCTCGAAGGGATGGTATGCAAAGGCTTCTAGGGCGACCCCCAGGGGGCTGCCGCGGGGCCCCTGGAAATTCGGATCGGCGCCGGCCGCCAGCAGCCTCGCGGTGCCCCCGGGGACCCGGATCGCCCGGGTCAGGGGGGTGTTCCCCCCGGGTCCGATCGCCTCCAGATTCAGGCGGGGCCGGGTCGCCAGCAGCACGCTGAGGGGGGTGTCCCCCCCGCTCCCCCAGTCGAAGGCGAGGGCCTGGAAGATCACCGGGGATTCCTCCACATCCGCAAGCCGGGCGTTCACGTCGGCGCCATGGTCCAGGATCAGCCGCATCGTACGCACGTCCCCGGCGACGGCTGCGTTCAGGATATGGTCCTTCACCGACTGGGGCCAGCGCAGCAGGGCCGGCATGGGATAGAACGCCCTGTCCTCCCTCAGGTCCCCGCGGTGCGCCAGGGCGTTGGCGAGCACCCTCGCTGAATCCATGTCCGGGACGATCGAGCGGGACAGGACCAGGGGGAGCGTGGGGGCGCGGGCCAGGGCGGGATCGGAGAACAGCAGGCGATTGACCATGCGCAGGGCGCTGTTCGGGTCGCGCAGGTTCATGCCCAGGACCTGGCTGAGGGACGTCAGCGCGAAGCCCTCCTCCGGCGGAACTTCGAAGGAGAAATAGTCCAGGGGGGGCGTGAGCCGGCGCAGCCAGGCCTGGGCGAAGAAGCCGCCGCGGGCGGCGACGGCGTCGCTCCGATGGCCCAGGTCCGGCCGTTCGGAGAGCGCCGCCATGGTGTAATGGTGCACCGCGAAGGTCCAGGCGAATGCGGGCCTGCCGTTGATGGAGAAGGCCAGGGTGGGGTGGGCGCTCTCCACGCGTTTCTCGCCTCCGGCCGACCAATCCACGGTGAAACCCTCCTCGGACACCACGGTGCAGAGGGCGTCCAGCTTGCGGCCCGCCTCCTCGAACCGGGCCCCGGGGTCCAGGGGCCATGGGTGGCTGAGGGCGGACAGGGGCAGGAGGTGGGCGATCAGGTTGAGCATGTTCTCGAGGCCCGGCCTGGCCGACAGGTTGTGGTCCTTGGCGCCGTAGACGATGGGCAGCGGATCGGCGCCAGGGGCATTGCGGTTGCTCACCACCTCGCTCCATGCGTCGCGGGCCTCCCGGGAGAACTGCCCAGCGATACGGCCATGGTGCCGGTAGTAGCGGGCCAGCAGGCCCAGTCCCGCGGGCGACGGGTCCGGGCCCTTGGGCTCCTCGCGTGGACCGGCGCAGCGGGCCAGGAAGGCCTTCGGGGTTTCCGGGGCGATGGCGCCCTTCCGGGAGAGGACGATGTTGAAGAAATTTCGCAGCGACGTCTCGCCGCAATCGGGGTAGGTGGAGCCCTTGTACTGGGCCATGGCATAGCTGACCAGGCTGGGCAGGGACCGGGTCTGGAAGGCCTCGCAGCCGTAGAGGAGCAGAAGGGCGTCCTCCGGGGACGGCGCCGGTCCGGGCGCGTCCGCTCCCATGCGCTCCCAGAGCGCATCGGCATGGGCCTCGTGATAGGCGGCGTCATAGACCGGAAGGGGGCCTTTGGGCCTGCGCAGGAGCGGCGTCAGGGCCTCATAGAGCTCGCTCACGTGGTCCGCGGCCTTCCAGGCGTAGGCCAGCAGGGCCACCTCCACGATGTCCGGCGGGTAGATGCCCCCGGGGTGCCGCGTCTCGTCCCATACCGCTTCCTGCAGGAGGGCGGCGAAGCGCTGGCGGAGGACGGCCACCGCGGGTTTGCGGCCCTCCGGCTCGTGGCCCAGGATGCGATCCACGTCGGCACGGAACGCCTCGGAGGCCCCCGGCGACATCAGCCGCTGGCGGTAATGGGTCGTGGCGTCCAGCAGGGCGGTGATCTTCCTCAATCCGCCCAGCGTCCCCGGGGCCTCGCGGTGCCGGGCCTGCTCCCGGGCGATGGCCCCGATGGGGTCCTTGGCGCGCTCGTTCAGCACGAAGTTGTCCCCGTCCGGGGAGGGGAAAAGGTACTGGATCACCGCCGCGGTGGCGTCCAGGGGGCAGTTGTCCTGGGGGACCTTCTCCAGGGCGGGGTGGCGGGGGAAGCGTGGATCCGGGGCCGAGCCGTACGCCCCGAAGAACCGGAGGTTGGCCAGGTAGCCCGATTCCAGGGCCGCCATGCCCCAGAGCGGGGAGAGGTTCCGGTGCGCGGGCTCGGTGTGTTCGTAGAGGCCCCTGGCCTCCTGGGGCGGGATCTCGGCCCGGAGGGGCAGGACCAGGAAAACCAGCGTTGTGAGGATGCTCTTCCTGGGATCCATGCCACTCCTTGCCCCGCCCGGGGAATCCTGAGGCAATGCGATTAGACCTCTTCAGGCCGGGCCCTTCGTCTTCTGAAGGGCCCGGCCCCGGGGTCGGTCAAGGCGCGGATTTGGCCTCGGGTTCCTCGAATCGCTCCGGGAACTGGCGCTTCAAGGTGTCCAGAAAGCGCGGATCAAGGTCGTAGATTTCCCGGGCCCGGTCCACGGGGGTCCGCCCCTCGGCATCCTTCTGGAAGGGGTCGGCCTTGTGCTCCAGAAGGAGATTGAAGGGATAGCGTGCCAAGGCTCTTATGGCGGTCCCCAGGGGGCTGCCGTTGGCCCCCTGGAAATTCGGATCGGCGCCGGCCTTCAGGAGTTTCTCGGTGCCACTTTCGGTGCT
This sequence comes from Mesoterricola silvestris, assembly GCF_030295405.1. Classification (GTDB taxonomy): domain Bacteria; phylum Acidobacteriota; class Holophagae; order Holophagales; family Holophagaceae; genus Mesoterricola; species Mesoterricola silvestris. The sequence goes on along the minus strand of NZ_AP027080.1, from coordinate 3,285,703 downwards.
TATCGACCAGGTCAGGGGGGTACCCCCCCCCGGGACCGATCACGTCCAGATTCAGGCGGGGCCGGGTCGCCAGCAGCACGATCAAGGGGCTGTCCCCGGCCTGCCTTCGGTCACTGGCGACGGCCGGGAAGATCACCGGGGAAAATTGCACATCCGGAAGCCGGGCGTTCACGTCGGCGCCATGGTCCAGGATCAGCCGCATCGTGCGCACGTCCCCTAAGACGGCCGCGTGCAGGATATGGTCCTTTACCGACTGGGACCAGCGCAGCAGGGCCGGCATGGGGTAGAACGCCCTGTCCTCCTTCAGGTCCCTGCGGCGCTCCAGGCCCGCGGCCAGGACCCGCGCCGACTCGGTGTCCGGGAGGATCGCGCGGGACAGGATCAGGGGGAGCGTGGGGGCGCGGGCCAGGGCGGGATTGGAGACCAGCAGGCGATTGACCGTGAGAAGGGCGCTGTTCGGGTCGCGCAGGTTCATGCCCAGGACCTGGCTGAGGGAGGTCAGCGCGAAGCCTTCCTCCGGCGGAACCGCGAAGGAGAAGGATTCCGGGGGGGGCGTGAGCCGGCGCACCCAGGCCTGGGCGAAGAAGCCGCCGCGGGCGGCGGCGGCGTCACCCCGATGGACCAGGTCCGGCCGTTCGGAGAGCGCCGTCATGTTGTAATGGTGCGTCGAGAAGGCCCAGGAGAAGGCGGGCCTGTCGTTGATGGAGAAGGTCAGGGTGGGGTGGGCGCTCTTCACGCGTTTCTCGCGCCCGGCGGTCCAATCCACGGTGAATCCCTCCTCCGACACGAGGGCGCAGAGGGCGTCCAGCTTGCGGCCCGCCTCCTCGAACCGGGCCCCGGGGTCCAGGGGCCATGGGTGGCTGAGGGCGGGCAGGGGCAGGAGGTGGGCGATCAGGTTGAGCATGTTCTCGAGGCCCGGCCTGGCCGACAGGTTGTGGTCCTTGGCGCCGTAGACGATGGGCAGCGGATCGGCGCCGGGGGCATTGCGGTTGCTCACCACCTTGCTCCAGGCGTTGCGGGCCTCCTGCGAGAACTGCCCGGCGATCCGCCCATGGTGCTGGTAGTAGCGGGCCAGCAGGCCCAGTCCCGCGCGTGCCGGCTCCGGGCCCTTGTGCTCCTCGCGTGGGCCCGCGCAGCGGGCCAGGAAGGCCTCCAGGGTTTCCGGGGCGATGGCGCCCTTCCGGGAGAGGACGATGTTGAAGAAATTGCGCAGCGACGTTTCGCCGCAGTCGGGGTAGCTGGCGCCCTTGTACTGGGCCATGGCATAGCTGACCAGGCTGGGCAGGGACCGGGTCTGGAAGGCCTCGCAGCCGTAGAGGAGCAGAAGGGCGTCCTCCGGGGACGGCGCCGGTCCGGGCGCGTCCGCTCCCATGCGCTCCCAGAGCGCATCGGCATGGGCCTCGTGATAGGCGGCGTCATAGACCGGCAGGGGGCCTTCGGGCCTGCGCAGGAGCGGCGTCAGGGCCCCATAGAGCTCGCTCACGTGGTCCGCGGCCTTCCACGCGTAGGCCAGCAGGGTCACCTCCACGATGTCCCGGGGGTAGATGCCCCCGGGATGCCACGTCTCGTCCCAGACCGCTTCCTGGAGGAGGGCGGCGAAGCGCTGGCGGAGGGCGGCCACCGCGGGTTTGCGGCCCTCCGGCTCGTGGCCCAGGATGCGATCCACGTCGGCACGGAACTCATCGGAGGCCTCCGGCACAGCCCCCGGCGGCATCAGCCGCTGGCGGTAATGGGTCGTGGCGTCCAGCAGGGCGGTGATCTTCCTCAGTCCGCCCAGCATCCCCGGGTCCTTGCGGTGCAGGGCCTGCTCCCGGGCGATGGCCCCGATGGGGTCCTTGGCGCGCTCGTTCAGCACGAAGTTGTCCCCGTCCGGGGAGGGGAAAAGGTACTGGATCACCGCCGCGGTGGCGTTCAGGGGGCAGTTGTCCTGGGGGATCTTCTCCAGGGCGGGGTGGCGGGGGAAGCGTGGGTTCGGGACCGAACCGTACGCCCCGAAGAACCGGAGGTTGGCCAGGTAGCCCGATTCCAGGGCCGCCATGCCCCAGAGCGGGGAGAGGTTCCGGTGCGCGGGGTCGGTGTGCTCGTAGAGGCCCATGGCCTCCTGGGGCGGGATCTCGGCCCGGAGGGGCAGGACCAGGAAAACCAGCGCCGTGAGGATGCTCTTCCTGGGATCCATGCCACTCCTTGCCCCCACCGCGGGAATCCCAAGGTAGCGTTATAAAAAATTTATGCAAGCCCTGGCGGGAGCCGTCCGGACGGTCGCTACCGGAAACCAGGCCCCGGTCCGAGGGTCGGTCAAGGTGCGGATTTGGCCTCGGGATCCTTGAATCGCTCGGGGAACAGGCGCTCCAGGGTGTCCAGGAAGCCCGGACGAAGGAAGTGGATGCCCCGGGCCAGATCCACGGGAGTCCTTCCCAGGGCATCCTTCCGGAAGGGGTCGGCCCCGGCCTCCAGCAGGACCTCGAAGGGATGGTCTTCCAAGGCTAGTATGGCGACCCCCAGGGGGCTGCCGCAGGGCCCCTGGAAATTCGGATCGGCGCCGGCCGCCAGCAGCATCTCGGGGCCCAGGGGGCTCCGGATCGCCCGGGTCAGGGGGGTGTTCCCCTCGGGCCCGATCACGTCCAGATTCAGGCGGGGCCGGGTCGCCAGGAGCACGCTGAGGGGGGTGTCCCCGGTCCCCCCGACGTAGAAATGGAGGGCCTGGAAGATCACCGGTGTCGTCTCCACATCCGGAAGCCGGGCGTTCACGTCGGCGCCATGGTCCAGGATCAGCCGCATCGTATGCACGTCCCCGAAGACGGCTGCGTTCAGGATATGGTCCTTCACCGACTGGGGCCAGCGCAGCAGGGCCGGCATGGGGTAGAAGGCCCTGTCCTCCCTCAGGTCCCGGCGAAGTTCCAGGGCGTTGGTGAGCACCATCGCCGAATTCATGTCCGGAAGGATCGAGCGGGACAGGACCAGGGGGAGCGTGGGGGCGCGGGCCAGGGCGGGATCGGAGACCAGCAGGCGATTGACCATGTGCAGGGCGCTGTTCGGGTCCCGCAGGTTCATGCCCAACGCCTCGCTGAGGGACGTCAGCGCGAAGCCCTCCTCCGGCGGGACTTCGAAGGAGAAAAAGTCCAGGGGGGGCGTGAGCCGGCGAAGCCAGGCCTGGGCGAAGAAGCCGCCGCGGGCGGCGACGGCGTCGCTCCGATGGCCCAGGTCCGGCAGTTCGGAGAGCGCCGCCATGTTGTAATGGTGCACCGCGAAGGTCCAGGCGAAGGCGGGCCTGCCGTTGATGGAGAAGGCCAGGGTGGGGTGGGCGCTCTTCACGCGTTTTTCGCCTCCGGCCGACCAATCCACGGTGAACCCCTCCTCCGACACCAGGGTGCAGAGGGCGTCCAGCTTTCGATCCGCCTCCGCGAACCGGGCCCCGGGGTCCAGGGGCCACGGGCGGTTGAGGGCGGGCAGGGGCAGGAGGTGGGCGATCAGGTTGAGCATGTTCTCGAGGCCCGGCTTGGCCGACAGGTTGTGGTCCTTGGCGCCGTAGACGATGGGCAGCGGATCGGCGCCGGGGGCATTGCGGTTGCTCACCACCTCGCTCCAGGCGTTGCGGGCCTCCCGGGAGAACTGCCCGGCGATACGGCCATGGTGCCGGTAGTAGTGGGCCAGCAGGCCCAGTCCCGCGGGCGCAGGGTCCAAGCCCTTGTGCTCCTCGCGTGGGCCGGCGCAGCGGGCCAGGAAGGCCTCCAGGGTTTCCCGGGCGATGGCGCCCTTCCGGGAGAGGACGATGTTGAAGAAATTGCGCAGCGACGTCTCGCCGCAATCGGGGTAGGTGGAGCCCTTGTACTGGGCCATGGCATAGGTGACCAGGCTGGGCAGGGACCGGATCTGGAAGGTCTCGCAACCGAAGAGGAGCAGGAGGACCTCCTCCGGGGACGGCGCCGGGCCGGGTCCGTCCGCTCCCATGCGCTCCCAGAGCGCATCGGCATGGGCCTCGTGATAGGCGGCGTCATAGACCGGCAGGGGGCCTTCGGGCCTGCGCAGGAGCGGCGTCAGGGCCTCATAGAGCTCGCTCACGTGGTCCGCGGCCTTCCAGGCGTAGGCCAGCAGGGCCACCTCCACGATGTCCGGCGGGTAGATGCCCCCGGGGTGCCGCGTCTCGTCCCAGGCCGCTTCCTGCAGGAGGGCGGCGAAGCGCTGGCGGAGGCTGGCCACCGCGGGTTTGCGGCCCTCCGGCTCGTGGCCCAGGATGCGACCCACATCGGCACGGAACGTCTGGGAGGCCACCGGCGCAGCCCCCGGATGCAGCGACAGCTCCTGGCGATAATGGGTCGTGGCGTCCAGCAGGGCGGTGATCTTCCTCAGTCCGCCCAGCGTCCCCGGGACCTGGCGGTGCCGGGCCTGCTCCCGGGCGATGGCCCCGATGGGGTCCTTGCCGCGCTCGTTCAGCACGAAGTTGTCCCCATCCGGGGAGGGGAAAAGATACTGGATCACCGCCGCGGTGGCGTCCAGGGGGCAGTTGTCCTGGGGGATCTTCTCCAGGGCGGGGTGGCGGGGGAAGCGTGGATCCGGGACGGAGCCGTACGCCCCGAAGAACCGGAGGTTGGCCAGGTAGCCCGATTCCAGCGCCGCCATGCCCCAGAGCGGGGAGAGGTTCCGGTGCACGGGGTCGGTGTGCCCGTAGAGGCCCCTGGCCTCCTGGGGCGGGATCTCGGCCCGGAGGGGCAGGACCAGGAGAACCAGCGCCGTGAGGATGCTCTTCCTGGGATCCATGCCACTCCTTGCCCTCTCCCGGGGACTCCCAAGGTAGTGTTATTAAAAATTTATGCAAGCCCTGGCGGAAGCCGTCCGGACGGACGCTACCGGAAATCCAGCAGTTCCACGTCGAAGATCAGGTCGGCGTTGGGGGGGATCACGCCGCCGGCGCCGCGGGCGCCGTAGCCCAGGGCGGCGGGGATGTGGAGGGTGCGCTTGCCGCCCTTCTTCATGGTGATGACGCCCTCGTCCCAGCCCTTGATGACCTGGCCTACGCCCACGGTGAAGGAGAAGGGCTGGCCCCGGTCCACGGAGCTGTCGAACTTCTGGCCGGGCTTGCCGCCGTTGGAGAGCCAGCCGGTGTAGTGCATGACGCAGGTCTGGCCCTTCTTCGGGGATTCGCCGGCGCCTTCGGTGGTGTCCACGTAGCCGAGGCCGCTGGGGGTGGTGATCATGACGGGTCCTTTTTTCGGGGCGGGCGCCGGGGCTTTCTTCCGGGCGCGGGCGGGGGGTTGGGATGCCAGCCCGGTGGCCGCGAGGGCGAACATCAGGCCGAGGAGGGCAGGGCGGGTCAAGGGTCCTCCAAAGGGTAGAGTGTAGCCCAACTAATCCAGGGGCACCCGGGTGCCGTCCGCCAAGCCCCGCCAGCGCTTGCCGTCCACCTGGAGCCACAGTTCGCCGGGCCTTCCCTCGCTGAGCCCCGCGTCGATGAGGTACACCTGCCCGGGGCGGATGACCGTCACCTGCTTGACGGTGGTGTGGCCCACCACCACGGTGCGGGCCCCGTAGGGGCGCAGGCTGGCCTCCACCACCGCGGCCGGGTCCACGGGGTCCTGCACCATGCCCCGGTACCACAGGGGGCCGTCGCCCCCCAGGAGGGTCTTCTTGGGCCGGGGCATGGCGTCCCGGGCGGCGGCGTTGAGGGCCTCCAGGGAGGGGAAGGCCTCCCCCAGGCGGGGCGAGACGCCCCCGTGCACGAAGAGCAGGTCCCCGAAGCGCACCATCACCGGCAGGGAGCGCAGCCAGCGCCCCGCTTCCGTATCGGGGCCCAGGAGGTACGGGGTGGAAAGGGGCAGGGCCCGGTACTTGGCGTTGAGGTACCGCAGGTCCCCCTTCATGTCCATCACCTCGTGGTTGCCCAGGAGCACGTGGACCCCGCCCCCGGCGTCCCGGGCCTGCCGCTCCAGGGATCGCAGGAGCCAGAAGGCCTCCGTGACCTGCGGGCCCCGGTCCACGGTGTCGCCCAGGACCACCAGGTGGCCCTTGCCGAAGGCCCAGGCCAGGTTCTTCGCGAGGATCCCCTGCTTCACGAGCAGGGCGGTCATGGCGGCGTAGTTGCCGTGGATGTCGCTGATGGCGGCGATCCTCGCGGGAAGGGGGAAGGCCGCGGGCTGCTGGGGGGCGGGGGCGGGATCCAGGGTGAGGGGGGGCAGGCCATCCAGCTCCAGGCGGAAATCCGCGGGCAGGGCGGTCTCCTCGGGCCGGCCCTGGCGCCACCGCAGGACTCGGGCCCCGCGGCCCTCCCACACCACGTGGGGCCCGTCGTCCACCTGGGCCGCGGCCGGCAGCGGCGGCGGGACCTGGGCCCGGAGCGGGGCCAGGAGGAGGATGGCGAGAACGGGGGCGAGGCGGCGCATGCCTCAGGATCGCACACTCCAGAAGGCCGCGATGTCCCCGAGAATGGCCCCGGACACCAGTTCGGAGGGCGATTCCCGGAACCAGCCCTCGGGAAAGCAGGCGGCGTACTCCGCCTCCAGGAACCTGCCGTCCAGGAACACCAGGAGCCCCCGGTCCCCGGGGGTGCGGATCACCCGGCCCGCGGCCTGCACCGCCTTGGCGGCGGCGGGGTAGGTGTAGGCATAGGCCTGGCCGCAGCCGTAGGCGGCCTGGAAGTACGCGCGGATGCGGTCCCGCTCCAGGTCGAAGGGGGGCAGGGGCGGACCCGCCACCACGCAGCCGATGAGGGCCTCCCCGGGCAGATCGATGCCTTCCGAGAGGGACCCCCCCTGCACAGCCAGCACCACCGTGCGGTTCCCTTCCCGCAGGGCCCGGACCAGTTCGAGGATGCGCGCGGCCCCGGCCTTGCGGGGCTGGGCCAGCACCTGGAAGCCGGGCAGGTCCAGGTGGGGCAGGGTCCTTTCCAGCATGTCGAAGCTGGGGAAGAAGACGAAGTAGTTGCCCGGCCGCAGGGGCAGGACCCGGCCCAGGAAATGGGCGATGCGGGGCATCTCCCGGTCCCGCAGCCGGTAGAGGGTGGAGATCTGGGGCACCACCAGGATCTTGCGGTTGGACGGCGGAAAGGGGGAGGGCACTTCGGCCTCCAGGACCTCCGCCCCGGCCAGGCCCGCCAGGCGCCGGTGGTACAGGAAGGGCTTGAGGGTGGCCGAGAAGAGCACGGCGGAATGGAGCCCGGCCATGCGTTCCCCCAGGTGCGCCGAGGCGTCGGCGCAGGTGATCTGCAGGCGCCCCGGGGGGATCCAGGTGACGATGTGGGGCGCGGCCAGGATGCGCAGCACCGCGCAGAAGGCGCCCCAGCCCCGCTGCAGCTCCACCAGGGGATGGGCGGGGCGCAGCTCCACGCCCCGCGCCGCGGTCTCGGCCAGGAGCCGCGCGATGCGGAACTCCTCGCCCAGGAAGGGCTGGGTGTCCAGCTCCACCACGCGGTGGGCCCCTTCCAGGGCCTGGAGGAGCGCGGCGCAGCGCTTGATCTGGGCGGTGAGGCGGCTGCGCAGGGCCCGGTCCCGGGGCGCGGCGCGGCGCTTGCGCAACTCTTCCAGCCAGGGGAGCTCCAGGGCCGGGCTGAACCAGTCCGCCGCGCGCGAAGGCAGGTTGTGGGCCTCGTCCACCAGCACGATGTTGCGCGCGCTCTCCTCCGGCGTCCCGAAGAACCGCACCAGCGTGGCGTTGGGGGCGAATGCGTAGTTGTAGTCCCCGATGATCACGTCCGCGTGGCGCGCGGCGTCCAGGGAGAGCTCGAAGGGGCAGAGCAGGTGCTCGTCGGCCGCGGCCTTCACCGCCGCGGCGTCGGCGCAGCCGCCGGCCATGAGCGCCTCCACGGCGCCGGAGGCCTTGAGCCGGTCGAAGTAGAGATCCGCCCGGGGGCACACCTCGGGGCGGCAGTCCACCTCGGCCTGGGGGCACACCTTCTCCTTGGCCTTGATGGTCACGGACCGCACCGGGTGGCCCTGGGCGCGGATGCGGCGCACGCAGTCCTCGGCCACCTCGTGCTGGCTGTTGCGGGGGGTGCAGTAGAAGACCCGCAGATCGTCGGCCAGGGCCCGGGCCAGGGCCGGGAAGAGCACCGCGGCGGTCTTTCCCAGGCCCGTGGGGGCCTGCAGGAGCAGGCGCCGGCCCGAGGCCAGGGCCGAGGCCACCAGCTCCACCAGCCGCGCCTGCCCGGGCCGGGGGTCCGGAAAGGGGAAGGCGAGGCTCCCGGCCAGTTCGCGGCGTTCCGCGCGCCGGGCCTGGGCCCGGTCCCAGGCCCCGTGCAGGTCCCGGAGCCGCTCCTCCACCCAGTCCGAGAAGGCCCTGGGGTCGAAGGGCAGCTCCACCAGGGTCTCGCCCTCGTCCTGGAGGCTGATGATCCGGATGCGGCAGCGGGGACACTCCCCCCCGTCCCGCCAGAGGATCCAGGCGTACATCCGCGCCTGCAGGGCGAAGGGATGGCCCTCGTCCAGCTCCCGGAGGATGGCGTCGGGCCGGAAGCTGGTCTTGATCTCCTCCACCACCGGAGGCGAGGACCCCACCAGCACGTCCACCCGGCCCCGCACCAGCACCTGGAACCCCACGTGGTCCAGCGCGGCCTGCACCGCCACTTCCGCCCGCACCGTGCCGTCCTCCTGGGCCAGGCGCTTCTGCACCCGCGCGTGGAGCCGCGCGCCCAGGGCCATGGGGTCCTCCTCCGCGGAGAGGGCGCGCCGCGCATCCAGGCTGCCCGAAGGCTCCAGGGGCGCCACGAATTCCCGTACAGATAATCCCAGGCTCATTCCAAGATTCTAAGGTGTGTCGGCAAACCCTAGGTCATGAATAGCTACGTTGACTCAAGGTGCGAAGGCGGTATCCAGGTTGCCGCTAGAGGAGCGCGGACGCCGATCGCCTGCGCGGTGATCTGGCTCCAGCCTTGACCAGACGTTCCTTATCCTGCTTTTTCCCCTGGATCCTTTTCATCCCCGTTCGAACTTCGCAGGGAGTTGTCGCCACCTTTGTGTCGAGGAGCCCGCCCATGCCCATCCAGGACCCGATCACGCAGCAGATCATCGGCCTAAGCTACCGCGTCGCAAACATCCTGGGCCATGGTTTCGTGGAGAAGGTATACGAAAACGCGCTGGCGTTCGAGCTCCGTAGGGCCAAGGTCACCTTTGCTCAACAGAAGGTCCTCGACGTGTTCTACGAGGGCGCGAGGGTCGGAAGGTATAAAGCTGATCTCGTCGTCGAGGGCCGGGTCATCGTGGAGGTCAAAGCCATCCAGGCCCTGGGTGACGTTGACGTGGCCCAGGGCCTGAATTACCTGAGGGCGACAGGATTGCCGACCTGCCTCCTCGTCAATTTCGGCAAGGCGAAGATCGAGGTTCGAAGGCTGGGAATGAGTCCTGGCAAAGGGACCGGAGGAATGGAACTCGAAGTGAAGGATGTCGAGTAACTTGCGCTTCGACCCACCTCTGCGTCAGCCCTGCGGAAACAGGGATGAACGCCGATTGTTGGGATGAAATGGGATCCGCTCAACCTGGAACTGACCCTTCCATCGCGGGTTCAAGGCACCTTGGGGTTGCCGACAGGCACTAGGGCTCGGCATGGCGCGCCGGGAAGCAATAGCCCCCGCGGCCGCTGGCCTTGACCTTGTAGAGGGCCCCATCGGCGGTGGAAAGCAGGGGGTCCACGTCGAGGCCGTCCAGGGGGTAGATGGCCACCCCGATGGAGACGCCCACCCTGCACTCCGCGTCCCCGACGGTGAAGGGGGTGGAAATGGCCGTGAGGATCGTGGCCACGATGCGCTCCACGTCGGCCAGGTCGTGGACATCGGCGAGGAGGATGGTGAATTCGTCGCCGCCCATGCGGCTCACGGTGTCGGTTTCGCGCACGCAGCCCTGTAGGCGCTGGGCCACCGCGGTCAGGAGGCTGTCCCCGGCGGCGTGGCCCCGGGTGTCGTTGACGGCCTTGAAGTCGTCCAGGTCCAGGTAGAGCACCGCGAAGGAGGTTTCCCGGCGCCGGGCCTGGGCCAGCATCTGGCTCAGGCGGTCCAGGAAGAGGAACCGGTTGGGAAGGCCCGTGAGCTGGTCATGGTGGGCCATGTGGGCCATCTGGTCCTGGAGGCGCTTGAGCTCGGTGATGTCCTCCTTGACGCCCACGAAATGGGTGATGACGCCGTTGTCGTCCCGGATGGGGGAGATGGAGGCCAGTTCCCACACCAGGTCGCCTTGCTTGGTGCGGTTGTGGAAGAGCCCGTGCCACTCGTTGCCCGCCAGGATGGTGTCCCACAGGTTCGTGTAGAACTCCCGGGTGAGGAACCCGCCCTTGAGGATGCGCGGCGTCTGACCGACCGCCTCCTCCAGGGTGTAACCCATCAGCTTCGTGAACTTGGGGTTCACGTATTGAATGACGCCCCGGGGATCCGTGATGATGACGGATACGGGGCTTTGTTCGATGGCCTTGATGAGGATTTTTATTCGTTTCGCGACCTCCCGGGGGTCCTTCCAGGAGAGGAAGGGAGAGGGGTCAGGCGGTTGGTTCGTCGGATCCATGAGCCTTCCAGTGTCATTTCGTAGAATATGTCAACAAATACCCGGGAATATATAAAAATCTCAATATTACTGATTTTTCCCATGGATTCTTCCTGGACCCTAAACTGATTGCTCTGGTTCTGTTAGGGTGGACTTGAACATTCTTATGGGTAATTCATGCTGATATGGGCAGTGGGGGGAGGCAAGGGCGGCACGGGCAAGAGCCTCGTGTCCAACGGGTTGGCCCTTCGCTTGGCGGAGCGCTCCCGCCGGGTCGTTCTGGTGGACGCCGATTTCGGCGGGGCCAACCAGCACACGTACTGTGGTTTGCGAAACCCCCCGGCCAACCTGGGCCGCTTCCTGGACGGCAAGGCCACCCTGGAGGAGCTGGCCCTGGACACCCGGGTCCCGGGCCTCCAGCTGGTGCCGGGCAATCTCAATTCCGCCAACACCGACGGCATGAATTCGGCCCAGAAACTGAAACTCTTCCGCCACCTCCGGCGCCTGGAGGCGGACCACGTGATCCTGGACCTGGGGGCGGGCACCCAGTACGACACCCTGGACGCCTTCCTCCTGGCCGACGTGAAAGTGGCGGTCATCACCCCCGAACCGCTTTCCATCGAGAACTTCTACCTGTTCGTGAAGAACCTCCAGTACCGCCAGCTCAGCGGAATCCTGGCCGAGGCCCACCTGCGCGACCAGGCCCGGACCATCTGGAAGGAGCGGGCCGCCCATGGGATCGCCACCGTCCAGGACCTGGCCCGGCACCTCTCGGACCTTTCGCCGGCCTTCGCCGAGGCCTATCGGCGCGAGCAGGGCAAGCTCAAGCTCCACCTGGTCCTCAACGAAGTGCGGGAATTCCGCCAGGTGGACCAGGGACGCGCCGCCCGCAGCGCCGTGGTCAAGTTCTTCCACCTGCCCACGGAAATGGCCGGGTTCATCCACCACGACAAGGACATGTGGAACCAGTTCGGGCAGGGATCCTCGCTGGTGCTCCAGGGGGCCTCCTTCGCCCTGCGCAACGACCTGGATTCCATCCTCGAAGGCATCCTCAGGACCCGCGCCCGCTGGGAGGCGCAGCCGTGACGGGCCTTCCCCCCTTCGGGGAGGCCCGCTGCCGCGAGATCCTGGAGGTGGATCCCGGCGCCGGCCTGGACGAGATCCGCCGCGCCCACACTTTCCTCAAGGGCCTGTACGCGGGCTCCACCCTGCCCACCATGGACGAGTTCGACCCCGAGGCCCAGGCGCGGGTCCTGGCCGAGGTGGAGGCCGCGTTCGCGGAACTCTGCGGGCTCCTGGACGGGCCCCAGCCTCCGCCCCGGCCGGTGCCGGCCCCCGCCCGGGACCCGGGGGGCGTCCTGGACGGCCCCGCCCTGCGGCGGACCCGGGAGGCCGCGGGGTTCACCCTGGAGCGCATGGCGGGGGAGACCCATGTGCGGATCAGCTACCTGCAGGCCCTGGAGGAGGAGAGTTTCCTGGATCTGCCTTCGGCCGCGGTGATCGTGCGGGGCTACCTCACGGCCTATTTCGCCGCCCTGGGCCAGGACCCGGGAGGGACCGTGGCGGACTATGTCCAGCGTTTCCAGCGGTGGCAGGGCAAGGCGTAGTAAACTGGGGGCAGGAGCCCCCATGACCCTCGAACCCGGCGCCCATCTCGGGCCCTATGTGATCCTGTCCCAGATCGGTCTGGGCGGCATGGGCGTCGTGTACAAGGCGAAGGACTCCAAGCTGGACCGCCTCGTGGCCGTGAAGGTCCTGCCGGCCTCCATGGCCGACGATCCCGTGCGGGTGGCGCGGTTCGAACGGGAGGCCAAGGCCGTCGCGGCCCTCTCCCACCCCAACGTGATGGGGATCTTCGACTTCGGGAGGGAGGGCCGGACCTGCTACGCGGCCATGGAGCTGCTGGAGGGCGAGAACCTGCGGGAGCGGCTGCGGCCCGGGATCCTGGCGCCCCGCAAGGCCCTGGACATCGCCGTGCAGGTGGCCCTGGGCCTGGCCGCGGCCCACGACAAGGGCATCCTGCACCGGGACATCAAGCCCGAGAACATCTTCCTGTGCAAGGACGGGCAGGTGAAGGTCCTGGACTTCGGCCTGGCCAAGGCCATGCCCCGCTGGAGCCCGTCCCCGGGGCTCCAGGAGGAGACCCTCACCGCCTCCGAGCCGCCTTCGGCCACCCGCCAATCCCCCGTGCCCTTCCGGGCCCCCGAGGCCTCCGACCCGGGCACCCAGGCCGGGATGGTGGTGGGCACCCTGGGCTACATGAGCCCAGAGCAGGTGCGGGGCGAGGACCTGGACGCCCGCAGCGACATCTTCAGCTTCGGGGTGCTGCTCTTCGAACTGCTCAGCGGCCAGCGCGCCTTCCGGAAGGACACCGCGGCCCTGACCTTCGAGGCGATCCTCAACCAGGATCCCCCCGAGCTCAAGGGCCCCCGGGGACCCCTCTCCCCGGCCCTGGAGAGCATCGTGGGCCACTGCCTGGAGAAGCGCCCCGAGGCGAGGTTCCAGTCCATGCGGGACATCGCCTTCGCCCTGCAGCACCTGGACACGGTCTCCCAGGGCAGCCCCATGGCGCCCCACAAGCCCCGCCGGAGGGTGCCGGCCTGGGCCCTGGGGATCCTGGCGGCCCTGGCCGTGGCGGCGGCCTTCCTGCGCCCCGCGCCGGCGCCGCCCGCGCCGGTGTTCCACCGGGTGAACACCGCCCCGGGCACCCTGGAATCGGCCTTTTTCGGCCCCGACGGCAGGACGATCTTCTATTCCGCCCGCCTCCAGGGCGGCAGGCCGGAGATCTTCGCCCTCTACCCCGGCACGGAGGGCCCCCGGGCCCTGGGCATCGCCGACGCCCTGCTCCTGGGCGTCTCGGCCAGCGGCGAGCTGGCCCTGCTGCGCAACCCGGTGCGCCGGTTCGGGGGCCGCTTCAGCGGGCTCCTGGCCCAGGCCCCCGGGGGCGGCGGCAGCGTCAAGGACATCCTGGAGGACGTGAGCGACGCCGCCTGGGACGGCCAGAGCATGGCCCTCCTGGCCATGGACGACAAGGGGTTCCTGCGGCTGGAATTCCCGTCGGGGCGCGCGGTCTTCACGGAGGACGGCGGCGCCACGGGCATCAAGTGCCTGCGCCTGGCCCCGGGGGGGGACCGCCTCGCCGTCATCCACAGCGACAGCAACCGGGGCGTTTCCGAGATCGGCGTGTTCGACCGCAAGGGGACCCTCAAGGTGCTCTTCTCCAAGGAAGGCGATTCCCTGGCCCAGACCCTCACCGGCCTGGCCTGGAGCCCTTCGGGGGAGCTCTGGTTCACGGAATGGGAGGGGGACCAGACGACCCTCTGGGCCCTGTCGGGCCGGGGCGCCAAGCGCCTGGTGTGGCGGGGCGAGGGGGCCAAGCAGCTCATGGACATCTCGCCCCAGGGGCGGGCCCTCCTGGCCAGCCAGCGGGTGCACCGGGGCGTCTTCGTGCAGCGGGACGGCGCCACCCGGGAGATCTCCATCCTCGAAGGCACCCAGGCCACGGGCCTCAGCGCCGACGGCCGGACCCTGCTCCTGCTGGAGTCCCCGGCCCTGGACGGCGGCACCGCCCTGGACCAGGCGTACGTGTACCGCCTTGACGAGGCCGCTCCCGTGAAGCTGGCCCGGGGCAATCCCATGACCCTGGCTCCGGACGGCTCCTCCCTGCAGCTCTCCATCGATTTCCTGGGACCCAAGGACCTGGACCGCGGGGCCGCCGCGGCCTTCCAGCAGGCCGGGCTCACCCCGGGGGCCGTCAAGGACGCCAAGGGCGACCCGGTGGGCTACTTCTTCTTCATGCCCACCGGGGCCGGCACCTCCCGGGTGCTGCCCATGCCCCGGCGTTTCCGGGGCCTGGGCACCGCCTTCCAGCGCGGTGCCGAACTGGTCTTCCAGGGCCAGGAGAACGACCAGATGGGTTGGTACCACTGGATTCCCGGCAAGGGCGAACCGCGGCTCTTCACCCCGGAGGGCCTGGGCGCCATGGTGGCCGGCCTCACCCCCCTCTCCCCCGACGGCACCCGCTTCATCGCCACGGGCAACGCCAAGGACTGGTTCATCGTCCCCGTGCATGGGGGCTCGGCCCCCCAGCCCATCCGGGGCCTGGCCAAGGGCGAGCGGATCGTGGGCTGGACCGGCGATGGCCGGGGCATCCACGTGCGCAGCGAACTGGCCGCCCTGCCCGTGGTCCTGCGCCGCCTGGACCCGGCCACCGGGACCGGCACCCCCGTGCGCGCCTTCACCCCCCCCGACCCCGCCGGCCACCTCCAGGTCCGCAGCGTCTTCATGACCCCCGACGCCCGCACCGTGGCCTACACCTGCGACCGCAAGCTCAGCGAACTCTTCGAAGTGGACGGGCTACACCCCTAGGCCGGGTTCCGGACCTTCGCCCCGGTTCGTCGTCGCCGGCGGGGCCGGCGCCGACGGAAAGCCCCCGTCTGGACGAGAGGGCGGTGTTTCACCCATTGGCAGCGGTCGGGCATGGACCCGCTTCGCGTCCTCCATGGCGGTTATGGGGCCGCGCCGACGCTTAATTAGTTAAGCAATAACCATTGGCGATCAGCGTCGGCGCCAACCAATCCGCTCCCGGATCACTCGAAGCGTACCCCCAATGCCTAGGTCCTCCAGGGGAGCCCAGAACCGTCACCCGCCCCACGGACCATCGAAGAAGGAACGCGGCAGCACACCTCCGGGTCCCAAGGACGGTGCCTTCCCGTTGGCGCAGCTTGCCTGCGCCAACGACCCGGGGCGAAAGTCCGGGACACGGACGATTGCTTGCCCACCCTCCTGGAGCATAATGAACCAACAAATCGGCCAGACCTCGTCGAGGAGGCGCATGTTTTCCATTGGGCCACCGTTGATGGAACCCAGCCCGGGGGGTGCGCCGCTGGATTATGCCCTCATCCTGGACGCCCTGCCGGACGCGGTGCTCATCCATGACGCGGTCACGGGGCGGATCCTGGAGGTGAACCGGGCCTGCCTGGAGATGTTCGGGCACTCCCCGGAGGCCATGGCGGGCCTGGACCTGGAGATGCTCAGCGCGGCCGAGGAGGGGTACACCCTGGCCGAGGCCCAGGTGCGGATCCGGGAATCCCTGGCCCGGGGGCGCGTGGAGTTCCCCTGGCGTTCCCGGCGCGCGGACGGGTCCTTCTTCTGGAGCGAGGTCCGGCTCACCACCGCCTTCGGGCGCGTGATCGCCGTCGTGCGGGACGTGACGGCCGCGGCCCAGGCCGAGGAGGCCCTGAAGCTGGCCGAGGACAAGTTCGAGCGCATCTTCCGGTCCAACCCCTCCAGCATCCTCCTGGGGCGGTACCCGGACGGGGAGGTGGAGGAGGTGAACGACACCCTGCTGGCGCTCACGGGCTACGGCCGGGAGGAGATCATCGGGCGTTCCTCCGCGGGCTTCTGGGCCGCCCCGGAGGACCGGGAGCGGTACCTGGAGCGGCTCCGGGCCCAGGGCCACGTGAAGGGCCTGGAGGCGCGGTTCCGCACCCGGTCCGGCGAAATCCTGGTGGGCCGGGTCTCGGGGGACCTGCTGAACCTGGCGGCCGGCCTGCGGATCCTCACCGTCATCGAGGACATCACGGCCCGCAAGGCCTACGAGGACGCCCTGGGCCGGGCTTCGCGGCTGTACGCCGCCCTGAGCCTGGTGAACCAGTCCATCATCCGGGTCCAGACGCCCCAGGAGCTCTTCCAGTGCATCTGCCGGGACCTGGTGGCGGGCGGCGGATTCTGGGGCGCCTGGATCGCCGAGCCGGATGCCCGGACCGGCCGTTTCCGGGCCCTGGCCTTCCACGGGGGCCGGGAGGGATGGGTTGAGGGGCTCGAGGTCTACGCCACCGATGACCGCCCCGAGGGCCGCGGCACCATGGGCCGGGCCTTCCGCACCGGCGTCCCGGTGCTGGCCTACGACTTCTCCGAGGACCCCGGCACCGCGCCCTGGCACGATGCGGGCGCGGGCCTGGGGTTCAAGGCCGCGGGTTCGTTCCCCCTGCGCAGGGGCGACGGGGTCGTCTTCGGCGTGCTGGCCATCTACGCGGAGGAGGCGGGGTTCTTCGGTCCCCAGGAGATCACGCTCCTGGAGGAGGTGTGCAAGGACATCACGTACGCCCTGGAGGACCTGGACAAGGAGGAGCGCCGCAAGCGCGCCGAGGCCGAGCAGGGCCGGCTGCGGGAGCTCCTGCAGTCCATCATCGATTCCACCCCCGACCTCATCTACGCCAAGGACCCCGCCGGCGGATTCCTCCTGGCCAACCGCGCCATGGCCGGGTTCATCGGACGGGAGCCCGGGGAGATCATCGGCCGCACCGCGGCGGGACTCTGGACCGCGCCGGTGACGCCGGCGCTCCTGGCCATCCTCCAGGACGAGGCGGAAGCCTTCGCCGGCAAGGTGGTCACCCGGGAAGTGGCCCTTCCGCCGCCCATGGGCGGGGATGAGCGGATCCTCGACACCCTCCAGGCGCCGCTGAGGGACGCCCAGGGACGCATCGAGGGCGTGCTGGGCTATGCCCGGGACATCACCCCCCTGCGCCGCCAGGAGGAGCAGCAGCGCGCGTTGGAACTGCGCCTGCAGCAGTCCCAGAAGCTGGAGAGCCTGGGCAACCTCGCCGGCGGCGTCGCCCACGACCTGAACAACGTGCTGGGCGCCATCCTGGGCCTGGCCTCCCTGGAGGCCGAGCGGGACCCGGGGAACCGGTCCATGGAGACGATCCGCAAGGCCTGCGTGAGGGGGCGCGGGGTGGTCCAGGGGCTCCTGTGCTTCGCCCGGCGGGACCTGGGCGAGATCCTGCCCGTGAACCTCAACCGGCAGGTGGAGGAGATCGTGGAGCTCCTGAGCCGCACCACCCTCCAGAGGATCCGGTTCGTCACCGATCTGGCCCCGGACCTCCGGGCCGTGGAAGGCGATCCGGGCGCCCTCAACCACGCCATCATGAACATCTGCGTCAACAGCCTGGACGCCATGCCCCAGGGCGGCACCATCACCCTGCGCACCGCCAACGCCCCCGGCGGCGAAGTCGTTCTGGACGTGGAGGACACCGGGGAAGGCATGTCCGAGGATGTGGTCGAGCGCGCCACGGAACCCTTCTTCACCACCAAGCCCGCCGGAAAGGGCACGGGCCTGGGCCTGGCCATGGTCTACGGCACGGTGGAGGCCCACCGCGGCACCCTGACCCTCGCCAGCCGCCCCGGGGAGGGCACCCAGGTGCGCCTGTCCTTCCCCGGTTCCGAAGCCAGGCCCGCGGAATCCGCCCCGGCGCCGCAGGAGCCCCCGGCGCGGGGTCTCCGGGTCCTGCTGGTGGATGACGACGAGCTCCTGCGCGAATCCGTGACCGATGTCCTCCACTGGCAGGGCCACCAGGTGACCTGCGTGGAGGGCGGCCTCCAGGCCCTGGACGCGCTCGCGGACCCCGCCCCCTTCGATCTGGTGATCCTCGACCTGAACATGCCCGGCATGACCGGGGACGAGGCCCTGCCGCGCATCCTCGCCCTGCGTCCCGGCCAGCGGATCCTGGTGTCCTCCGGCCACGTGGACGCCGCCGCCCGGGCCCTGGTGGAGGGCCTGCCGACGGTGGGCCTCCTCCACAAACCGTTCTCGGTTCAGGAACTGGCGCGGAAGATCCGGGAGCTGGGCTGGACGTGATCGCACGTGTCCTGGGCCGAACGTCCGGGACACGTGCGCATCCTTGGCCGGCCTCCTAGAATGGTCCTGGAGGTTGCGATGGTGACACGGGAAGAGGCCTGGGAGCTGGTGTGCGAATGGACGGCTTCCGAGCGGTTGCGCATCCATGCCCTGGGGGTGGAGCGGGTGATGGAGGACCTGGCGGGGCGCCTTGGCGAGGACCCGCGGGCCTTCGCCCTGGCGGGGCTGCTCCACGATGCCGACTACGACCGGTGGCCCGACGAGCATCCGGCCCGGGTCGTGGCGTGGCTGGAGGAGCGGGGCGAGCCCGCCCTGGCCAGGGCGGTGGCGGCCCATGCCTGGGAGCGCACGGGGATCCGGCCGGAGAGTCTCCTGGAGCGGGCCCTGGTGGCCTCGGACGAAGTGACCGGCTTCGTCACGGCCTGCGCCCTGGTGAGGCCCCAGCGCACCCTGGGGCTGGAGCCCCGGAGCATCCGGAAGAAGATGAAGACCCCGGCCTTCGCGGCGGGGGTGAACCGGGAGGAGATGCTGGAGGGGTTCCGGCGGCTTTCGGAATGCATCGGCGGGACGGAGGACGAGCACTTCCAGCGGGTGGTGGACGTGCTGCACGCCCACGCGGCGGAGCTGGGACTGACGGCCGGGGAGCCCGGAAAGCCATGAATCCGGCATAGGCGCGGCGCTTTCCGCCGGATGGTCCCCGGTTGGCGAGGGTTCCAGGGTATAAAGGAACTACCTTCACCCCACAAACCCGGCGGCACCCATGAAGCCCCATTGGCACCTCCCCTGGAAACGCCCTCCCCTCACCCATCTGGCGGCCCTGGCCGCGGCCTATTTCGTCCTGGCCCTCCTGAGCCTGCACCTGGCCTTTCCCGGCTCCAACGCCAGCTCCATCTGGATCCCCACGGGCCTGGTCATAGCCGCCTGCCTGCGCTTCGGCCCCGGCATCTGGCCCGCGGTCCTGGTGGGGGCCTTCCTGGCCAACGGCGTGATCCTCGGGCGGCTGGGGCTCGCTCCGGGGCCGCTCCTGGCCGCCTCCCTGGTCACCTCCCTGGGCAACGCCTCGGAGGCCATCCTGGCGGGTTTCCTCATCGAGCGCTTCACGGGCACCCGCCACCCCTTCAACCGGGTGGCCCACGTGCTCCAGTTCATCCTCGGGGGCGCGGTGGTGGCGACCTTCGCCAGCGCCCTGGCGGGCACCCTGGCCTTCTGCGCGGCCACGGGCCGCTGGGAGATCTTCCGGGACGTGGGGGCGGCGTGGTGGCTGGGGGACGCCGCCGGTGCGCTGGTCCTGGTGCCCGTGGCGATGACCTTCCGCCGCCGCCACCTGGCCGCCCTGCCCGCGAAGGTCCACCGCAATGCGGTGCTGGCGGCCGGGTTGATCCTCGCCTTCTGGTACGGGGTGTGCCCCTTCCTGCCGCCCCTGGCCTTCTTCTTCTTCCCGCTCCTGGTGCTGAGCACCGCCCGCCTGGGACCCTTCTACGCGTCGAGCCTCGTCGCCCTGCTGGCCACCCTGGCCACCACCTCCACGCTCCTGGGCGCGGGTCCCTTCATGCTTACCGGTCCGTTGAGCGGTTCTCTCCTCCTGCAGCAGGGCTTCATCTGCACCCTGGCCATCACCACCCTGGTGCTGGCCGCCGCCCTGCAGGAGCGCCAGGGCCTGGAGGACCGCCTGCGCGTCCAGAACCGCCTCTACCGCACCCTCTCGGAAGTGAACCAGACCATCGTCCACTGCGAGGACCGCATCGGCCTCCTGCGGGAAACCTGCCGCCTCCTGGTGGAACTGGGCGGCTTCCAGATGGCCTGGCTGGGCTTCCAGGAGGAGGCCACCGGATGCGTGGTGCCCGGCGCCACCTTCGGCCACCTGGGCGGTCTCGCCCTGCCGGAGGGGGCGGCGCCCGCCGGCGCCTCCCTCGCGTACCCGGCCTGCCTGAACGATCCGGCCTACGCCCCCTGGCGCGCCACGGCCCTGGCCAAGGGCTACGAGGCCCAGTGCGCCTTCCCCATCCTCAAGGCGGGGAAGGTGGCGGGCGCGCTCATGGCCTGCTACGGCGACCCGGACGACCTGGGCACCGAGGAAATCCGCCTTCTGGGCGAGCTCGCGGGGGACCTGGGGTACGCCCTGGGGGCCATGGAGACGCGGGTGGATCTGGTGGAATCCGAACGGCGCTTCCGGGCCACCCTGGAAAACGTGAAGCTCGTGGCGGTCTCCCTGGACGCCGGGGCCGCCATCACCTTCTGCAACGATCACCTGCTCCAGGTGACGGGCTGGTCCCGGGAGGAGGTCCTGGGCCGCCGCTGGTTCGACCTCTTCATCCCCGAGGAGGACCGGCCGAGGGTTTCGGCGGCCCTGGACGCCTCCGTGAACCGGGGGGAGATCCAGATCCACAACGAGAACGCCATCCTCACCCGGGGCGGGGAGCGCAGGCTCATCCGCTGGAACAACACGGTCCTCCGGGACCGGGCGGGGGCGATCACCGGCACCATCGGCCTGGGCGAGGACATCACGGACCAGAAGCACGCGGAGGAGGCCCTCCTCCAGCGGGCCGTCCAGCTTTCGGCCATGAACGAACTGGGCAACCGCCTCAGCACGACCCTGGACGTGGCCACCTGCGCCCGGGCGGCCATCCAGGGCCTCCTGGCGGCCACGGATTCCGACCTGGCGATGCTGTTCCTGCGGGAGGGGACCGCCCTCCGGCTCAAGGACAGCGTGCAGCGGGGGGGCGGCGCCGGGCCCACCGGGGAGGAGGGCCTGGAGCTCAGCGCCCTGGAGGACGCCGACGGCCCGGCGGTCTACGTGGACGACGTGGCCTCGGATCCGCGCCGCGGCGCGCCCGGGGTGGCCTCCTTCGCGATCCTCCCCCTGCGCAAGGCCGGCCAGAACCTGGGCCGCCTGGTCCTGGGGTCGGGGCGGCCCCGCTCCTACGGGGACGAGGCCACCTTCCTGGAGACGCTGGCGGCCCAGGCCTCCACGGGCATCCAGAACGCCCTCCTCCATGAGCGCCTGAAGGCCCACGCGGCGGACCTGGAATGCCGGGTGGAGGAGCGCACGGCTCTCCTGCGGGAGACCAACGAGGACCTCGCCCTGGCCGTGGAAAGGGCCCAGGCGGCGGACCGCGCCAAGTCCGCCTTCCTGTCGGCCATGTCCCACGAACTGCGCACCCCCCTGAACTCGGTCATCGGCTTCACCGGCGTCCTGCTGGGGGGCATGGCCGGTCCGCTCCAGCCCCAGCAGGAGGAGCCCCTGCGCATCGTCCAGCGCAACGGGCGCCACCTCCTGGACCTCATCAACGACGTGCTGGACCTCTCCAAGATCGAGGCCTCGGAAATGCGCCTGGCCTCCGCGCCCTACGACCTGGTGCAGACCCTGCGGGAGTCCATGGAGACCCTGGTTCCCGCGGCGGAAGCCAAAGGGCTGGCCCTGGTCCGCCAGGATTTCCCCGAAGCCCTTCCCATGGCCGGGGATCGCCGGCGCGTTTCCCAGATCTTCCTGAACCTGCTTTCCAACGCCGTGAAGTTCACCGAGGCCGGCGGCGTCACCGTCCAGGTCCTCCCGGGGCAGGGCCGGGTGCGGGTGGCGGTGCGGGACACCGGGCCCGGCATCGCCGCCCGGGATCTCCACCGGCTCTTCCGGGAATTCGAACAACTGGACGAGGGGCTGGCCCGGCGCAACGAAGGCACCGGCCTGGGCCTGGCCCTGAGCCGCCGCCTGGCCCGGCTCATGGACGGCGATATCGAAGCCGCCAGCGACCTGGGCCGGGGCTCCACCTTCACCCTCACCCTGCCCCTGGCTTCCGCCTAGAAGGACCCCATGAAACGCATCCTGGTCATCGAAGACAATCCGGACAACCTGCTGCTGGTGCGCATGCTCCTGAGCTCGCTGAAGGTGGACCTGGTGGCCGCCATGGACGGGCCCTCGGGCATCACCATCGCGGAGAAGGAGGCCTTCGACCTCATCCTCCTGGACATCCAGCTCCCCGGCATGGACGGCTACCAGGTGGTGAAGGCCCTGCGGGCCCTGCCCGGCACCGCCGAGACGCCCATCATGGCCATCACCAGCTACGCCATGGCCGGGGACCGGGAAAGGGCCCTCCTGGAGGGGTTCACGGAATACATCGAGAAGCCCATCAATCCCGAGACCTTCACGGGCACCATCTCCACCTTCATATGACCGTCCCTCCCGGGAGCCGCCCATGAAGATCCTTCTGGTCGATGACATCCAGTCCAACATCACCCTCCTGGAACTGCTCCTGGGCAGCCAGGGCCACGCCACCTCCAAGGCCATGAACGGAAAGGAGGCCCTGGAGGCGGCCCGGAAGGATCCGCCGGATCTCATCATCTCCGACATCCTGATGCCGGTCATGGACGGCTACACCCTCTGCCGGGCCTGGATGGGGGATGCGGGGCTGGCCCCGATCCCCTTCATCTTCTACACCGCCACGTACCAGTCGGATGAGGACGAGACCTTCGCGCTGTCGCTCGGCGCCGCCGCGTTCCTGCGCAAGCCCATGGAGCCCGAGGCCTTCCTGGGCCAGGTGCAGGACGTGGTCCGGCGCACCCAGGCCGGCGCCCTCAAGGCCCCGGAACCGGTCCCCACCGACGAGGGCTCCTTCCTCAAGCTCTACAACGAACGCCTGGTGCAGAAGCTGGACCAGCGCTCCCAGAGCCTCGCCCAGCAGGTGGAGGAGCTGCGGGAGATGGAGGCCAGCCTCCGGCTGAAGAGCTTCGCCCTGGACGCCGCGGCCAACGGCATCCTGATCCTGGACCGCCAGGGCGCCATCGAATGGGCCAACCCGGCCTTCCTGGAAATCACCGGCTTCGAGGCCCGGGAGATCCTGGGCTCCAAGCCCCCGTTCCTGGAATCCCCGGCCCAGGACCCGGCCTTCCACGCCCGGATCTGGGACGCGGTGTCCGGGGGCCGGGTGTGGCGGGGCGAGATCCTGAGCCGGCACAAGGGCGGCGCCTCCCGGCTCTTCCAGACCGCCATCTCCCCCCTGCGCAACGAGGGGGGCGGCATCGATCATTTCATCGGCATCATGCAGGACATCACCGAGCAGCGGCGCATGGAATCCGAGCTCCTCCAGGCCCAGAAGATGGAAGCCATCGGCCGGCTGGCGGGAGGGGTGGCCCACGATTTCAACAACATGCTCAACGTCATCCTCATCAATTCCGAGATCTCCCTGGAGACCGAGGCGCTCCCGGATTCCGCCCGGCGGCGCATCCTGGAGATCAAGAGGGCCGCGGAACATTCCGCGGAGCTCACGCGCCAGCTGCTGGCCTTCTCCCGCAAGCAGGCCGCCCAGCCCCGGCGCCTGGACCTCAACCAGGTCCTGGGGGAGAACCGGAAGATGCTCAACCGGCTCATCGAGGGCGATATCGAACTCACCCTGCATCCGGCTCCCGACCTGAGGGCCGTCTTCATCGACCCCTCCCAGGTGAACCAGGTGCTCACGAACCTGGTCATCAATTCCCGCGACGCCCTGCCCAGCGGCGGCACCATCAGCATCGAGACCGCCAATTTCCTGGTGGAGGAATCCTCCGCCCTGGTCTTCGGGGGGCTGCCACCGGGAAGCTACGTGCAGCTCACCGTCAGCGACACCGGCTGCGGCATGGACGCCGCCACCCTCGCCCAGATCTTCGAGCCCTTCTTCACCACCAAGGCCGAAGGCAAGGGCACCGGGCTGGGGCTCTCCATGGTGTACGGCATCATCAAGCAGAACGGCGGGGCCCTTTCGGTCTACAGCAACCCGGGCCTGGGCACCTCCTTCAAGATCTACCTGCCCGCCTTCGACGCCGAGGACGAGGCGCCGGACCCCTCCGCCGGCGCTTCCGCGGGCGGCGGCGACGAGACCATCCTCATCGCCGAGGACGAGGCCCCCATGCTGGAGGTCATGAAGCTGGTCCTGGAGGAGAAGGGCTACCGGGTGCTCGCCGCCTCCAACCCCCTGGAGGCGGCGCTCCTGGCGGCCCGGTACGAGGGCCCGATCCATCTCCTCATCACGGACGTGGTCATGCCCGCCATGAACGGGAAGGAACTCCAGCAGCGCATCCTGGAGGAGCGCCAGGGCTTCAAGGTCCTCTTCATCTCCGGGTACACGGGCGATATCCTTGCCAAGCGGGGACTCATGCGGGAGGAGACGCACTTCCTGCAGAAGCCCTTCCGCATCAAGGACCTCCTGGGGAAGGTCCGGGAAGTGCTCGAGTCCACCTAGTTATGGCGGCGGCATGCGCAGGGGCACCGCGTGGGCCGGGGACCGGGAGCCCTGGCAGTGGGCCTGGAGGACGAGGATCTGGATCTCCCCGAAGAAGGGGATGGGAATGCAGGTGTCGAAGGTGGGGGCCCCGTCCAGGGTCCGGTGGGATTCGAACATCTTCTCCCCCTTGACCCAGCCCCGCACGGATACCACCTGGCCCGGGACGGCGCCCCGGACCTCCACGCGCACGACGGTGCTCTTCCCCTGCACGGCGCTGGGGGGTCCTTTAAGGACAAGGGTCGGGCCCACCGCGGGGGCGGTGCTCGGCTGGGTCATGGGCTCTCCTCGGCACGGCGCCGCAGGGGATTAGTGTGCCCATGGCCCGCCCCGGTTCCCCGGGGCGGGCCCTATTTCATGGCTGCATTCCTCAGGATTTCAGGCCGCGCTTCCTCAGCAGGGCCTCCACCCGGGGATCCCGTCCCCGGAAATCCCGGTACAGCTGGGCCGGATCCGCGGTCTGGCCCTTTTCCAGCACCTTGGTGCGGAAGGCCTGGGCGGTGGCGGGATCGTACAGGTTCCCCTTCTCCTTGAAGGCGAGGAAGGCGTCGCTGTCGAGCACCGCGCTCCAGATGTAGGCGTAGTAGCCGGCGCTGTACCCGTTTCCGCCGCCCCAGATGTGATTGAAGAAGGCGGTGCGGTAGCGCAGGGGGATTTCCGGCAGGAGGCCCCACTTCTCCATGCTGGCCTTCTCGAAGGCATCGGCGTCCCGCGGGGCGTCGTCGGCGAGGGTGTGCCAGTCCATGTCCAGGAGCGCGGCCGCCATGTATTCGGTGGTGGCGAAGCCTTCGCCGAAGGTGCGGGACTTCTTGATGCGGTCGCCCAGGGCTGCGGGGATCACTTCCCCGGTCTTCCAGTGGCGGGCGTAGGTCCTGAGCACCTCGGGCTCCATGGCCCAGTTCTCCATGATCTGGCTGGGCAGTTCCACGAAGTCCCGGGGCGCGCCGCCCAGGCCCCGGTACTGGCCCGCGTAGAAAAGGCCGTGCAGGGCGTGGCCGAACTCGTGGAAGAGGGTGCGCACCTCGTCGGGGGTGAGCAGGGCGGGGGCGTCCCCGGCGGGGCGGGAGAGGTTGGCCACGTTGGTGGTGATGGCGGGCACCGCGTGGCGGTCCCGCCCGGGGCGCAGGCTCCCGCACCAGGCGCCGCCGCGCTTCCCGGGGCGCGGGTGGTAGTCGGTGTAGAGGAGGCCCAGGTGCCGCCCATCCTTCTCCTTCACCTCGAAGACCCGCACCTCCGGGTGGTACACGGGCACGTCCTTGACCTCGGTGAAGGTGATGCCGTAGAGCCGCGTGGCCAGCCCGAAGGCCCCGCCGCGCACGCTGTCCAGGCTGAAATAGGGCTTCAGGGCGGCCTCGTCCAGGTCGTACTTCGCCCGGCGCACCTTCTCCTGGTAGTACCGCCAGTCCCAGGACTCCAGCTTGGCGGCGGGGAGCTCCTTGGCCATGGCGGCCTGGAGCTCGGCGCGCTCCTCCCTGGCCTTGGCCAGGGAGGCCTCCCACACGGGCTTCAGGAGCCCGTAGGCGCCCGCGGGCGTCCGGGCCATGTTCTCCTCCAGGATGTAGTCGGCCCAGGTGGGGTAGCCCAGGAGCTTCGCCTTCTGCACCCGCAGGGAGGCCATGCGGCTGGCCAGTTCGCGGGTGTCGGTCTCTCCGGCGCGGCAGCGCTCCAGGTAGCCCGTGAGGAGCTGCCGGCGCAGGTCGCGGTTGTCGGCGTACTGCAGGAAGGGCCAGATGCTGGGCCCGTCCAGGGTGAAGACCCAGGTGCCGCCCCTCGCCGCGGCGTCCCGCACCCCCTGGGGCAGCCCGGCCAGGTCCTCGGGCCTCGTCACCACCAGTTTGAAGTCCTTGGTGGCCTTCAGCATGCGATCCCCGAACTGCACGCCCAGGCGGGACAGCTCGGCGTTGAGGGCCCGCATGCGGACCTTGCCGGCCTCGTCCAGGTCCGCCCCGGCCCTCAGGAAGCCCCGGCGGCGGTCCTCCAGGAGCCGCAGCTGCTCCTTGTCCAGCCCCGTGCGGTTCTCCCACACGGCCTTCACGCGGCGCCAGAGCCGGGGGTCGAGGTTGATGGCGTCGTAGTGCGCGGCGCGCAGGGGCGCCAGCTCGCGGTTGACGGCCTGCAGCTTCGGGTTGGTCTCGGCGCCGGAGAGGGCGCCGAAGACCAGGGAGACCCGTTCCAGGAGCTGCCCCGAGCGCTCCAGGGCCTCCACGGTGTTGGCGAAGGTGGGCGCGTCGGGAGAGGTGGCGATGGCCTCGATTTCGGCCCGGTGGCGGGCCATGCCCTCCTTGAAGGCCGGAAGGAAGTGCTCGTCCCGGATGTCGGCGAAGGGCGGGACCCCGTGGGGCGTCTTCCACTCGGCGAAGAAGGGGTTGGCCGTCTGGGCCTGGGCGCAGAGGGACACGGCGGCGAGAAGCAGGGGGGTGCGCATGGTGGGCCTCGGGGAATAAGCCATCATATTGCGAGGGTGGCCCGGGCGGAAGCCGGTTCTTCGGGGGGAAGGGCGCAGGCAACATTTCATGATTTATAATTGGAAATAACTCTTAGAATCGGGTCGGAACGACCCAATAAGCCAACTCCTCCCCAAGGGCGCCACCATGACCGAACCCACACCGGACCTGCGGGCCGAGGCCGAGAAGGGGCTGGCCACGGCCCAGGTGACCCTGGGCCGCCACTATGCCACCGGCACGGGCGTGCCCCGGGACGGGGCGGAGGCCCTGCTGTGGTGGCGCCGGGCCGCGGAGCTGGGTTCCCAGGAGGCCCAGTACCTGCTGGGCCACTGCGCCAGCGTCGGGGAATTCGGGCCCCGGGATCCCGCCCAGGCCCTGGCCTGGTTCCGCAAGGCCGCCGACCACGGCAGCACCGAGGCCCAGCTCCAGCTGGTGCGCATCTTCGAGGAAGGCGACGGCGTCCCCCCGGATTTCGCCCAGGCCCTGGCCTGGATGCGCCGGGCGGCGGAGAACGGGGACGAGCGCACCCAGCTGCGCCTGGCCCACCTCTACGAGGACGGCGACCGGATCCCCCGGGACCTGACGGAGGCCGTGCGCTGGTACCGCATCGCCGCGGACTGGGGCAGCCGCAGGGCCCAGTTCGTCACCGCCTTCAACCTCAAGAACGGCATCGGCCTGGCCAAGGACGAGGGGGAGGCCGCCCAGCGCTTCCGCGCCGCCTCGGACGCCGGGGACCCCCTGGCCACCTACTACCTGGGGGTGTGCTACCTGCGTGGCCTGGGCATGCCCCTGGACGAAGGGGCGGCCCAGGAGCTGTTCCTCCTTTCCGCCCACGGGGGCTGCAGCGCCGCCCAGGTCATCCTGGATATCCAGAATCCCTGGGGGGAACACTACACCGGCGGCGACGCGCCCGGCTCCGCCGCCTGGTACCGCCGCGCCGCCCTGTGGGGGGATCCCGAAGCCCAGTTCCACCTGGGCTACAGCCACCACCACGGCCTGTGCTTCGACGAGGACGAGCGCATCCCCCAGGACCAGGCCGAGGCCTACGTGTGGATCGCCCTGGCCGCGGAAAACGGCGCGCGGTTCGCGGCCGACCACAAGGACCTGGTGGCCCGGCACCTTTCGGCCGAGGAGGTGGAACGGGCCCACGAGCGCCTGCACCTGGTCAAGGAGGAGATCCTGGCCCTCAGGCGCCTTCTGTGATCACTCCGCCTCGCCGGGGCCGGCCAGGGTGCCCGCCACCGCGGCCAGCAGGACGGCCTCCTCGATGGGTTTGGCCAGGACCCGGCTGACGCCCAGCTTCAGGAGGCCGGCTTCCATGTCCTCGTCCCGGAAGGCGGTGAGGATGAGGATGGGGGATCCGGGGCGGGCCTTCTGGGCCATGCGGGCCAGGGAGGTACCGTTGCAGCCGGGCATCTGGAAGTCGCTGATGATCAGGTCCGGGGCGCTGGCGTTGACGTGGTCCGGCACCTCCATGGCCGAAAGGGGCACCCACTCCTCCACCTCGTGGCCGGCCCGCTCCAGGCACCGACGCAGGTAGAGGCGCATCATCCGGCTGTCGTCGACCACGAGAATTTTCGCCACCCGTCAAGGATACACGGCTCCCGGATTCCGGGGAGCGTGGTAGGGTGTCTGCATCCGTCCGCAAGGAACGCTAGCGAGGCAACCCCGTGATGTCTGAACTGCGTAAATTCGTCGCGCCGGAATTCCTGTTTGGGCTGGACGCCCGGAAGCTCCTGGGGCGCTATGCCCGGAACCTGGGGGCCCGCCGGGTGCTGCTGGTGTCCGACCCCGGGGTGGATGCGGCCGGTTGGACGAACGAGGCGGCGGGCTTCCTCCAGGAGGAGGGCCTGGAGGTCACGCGCTACCTGGACGTCTCCCCCAACCCCCGCTCCGGCGAGGTGGCCGGCGGCGTCGCCGTGTACCGTTCCAGCGGCAGCGACCTCATCGCCGCCGTGGGGGGCGGCAGCGCCATGGACTGCGCCAAGGGCATCGGCATCGTGGCCACCAACGGCGGTTCCATCCTGGACTACGAGGGCGTGGACGAGGTGCGGATCCCCATGCCGCCCCTCCTGTGCGTGCCCACCACCGCCGGCTCCTCCGCGGACGTTTCCCAGTTCGCCATCATCAACGACGCGGACGAACGGGTGAAGATCGCCATCATCAGCAAGGCCGTGGTGCCCGATGTGGCGCTCATCGATCCCCGCACCCTCCTGACCCTGAACCCCTTCCTCACGGCCTGCACCGGGCTGGACGCCCTGGTGCACGCCATCGAGGCCTTCGTCTCCAACGCCAACTCCGCCGTCACGGACGTGCACGCCCTGGAGGCCATGCGCCTGGTGGCCGCCCACCTGGAGGCCTCCGTGGGGGAACCGGAGGACCTGGAGCGCCGCACCTGCATCATGCAGGCCAGCCTCCACGCGGGCCTGGCCTTTTCCAACGCGAGCCTGGGGGCCGTGCATGCCATGGCCCACAGCCTGGGCGGCTTCAAGGACCTGCCCCACGGGGAGTGCAACGCCCTGCTGCTGGCCCACGTCATCGACTTCAACTTCCCCGCGGCCCCCGAGCGTTTCCGGCGGGTGGCCGAAGCCCTGGGCGCCCACCCCAGGGGCCTCCCGGATGCGCAGGTGCGAAGCGCGCTGGTGGACCGGATCCTGGCCCTGCGCACCGCCTGCGGCATCAAGGGCGGACTGGCCTCCCGGGGGATCAGCGCCGGGGACGCGCCCCACCTGGCCTCCAAGGCCTTCGACGATCCCTGCGTCGCCACCAATCCCCGGGAGCCCTCCCCCGGCGACCTGGAGGCCCTTTTCCTGGAGGCCCTCTGATGACCCCCCGCCTGGGCCGCGAAGCCATGCGGGAACGCATCATCGGCCTGGGCGAGGAATCCGGCCGCAAGAGCTTCTACCCGGAACTGCAGGAGCGCCTCCACCAGCTGGAGGAGGTGCGGGAGCGCCTGCGGGTGTCCCAGGAGAACCTGCTTTCCGTGTTCAACAGCCTCCACGACGCCGTCCTCATCCACGACCGCCGGGGGACCGTCCTGGAGGCCAACCAGTCCGCCACCGTGATGTTCGGCCTCTCCCGGGAGGCCCTGTGCGGCCTGGGCGTGGGGAGCCTCAGCCTTCCCGACCCCGACCAGGGCGGGACCGAGGTGCAGCTGCCCGCGATGCTGGCCCGCATGGACCGGGAGGGGTTCGCCGTCTTCGAAATGAGGGCGGTGCAGCCCGGGGGCGGCCCGCCCTTCGACGTGGAAGTGTCCGTCAAGCCCGCCACCTGGTACGGCCAGGACGCCGTCGCCGCCGTGGTGCGGGACATCACCGGGCGCAAGCAGGCCGAATCGATCCTGCGCCAGGCCCAGAAGCTGGATTCCCTGGGTCAGCTGGCCGGCGGCGTGGCCCACGACACCAACAACATGCTGAGCGTCATCATCGGCTATTCGGACCTGCTCCTGGAGGATCCGGCCTTTGCGGAGGGGCCGGCCCGCCAGCATCTGGCCCAGATCCGCAAGGCGGCCACCCACTCCAGCGACCTTACGCGCCAGCTGTTGGCCTTCGCGCGAAAGCAGACCATCCAGCCCCGGCCGGTGGACATGAATGCCCTGGTGGACGAGACCCAGGCCATGCTCCGCCGCCTCATCGGCGAGAACCATTCCCTGGTGTGGAAGCCCACCACCTCCCTGGGGTCCGTGTGGATCGACCCCTCCCAGGTGAGCCAGGTGCTGGTGAACCTGGTGGTCAACGCCCGGGACGCCATCACCGGGACCGGTTCGATCCTCCTGGAGACCGGCAACCAGGAGGTGGACGAGGCCTACGCCCAGACCCACCTGGACGCCCGGCCCGGGGACTACGTGGTGCTCTCGGTCACGGATTCGGGCCGGGGCATGGACCCGGAGATCGTGGCCCACATCTTCGAACCCTTCTTCACCACCAAGGAGGTGGGGAAGGGCACCGGCCTGGGCCTGGCCATGGTGTACGGCATCGTTCGCCAGAACGGGGGCTTCGTTTCGGTGTACACGGCCCCCGGGCGGGGTTCCACCTTCCGCCTGCACTTCCCGCGCTTCGAGTACCCCGCGGACGGGTCCTTCCGGGAGGGCGGCGAGGCGCCCGTCCCCTGCGGCTGGGAGACCGTGATGCTGGTGGAGGACGAGGAGGCCCTCCTGGAACTGGGCACGAAGGTGCTGGAGGACGCCGGCTACCGGGTGCTCGCCTTCCTCCGCCCCGCCCTGGCCCTGGCCTTCCTGGCCCGGGAGGACCAGGAGATCCACGCCCTGGTCACGGACATGGTGATGCCCGGCATGGGCGGGCTGGATTTCAGCCGCCTGATGCTCAAGCACCGGCCCCTGGCCAAGGTGCTCTTCATGTCCGGCTATCCCCTGGAGGCCGCCTCCGGCCGGGGGGAACTGCCCGCCGGCGTCCAGTTCCTCCAGAAGCCGTTCAGCCGGAGGGACCTCTTGGAAAAACTCCGCGCCGCCCTGGACGGGTGAATTTAAGGTGACCTTGGCCGCTCCCAATGTATCATTTCTCAAGAGGACGGATCATTGCACACGGATTTATCCAAGGCCCTGTTACTTTTCATCGATGACGACCGGCTCCAGCGGAAACTGTTCCCGGAAGTCCTGGAACCCCTGGGCGCCGAGATCCTGACGGCCGCCAACGCGGAAAACGCCATGGATATCCTCTCGGACCGCAGGCCGGGCCTCATCCTGTGCGACGCGGTCATGCCCGTCACCGACGGCTTCCAGTTCTGCCGGCGCCTCAAGGACGACCCCGCCACCCGGGATCTGCCCTTCGCCATCATCACCTCCCTGTCCCGGAACGTGACCGAGCGCAGCCTGGAGGCGGGCGCCGACGACTGCTTCCTGAAGCGGGGAAGCGAGGACCTCCTGCGCCTGCGGGTGCGGGAGCTGCTGGGGATCGCCGGCGGGGGCTTCGGCATCTCCGAACCCCTGGAGGCCTTCGCCGGCGCCCGGGTGGTGGCCGCCTCGGACTCGCCCCTGCTGCTGAGCCAGATCTCCCTGCAGGTGGCCCCCGCGGGAATCCACCTGGACACCTGCGCCACGGCGGGCGAGCTCCTGGACCGGCTGGACGGGCCGCCCCCGGCGCTGCTGGTGGTGGATGCCTCCCTGTCCAACGGCCAGCTCCGGGAGATCATCGCCAGCGTGCGAAGCCAGCCCACCTGGGCCGGCGTCCCCATCCTGGCCGTGGTGGACAAGGGCGAGGAGCCCGAGC
Organism: Mesoterricola silvestris; assembly: GCF_030295405.1. GTDB lineage: Bacteria > Acidobacteriota > Holophagae > Holophagales > Holophagaceae > Mesoterricola > Mesoterricola silvestris. Next base: position 3,253,693 of record NZ_AP027080.1, on the reverse strand, counting down.
CGGGGATCCCCGTGGACGACTGGATCACCAAACCCCTGGATGGCCGTGAGGCCCGGCGGCGCATCACCATGGGCCTGCGTTTCGGCAAGGCGGGGGCCAGGCGCTGAATGGATCTTTTCCCGGCCGGTGACAGGTTGGTCTGGCCCCTCAGACGGGAACGGCCAGAGTTCCAAGGCTGATCCCCTTCATCCTGTTCATCCGATTCATCCCTGTTCCCGCAGGGCCAGCGATGAGATGGGGCGGCGCGCAGGTGATCTGCATGCGCCGACCCATCCCAGCCCTGGCCCTGCGGGAACAGGGATGAATCGGATGAAAAGGATGAAGGGGATGAGCATGCCTCCAAGGTGGGCGGCAGGTGCTTGATTCCTTGTAATGGTCGTCCCGGTTGCTTCCCTGCAAATGGGGTTTTCGTATTCGACAGGTGAATCCCGACGCGTTGCCCCGGTCAAAGACGGGGTGGGTCGGAACGTTGAGCTAGGGCCGGGCCGCTTCGGCGGCCATGCGCTCGAATTCCGGATCCCCCCGCAGGGAACGCAGCTGGGGCTCCTGGCGCAAGGAGCCCAGCCAATCGGGCTTCCCGTCCACCTTCACGGCCCGGGCCAGGTATCCCAGGGCCTGCGCCTTCCGGCCCAGTTCCGCTTCGATGCGGGCCAGGGCGAGGAGGATGCCCGCCACCCCCGGGTGCCGGTCGCCCAGGGCGGGGGCCGTGAGGGCCAGGCCCCGCAGGTAGAGGGGTTCGGCCGCCGCGAAATTGCCCCGGTCCATGTACAGCTCCCCCAGGTGCGTGAGCGGGCCGGCGAGACTGGGGTGGGTCGCGCCCAGGGCCTTCTCCCCCACGGCGATGCTGGCGCGGTACCGGGCGATGGCCTCGGGGTCCCGGCCCAGGGCGTGGCAGAGGGCGCCCAGGGTGCTGAGGGTGCGCGCCACTTCGGGATGGCCGGGTCCCAGGGTCTTTTCCTGGATGGCCAGGGCCCGCAGGATGAGCGGCTCGGCCTCCCTGGGGCGGCCCGCCTGCTGCAGGGTGGTGCCCAGGTTGGAGAGGGTGGCGGCCACGCTGGGGTGGCTTGGCCCCTGGACCTTCTCGCCCACGGCGAGGCTCCTGCGGAGGTAGGCTTCGGCCTCGGCGTACTTCCCCAGCTTCCGGTCGAGGATGCCCAGGTTCAGGAGGGCCAGGGCCACATCCGGGTGGTCGGAGCCCCGGGTCGCCTCCTCGATGGCGAGGTTGCGCAGGAAGAGCGGCTCGGCTTCCGCGTACTTCCCCTGCTGCCAGAGGAGGCTGGCGAGGTTGTTGAGGGCGGTGGCCACCTCCCCGTGCCGGGGGCCCAGGAGGCCCTCCTTGGTGCGCAGGCTCTGGCGGTAGAGCGGTTCGGCCAGGTCGTACTTGCCCTGGCTGTAGTAGATGCCCCCGAGGTTGCCCTGGGTGGTGGCCACCGCCAGGGAACCCGCCCCCAGGCGCTGGGTGCGGATGGCCAGGCACCGCTGGAAGTGCGCGGCGCCCTGATCGAAGGCGCCTTCCTTGAGCTCCAGCATGCCCAGGTCGTTCAGGCTCTCGGCCACCTTCAGGTCGGTGGGGGGCAGGGTGCGCTCGCGGATGGCCAGGGCTTCCATGAGGAGGGGCCGGGCCTGGGGATAGAGACCCATCTCGTAGTACACCATGCCCATGGTGTCCATGAGCTGGGCGCGCACCTGGGGCTGATTCACCAGTTCGCCGGTGATGTCCCGGGCGCCCTTGTCCAGCAGTTCCCGGGCCGTGACGGTGTTGCCCCGGGCCTCCCCGGGGTCCGAAACCTTGAAGAGCCCCGTGAGGAAATCCGCGACCCGACGGGTGGCCTCGGCCTCTTCGCGGGTGGCCCGCTCGGCCCGCCGGGCCCGCAAGGTCTGGATGGTCATGCCCCCGCTGAAGAGCCCCATCACGGCCAAGGCCGCGGCCACCAGCGCCTTCCGGCGGCGCCGGCCGGGCTTGCCCTGGATCCAGAGGATCCGCTCCAGCGCATCCGCCGAGGAGGGCCGGGCCGCGGGGGCGAACGCGGTGAGGCGCCGGATCAGGGCCGCCACGTCCGCATCGATGCCCGCCACCGGCAGGGTGCGGCCCTCCCGGGCCCGTTCCAGCAGCTCCGCGGACTCCAGCCCCTTGGGGTAGGGCCTGTGGCCCGTGAAGAGCTCCTGCAGCACCAGGCCCAGGGAATAGAGGTCGCTGGCGGCCTGGGCCATTTCCCCCCGGGCCTGCTCGGGGCTCATGTAGGCCAGGGTGCCGATGATCGAACCCTGGGAGGTCAAGCTGGTGGAACGGCCGGGGGCGGCCCCCGTGCCGGCGGTGATCTCCTCGGGGTCCCCGGCGGGCGCCGAGGCCGGCCGGGTGAGGCCGTCCTCGAAGCCGGGCAGGGGAAGCTGGACGCCGGGTTCGGCCCGGGGCGGTTCCGGGCCCTCCTCCTGCAGCCGGGAAATGCCGAAATCCAGGATCTTCACCTGGTTCCCGGGCGTGATGAGGATGTTCTCGGGCTTGAGGTCCCGGTGGATGATGCCCTTCTCATGGGCCGCCAGGAGGGCCTCGGCGATCTGCCGGGCGATGGCCAGCTTCTGCCGGAAGGCCAGGCTGCGCTTCATGGCCCTGGCCAGGCTCTGGCCCTCGATGAGCTCCAGCACCAGCACCTCCCGCCCGGCCGAGGAGAGGTAGTCGAAGATCTGGCAGATGTTGGGGTGGGCCACCTGGGAGAGGACCCGGGCCTCCCGCAGGAAGCGCTGCTGGCTTTCCGTGCCGGGGTGGAGGTCGGAGCGGAGGACCTTGAGGGCCACCCGCCGGTCCAACCGCTCGTCAACCCCCACGTACACATCCCCCATCCCGCCTTGTCCCAACAGTTCCAGGACGCGGAAGGCGCCGATTTTTTCTCCCGAAAGGCTGGTCATGGAAGGGAACTCCACCGTGGGGGGCTGTTGACGGATCCTCCCCAGGGTAGCAGGTCCGGCCCTTCAGCCCTTGAGGAAGGCCGCCACGGAATCCGCCATGGGGGTGGTGGCGCGGCCCAGGAGCCGGCTCAGCTGGCGTCCCTCGTCCAGCAGGGCGCCCTTGGCCGCCCCCGCGTCGGAATCCGCAAGCAGCGCGGCCAGGCCTTCGGGAAGGCCCGCGCCCACCAGCACGGCCTTGAATTCGGCTTCGGGCAGGTCCTGGTACGCCACGGGCTTGCCCGACTGCCGGGCGATCTCGGCCGCCAGGTCCGTGAGTGTGTAGGGGATGTCCCCCGCCAGCTCATAGGTTTTTCCCGCCTGGTCCTCCCGGAGCAGGACGGCCGCCGCGGCCGCGGCGTAGTCCGCCCGGGCCGCCGAGGCGATGCGCCCCGCGCCCGCGCTGCCCAGGAAGGCCCCGTGGGCCAGGGCGGAGGGGATGCTGGCCGTGTAGTTCTCGGTGTACCAGCCGTTGCGCAGCAGCACGAAGGGCAGGCCCGAGGCCTTCAGGTGGGCTTCGGTTTCCACGTGCTCCGGGGCCAGGCCCAGGGGCGACTGGGGGGCATGGAGGAGGCTGGTGTAGGCCACCAGCTTCACGCCCGCCGCGCGGGCGGCATCGATGACGGCCTTGTGCTGGGGCGTCCTGCGGCCCACTTCGCTGGAGGAGATGAGGAGCAGCTTGTCCACCCCCGCCAGGGCAGCGGCCAGGGTCCCGGGACGCTCGTAGTCGAAGGGGCGGGCCTGGACGCCCAGGTCCCGCACGGATTCGGGCTTTCGCGCCAGGGCGACGATCCCGGAAGCGGGGATCGACCGGAGGAGCTGCTGGATGACGAGGCGGCCCAGCTGGCCGGAGGCACCGGTAATGGCGATCATGAGGTCTCCTTGTAACCTTGGGGGTTACGCATTGGGTTAAAAAAAAGGCTCAGGACGCCCGGGTCTTGACGTCCTTCACCAGGTGGGCGAGGGTGGTGCGGCCCAGTTCGGCCTCCAGGGCCGCCTGGGCCGCGGCGTAGATGCCCTCCAGGGCGGACTGGATGGTGCGGCCCACGGGGCACTGGGGGTTGGGTCCCGCCGTGTGCAGGGCGAAGAGGGATCCGCCTTCCACCGCCCGATGGATGTCCCGGAGGGTCACCTTGCCCGGCGCCCGCAGCAGCTGCCATCCGCCCCCGGGCCCGCCCTGGGAGCCCACGAGCCCCGCCTCCCGCAACCGGGCCAGGAGGCGCCGGATGACCACGGGGTTGGTGTTGACGCTGCCGGCGATGAACTCGGACGTGAGGGGCTCCGGACCGCAGAAGGCCAGGAGGGTGAGGATGTGGATGGCGATGGTGGTGCGGGAGCTGGTGGTCATCGGGTTCCGATCTGTAACAATATTGGTTACGTATTCGCCGCCCGTCAAGGGACAATTGCATATACTTGAAGTCCCCTCCTTTGAGGGGCATCGGAACCCCCTTGACCCCATTCGCCCCCCAGCCCGAGCTTCGCGACGAAGGAACCATCCGGGCCTACCTGGAGGAGCTGGCGCGCCTGAAGGCGCCGGTGCAGTTCTGGCTTCCCGTGAACGGGGCCCTGCCCTTCGACACCTCGCTGGAGCAGGTGGGGCGGACCGCCTTCTCCACCACCACGACGCCCCTGCTGGAGCCGGGCCAGACCCTGCGCATGGCCTTCATGCTGGACGCGAGGCGCTTCACCGCGCTGACCCGGGCCGAGGGCACGGGGATCTTCGGGATCCCGTCCAGCCTCGCCCAGGGCGAGCGCAGGAGCCTTCCCCGGGCGGCCTTCGGGCGGGGGGAGCGGGCGGAAGTCTTCGCGGTGGAATTCCTTTCCGGACCCTTCCCCTGGGGGAGGACCCTGCAGGGCCGGCTCCTGGACCTGAGTCCCCGGGGCCTGCGGCTTTCCCTGGACGAATTCGATTCCCTCGGGGGGCCCGTGAAGGAACTGAAGCCCGGCGACCGCTTCCAGGCGGTGCGCGTTTCGGGCCTGCCCCACATGCCGCCCATCCAGGGCACGGGCACCCTGGTGCACCTCACGGGCCGGGACGGCGGCATGATCCTGGAGGGGCTCTCCCCGATCGATGTCCAGAACCTCGAGCGCATCCTCGCCCCGCGCCTTCCGCCCTCCTTCGGCCAGGGCTTTCCCGACCGCAAGCCCCGCACCGACCCCGCCGACGTCCCGGGAGCCCCGACCCCCACCCGCGTCAAGGCCAGGCCCGCCGAAGTGGTGGAGCGCCCCCTGGAACGGCCCGCCCCCGAACCCGAGCCCCGGCCCCAGATCAACGCGGCCCTGCGCCTGCGCAAGGCCTCCAAGCGGATCCTCCTCCTCTCCACCACCGGCTCCACCCACGCCCTGGCCCAGGCCTTCCGGGAGGACGGCTTCCGCCAGGTGCACGAGGCCCGGTCCTTCCAGGAGGCCCGCACCCTGGCCGCGTCCCCGCGCGTGGACCTGGTGCTCCTGGACAACACCATGGGCGGCCACTGGGCCAAGGACATGATGCGGCTCCTGCGCGGCCAGGGCCTCCTGGTGGATACGCCCGTCATCCTGGTGGTGGAGTACCGCAACACCTTCGCCTGGGACGTGGCCGAGGCCCTGGGGGCCTGCCACATCCACGAACGGCGGGAGTCCTACCAGGACCTGGTGCCCGTGGTGGAACGGAGGCTCTTCAGTCCGCGGTGAAGTCCAGGCGGAAGAGGGCGCCCTGTCCGGGCCAGCCCTGGGCCGTGACCTTGCCCCCGTGCTTGCCCATCACCCGCTTGACGATGGAAAGGCCGATGCCATGGCCCGGGATCCGGGGATCCGAATGGAGCCGCTGGAAGGGCCGGAACAGGGTTTCCGCCTGGGCCGCCTCGAAGCCGATGCCGTTGTCCCGGATCTCGATGGCGGTGCCGGCGCCGTCCCCCCGGCGCACCGTGATCTCCGCCGGGGCCCGGCCCAGGGTGTACTTCCAGGCGTTGCCCAGGAGGTTCTCCAGGGCGATGCGGATGAGGTTGGGGTCCCCCAGCACGGTGAGTTCCGGTTCGATGTGCCAGCGCACGTCCCGGTGCGGTTCCTTCTCCCGCAGATTGAGGAACACCAGGTGCGCGTGGTGGGAGACGTCCACCCGCTCCACCACCGGCAGGCGGCCCGAAATGAGGGCCAGTTCCTGGAGTCCCGCCAGCAGCTGCTGCATGCGGTCCGCCCCGGCGCGCAGCAGATCCAGATGGCGCAGGAGGTCGGGGCGATCCGCGCCGATGTGCGCCTGGAGGTTATCCATGCCCAGCAGCAGCCCCGTCAGGGGGGACTTGAGGTCGTGGGTGACCATGCGATTGAAGGACTCCAGGTCCTCGATGGTCTGCATGAGGCGGGCGGTGCGGCCCTGGATCTGCTCGTCCAGGCTCCGGTTCAGGGCCCGCAGCCGGGCCTGGCGGGTTTCCAGGTCCCTGCGGGATCCGACCAGGCGCCCGGTGAAGGCCAGGCCCGCGGCCGCCCCCAGCCCCAGGCCCAGGTACCCGCGAACGGGGCGGCCCTTGGCCAGGGCCCAGGCGGACGTCGCCAGGCCCAGGCCCGCCAGCAGGACCAGGAGGCCATCCAGCCTCGGCCTGGACCGCAGGATCGGGGGACGCTGCGCGGAGGGTTCTTCCATGGGGTTCACGGATGGGTTCACGACCATGGCACCAGAAAGGCCCCGGCAACGCAATGGAAAGGTGGGAAGGGGCCCTCATTGCCCCCGGGGGGCGGGCCGGATGGACGTGAAGGCCTCCTGCTCCTTGGGAACCAGCAGATCCTCCAGGAAGAACGCGGACAGTTCCGCCCGCCCCAGCAGGCCGCCCTTCTTGTAGATGCCCTGGGCCTGCTGGCGGACCGTCGCCTCCCGGGTTTCCCGCAGGGCCCCGATTTCCCGGGTGGACAGCCCCTTGAGCAGCAGCAGGGCGATTTCCCGCTCCGCGGGGCTCAGGCCCCACCGGTCGAACTGCTGATCGATGGCCTGGGACAGCCCGCGCAGGAGCTCCGAGGCCTCCCCCTGCCAGCGCCGGGCCTCGTCCCGGGAAGCGGCCAGGTCTCCGGCCAGGCGCCGCACCTCCGCGCGCTGGGACCGCAGGGCCAGCACCACCCACGCCGCCGCCCCCAGGGCGGCCACGGCCCCGATCCCCTCCACCAGGAGGTGCATGAGGCCGGTGGCATGCTGGGCCCGGTCCGTGGCCAGATCCACCCCCAGGAGCAGGGCCATGGCGAGAAGCACCGCCGCCAGCAGGGCGGGAGGACGCCATCCCCCATCCGTTCGATGCGCGCCCGTGGCCAATCCATTCATGGTTTTCCCCGCTTTCCGCCCTTTGCCGGATGGTGCGCCGGGGTCTCAGGCCCCAGGCTTCGGGTTGGAGGGAACGATATATGATTATCACATCACAATCCCACGGGAACCCGGCCGGCAATGATGCGGCCCCGCAGCAGGCGCTTCTGTGGGACTGGCCCACCCGCATCACCCACGGCCTCACGGCGGGCCTGTTCGCAGGGGCCTTCCTCCTGGCGACCCTCACCTCCAAACATTCGCAGGTCTTCCTCATCCACTCGCTGCTCGGCCTGGTGCTGGCCCTGGTGGTGGTGCTCCGCCTGGGCTGGGGCGTGGTGGGTTCCCGGCCTTCCCGGTTCAGCTCCTTCCTGTTCAGCCCCCTGGCCCTCTTTCGGTACCTCCGGGATGCCGCCCGGGGCCAGGACCAGCCCGCCGCCGGCCACAACCCCGGGTCCAGCTACGCCAGTTACGCCATGCTGCTGATCCCCCTGGGCCTGGCCGCCACGGGCCTGGCCCAGGGCAGGGGCGGGGAATGGGCGGAGGAGGTGCACGAAGCCCTGGCCTACGCCATGGTGGCCTTCATCGTCCTGCACCTGCTGGGCCTGGCCCTGTATGGGATCCGCCACCGGGAGAACATCGCCCTGAGCATGCTCCACGGGCGCCGGAGGATCCCCGCGGGTGCGGGCATCCCCTCCTCCCGCCCCTGGGCCGGCCTCGCCGTCCTGCTCCTGGTGGCCGGCGGCGCCGGGCTCCTGGCCCAGGGCCTGGACCTCAAGGCGCGGCAGATCAAGGTGCCGGGCCTGGCCAAGCCCATCCCCTTGGGCGAGCGGGAAAAGGAAGGGGCCGGGAAGGCCCCGGAGCAGGACGAGAACGAGGACGAGGAAAAGGGCCACGACCGGGATTGAAGGGGGCCCGGGTGGAGGGGCCCGGGGGCCGGGGGGCGAGGTGGCCCCCCGGCTTCGCCGTGTTCGGGCCTCCCGGCTCCGGTTGTGCCCCCTGGGCCCCGGAAGGGCGGGTCCCCCTGGGGGGCTTCCGTCCCGTTCATCCCCGGAATTCGACCGTTCAGGGAAAAAGCTGGGGGTTTGCCCCAGGTTTCGTGTAAAGTGACTGCATTCAAATTCGAGATGTTTGCCCTTCCTTAAGAAGGCAGGGTCGCCAAGGGTTTGTAAGTCTTTATAAGGGACTGTGACGACAGGGTAAAAGACAACTCATATGGCATTTTAATGTCCCTCCATCGGGATGCCTTTGTTTGGTGCAAATCATGCTCTCAGAAAGGGAAGCGTTCACTGAAATGAATAAAGTAAACAAGGTTAATTCCACTACTATTGAATTATTTCGCATCTGTGCGAATTTTGCTGCTGTTTTCGTTATAGCCACGCCCCTTGCCGCTCAGATGTTCCAGACATCCTTCGCGGAGCAGAAACTGGACCGCAGCCGGACACCGGTCACCCTGCAGGGACCTGTCCAGGTCGAGATCCCCACGGGCGCGATCGACCTTTCCATTCCGCTCGGACCGGGGATCGGGGCCCGTGGAGCAACCTTCAGGCCCACCCTGAGCATGCGGATGTCCCCCCAGGCCAGGGTCCTCCAGCAAGCGATCCAGAACCTGCGAACCCCCAAGCAACAGGAATGGGTCTATTGGGATTGTCGATTGGCCAGCCCCCAGGTACCCGACGTGGAATTCCAGTATTCGGTCGCCCAGACAGAGTATGGGACGGCAACGCTATCGCCCGGCGTGTTCAACCTCGTCATCGAGGATGGACTTGGGGTGGAATCGAGCTACGAGGTGATGGGACACGGAGGAGCATCCGTTCTTGGCGCCGTTCCCCCCCGCTTCGCGGGAGGGGATGTTCCGGGGCTCCTGGCCACTTTTGGTCTTGAGTCCTTTAGTTTGGGCGAAGTGAAGGCCCTGACCGCCCAGTACGACCTCTCCCGGATCTCCTCCACCGACGACCTGGTGCTGGGCCTTTCCAGTGGGCAGGATCCCCAGCTGCATTATCAAGCCAATCCCCTTCACGACCTGTATTCCGAAATCTGCCATGTTCCCCGGTTTGTGGTGGTGGTGCGGAGCGACGTCGCCTTCCTCTTCGAGTTTCTCCACCCCATGTATGAACACGTCCCATCGGACTGGGTGCCCAAGCCTGACAACGTCCCGCTTCGCGGGGCCACGTACCGGCTTGTCCGCATCATGAATAGATTCAAAGAATACATCCGGATTACGTATGAATCGGAAAACCTCGCTTCCCGCTATTTCGCAGCGGAGTGGGTCACCCAGACGGATCAGGCCCCCCTCTCTGGCCCCATGGTCGCCCTTGAAATGAAGTCTTCCCAGGCTCCCATCCCGATTCCAGGGACGCCGGGACTCCAGACCTCCCAACTCTCCGGGGCAACGGAACTCGAAGTCAATTATCTGAACATGGGTACCACCGCCGCCCCCCACATCAGCCTGTGCGTGAGCTCTTTGGATGGAGGGACCGTCCCTCAGCCGGCGATCATGCCGCCGAACTTCAAAGGGATGGATTGCCATACCTGGAATCAACCCATTTCGCAATTGCAGCCCCTTACGGTGACCCAGGACGTTCCGTCACCCGCGCAGTCGCTTACCTTCCACTATGGCCATGCCCCTGGCGTCAGTTGGCCCCTGGCGAACGAGGTCATTCCGACCGTCTTGACCGCCATCGATCACCCCGGTGGGGGGACATCCTTGTTCTGGGCTCCCCACACGTTCCGGTTGAATTATAACCCGTGGGCCTACAACGGCCTCACGGCGGGGCAAGCGACCTTTAGGCGGGTTCCGGCTTTCGCCTGGGGCGTCGTGGGCAGTTCGGTGCAGGATTCCGCGACGATGCAAACCCGGGCGACCGAATATGTGCGGACCCTTCCGCAAATGAACTGGGCCACCGATATCCCCGCCGATTACACCTCCTCCGTGGAGGAACGATGGGTCAGCACCGATTTCAATGTGGTGGTCGCCCACCCCGATGGAACCTTGACCAAGCATGTCTTTGCATCCCCTGCCACCACGGGCGGGGGCGCCTGCGGGCCAGCCGGGCTGCAGGACCTCGCTTTCATAAAGCACCTGGAATTGAAAACCATCGAGTCAGCTCCCGGGACACCCGACCGGATCACGTTGAACGACCATCTGTCGCTCCTGCGTGCGGGAAACCTCTCGGGGGAGCTTGGGAACCTGACCGTTCCGGTCGCCACGCGGACGCGAAGCTGGGATGGCGAGACCGGAATCCAGACGCAAACCAAGAAGTGGTACAACTCCGCAACCCTGGGGTGGGACCGTTCCACGACCCAGGTGGGAATCACCGCCAGCCCCGAGGGCATCGAGCTGGCGGACAGCGGCAAGCTGGACGACCTGGCCCCTCCCTTCTACAGCAAGAGCAGCACCTCGACCCTGGAAAGCCTCACCTCCGCATGGCTTCTCGGCCGGGTCGTCGAATCCTCCACTACCATTAATGACCCCTGGGGGTATAACCCAGGCCGCACGATGCCCTGGCAATCACCCGCCGAAACCCGGACCCTCAATCCTACGAACAACCGCCTTGAGGGCAGCACGAAGGGTCCCCTCAAGACCTCGTTCGAATTCAGCACCGGGGATTCACCGAACCCTTTCAGGGTGCAGGTTTCCTCCACCTCCACCGCCATCGCGGGGACGGCGGGCGCCTCGTATGGATATGACGGGTTCGGATACCTGGCGTCCATTACCCAGGCGACAGGCGTAGGGCCGGATTTGAGTGTGACGCAGACGAATGATCTTTTTGGACGGGCCACCTCCCAGGGGGATCCCAATGGGTTGATGACCACGATCACCTGGGATGGCGCCGGACGAATGGAGGAGATCAAGCCACCTGGGGAAATCCCTTCCCGTTATGAGATCCACCCGGACAACCTCGGGATATCCATCAAGCGCGGTTCCGACATGGAAACCCAATTGCGGTTCAATGCCTTTGGCGAAATGGTTCTGGAGCGGAGGAAGGCCTTGGATCCCATGGGCACGGAAATCTGGAGCTACCGGATCCACGGCCGTGATTCCTTAGGCCATCCGACCGGAGACACGGTCTGGCTTCCGGGCAAGGGCGCCGAAACCGATTGGGCCGTTCCGAACCTGGTGTGGGAAGTTCATTACCCAGCCACGACCTACAACAAGTGCGTTGAGTGGGGACGGGCGGAGGACGGCACGCCAGCCTGCCTTCGCTACCAGACCCTTGTCGTTCCGGAATACACCGCGCCGGCCCAGTACAAGGGGACCAGCATTGTCGTGGATGGACGCGGCCGGGAGATCCTGCGCAGGGAGCCCCTGGACCCGAGGTCCCCGTCGGAGCCCGCGACCCTCATCACCCGGACCACCCATTCAGGGCTGACGCAGCACGTGACCGTCGCGGAGGGCCTGCCCGAGGCGCAGGTGACCGAGTTGACCCGCGATCCCCTGGGACGCCTTGCCAAGGTCACCAATGTCAAGGGCAATTGGGTTTCTGAGCAGGGTCTATCCGCCGATCTGGTCTCCTCCTATTGGTACGACGTCCACGGGAAGCTCTCCAAGGTTCTGCAGACCGACGTGGCCCGGGGCCTGTCCCAGATCCGGACCTGGACCACGAACGATTTCGGCTGGTTGTTGCAGCTGGTCCAGCCGGAGAGCGGCGAAACGGACTTTTCGGAATTCAATGTCCTGGGTCTTCCCGGGATCGCGGATTACGCGGGCCTCAAGGTGGAAACGACGTACGACCTGACGGGAAGGCCGCTCACGGTGGGGAGTGGAGGTGCGACCCTGCAGTCCTTCACCTACGACACGGCGCCCCAGGGGAAGGGGAAAATCGCGCGGGGAACGGATGGTGCGATCACGTGCGCCTACGCCTACAACAGCGATAATGGCCGTTTGGAAACCTTGGACACGACCGCAATGGGTGAAACCTTCCGCCAGAATTACCAGTACGATTCGCTCGGCCAACGCAAATCCGCCACGGTCGGGAGGGTTCAGGGGGGTACCGACCTGGTGGACAGCCACACCGTGGATTGGCTTTTCGACCCCGCGAGGGGCATCCCGAACACCGTCCGCTACGATGGCCAGTACGTCGCCAACGCGTCCCACCAGGATGTCTCCTGGCAGATGGCCGGCCTGAGCTGGGCGACCTCCGCGGCCAGCTTCTATACCTACGGTATCGGCCAGTCCCGGCTCACGGGCATCCTTCACCGGTTCAAGGATGGCCTGGGGGCACCGCAAAGCGTGGTGTGGGATTTCCGATACGACGGTGCCGGCCGCCTCATCGGGGACGGGGAGGACGCGTTCACCTACGATGCTCTGAACCGCCTCCGGACCGCCAGCATCAAACTGCCCGAGGCCCCCGGCTCCATGGTCCAGGCCTTCGACTACGATGGCTTCGGCAACCTGATTTCATCCACGTCGACGAACGCACCGGCCTGGGTGAAAATGGGCTTCACGTTCTCTCCTTACAGTGATGCCTTGAAATCATCCAACCACATGCCGGCCACCACGGCCTCGGGGGGCAGCACCGGCGCCCACTACAATGCCCAGGGGCACCTGGACCAGGTCAACGCGGGCCTGGGGGGCAGGGGGCTTGCGCTCGTCTACGATCCCCTGGGCCGGGTCACCCGCATGGACCGGGGGGACGGTGTCACGGAAGCCTACCAGTACACCCATGGAGGCCTACGAACGGTCATCCAGGAATGGCAGGGAACGGTGCTCCAGAGGGTTCGGCTCAATCTGTACAACGACCAGAGGCAGATGGTGAGCCAGTGGGTGATGGAATGATGGCCTCCAGCATCCGGCTCCTTGCCCTCTCCCTTCTTCTCGTCCTGCCGCTGGCCGGGCAGAATGTCGTCATCACGGGCCCTGGCACGACGGTTTCGTCCTCCGGCAATGCCGTGGCGTTCACCGGGTCCGATTCGGGCACCGGCGCCGCCAATCCTGTGTGGACTTTCGGTGATGGCGCCAGCGCCAGCGGCTGGAACGTCACCCATGCCTACGCGGCGCCGGGCGTCTATTCGGTGACGCTTTCGGCTTCCGTTCCAAGCGAGGGGAAATGCCTCAGATGGGGTACGGACGCGGATGGGAACCGGGTCTGCCTCTCGTACCAGACCCTTTGGACGGCGGAATCCGCCAACCGGAGCCAGACGGTCCTGGCCCTTCCGGCCATCACGAGCCTGTCCTGCTCGCCGGTGTCCATCTACCTGGGCCAGGCCACGACCCTCTCCTGGGCCACCACGGGGGCGAGCGCCCTTGAGCTGTACGGACCGGGCGCTTCGGTCCGGAGCGTGACGGGCACGTCCAGCCGCCAGGAATCACCCGGGGGGACCTCGACGTACACGCTGGTGGCCTACAATGGGGCCGGCGCCCAGAGCCAGGCCAGCGTTTCGGTGGCGGTCCTGCCCGCTCCTGCCCTGACGGGTTTCACGGCCAGCCCCGCGGCCATCACCAGCGGGGATTCGACGACGCTCAGTTGGACGGCCCAAGGACAGACCGGTTTATCCCTCAGCGGAATCGGAACCGTCACGGGCAATTCTCTTGTCGTCAGTCCGCCGGCAACCACCCCCTACACGCTCACGGCCAGCAACCCCGCCGGTTCGGATTCCAGGTCTCTCACGGTCACCGTTCATCCCCAGCCCCGGATCCTGGGTTTCGCTGCGGAAAGCAATCCTGTCGGCCAGGGCCAGGTCGCCTATTTCACCCCTGTGTTCAGCGGTGGAACGGGTGTGATTTCGGGCCTTGGGGCCGTCAGCTCGGGTCAGCGGATCGGGGTCACCGTCAATGCGGAAACCCGGTATGTGCTGACCGTTTCCAACCCCCTGAACAGGCAGGTGACCGCCGAGCTTATCGTCGGAGTGGTCGCCCCCCCGACGATCGGTTCCTTCACCGCGAACCCGGCCGCCATTACGGCGGGCGACTCGACCACGCTCAGCTGGGCGACCCAGGGCCAGACGGCCCTGGATCTCACCCCGGTGGGGGACGTCTCCGGCACATCCTCGCGAACCGTGGCGCCGGCCTCGACCACGCACTACACCCTCACGGCCTCGAATCTGGCCGGCCCGGTCAGCGCCTCCCTGGATGTCACGGTGCATCCGCAACCCGTCATTTCGGCCTTCACGGCAGGGCGGGGACTCATCACCCAGGGGCAGGCCACAACCCTCGTTCCCGTCTTCGCGGGGGGCACCGGGACCCTTTCGGGGGTCGGGCCGGTCACCTCCGGGCAGAGTGTTTCCGTGTCCCCAGGCTCCCGGACGGTCTATACCCTCACCGTCACGAATCCCCTCGGACGCACGGCCTCGTCGGCGCTGACGGTGGATGTCGCAGGCCCTCCGGTGATCTCCTCGTTTGTTCCCAGCAAGGCCATCACCACGGCCGGCAAGGCCGTGACCCTCACCCTGGAATTCACGGGGGTGAAGGCGACCATTGATGGTTTGCCGGGCAGTTGGTCCGCGAGCCCAGCCTCGACCACCGTCGTGGTCAGCCAGACCACGTCCTTCACGCTGCGGGTGGAGAATGCGGCCGGGGACGCCGTGACCCGGACCGTCCAGGTGGAGGCGGTTCCAGGACCGGCCATCGCATCCTTCGTGGCCACCGGATCGGTCATCACCCAGGGCGATCCCCTGACCCTGACGGGGGTCTTCACGGGCGGGACGGGCATCGTCACGCCGCAGCCGGGAGCCGTCAGCAGCGGACAATCCGTGAACGTGTCCCCCGCGGCCACGACCACCTACACGCTTACGGTGACCAACGCAGCCTCGGACACGACCACCGCCACCGTGACGATTGCGGTCGAAGCCCTTCCGGTAATCCAGGGTTTCACGTCCGACGTCGCGCGCATCGAGCCGGGGGGCTCCACGTACCTCACCGCCCAATTCACGGGAGGCACGGCCGAGATCGCACCCGGGCTGGGTGCGGTCCTCCCCGGCCAGCCAAGGCTCGTCCAGCCTGCTGCCGACACGACCTATACGTTGACGGTGCGCAACGCCGCCGGAAGGGAGGTGACCCAAAGCCTTCTGCTGAGGGTCGGGATGAAGTTGAAGTGGGTTCGAAGCGTCGTTTACCTCGGGGACAAGGAAATCGCCGAGGTCGATCAGGCTGGGACGCACGTCACCCAGGTCGATTCCCTGGGAAGTCCGAGATTCGTGACGAATGGAAACGGCGTTCTGGAATCGATGCAGAAATTCACGCCGTTCGGTGAACTGCTCGCAGGGGATCCTTCCAGATTGGCGAAAGGGTTTACGGGGCACGAGCAGACCGATCCGTCGGGGCTCATATACATGCAGGCGCGGTTCTATCTGCCCATGTATGGGAGGTTTGCCAGTCCCGACCCTGCGCGCGACCAGCACTTTGAAGAGACGCAGAGCTGGAACATATACAGCTACGTTCAGAACAATCCCGTGATGATGACGGATCCAACCGGAGAATCTGCTTGGGATGTCATCAAAGGTGCCGCATATGCGATTGCGGACAACGCCAGCTTGGGTGCCGTAGGTGGAATGGCCGAGAAGTATTTTGGCTTTAATCCTTCCGGCCAGAACCGGGATTTCTACATGGGTGCTGCTGTTGGCAGCCTTGCTTCTGGAGAGATGGGGGCCACCACTGCGGCAGGAGGTGCCGCGGGAGGTCTGGCCACTTCTCCAACTGGAGCAGGAGCCGTGGTTGGTGCGGCTATCGCGGTATATGGTGGCGCTGTCGCGGTGAAGTCAGCCGGTGCTGTTGTAACCAATCTTGCAATGGCTGCTAAGGCCGACTCCCCATATTCAGGGGTGCAGGATCCAAAAGCGGTAGGGGAAGGCCGAGATTTCACTCGACGCCAGAAGGCAGAGGCTAAGGCCCAAAATGCGAGTAGAAACGGTGGGCAACTGAAGTCTGATGGTGATGGGAAACCACTTACGCCATCCCAGCAATCCAAGAAGGGCGTAGCTCCTAATCCTCGGGAGGCCCATGTTGACCACGCCAAATCGAAGGCCAATGGTGGCAGCAATTCAAGTTCAAATATGAGAGTTATTTCAAGAGAAGAAAACCTCAGAAAAGGTCGGAGAAATGAGCCGTAAAAACGACAGGCGATCCCTGATTATATGTTCCCATGTTTTTGAAGATGGGCTGCCCATTTTGAGGGTCAAACGGGACGAGCTGGACCCTGACGATCCCTCGGATTCAGGTTGGCAGGTGGTCTGTGATTCGGGGGTAAGAGAGAGTGGAGATACGATTCGGATTATCTCCGTTGAGGAGGCGGTTGCAATTGATCCCTCCATCGAGGAGATGCTTGATTCCGAAGTCGGTTCGGTTTTCAACCGGAAATCGGCAAAAGGCCCGTGGATAAAGGAGACCCTAAGCTGAGAGAGCGTCCAAGATCCCAAGGGTGAACTGACCTCCTCCTGTTCTAGGCCCCAACGCTTGGTAGATCGCTATTCTGTGCGCCGACCCACCCGATCAGAGGCGCCGTCCGGCTCGCCCCGGGCAAAGGCCGCGCCTGCGCACCGCTGCGCGGCGCTCCAGCACGCCCTCTGCAGCGGGGCGCCCGTGATCAGCGCCGTCCCATACCGTCGTGCAGAGGGAAAGAGGTGGCCTCGGACGGCGGCAGCGTTGAGGGCCCAACGGGTCCCCCCAGTTCGCCCATTCATCATCCATCGCCGCCCTGCGCGTCGGTCGGCAGTCGTCGCATTTTCGATAATGATCATTATCGAAAATGGTTTTGGTGAACCCCTCGTCAGCTGCGCTGCCGAGCGCTTCATAAAACTCCCGCCGCCTGCCTAGACATAACGGTTCGCTATGTCTCCCGCCGCGCAGGGCTCTTTGGCTTCGTTGGGCGTCCATCAGGTTGAGGGGGTTGGGTAATAGTGGCCCTTGCCTGATGCTCGATCGCGCCGTCCGGCTCGCCCTCGCCAGGGAGCGTCACGCCCCGCCCGGAACCGCCTTGTTTGAAGTAAATATTTACTTACACTTGGAACATGACCACCCCCCTCCACCCCCTCACGCCCAAGCGCCTGGAAATCGCGGACGCCGCTTTGAAGATCATCGGCACCAAGGGCATCGCCGCGCTCACCACGGCGACCTTGGCGGCCGAGTTGGGGGTCAGCCCGGGGGCTCCCTTCCGGCACTTCGCGAACCGGGAGGAAATCCTGGAGGCGGTGGCCCTGCGGGTGGAGGAACTGGTCCTGGAGACCATCCCCGATTGCGACTGCGCGCCCCTGGAGCGGATCAGGCTCCTGTTCCGCGCCCGGGCCAGGGCGGTGGGGCGCCATGCGGGCATCGCCCGGCTCATGTTCTCGGAGCAGTTCACCCTGGCCCTTCCAAAGCCGGCGGCCAACCGCCTCCGGGGGCTGGTCACCCGCACCCGGGACTTCCTCCTGGACGCCCTGGCCGAAGCCCTGGAACGGGGCGAAATCCGCTCCGACATCCCCCCGGGGACCCTCCTGCCGGTGGTCCTGGGGTCCCTGCAGCACCTGATCTTCGCGCGTTCCCTGGGCCTTGCCCAGGAGGCGGAGGCCGACGTCCTGGCCGATACGGTCATCCGGCTCCTGACGCCCTGCAGCCTGCCGCACCTGACCTAGGAACGCTTCTGCGCCGTTCGGGCGCGACGTTCCCCTTGACGTAAGTAAATATTTACTTACATTGATCCCGAGGCGATGATCTTCCCCGCCCGACTGCAAAGGAGCGCATTCCATGTCCAGCTTCCCCATCGTTGATCTTCCTGCCTTCCTGCCTTTTGAAGCCGGCAAGCGAACCACCCAGGCCCTGGTGGACCTTCCGGGCGCCACCAAGCTCGTCCTGGCGGCCCTGGACGGCGGCGCGGAGGTGGCGCCCCATGCGGTGCCCTACCCGGCGGGGGTCCTGCTCCTTTCCGGCACCCTGGAGGTCCAGCTGGACACCGCCTGGCACCCGGTGGTGCCTGGCCAGTTCTTTCCCATACCTGCGGGAATCCGCCACGCGGTTCGCGCCCAGGAGCCCTCTCATTTCCTCGTGCTGCACGCCCGGGGGCTCACGGCCTGACCCAGGTCCAGAGGAGGATGGAATGCCCCGATCCGACGCCGCCCGCCCCGGGCTCCCCTGCGTGGTCATCCTGGGCGGGGGCTTCGCCGGCCTGGAAGCGGCCCGGGCCCTGCGCGGGGCCCCGGTGCGGGTGGTCCTGGTGGACCGGCGGAACCACCACCTGTTCCAGCCACTGCTCTACCAGGTGGCTTCGGCGACCCTCTCCCCAGCGGATATCGCCGCGCCCATCCGCCATGTCCTCCGCCACCAGGGCAACGCCGAGGTGCGCCTGGGGGAGGCCGTGGGCGTGGATCCGGCGGCGCGCACGGTGCGGTTCGCGGAGGGCGGGGACCTGGCCTACGACTTCCTGGTGGTGGCCACCGGCGCCCGGCACTCCTACTTCGGCAGGGACGGCTGGGGGGCCCACGCGCCGGGCCTCAAGACCCTGGAGGACGCGCTGGAGATCCGCCGGCGCTTCCTGCTGTCCTTCGAGCGGGCCGAGCTGGAGACCGACCCCGCGCGCCTCCGGGAGCTCCTCACCTACGTGGTGGTGGGGGGCGGCCCCACCGGGGTCGAACTGGCGGGCACCCTCAAGGAAATGGCGCGCCTGACCCTGCCCCGGGAATTCCGCCGCATCCACGCGAACCTCGCCCGGGTGGTGCTGGTGGAGGCCGGGCCCGACATCCTGCCCGCCTTCGGCCAGGGCCTCACCGCCAAGGCCCGGCGGAGCCTGGAAGCCATCGGTGTGGAGGTGCGCACCGGAGAGGCCGTCACCGGGGTGGACGCCCACGGGGTGACGGTGGGGCGGGAGCGCATCGACGCGGGCACCGTCATCTGGGCCGCCGGGGTGGAGGCCTCCCCCCTGGGACGCAGCCTGGGGGTTCCCCTGGACCGCGCCGGGCGGGTGGTGGTGGCCCCGGACCTGTCCATCCCGGGCCACGGGGAAATCTTCGTCATCGGGGACCTGGCCTCCTTTTCCCACGGCCTCCAGGGTCCCCTGCCCGGGCTGGGGGCGGTGGCCATCCAGCAGGGCCGGGCCGCCGCCCGGAACCTCCTGGCCAGCGTGGCGGGCGAACCCCGCTCGCCCTTCCAGTTCCGGGACCGGGGCACCATGGCCACCATCGGCCGGGGCTCGGCCATCGCCCAGCTGGGGCCGCTCCGCCTCTCGGGGTGGGTGGCCTGGCTGGCCTGGCTCTTCGTGCACCTCATGCTGCTGGTGGGATTCCGGAACCGCGTGGCGGTGTTCATGGAATGGCTGTTCGCCTACCTCACCACCCAGCGCCGGGTGCGTCTGATCCTGGGGGCCTCCCGGGACGAAGCCCCGCCGAGCGGCTAGACTGGGACGGTATGCGGCCCGCCCTCCACCTTCCTCCCGCGCCCCAGGGGCTGACCCAGCTGGGGACGGAGGAGAAGTTCGAACGGCTCGCCTTCGAGGGGCAGAGCTTCGAGGGCCAGGCCGCCGACCTGGTCTCCTTCCTGGGCTGCCGCCTGACGCGGGTAGGCCTGGCCAACACCCGGCTCCCCAAGGTGGATTTCACGGATTCCACCCTCGACGCATGCGACCTGGCCAATGCCGCCTGGGAGAAGGCCCATCTGGGCGGGGTGCGCCTGGAGGGGTGCAGGATGGTCGGCCTGGATCTTTCCAGGGCCTACCTCAAGGGCTGCGCGCTGGAAGGCTGCAACGCGTCCTTCGCCCAGTTCCGGGACGCGGGCCTCCGGGAGGCCCGCTTCAAGGACTGCAACCTGCGCGGCGCCTCCTTCCAGGGCGCGGATCTCAAGGGGGCCTCCTTCGCGGGGTGCGATCTGGGCGAGTGCCAGATGTCCTTCGCCCGCCTTGCGGGGGCGGATTTCCGGGGGGCGGAGCTCAAGGGCCTCCGGATCCGCATCGAGGACCTGAAGGGCCTGATCGTGGATCCGGCACAGGCCGCCTACCTGGCGGGGCTCATGGGGCTCCGGATCCTGGCCTGAGCGCCTCCTACGCTCGGCTATCTGTTAGCCTGAAGAGGTTCCCATCCAGGATCCTCCCCACCCCATGACACAGTTGATCGGTACTCACCTGGGCACCTACGAAATCCTCGGCCTGATCGGATCGGGGGGGATGGGCGAGGTGTACCGCGCCCACGATCCCAATCTGGACCGGAACGTGGCGGTCAAGGTCCTGCCCGCCGCCTTCGCCCAGGACGACCAGCGGCTGCGCCGCTTCCGGCGGGAGGCCCGCATCCTCGCCTCCCTGTCGCACCCGAACCTGGTCCAGGTCTTCGACGCGGGGGAACAGGACGGCCATCCCTACCTGGTCATGGAACTGCTGGAAGGCCGCACCCTCCGGGCGCTGCTCAACGAGGGGCGCCTGCCCTGGAAGAAGGCGGCCGAATTGGCCGCCGCGGTCGCCGACGGCCTGGCTGCCGCCCACGCCCGGAACATCGTCCACCGGGACCTGAAGCCCGACAACCTGTTCATCACGGAACTGGGCCACGTGAAGGTGCTGGATTTCGGCATCGCCACCCCCCAGCGGAACGTGCCCGGGGAAACCGCCACCCTCATCGCGGGGGATCTGAAGACCCACGAGGGCCCCCTGGTGGGCACGGCGGCCTACATGAGCCCCGAACAGATCCGGGGCGACGTGGTGGACGGCCGCAGCGATCTGTTCAGCCTCGGCCTGATGCTCTGGGAAATGCTCACCGGCATGCGGCCCTTCCAGCGGCCCACGGTCGTGGAGGTGCTCAACGCGATCCTCAAGGAGGATCTGCCCACCCTGGACCCCACCGCCCAGGTGCCTTCCGCCATGGAGCGGATCCTGGACGCCTGCTTGGCGAAGGACCCCCAGGGGCGGTTCCATTCGGCCCACGACCTGGCCCTCGCCCTGCGCAGCCTGTCCCAGGGGAACACCTCCTCGCCCGAACGGTACCGCCCGACAGTTTGGTGGACCGGGGCCATGCGGAACCGGGTGCGCTGGGGAGCGGCGGGGCTCGCCCTGGCGGGGCTCCTCGTGGTCGGCGGCTTCTGGGCCCGGGGCGCCGCGGGGCCGCCCCAGTTCAGCCGGATCACCTTCCAGAAGGGGGAGATCGGCGGGGCCCGGTTCAGCCCGGACGGCCAGGAGGTGGTCTACGACCTCCTGCAGGACGACAGGCCGCCCCGGCTCATCACCGTGCGCCTGGACAACCTGGAGGAGTTCCCTTCGGGCGGCGTCTCGGCCCGGCTCCTGGGTCTCTCCGCCAAGGGCGATTGGGCGCTGCAGACCGAACCCAGGCGCGACGTGGACGCCATCGAGCTCTTCCGCGGCACCCTGGCCACGACGGCCAGCCGGGGCACCGCGCCCCGGGAACTGGAACAGGACGTGGTCGCCGCGGACTTCTCGCCCGCGGGGGACCTGGCCGCGGTGCGCAACCTCCAGGGGCACTTCCGCCTGGAGTGGCCCCTGGGCACGGTGCGCCTGGAGCGGGGAACCTACCTGGCCAACCCCCGGTTCTCCCCGGACGGGCGCTACCTGGCCTTCCTGGAGTGCGGCCAGCAGGACCTGATCCTGGCCGAAACCTCCATCGTGGTCCTGGACCTGGCCCGGGGCGGGCTGCGGGTCCTGCCCCAGAGGGCCCGGTACCTGGGCCTCGCCTGGCGGGGGGCGGAGATCGTCACCGTCGCCAAGAGCGAGCGGGGCTCCAGCGAGATCCTCGCCTTCTCCCTCCGGGGCCGGGCGCGCAAGCTGGCAGAGATGCCTGGTTCCTGGTGCGTCCAGGACGCCGACCGGCAGGGGCGCCTGCTCCTGAGCGAATCCCGCTTCGACACCAGCATCCGCATCTGGAGCCCCGGGCTCCAGCCCCAGGACCTGTCGGTGAGGGGCGGGGGCAACCTCTTCGGCCTCACGGCCGACGGCCGGCGGGTCCTGGTGCAGACGCACCCCGCCACCCGTCCGGAGGGCCCGGATTCCTCCTTCTACAGCCGGACCCTGGAAGGGGGCCTGCCCACCTTCCTCGGCCGCGGCAGCGTCGGCGCCCTGTCCCCGGATGGCGCCTGGCTGGCGGTGATCGGCCCCGGCACCCCGGTGAGCATCGTCCTGTCCCCCACGGGACCCCAGGGGAAGGCCCGCCAACTGGCGGTTCCGGAACTGGGGGGGCTGATCCAGATCCAGTGGTCCGCGGATGGGAAGACCCTGCTGGCCGCCGGGCACGCCCCGGGCCGCCCCCCACGGCTCTGGCGCCTGGAACTCCAGGGCGGCCCGCCCCGGCCCCTCAGCCCGGAGGGCACCACCTGCACAGCCGACTGGATCCGGCCCTCCCCCGACGGGCGCGCCTGCCTCGCCGAGGAGCAGCGGCGCACGGTCCTGGTGGACCTCCAGGCGCCGGACCGGGCGCCCCGGCCCATTCCCGGGCTGCGGCCGGGGGAATTCGCGGCGGGCTGGACGGCGGACTCCAAGGGGATCTACGTGTGGAAGCAGGGGCCGCTGCCCCTGGCCATCGAGGCCCTGGACCTGGCGACCGGCGGGCGGAAGCCGGCCTTTTCCCTGACCACCGAGGACCGGGGGCAGATCTTCACCAACGCCTTCGTGGCGCCCGGCGGAAAGGCGGTGGCCGCCAACCTGGTGAAGCTGCCCTCGAGCCTGTACCTGCTCAGCGGCCTGAAGTGAGGCGGGGGCCGGGGGCCCCCGCCTAGGACTACTGGGCGTCCGGCCCGTTCAGGAGCCCCGTGGGCACGAGCCGGCCCACGCTGCCCAGGCGATCCAGGGCGAAGGTCTCGGCCACGGCCTGCATGATCTGCTCCGCCGTCAGGCCCTGGGCCTGAAGCTCCGCCAGGTGGGCCTTCACCGCGTCCACGAGGGCATCCCCCGCCGCCATCCGCAAGTCCTTCTCATTCATGGATTCCATGATCCGCTCCTGGGTTGTCCGAGGCGTTCGGGGAAGGGCCGGGTCCCCGCCTCGGGGGGAAGAGCCAGGCCATCTGGGAAGCAAGATCCAGGGCCGCGAGGGTGGCGCCGTTCCCCTCCGTGGCCAGGGGACAGGAGTGGCGGTCCGCGGCGGCGAGCAGGGCGGTCCAGGGGTCCCCCAGGGTGCCGAGGCGGGGGCCGTGCCAGCAGGGCCTCACCGCCCCGTCGGCAAAGACGTGCACCGCGCGCAGGTGCCGGCACCGGGGAGGGCCGGGCCGCCAACGGCAGGCATCGGCCACCTGCAGGCCGGGGCCCAGGAAGGGCACGTCCCCGGGCTCGCCCAGGGGAGCGGGGTGGAAGCCCGGGGCGGATGCGAGGCCGACGGTCATGCGGCAGGCCCCGGCGGCGTCCAGGGACAGGGGGGCCAGGGCCTGGTCCCGGTCCCAGCGATCCAGGAGGGTCACCCGGTGGGCCCCGGCGCCGCCCAGGAGTTCCAGGCGGTAGCCCCCTTCCTCCGCGGGCCGGAGGAGCCGGCAGGCGCCATAGGGCACCGAGGCCCGGGCCAGGGCCGCCGCCCAGCGGGGGGCCTCCTCCTCGGGGCTGTCCAGCACCAGGAGCAGGCCGCCCAGGGCCAGCACCTGGCTGAGCCACCCGGCGAAGGCCGGCGTGGGGCCCAGGCCATGGGCCACCACCACGGCGGCGCCGGACCCGGGCCCCTCGGGCACGCGGCCGCACAGAGCGTCGGCCAGGGCCTGCCCCTCCCGCCAGTTGCGCTGGAAGAGGGAACTGCCCGGCACCGGCGGCCAGGACCCCACCGCATGGGCATGGGTCGTGACCCAGGCCTGGGAGGCCGGGTCCCGCCGGGCATCCAGGCCGAAGCGCCGGCGCGACCGGTGGAGCGGCGTTCCGGGCATGAGGGACAGGATGTTGTCGGCGCAGGCCTCCAGGCCCAGGGAACCCACGAATTCGGTGGTGGCCCGCCAGTCCTCCGCCGTCTCCCCGGGCAGGCCTCGGATGACGCTGGTCTCCACGTCCATGCCCGCCTCCCGGGCCGCGGCCACCGCGGCCCGCACGGAATCCAGGAAGCCCCGCTCCCGGGCCAGCTCCGGATCCACCCGCGTCTCGGGGGCCCGGACCTTGCCGATGGCCCTGAGCACCCTGGGCGAGCCGGATTCCAGGCCGAAGCAGAGGCCCGTGAACCCGGCCCTGCGCATGAGCCGGAGCAGGTCCGCGTCCACCCGGTCGGCCCGGGTCATGGCGGTGAGTTCCAGGCGGAGGCCCCGGTCCAGGATCCCTTCGCAGATGCGCCGGGCCCGCCCGGGCCGGATGGTGAAGGCGTCGTCGTACAGCTGCACCCGCGGCGGCCGGGCGCCGCCCCCGAAGCGCGCGGCCAACGCCTCCAGGTCGTCCAGGACCCGCTCGACGCTGTGGAAGGCGATGCGGTGCCCCGACACCGCCGCGAAGCTGCAGAAGGTGCAGTGCTGGTCGCAGCCCCGGGCCGTCAGGTAGCCCAGCCTGGGGGAGGCCACCAGGCCCAACTGGTAGGGGGACGGCAGGTCGTCCAGGGACGCGAGGCCCTCCGGGAAGCTGGAGAGCTGGGTGATGGCGGTGGCCCGGGGGCCCCCGGGGCTGGCCAGGACGAGGTTGGGCAGGTCCGCCAGCCGCTCCGCGAGCCCGGTGCGGCCCCGGGCCAGGATCCGTTCCGCCAGGGGGACGATGAGCGTCTCCCCCGCGCCCCGCACCACGCCGTCGGCGCCCAGGAGTTCGAGGGTCTCCTCCGGGCTGAAGGTGGCGTTGGGGCCGCCCACCAGCACCGCGGTCTCCGGCAGCACCTCCCGCACGATCCGCGCGAGGATCCGGCTCAGGTAGAGGTTGGTCTCGTACACGGTGAAGCCGACGATGGCCGGGCGCTGGGCCCGGAGCAGGGTCGCGAAGTCCGGGAGGGTGGGCGGGGCCGGGGGCAGGTACTGGCCGGCGCCGATGCCGGCCCCCCGCAGGACGGCGCGCAGGTAGGCCGCGCCCAGGTGCTCCGAGAACGCCGGCAGATCGCCGCCGGGCGCCATCACGAACATCACGGGGTCACGGGGCACGTCCAAGGTCCTCCAGGCCGGCCCGGGCCGCATCCGGCGGCCCCAGGTGCTTGCAGCGTGCGACCCATGGAAAAGTCTACAATGAAGCCCCGCCGGGACGAACCCTCCCCTCAGGCGGGGAGGCTGCGGCCATCGTGTCAACGCTGTCGGCGTTATCAATATCGTTCATTTACAGTATTTATAGCAGTATTGACGGCTCCGCGAACGGCAATACACTGTATTTATGATTTGGTTCGAATGGGATCCCGCCAAGGCCATCGCCAACAAGAAGAAACACGGGGTCACTTTTGAAGAGGCACAATCCGTCTTCCTCGATGAATTTGCAGTCCAGTTCTTTGACGATCAACACTCCGGAGACGAGGATCGATTCCTCATGCTCGGCCTGAGTTCCGGCCCTCGGCTGCTCCTCGTCTGCCATTGCGAGCGCCGGGCGGGTACGGTCATTCGAATCATTTCGGCGCGCCTTGCCACCAAATCCGAAAGCGCCTTCTACAAGGGTGAAGCCAAATGAAAGCAGAATACGATCTCTCAAAAATGAAGGCCCGCAAGAACCCCTATGCCTCCAAGCTGAAAAAGCCCGTCACCATGCGGCTTTCCGAGGATGTGGTGCTCTACTTCAAGGCCATGGCCACGGAGGCAGGCGTGCCTTATCAAAGCCTGATCAATCTCTACCTCCGGGATTGCGTTGCCAAGCACCGGAAGGTTCAAATCACCTGGCCGGCCCGGGTGTAAGGGAGGCTTCGCTGCCGAAGGATCGCCCTGAGCCGGCGAGACGGCGGGCCTCCCGGGTGATGGAGGCGGGGAACCCGCGGAGTTCCAGGAGCCGGATGGCGTTGCGGGTGTAGACGGGGCCGGGGCGCAGCTTGAAGTCGAACCCGAAGGTCCCATCCACGACCTGCTCGGAGAAATGGTAGAGATCGAAGCTGGCCCCGAGGGCTTCGCCCAATTCCAGGTCGTGGGTGGTGACCAGCAGGAGGTTGCCCTTCTGGAGGTGGTCCAGGACCGCGGTGGAGGCCGCGAGGCGCTCCTGGGTGTTGGTTCCCCGGAAGATCTCGTCGATGAGCAGGACCTTCGGCGGATCTCCGGGTCCGGCGGAAACGAACGCCCGCAGCCGGTCCACCTCCGCCAGGTAGTAGCTCTGGCCCGCTTCCAGGTGGTCGCTGCGCCGGATGGAGGATTGCACCGGGAGGCGGGGGAGGCTGGCGCGGCGGGCCAGGCAGAAATGGAGGGTCTGGCCCAGCAGGCAGTTGATCCCGATGGTCCGGATGAAGGTGGTCTTGCCGGCCATGTTCGAACCGGTGACGAGGCAGGACCGGTTCCGCAGGGCCAGATCGTTGGGCACGGGGCGGGAGAGCAGGGGATGCCAGGCCCCCGCGATGTCCACGTCCCGGTCCGGCGTGAACGCGGGCTCCACATGGCCCTCTGGAAGGTCCTGGAGGTAACGCGCCAGACCCATGGCCGCGTCCAGGGCCCCGAGGGTCTCCAGGATGGAACGCAGTTCCTCCCGTTCCCGCCGCAGGGCCGGCACGGCCCGGAGGAAGCAGATGATATCCATGAGGAACAGCATGTTCAGGTAGCCGAAGAACGCCGCGGCCAGCTCCGACAGCTGGCTGCGGTCCACGGAAAGCGTGCTCAGGCGCGCCTGCACCCGCGCCATGGCCGGGCGGCACCGACGCAGCCGCTCGATTTCCGGCAGGGCGGGCGCGTCGGGCAGGGCCGCGATCCTTAGGCCCGCCTCGATGAGGGCGTGGATCCTGGAGAAGGCCGGATAGTACGGGGCCAGCCTCGGCCCGAGGACGGTGTTGATGAGGATGTTCACGCAAAGGAAGGCCAGCCCCGGAAGGAACAGCCAGGGCACCCGGGCACACGCCGCGAAGCAGGGCAGGGGGATCAGGGCGCAGAGCACGTAGAGCCAGGGGCGCGGAAGCTGTTCCGGGAGCCCGACGATGAGGAAGGGCGCCAGGAAGGCGCCGCCGGGATCCCCGAGGGGCTTCAGGACCGCCCTGGCCCGGTCCATCCAGGACCCGCAGTCCCGGAGGATCCGGTAGCCCCGGGACCGCTCCTCCAGGACCCGGTCCTCGGGTTCCACCACCCGCATCCACCGGTAGAGCACCTGGCTTCCGGGCCAGCTCACCGTGCGGTCCATCCTCGTGAACACCTCATCCATGGCCAGGTCCTGCCAGGTGGTTTCGTCCACGGTGCCGGGCGCGTCCCCCAGCGCCACGTGATAGTTCCGCACCAGGTCCAGGTCGCGTTCGGGCGGGGCGTCGGCGGGCAGATTCGTCATGGGATCCCCAGAGGCTACCATGCCCGGATCCGGGACCCGCCTGGAGCGGCAGACGCGCCAAGCCGTCATGGAAGGTAGGCGGAGGCCGCTTGATAGAGCGCCAGGCACAGAATCCCAAGGGCGATCTTGATCCCCAGGATCCGCCTGGCGCGCCAACCGAACTTCTCGAAATTCACCAGGAGCACCAGCACCATGAAGAACGGCAGACCCACCCGGATGCCCTTCAGCAGGGGAGACATACACGGAACAGCCGAGGACTATCTGGATCCGAAGGTCGTCCGCCCCATGTCCAGCGGGGCGTAGGCTTCACTCGTGACACCCT
Source organism: Mesoterricola silvestris (assembly GCF_030295405.1). Classification (GTDB taxonomy): domain Bacteria; phylum Acidobacteriota; class Holophagae; order Holophagales; family Holophagaceae; genus Mesoterricola; species Mesoterricola silvestris. Next base: position 3,225,975 of record NZ_AP027080.1, on the reverse strand, counting down.
GGCCGGTGGGCATTTCATGGCGGCCCTCCCTGGTCTCCTCCGGAAATGCGGGCAATCCATTGTTGCGAATTTCGGCTGAGAGGTTTCACGTTGAAACCCTTCGGGACGTGGTGTTCACGCCTCGGATGCGAGCGTATTGGCCAAAATAAGGGGTTTCGCGTAGGGTGGCAGGGAGGAGATCCCATGAACCCACTCCGTCTGGCCGTGCCCTTCCTTTCGCTGGCCCTGGCGGCCCAGGCCCCCCTGCGTACGGTGGCCCGCTACCGCGACGCGGCCCTGGGCCTGGAGGTGGTGAGGACCGAACTCGTCCTTCCGACCGGGCAGCCCTGGCCCCAGGTGGTGGCCGTCGCGGGGGTTCGGCAGGTGTTCCTGGTTCCCCCGGCCCAGGCCGGGCCGGGCCCGCGGACCGTCGCCGTGCTGGCGTTGCGGGTGCCCGGCGCCAGGACCGCCCGCCTTGAGGGGATTCCCGGCGCCCAGGCCTGGGACCTGGAAGGTGGCAAGACCGGCGACCGGTCCCTCCTGGAGCAGTGGGCCCGCGCCCGCGCCCGGGCCTGGGAGCAGGGGGCCGGTGATCCCTCGCCCCTGGTGGCGGGCTTCCGGGCCATCCAGAACCGGCTCTTCTTCGGAGGGCGGGAGCCCGGACCGGTGGCCCCCCGCCGCCGGGACGAGGGCCCCAGCCTCCTCAGCCTCCTGGGGGGCCGCGCCGCCGTGCAGGAGACCCTGCAGCTGGACCGCGGCCTGGAGGGCGCCCCCGGCGCCGCCGCGCCCCGGGTTTCCCTGGCCTCCATCCCGGGGATCACCGTGGCCGCGCACCCCTGGGCCGAAATGCTGGGCGGACGCCAGCCCGCCGTGCCGGCCCTGGCCCTGTGCGTGCCGCCTGACCGGGCCTTCCTGTACCTGCCGGATCCCGCCGCCGCCCTGGACGGCTTGGCGGGGGGCGGCGCGGCCTTCCTGGCCCGGGTGAGCGCTTTCGGCCGCCAGGGCACCCTGGACCGGGATCTCATCGCCCGGGCCCTGGAGGACCTGGGCGTGCGCCGGAGCCTCCTGGGCGCGGTTTCCTCGGCCGCCGTCTTCCTGCCGGACCTGAACCTCCTGGGCGGCACCGACCTCACCGTCGTGGCCGAGCTCACCCCCGTGGCCGCCGCCCTGTTCGGCACAGGCGCGCCCAAGGCGGTGGCGACCCCCCGGGGCGAGGCCTGGCGGGCCCGGGAGGGCGGGCGGGTCTTCCTGTCCACCTCGCGGGCGGAGCTGGACCGGGCCCTGGCCCTCCACCGTGCGGGAGGACAGGGGTCCCTGGGCGCCTCGGACGAATTCAAGGTGATGCTCACCCACCTGGCCCCCACCGAGGCCACCCGGGCCTACGCCTACCTTTCCGACCCCTTCATCCGCCGCCTGGTGGGCCCGGCCCAGCGCATCGGCCAGATGCGCCAGGCCGCCGCCCGCCGCGACCTGGAGGCCGTGGCGGCCGCCGTGGAGCTGCGGCGCCTGGACGCTCCCGGCAGCCCCCTGGACCTTCCCACGCTCCGCAAATTGGGCTACCTCGAGCCCGGCCTGGATGTGTCCGGGTTCTCCGTCCAGGACGGCGGAGTGGCCAGCCGGGTCTGGGGCCGGCTCGACCGCATGCGCCCCCCGGCGCCCCCCGCCGAGGTGGAGGCCTGGGAGGCCCAGGCCTACGAGGCCTTCCGGGCGAACTACAGCCAGTACTGGAGCCGCTATTTCGATCCCATCGCCCTGCGCCTGGAGGCCCGGGACGGGGCCTACGGACTGGACACCTTCATCCTCCCCCTGCTGGACCAGAGCGCCTACCGCCAGCTCCGGCAGTTCCTGAAGCCGGGGCCCCTGCCGGCCCTAGCCGCCGCCCCCCGGTGGGCCCGGCCCCAGGTGGCCACCCTGAGCCTTCCCGTGGACTGGGCGGGCCTGCTGGGCAGGTCCCCGGTGCCGGTGCTCCGGGAACTGCTGGGGGCCCTGGGCGGCGAAGCGCACCTGGCCTTCCTGGACGCGGCCCCCGTGCTGCAGGTGGGAGGCGGCTCCCCCGCCGGCCTCCTGGCCACCCAGGACCGTCTCGCCCAGGGGGGCCTCCTCTTCCTGGCCCCGCTCCTCCTGGGCCCCCTCACCCGCCCCGTGGCGCTGGCCATCCCCGTGCGCGACCCCGCCGCGGCCCGGGAGGGCTTCGCCCGCCTTGCCCAGAGCGCCGCGCTGCGCCAGGGCCTGCCCAGGGAACTGGAATGGCGCGTCCACCAGGAGACGGGCCAGCGCCTGATCCTCAGCGCCTCCCTCCTGGGCCTGGTGACCCTGCGCTTCTCCCTGGACCTGGAGGACGGCTGGCTGGTGGTGTGCAACGACACCTCCCAGACCGCGCCCCTGGTTTCCGGCTCCGCCCCCCGGGCGGCCTCCCACGCCGCCCTGTCCCTGCGCCCCTGCGACCTGAACCTCGGCCTACCCGCCGCCTGGCAGGCGGCTGTGGAGGGCCAGGCGGACCGGGCCTGGGCCGAGCAGCGCTGGCTTTCCCCCTGGCTCGCCTCCGGCCTGGACGTGGAGGCCGCCAAGGACCGCAGCCGCCGGGTCTTCGGCGGCGCGCCCCTGCTGCCCGCCGCCGACCTGGGCCCCGGATCGACCCCCCGCAACCTGCGCTACGGCACGCCCTGGCGTCCCCTCCTCCCGGTGCGCAAGCCCGGGGAGGACTTCGGCCTGTTCGAGGGCGTCCGGGAGGTGCGGGTGGACATGACCTTCGAGGAGGACGGCCTGCGCACCCGCGTGGGCTGGACCGCCCCCTAGCTTGGATTTCACCAGGCGGTGTGGCCCTCGATGCGCCCGGGGGTGGGCCTTTCGATGATCCGCCCCAGACCCAGGCTGCCCCACGCGTCCTGGCCCCAGCCCTTGGCGAAGGTGGCGCCCCAGGCGAAGGACGTGTAGCCCGAGGAAGCGATGCCCTGGACCCCGGTGAGGCCCGGGATCGCGGTCAGGGTGGCCAGGCTGTTGAAGGTGCCCTGGCCGGTTTGCCCGTTCCCGGCGTTCCCGATGGAGCGCACGGTCCCGTCGGCTTGCAGGGTCAGCAGGTGCTGCTGGCCGGCGGCCAGGGCCCGGGTGTTGGCCGATCCCGGCAGCACGGCCGGTGGGGCCCGGTAGGCCAGGGGCTGCAGCCAGCCCCAGGTGCTGACCGTGCCGTCGGCCAGCAGGGCCGCGGAGAAGGTGGACCCGGCGCTGACGGAGGTCACCCCGGTGAAGCCGGGGACCAGGGCCGGGGAGGTCCGGCTGGTCAGGGTGCCGTCCCCCAGTTGGGCGTAGGAGTTGTCGCCCCAGGCCCAGATACGTCCGGCGCCGTCGAGGGCGAGGGTGTGCCAGGAACTGGCGGCGACCTGACGCACGTCGGTTAAACCCGTCACCTGGACGGGCGTGGGCCGGGTGGTGGTGGAACCGTCGCCCAGGTTGCCCGAACTGTTGTTGCCTTGCGCCCAGAGGGTGCCGTCCTGGAGCACGAAGAACGTGGACGAACCGGGCGAGGTGATTCCGGCCACGGGCCCGAGGCCGGTGACCTGCGCCTGGGCGGAAAAGCCATCGTCCGCCGAGACCGGATTGGCCCAGCCCCAGCGCCAGAGACTGCCGTCCACCCGCTGGGCCAGGCCCTGGTACAAGCCCATGGCCACCCGGGCCAGGGGCGCGAAACCGGGGGCGGAGGTGGGCACGGTCAGGAAGCGATAGGCCGGGGTCCGGGGATCCTGGCCCCAAAGCCAGAGGCCCCCATCGGCCGTCACGGCGGCGGTGGACCAGGTGGAGGCCGCCAGGGCGGTCAGGGGGCTGGAAATGGCCAGATCCACCGGGCTGGTGCGGTCCACGGGGATGGTGTCGCCCAGCTGGCCGGCGCTGTTGTCGCCCCAGGTCCAGAAGGTGCCGTCCTGGAGCAGCGCGAGGGTGGACGCGCCATCGGTCGCCAGATCCAGAACCGGCCCCAGGGCGACCTTGAACGCGGACGACCGCGCCTCGAAGTCTCCGGTGCCGAGGCTTCCCGAATAATTGGGGCCCCAGGTCCACAGGGTGCCGTCCAGGGCCAGGGCGGCGGCGAGGCGGGAGTCGGAGACCAGGCGCACCGCGCCGGGCAGGTCTGTCTGCCGGGTCACGGTCGTGGGGTTGGTGCTGCCGGGGACGTTGCCCCAGGCCCACAGGCGCCCTTCGAAATCCAGGGCGAAGGTGCCATTGCCGGTGAGGGCCAGGGAGGCCGGAAAGGGCAGGCCCTGGAGCTGGACCGGGGCCTGCACGTTGGCTCCCGATGCCCGGGCCAATTGTCCGTTGTAGTTGCTGCCCCAGCCCCAGACCGTGCCGTCCGCCCCGAAGGCGAAGCTGCTGTTGGACCCGGCATGGAGGCCCTCGATGGCCGGGAGGCCCAGCACCTGGGCCGGGGTGGCGCGGGTCGTGGTGGTACCGTCCCCCAGCTCGCCGCTGAAATTGGAACCCCACGCCCAGGCGGTGCCGTCCACGGCCAGGGCCAGATTGTGGTTGCCGCTGCTGGAGATGGAGGTGATGGCGGGAAGGCCCGGGAGGAGGGCCGCCGGGAAGGTGCCGTTGGCCTCGAGGTGCCAGACGGTGCCGTCCGCCTTCAGGGCCAGGGCCCCGCTTTGGTTGCCGACGAGGCTGACCACGCCGGTCAGGGCGGCGTTCCGGGTGGGCACCGAGGTGTCCGGCGTCCAGTCCGGATACCCCATGGGCATCTGGGTCGCGTTCTGGCCGCAGACCCAAAGCGTCCCGTCGTCCTTGAGCATCCAGGAGCCGTTCCGGCCCAGGGCCACCGCCCGGCGGGGCCGGGCCTGGGCGCGCAGGGTGGCCACCCGGCCGGCGGCGTTCGTGACGGCCAGTTCAAAGCGATCGGGCATCGGCCCGGTCCAGGGCAGGGCCGTGCCGCTGAGGATCGTCCGGTTCCCGGGCCGGACCACCGCCGTGCCGCCGCTGAAGGTGGCGGAGAGCGTGAGGCCCTGGGCCATGGGGAGCCAGTCCCCCGCCGCAGAGAAGGCGGTGATCACGGGCGGGGCCACCACCTGCACGTCCAGGCCCAGGGCGGTGCTGACGCCGAGCGGATTGGTGACGGTCACCGTGAAGTGGGTGTCGGTGGTGGGTGTCACCTGGACGGTCTGGCCACTGGTCAGGGCGATGCCCCCGGGCTGCAGCAGGGCCGTGCCGCCGCTGAACTGGGCGGTGAGGCCGCAGGCGTCGCCCAGGGTAAGGATGGCCGGCGTCGCCAGGAAGGAGGCCAGCCGGGGCGCGGCGACCACCGTGCAGGTGGCGGTCCCCGCCGCCGAGGCCGTGCCGGCGGCGTTGGTGGCCACGCAGGAGATCCCCAGGCTGCCGGGGGCGCCGGCGGTGAAGGTGATCTGCGCGGTGCCCTGGCCGGCGGTGACGGTGCCGGAGGTCAAGGTCCAGGCGAAGGTGCACCCGTTCTGGGCCGGCACCGAGGCGGCCAGGGCTGTCTGGCCTTCGGTGGCCTGGGCCGCGGCCTGCACCACCGGCTGGACCGGAGGCGCGACCACGTCCACCGAGGCCGTCCGGGTCACGGTCTTGCCGTTGCCCGTGACCGTCAGGGTGTAGGTCGTGGCCTCCTGCGGCGTGGCGTGGGCCACCGCGGCGCTGGCCAGGGCGCCCACGCCGTGGTCCACGGTGCCGGTGCCGTCCCGGTAGGTGGCCGTCAGGTCCACCGTGGCCCCGCGGGTCAGGAGGGCGGGCGTGGCCGAGAAGGCGGAGATCGACGGGTCCGCGGGGACCGTTGGGCTGCCTCCCGAACTGCTTCCGCAGCCGGCCAGGGCGGCCAGAAGGGCGAGAAGGGCGAACCGCGTCCGGAGTCCAAGCCGCAAAGGGGCCATGGGCACCTCCCAGAAAGCATGCAGGCCAACGAGCTGTGGGGTGGGGCGGGCCTACTTTAGTCCGGGTTCCGTTCTATTTCAAGGAATATGGAGCCCGGCGTTCATCCCGGAGGAGGCAGGCATCCCGAGCGTCCTCGATGGCGCCCAGGATGCGGTGGGCGTGCGTCACGAAGCGCGCCCCCGCGTCCGACAGGAGCATGCCCCTGGAGGTGCGGTGGAAGAGCTGGGTGCCGAGTTCGTCTTCCAGGCTGCCGGTTTCCGCGACGGCGAGGACGGTGTGGATCTGGTCCAGACTCATAAGTCCCCATGATCCCGGGTAGCCTGCGGTGCTCGTGCCGTCCGATGGTTTTGAAGTCCTGACGCGGGCACCTGAGGACCCTTGGATCGAGACCGGCGGGTCGCCGGGGACCTCCCCGCGCTGAGGGCAGGTTCCCCAGCGGGTCCAGGCGGCGGAGGCCACTCAGACCTTTTGGAAGAGGGCGGCCATGGGGCTGGGCTTATCCCAGGGGGCGGGGGCCAGGCCCGCCTGCACCGCCCAGGCCTGCTCGGCCTCGAACAGGGCCCTGGGGCAGTGGCCCTTGGGTTCGCGGATGAGGAGACGGCCCCCGGGGCGCAAGGTCGCGGCCATCTGGCGAAGGGTGGCCGCCGGATCCGGCGTTTCGTGGAGGACGTCGATGGCCACGGCCAGGTCCAGGGTCCCCGCCAGGTCCTCCAGGCCCAGATCGTGGGCCCCGCAGGCCCGCACCTCGACCTGGGCCAGGTGCCGGCGCACCGCGGCCCGGGCCAGACGGCGCCGGACCGGCTCCTGCAGTTCCACGCAGAGGATCCGCCCCGCGGGGCCCACGGCCAGGGCCATGGGCCAGGTGAACCAACCCGACCCCGGGCCCACCTCCAGGATGCGCGCCCCGGGTTGGACCAGGGGCAGGACGAGGCGTTCAGGTTGGTCCCAGAGCCGGCGCAGGGGCAGGGACAGGAATGGCACCAGCCAGGCTGGGATCACCGCGTGGGAGGAAGGGGCTGTCATGGGGGCTCCTGGGTTCGCTTAGAATACGAGTGATCGCTCACATTGTTGATTCGCATCCCCAGGGACCGCCCCATGCCACGGAAACCCAAGTCCTCCTTTCCTTTGCCCGCCGTAACGCCCCCCACGCCGACCCCGGGTGCTCGCATTTCCGACCCGGGCGGCTCCCGCAAGGCGGCCCGTCAGACCCGGTCCCGGGACACCGTGTCCGCCATCCTGGAGGCCGCCGCCCGGATCCTGGAGACGAAGGGATACGCGGCCGCCTCCACTAACGCCATCGCCCGGGCGGCCGGAGTATCCGTGGGCTCCCTCTACCAGTACTTCGCCGACCGGGACGACGTGTTCCGGGCCTTGGCCGCCCGGCACAGGGCCGGCATCCACCCCATCATCGCCGGGGCCATTGCCCGGATGGCCAAGGGGGACGAGCCCCCCGCCAGGATCCTGACCACCCTGCTGGAGGACCTGCTGGAGGCCCACGGGGACCGGCCCGCGCTCATGCATTCCCTGGAAACGGAGCTGGCGCGGTTCCAGTCCCCGGAGGGGATCCTGGCCGAAGCCGGGAAGGTGGAACAGGCCGCCCGGATCCTGGCCGCCCGCCTTCCCCGCCCCCCCGCGGAGGCCCTGGCCCACGCCTGGCTGGCCACGGAGTTGACGGCCCTGGTGAGCCGCCGGCTCGCCCACGACCCTCCCGCCTGGGCCGACGTCGCGGAGGTGCGGGCCGCCTATGCCAGGGCGTTGGGGGCGCTGGTGTAGAACGCCTGTGGGCTGCGCTTCGCGCACCGGGCCTTCGGGTCAGGGGGATTGGCCTGGTGCTGGCTCTCGGCTACTTCTGGGCCACGGCACACCCTTCGTGCTATTTGAGCGTCTTGTCGAAGAAGTCCGCAATTCCCTGCCCCAGATTTTTCAGATAGGCGGCCCGGTCGAACCCGGGTGGGTCGGCGGCGATGTCGCCGTCCGGTGTCTGGATGGGGATGCTTGGGGTATCCATGAAGGCGAAGTGCCAGGCGTTGGGCACCATGTGCAGTTCCGCGCCGGGTAGGTTCTTTGCGATCCACATGGCGTGGAAGCGCGGGACCAGCCAGCGATCCTTTGCTCCGGCATGGATCGCCACCGGGACCTGGACCTTGGCCAAGGACTCGGCCGTGAACAGGACGCCCAGGGGGGCCAGGGCCACCACGGCGCGGACCCGGTCGTCCTTGAGGGGCGGGCCGACCTGGGGTTGGGCGACGGGCCGCAAGGATCCGACGGTTCGGCAGTACAGAGGGTCGTCCTTGCCTTCCTCCCGGCAGTGCCGGGTCGACTGGGTGGGGTCGGCGACACCCCCGGCCAGGGCCAGGACGGTATAGCCCCCGGCCGAATGGCCCATGGCGCCGATCCTCGGGCCCTTGGCGTCCCGGGCGATGCGGTCCTTCCAGGCGGGGTCGGCCAACAAAGCATCGATGACCCGGCCAACCTGACGCGGCCGCTCGGAGAAGTACCGCTCCGGGGTTTTGTTCAACAAGGAGCTGTCCATCCAGTTGTCGCCCGGATGGCGGAGGGCGGCCACCAGGTACCCACGGGCGGCCAGGGCCTCGGCCAATCGGCCATGGGCGAGTTCCGACCCGGCAAGTCCATGGCTCACCACGATCAGGCCCTTGACGGTGGGTTCCTGCTCACCCTTGATGGCGGCGTGGATCCTGAAGGGGCCCATGGGGATGTCCCGGCATTGCGAGGGGCTGGGGTAGTAGAGCGCCACCGTGATGGCCGGAGTTCCTTCGTCCTTGCCGGGAACCTCGTAGTTGGACCAGCCCACCTGGGCGGCCAGAGGCAGGGCCGCTAAAAATAGGAAGGAAAGGGGGACTCGGCAGAACCAAGTAGCAGCTTTCATGGCAATCCTCCCAGGATGGATGGCGCTTCTGTTATCGATATCGTTCATTCGCGGCGGCTGGGTCCCGCCATGTCGCCGTGCCGGGCCATTGTAGGTCTCCTCGTCTGCTATGTCTGGGTTAATAAAGGTGATCTCAGTCGTCGCCTCGTCCCAGGGCCGCAACGACCTCCCTGACCCCCTTTACGACCAACGCCATCCGACGGTAATCAAGCCGTCCGGGAGTGTCTCCGGCTTCGTGATACGCGTGGTTACGGTTGAAGGCCGTGTCCGTCACCATGACGGCCGGGAAGCCCTCCTTCCAGTAATTGCGATGATCAGAAAAGTCGATGCCGGGAAGGGTTTTGGGGGCATTCATGGATCGGACCGGCAGGGGGGTGGCGGACCGCATGGCCCCCTTGACCAGGCGAGTCAGGCCGAAGCCTCCAAGGTTGCCCACCACGGCAATGAAATTGCCCTGGGAGGGATAGAACAGTTTCAGGAGGCCGATGGGATAGCCCTGGCTTTGGGGCGCGTCCGAGAACGTCCCGATCATCTCCAGGGCGACCATCGCCTTCACCCTCCTGCCCGCATCCTTGAGGCCTTTCGCGTGGTGGGCGCTGCCCATGTGCTCCGTGCGGAAGAAGGGCGGTTCCTCCAGAGTGTAGGCGACCAGGTCGATGGGATGATGCTGGCTTTCCATGGCCAGGAGTCCGGCCAGTTCAAGGAGACCCGCGACGCCGCTGCCGTTGTCGTCGGCTCCCGGCGTGGCGCCGTAGGTGTCGTAATGCGCCCCAACCACGATCAAGGGGCCTTCTTCGGGGCCGAAGTGTGCGATGACGTTCCGGTAGATACGACCCTCGACGGTGTAGGGCTGGGTGGTGACCTTGGCTCCGGTCTCCCGGAAGCGGGCCTCCACGTAAGCCGCAACCCGGTCCAGGTTCTCGGGGTGGCCTGAGTCCCTGGGTGCGAGGGTCTCGGCCAGCATGCGCACATGGCTTTCAAGCCGGGAAGGCATTCCCTCGAAGGCGGCTGTCACCGCCGCTGGTGGCGGCGCCAGCTTCGGAGTTCGGCAACCCACCATCGCTCCGGCCAAGAGTAAGGGAAGGGCGAGATTCGGTCGGATCACCACGCGGGCTCCAGTTTCAGGAAGGATCCCCGCGTGACGGGAATGGTGGTCCCGGTGGCCAACCATGCCCTTCCCGAGCCAAGCACGTCCTTCCCGAGGAAATCCTCCAGCAGGAACCGGGCCATTTCGCGAATCTCCCCCTTCATTGCCGTTCCCTGGGCCAGGCCAAGTCCATACCCCAGGCCATGGAGTTCCAGGTGGATCACGCCGGGCGCGGGATCCTTCCGGCGCCAGGGCGTTGCTGCTGTCGGCGCGACCCGCGCCCCGCGGTCGCGGTTCACCCATAGGTGCCATGCTCCGAGGATGCCAGGGAGCACCAGGGCCAATCCGAGGGCGACTGAAAGCCGTCGCCGCCAGGATGGAGAAGCATGCATTTCCAAGGCCATCCGGGTCTCCACCACAGGTGCCGTCATGTGCAGGTGAACACCCAAACATAGCATGGGGAATAAGCCGGACGAGGCAGGGCGTGGGCACACCCGTATCCTGGGACAGGAAACGCATCCTTCTCTCGCCCGGGATACGGTCACAGGGGTATTCATCTTCCTCAACTCCTTGCGGGCTGCGTCATCGGATGGGCACGTTGCAGGATTACGATTTCATCCTTCGGGTGGAGGCTGGAAAGGTGGATGTGGGGACGCCGGGTTCAACCATTGCTGCAGCGATTGGTTGAACAGTTCGGGACCGTCAAGATGGACCCAATGGCTGCAGTCAGGGATCTGCTCGGCCTCCATTCCATGGACCCGTTGATGGATGGGAACGAGCCCCATGGTGTCGAGGAAAGAGGAATAGAGATGGAGCTTTCGGTCCGGTCCATGGGCAAGGGAGGCGACGGGATCGAAGTCCATCAGGCCCAGCACAGCGCCGGAAAAGCTGTTTCTGGGTGTGGCCTTCAAGCCCGCAAGGACCCGGTCGGCAACGCCAGTCCTGGCGCCGCGCAGGCAGGTCTTCATGGCCTGCTCTGCGAAGGTCTCGAAGTTGGCAGGGGCAAGCCCGTCCATCAGCCAAGCAAGTTCAGCGGGGCCATCGTCGCGGGGATCACCTCCGAAGTCCACCAGGATCAGGCCCTGGAGCCGGTCCGGATACCTCCCCGCGAAGCAGGAGGCCACGGAAGCCCCCAGGCTGTGCCCGACCAGGAAGAACCGCGGGAATGGGAGTCGATCCACCACCGCCGCCACATCGTCCGCGAACCCGCCGATGGAGAAGTCCTCATCGCCGGTGGCCATCGACCGGGTCAACGGGTCCGTCGCTTTGGCATCCGTCACCGCCTCCTTGGCATAAACGAACGTTTGTTTATTATTGAAATCGGGAGGTCGGCATGCGCCAGCGGGATCCGGAAAAGGCCAGAAAGATCCGCCAGTGCGCCCTCGAGATGCTGGTGCTCGATGGCTTCGACGCCTTCTCCATGCAGAAGCTCGCCAAGGCGGCGGGCGTATCCCCGGCCACGCTGTACATCTACTACGAGGACAGGGAGGACCTGATCTACAAGCTCTGGCAGGAGCAGGTGACCCTCTTGGCCGATCTCGTCGTCGAGGGTTTCGAACCCGAGACGCCCTTCGAGCGGGAACTCTGGCGGCAATGGCGTTTGAGGATCGAATTCTTCCGCGAGCATCCGCTTGAGTGGCAGTTCATCCAGCAGGTCATACCTTTTTCGCGACCCAACGGGACGTCAATGACGAGAAGAGGGACATCAGGACGGTCCGCCTGAAACTGGGGATCCCGAACCCGGAGGGCCGATTCGTCCCAGGAATGACGGCCGAGACGGTGATTCCGGCCTCCCTGCGCGGGAGGCGGCGATGAGCGGCCCCGATTCCGAGGGCATGCCCACCGGGTCGATCCGGGTCCGGAATGCCGTCAAGCGCTTTGGAGCCTTCGAGGCCGTGGGAGGGATCAGTCTCGACGTGGCACCCGGGGAGATCCTGGGGCTTCTGGGCCCCAACGGCGCCGGGAAAAGCACCCTCATCCGCATGATGACGGCGCTCGTCCCCCTCACGGAGGGCGAAGTCCATATCGACGGCCACAGCGTCCGCTCGCACCCGGACGCCGTCCGGAAGAGCATCGGGGTGTTGCCCCAGGCCATGACCAGCGACACGGATCTCACGGTGCGGGGAAACCTCTCCATATACGCCAAGCTTTACGGGGTGGAGAGGCTCCGGCGGGAAACCGCCATCCAGGAGCTTCTCGAAGCCGTCGATCTCGTGCACAAGCTCCCGTTTCCCGCGTGCGGGTGTGGGAGCTTCTGAAGCGCCTGAACCGGTCGCAGGGCATGACCATGCTGATCACGACCCACTACATGGATGAGGCGGACTTCCTTTGTGACCGGGTCGCGATCGTGGATCACGGTGCGCTGATCGCGATGGACACGCCCGAGAACCTGAAAAGGAGCGTCCCCGAGGGGACCCTGGTGGAGGCCTCCTTCGTGAACGTTCCGGACGGCTGGATGGACCGATTGGAGCGACTGCCTGGAATCCGGAACCTCGCGCGGGTTGACACGGAGACCGTGCATTTCCGCACGGAGAACGGCTCCAAGGCAATCACCGGACTCGTGGAGCTCGCCGTTCGGGAAGGGGTGGAGCTGGCCTCGATCGCGGTGAAACCCACCACCCTGGATGACGTCTTCGTCCACTTCACTGGGCATGTCCTGGACAGGTCCCAGGGCGCCCCAGAGGGGCGCCGCAAGGAGGTCGCATGATGGGCATGCTCGCCATCGCGGAGCGCGAGCTCCGGAAATTCTTCCATTCCCCGCTGCTCCTGGGGGTCGCCCTGATCGGTCCGCTCGTGCAGCTCCTGCTCATGGGCAACGCGTTTGGAGGGAAGGTCACGCGGTCCCCCGTCGGCGTCGTGGACCTGGACGGCGGGAGCCAATCGGTGCGCCTGCGGGAGGCCTTCCAGGCGGTGGCCGCCAACGCCGATACGTTCCGCACCGTGCCCCTCGCTGACGAGGCCGAGGCGAAAGGGGCCGTGGCCCAGGGCCGCCTCAAGGCCGCGGTCATCATACCCGCCCACTTCACCCGCCGGGTCCTCCGGGACGAGGCCCCCCGCATCGGCCTCCTCCTGGAAACACGGACGCCTTCGTCAGCGGTGGCATCGGCAGGAAGATGCAGGAAATCGTCGACACCTTGAACGCGCCCCCCCACGCGGCCCGGCTGAGAGGCTCCATCGCGTTGGACCAGGTGGAGATCTACCCCTATATCCGCTACATCAATTTCCTGCTCCCCGGCATCATGGCCCTGGCGATCTTCCTCTCGGTGATGTTCGGCGGAGGCATGCTCTACAACGAGGACCGGGTCCGCGGGGTTCACGAGGGATTCCTGGTGACCCCCATCCGCACCCTCGACCTGGTCGGCGGAATGGTCCTCGCCGGCACCGTCAAGGCCACCATCTGCGGATTCCTCGTGGCCGTGCTGGGCTCAACCCTGGCCGGCGTGAACCTGATCGCCCTCCCCATGTCCCTGCTCTGGGTCCTGATCCTCACCATCACGGTCGGATATGCCTTCAACGCCCTGATGTTCCTGCTCATGGGCCCGATCGACGACCCCATGACCCCCAAGATCCTCGCGGGCCTGCTGAACACCCTCCTGTTCTTCCCCAGCGGGGCCATCTATCCCCTGGAGGCCTTCCCGACGTGGCTCCGCGCCCTGGCGTCCATCAATCCGATGACCTACGTGGTGCAGGGCCTCCGGACCGTGATGCTCAGGCAGGTGGACCCACTAAGCGTCGGGTTGGACATCCTCCTCCTCCTGGGCATAGGCACGGTGGCGCTGCTGCTCGCGGCCAAGACGTTCAGGCGAACCCTTTGATCTATCCCCAATCACGAGACGCGCGAGTCGGATCGCACACGGAGTGCCCCATGCTCTTCATCCTTGCTCCCCTGCTCGTTCTGGTCTGATGGAAGCGCATTTCCTGGAAAGCGGGTGAAGATACTTTCTTGTATTCTAATCAAGCTATAGGATTATATAGATGTTTCAAGGGAGGGGCCATGCCCATCTACGAGTACAAGTGCGGATCCTGCGGTCAGTGGGCGGAAAACCTGGAATCCATGGGGGCGAGCGCAGAACATGATTGCCCTTCCTGTGGCTGCGCGTCGGGGATGAAACGGCAGCTTTCCACGACGGCTTTTGCCTTCGCCGGGGCCAAGGAGCCGGGACCGGCCATGGGTGGCTCCTGCTGCTCGGGGGGAGGGTGCCCGTTCGCTTGAGTCGCCCTTGGCCTGGGCAGGCGTTGGCTAGCGATCGTTCATGGGGGAGGTTGCGCATGGGCAGAAATGGGTCGTTCTCGAGTTTGATGGTTATCCCTGGGCTCCTCCTGGTCATGGGGCCCCCTGCCTGCACCCGGACCCGGGCGGTGGCCCAGGTGTTGCCCAAGGGCCTTGAGGGCTGGAAGCGGCAATGCGGCCTCTTGTGGGTCGTGAGGGTCCAGGGGGGCGAGGGCGTCCGGTTCCGGATTTCCGGCAGGTTTGGGAACCTCCTGGACTATGGCGGCGGCTTCACCGTCGACGATCACCAGTTGGCCTCATCCTTCTGCCGAACCGACGCGCCCGTGCAGGCGGCCTTCCACTGCATCCTGGACAGTGAGAAGGGCGGGCCGGTCACGGGCCAACTGGAGGCGTGGTATTTGGGCGCCCTCCTTAAGACCTGGACCCTCCGGGGGGTCCGCCATTTCGAGGCCCAGGTGGCCCTGCCCGTCTGAAGGCTGGACAGGGCGGGGGAGAAGACGGAATAGTCATCTCTGGAGAGCCGAGTGCCACGCCGTCCCTGCTGCAAGCGAGTCGAAGAACTGCCCGGAGCGCGCTATTTCAAGCCCCGGGGGGTGCCCCTCATGGAACTGGAGGAGGTCACGCTCGGCTTTGAGGAGTTGGAGGCCCTCCGGCTGGCCCACCAGGAAGGGCTTTACCAGCAGGCCGCGGCGGAAAGGATGGGCGTGTCCCGGGCCACCTTCGGGAGGGTCCTGGATGCGGCCCATCGCAAGGTGACCGAGGCGCTCGTCGGGGGACTGGCCCTTCGCATCGAAGGCGGAGCCTATACCGTGGATCCCGAGTCCGATTAAGGACACCTGGCCGGTATCTTTTTATTGGGCATATGCTTAAATTGACCTACCCTGAAGCCTAGTCCGCTTCGGCTCGGAGGTCCCATGGGTGGTCCGCCTTTCTGGCATCGGGTGCAGTTCGGGTACAAGGCCACATTCCACTTTCGCAATGATCTTCCGCCTTTTCCGGGGCAAAGCCCAGGCGGCGGCGGATGGCGAAGGCTACTGACTTCGCCACTACCGAACCGGGCTCCCGACGGGCCGGAGGCGGTTTACCCAGCAACCATGAGGTGATCGGTGGGCCGAACACGTTCAGTCAAGCCGGGCGCGGCGTTCCCGGGGCCCCCATTGGACCTGCGGACCATCCTGGATTCCATCAATGACGGCGTGTTCACCGTGGACGGTGGCTTCCGGGTCACGTCCTTCAACAGGGCGGCCGCCGAGATCACGGGGGTTTCGGCGACCGCGGCCCTGGCCCAGCCTTGCTGCGAAGTCTTCCGGGCTGACATCTGCGAAGGCGAATGCGCCTTGAAGGAGACCCTGGAAAGCGGGGCTCCCATCGTCAACAAGCAGGTGAACATCCTCACGGCCTCCGGTCAACGGCTTCCCATCAGCGTGAGCACGGCCCTCCTGAGGGACGCGAACGGAGCGGTCGTCGGCGGGGTGGAGACGTTTCGCGACATGACCCTCGTCGAGGAGCTGCGCAAGGCCGTGCATGGCCGCGCCACCTTCCAGGACATCATCTCCGCCAGCCACCGAATGCAGGAGGTGTTCAAGCTGCTCCCCATTATCGCGGAAAGCGACAGCACCGTGCTCATCCTCGGCGAAAGCGGCACCGGGAAGGAACTCATGGCCAGGGCCCTCCACAAGCTGAGCCCCCGGTTCCCCAAACCGCTGGTGACGCTGAATTGCGGGGCCCTGCCGGACACGCTGCTCGAAGCCGAACTGTTCGGGCACAAGGCGGGGGCCTTCACCGACGCGAAGAAGGAACGCAAGGGGCGCATCGCCGCCGCCGAGGGCGGGACGCTTTTCCTGGACGAGATCGGGGACATCTCCCCGGCCACCCAGGTGCGCCTGCTCCGGGTCCTCCAGGAGCGCACCTACGAGCCGCTGGGGTCCAACGGCACCCTCAAGGCCAATGTGCGTTTCGTGGCCGCGACCCACAAGGATCTGCGCGCCGAGATGGAAGCGGGGCGGTTCCGCGAGGACCTCTATTACCGGTTGAACGTATTGCAGATTGCAATCCCCCCTCTGCGCGAAAGGGCGGAGGATATTCCGGCCCTGGCCCACCGCTTCCTGGAGAAGCAGAATGGCCTGCACGGGAAGCAGGTCCGCGGCTTCACGCCGGAGGCCATGGCAGCGCTCATGCGCTATGGGTGGCCGGGCAATATCCGGGAATTGGAGAACGCGGTCGAGCATGCCTGCGTGTTGTGCAGGCACACCTTGATCCGCCCGGAATGCCTGCCTCCGACCCTGGCCGCGCCCTGGAGGGCCAGGGCCGACGTGCCCGCGGCGCCGGATCTCAAGGGGATGGAAAGGACCATGATCCTGGCGGCCATGGAACGCCATGGCGGCAACCGGGTGGAAGTCGCCAAGGAACTGGGCATTAACAAGACCACCCTTTGGCGAAAACTGAAGCGGATCTGAACGGAGGGTGCAGGTTGCAATCTCAAGCCCCTTGGGAGGGGTGCGCTTTGCAATCAGGCAGCGACTCAGTGGCAATTTTGCAAATAAAGTGTAATTAAAATATCAGTTAACGTTTTGGCCCGCCGTTTGCCCTCCCATGACTGGAGGTTTCATGCTGGTGGCCGTTCCAACTTTTCATGGTCGTGTTTCGCCGACCTTTGATTTCTGCCACAGGGTCACCTTCTGGCAGGTGGAAGGCATGGCCTTCCAGAAGCTCGCGAACAAGAAGTGCCGACCAACCGACCCTTTCGAGAAGGCCGTGAGGCTCCAGGCCATGGGCACGGAAATGCTGCTCTGCGGAGCCATCGGGACGGTCCTGAAGATACACCTGGAGGCCATGGGCATCCAGGTGCTGTCCGGCATCGCCGGGGAGGTGCGCGAGGTCCTCACGGCATTCACGACGGGGGCTCTGCATGAACCCCGTTTCCGGATTCCTGGTGCGCCCGGCAACCCGCCCATTCCTGGAGGTGCTTGATGAACAACCCTGTCACGAAAAAGGCGCTGCGCGCGCTTCTCACACTCTTCGCCGCCGGAGGGCTGGCGGCCGTGGCCTTGGCCGGGGAAGGCAAACGGCTGCCGGTGGCCGTGGCCGAGGCCGACGTGGAGGCCATCGTCAAGGCGGTGGGCGGCAACCAGGTGGAGACCTTCAGCCTGTTCAAGGGCTGCATCCTGCGGAAGGACCTGGCCGTGGAAGCGTCCGCCAAGGACCTGCTCACCAAGGCCCGCGTCATCGTCTGGACGGGTTTCCTGCGGGAGACGGAGGCCATAAACAAGGTTCTGCAGGTGGCCCCGGGCGCCACCACCGCAGCCGTCCAGTGGGTCGACGTCTCTCCGAGCGCCTTCCGGACCAACGTGCCCTTCAGCACCTGCGAGGGCTTCGCCGACCCGCTGTATTCGGCCGGCGATCCCTTCTTCTGGCTCAATCCCGAGAACGGCGCCGTGATCGCCCGCAACGTCGCCAAGGGCCTGAGCAAGGCGGCCCCCGCGTCGGAAGTCTATTTCCATGCCAATGCCGCGGCCTTCATCGCGGCCCTGAAGGCCGATCTCGTCCGGTGGAAGAAGGACCTCAAGCCCCTCCACGGTGTCCGGATTTTCAGCTTCCAGTGCGGCTGGCAAAACTTCTCGAGCATGGGCGGCCCCAAGTTCATCGTGTGCAAGGCGACGCCCGGGCAGTTGCCGGCCCCGGCCGCGCTGCTGGACTACGTGACCCAGATGAAGGCGCAGATCGTCCTGGTGGATCCCAACACGCCTCCTGAGTATGTGGAGGCTTGCAGAGAACGTCCGGGCTTGACGGTGCTCACGGTGCCCTCCTCCCTTGAGGGCATTCCAGGGGCGAAGTCCTACGCCAGCCTTTTCGACCATCTCCTCAAGGTCCTCCAATCCGCAGCCAAGCACTGAACTCGCATTCCGGGCCGCCGGAGCACCCGCAAGGAGATACAAAATGAATCCAGGTTCCTGGCCCTTCCCCAGGCGGGGAGGGAACTCCCGGCTCGCGCTGGCGCTGCTCGTGAGTGCCATGGCCTTGCCAGCCGCCCTCCCCAATCAGCCTTCCCTCAGGATGGCCCACCCCTCGATC
Source organism: Mesoterricola silvestris (assembly GCF_030295405.1). Classification (GTDB taxonomy): domain Bacteria; phylum Acidobacteriota; class Holophagae; order Holophagales; family Holophagaceae; genus Mesoterricola; species Mesoterricola silvestris. Next base: position 3,207,852 of record NZ_AP027080.1, on the reverse strand, counting down.
GTCCTCAAGGACGAGGATGGCCGGAACGTGCTTGCCAGCGCCAAGGCGATCAGCACCCGGAAGACCTGCGGGGAATGCCACGACTACGCCTTCATCACCGACAGCTTCCATTTCCAGCAGGGCAAGACCGAGATGGATCGAAACCTGCTGAAGGGGCACGGTTTCGCTTCCTTCAACACCTCGCCCGGCATGTTTGGCAAGTTCTCGATCCTGCCCAACCGGCAGCTCACGCCCGCGACGGTGGCCGACCCGGCCGACGTGGACCTCACCCAGCCGGAATGGCTGACCAAGTGCGGCGTGTGCCACACCGGCGGAGGCATTTCCGAGTTCGACCTGAAAGGGCGGCAGCTGCTTTCCCCGGAGGCCAAGGCCGACGGACCCCTGGACCCCAGCTACACTGTGCGGGACCGGCTCACGGGCGCCGTGACGCCCTGGGACTGGCACAAGAGCGGCGTGGCCGAGGCGGACTGCTTCCTGTGCCACACGCCCCGGGCCAGCCGGGGCTACCGCAGGGAAGCCATGGCCGCGGGCGCCTTCCGCTGGGCCAACAACGGCACCCTCGCGAATAGCGGGATCGTCTCGAAGGACGCCAAGGGGCGCTTCTCATACAACCGACAGGCTTTCAATGCCAACGGAACCGTCAAGTCCGAAGTGCTGGATCTGTCCGACCCTCCTCTGGATGCCTGCGCCCAGTGCCACGGGTTCTCGGCCCTCAGGGCGGACTCGATCCAGCCCATCCAGCACGCCGATATCCTGCGGGGCGCCGAAAAGGCGGGCTGGGTGTACAACGGCAGCAAGATCAGCGAGACACGCTCCCCGAACATCGTGGGCAGGGAGAAGATGGACTACCCGTGGGACATCCACGCCGCCAAGGGCCTGGGTTGCATCGACTGCCACTTCTCCCCCAACAACCCCGGCCGCAAGCTCCAGGCCGACCCCTCCAAGCACCTGAGCTACAAGCCCGCGGGCGAGGACCTGGCCGAATACCTGAAGCGCCCCGACCACAACTTCGCCCGGGGCAACATCCCCCCCGAGACCGTCAACATCACCCGCCACAACACCATGCGGGGCTGCTCCGAGTGCCATGACGCGGAGAAGGCCCACGCCTTCCTTCCCTACAAGGCCCAGCACTTCAAGGCGCTGGCCTGCCAGACCTGCCACATCCCCGAGGTGCACTTCTGGGCCTATCGAAGCGACGAGTGGGCCTTCCTCATGGACACCGGTGCCAGCAAGATCACCTTCCGCGGCGTCAAGGGGGACATCGTGGACCCCGAGTCCGAAGTCACCGGCTTCAAGCCCGCCTATGTGCCCACCGCCGCCCGGGACGGGCACCTGGAGATCCGGCCCACCAACCTCATCACCGGCCTCTACTGGTTCGACCAGGCCAAGGGCCGCCCCGCCTTCACCTGGCAGATGCAGAAGGCCTTCTTCCTGGACCGCAAGGCCGGGGGCGGCTGGGAGTACCGGCCCGAGATCCTGGCGGCCTTCGCCGACAAGGAGGGCATCATCGATTTCCCGCAGGCCCGGTACGACACCCCCGCCAAGGTGGCCCTGGTCAAGGAGCTGCTCCGGACCTACGCCGGCGTCGAGGCGCCCGAGCTGCGGGCGGAGGTGGTTCCCTGGGCCATGAGCCACAGCACCATGGGCAAGGCCCAGGCTATCCGGGACTGCAAGGCCTGCCATGGCAGGGACAGCATCCTGCACCGGGCCGTCGATCTGGTGGACTACCTCCCCGAAGGCGTTCCGGTCTTCTACGGCGGCAAGCGGGTGGACATCCTCGACCGTTCCGGCAAGGAGCCGGCCTTCGACAACCGGTCCCTGCTCAAGTCTTTCTACCTCATCGGCAACAGCCGCGTGATGGGGGTCGAGGTCCTCGGCTGGCTTTCCGTGGCCGGGGCCCTGCTGTTCAGCCTGATCCACGGCCTGATCCGTTTCCTGGGAGCCTCCAAATGACCGAACCTCTCTACAGCCTCCACGAGCGGGTGTGGCACTGGATCCAGGCCACGGCCCTGGTGCTGCTGGTCCTGACCGGCTTTTCCCTCCACTACCCGGACCGGGTCGGGATCTTCGGTTCCATGATGCGGGCTCTGACGCTGCACACCTGGCTCGCCTTCGCCCTGATCGCCAACGCGTTCCTGGGCCTCTTCTACCATTTCACGGCGGAAAAGTACCATCACTTCCTGCCCCGCATGGACGACTTCACGGAAGGCGCCGTGCGCCAGGGTCGCTTCTACCTTTACGGGATTTTCAAGGGTGAACCCCACCCCTTCGAGACCGACGCCAGGCACAAGCTCAACCCCCTGCAGCGGGTCACCTACCTGTCCCTGCTCAACCTCCTCCTGCCCTACCAGATCCTCACTGGACTCCTGATGTGGGGGGTCACCCGCTGGCCCTCCGTGTTCGAGATGCTGGGCGGGCTGAGGGTCCTGGGGCCAGCGCACACCCTGGGGGCCTACTTTTTCCTGGCCTTCCTGATCGGGCACATCTACCTGGCCACCACAGGGAAGACGCCGCTGAGCCTTCTGCGGGCGATGGTCACGGGATATGAGGATCCGGGGGCGCGTTCCACCAGGTAAGGCGCCCAAAAGAGTATATGCTCATTGGCTTTGGGCGGTGCCCTGGTACACTTCCCGGCATGTCTTGGCACCCACGGTTCAGGTCGTTCCTCGCGGTGGGGATCCTGGCGGTCTGCGCCTGCGGGCGGCCTGGGGGAAAGCTCCCGGAAGGCGGAGACTTCGTTTTGCGGGCCCCGGAGGGCCCGCTGGACACCCGGACCCTCCGCGGCCAGGCGCTCCTCCTCTTCTTCAGCTACACCCACTGCCCGGACGTATGTCCCTCCCACCTGCGCAACGGCGCCCTGGCCTTCGGCCACCTGACGCCCGCGGAGCAGGCCCGGGTGCGGCTGATCCTGGTGACCGTGGACCCCGGGCGGGACACCCCCGCCCGCATGAAGGACTACGCCGCCTTTGTGAGCCCGGCCCTCACCGGTCTCACCGGTACCCCGGCGGAGATCGCCGCCGTGGCCAAGTCCTACGACGCGGCCTACCTCAGGCAGGAGCCCCGTGCCGACGGCAGCTACGACGTGGGCCACACGGAACGCATCTACGTGGTGGCCCCGGACGGCAGGCTGGCGGCGGTCCTGGGACGGGGCGCCACGGAGGCGCAGATCCTGGCCGCCGCGCGGAAGGTCCTGTGAGCCTCCGCCCCGCCATCCGCGCCTTTCTGGCCCTGGGCGCGCTGGTGCTGCTGCTGGGGCTGACGTTCCTGGACGCGGCCAGGATCCGGCGGGCCCGGCGTGCGGAGCAGGCCGGGACGGCGCGGTTCGCGGCCCAGGCCGGTCTCACCGACCTGGCCCTTTTCAACGAGGCGCGGTACACGCGCCACCCAACCCAGGCAGACCGCCATTCGGCGTTCCAGGACCATCCCTTGGCCTTCGATCACTTCCCCAGCGGCAGCCTGCTGCCTCCGAGGTCCCATGCGCGCCGGGATTGAGCGCCAGCTCGCCCTTCTGGATTTCACGCTGGCCTCCCTGGCGCGGCGCAAGGCTCGCAACCTGGGCCTGCTGGCGGTCTTCGCGCTGCTGGTCTTCCTGATGGCCTCCGTGACGCTCTTCACCCGGGCGCTGCGGCAGGAGGCGGCGGCGGTGCTTGCGGGCACGCCCGAAGTGATCCTGCAGCGCATGGTGGCCGGACGGCACGAGCTGGTCCCCCCCGGCTACCGGGAGCGCCTGGGCCGTATCCGGGGGGTCCAGAAGGTGGAGGGCCGGTTGTGGGGGTACTACTTCGATCCCGTCCTCCAGGCGAACTATACGTTCATGGTGACGGAATCGGCCCCGGGGGACGGCACCATCACCATCGGCCCGGCCCTGGCGCGCATACGCGGCCTGGCGGAAGGGGGCACGCTGGCCTTCCGGTCCTACACGGGCGAGTTGCGCGCCTTTCGGATCGCCGCTGTGCTGCCGCAGAGCACCGAACTGGCCAGCGCCGACCTGGTGCTGGTCTCCGAGAAGGACTTCCGCGCGTTCTTCGCCTATCCCGAGGGCTGTTTCACTGACCTGGCCTTCTCCGTGGCCAATCCCCAGGAGGCGCGCACCGTCGCCGCCAAGCTGGTGCGGGACCTGCCGGATGCCCGGGCCATCCTGCGGGATGACAGCCTTCGCACCTACGCCTCGCTCTTCGACTGGAGGGAGGGCCTGGTCCTGGCCCTGTTCGCCGGCGCCCTGCTGGCCTTCGGGATCCTGGCCTGGGACAAGGCCTCGGGGCTCTCGGCCGAGGAGCGCCGGGAGATCGGCATCCTCAAGGCCATCGGCTGGGAGACCGGCGACATCCTGCGCATAAAGGCCTGGGAGGGCGTCCTCCTGTGCCTCTCGGCCTTCGTCCTGGGGTACGTGGCCGCCTATGCCCACGTGTTCCATGGTGGCGCGGGCCTTCTGGAACCCGTGCTCAAGGGCTGGGCGGTGCTCTACCCCCGGTTCACCCTGACACCGGTCCTGGACGGCCTGGACCTCCTGACCCTCCTCCTGCTAACCTGCGTGCCCTACACGGCCGCGGTGCTGGTGCCCACCTGGCGCGCGGCCACCACGGACCCCGATTCGGTGATGCGGTCATGATCGCGCTGTCGGGTCTCCGCAAGGCCTTCAACCAGGGCCGGCCCAACGAGTTCTGGGCCCTGGACGGCATCGACCTGGTCATCGAGGCGGGGAAGATCACCGCCTTCCGGGGCCCCAGCGGGTCCGGGAAGACCACCCTGCTGACCCTGGTGGGCTGCCTGGCCCGGCCGACCGCGGGCCGCGTGACCTTCAAGGGCGAGGTGGTTTCAAGCCTGCCCGAGCGCTTCCTCACGGACCTCCGCCGGCGGAGCTTCGGCTTCGTCTTCCAGCAGTTCCACCTCATCCGGGGCCTCTCGGTCCTCCAGAACGTCATGCTGCCCGCCGTGCCCACGGGCCGTCCCCGGCGGGACGTGCAGGACCGGGCGCTCGGACTGCTGGAACAGCTCCGCCTGGGCCGGCGGGGCCAGGAGCGGGTGGAGTGGCTGTCGGCGGGGGAGCAGCAGCGGGTGGCCATCGCCCGGGCCCTCATCAACGATCCGGAGGTGCTGATCGCGGACGAACCCACCGCCAATCTGGACTCGGTCCTCTCCCGGCAGTTCGTGGGCCTCCTGGAGGAACTCAACGCGGGCGGGCGCACGGTGATCTTCACCAGCCACGATCCCCTCGTGGTGGAAAGCGGCGCCGTCCACCGGGTGGTGGGCATCCGGGACGGGCGGTTGGAGCCATGATCCTGCAGGCGGCGGTCCTTACCCTCCTGCTGATCTCCGCTCTGGGGGTGGCGGTGCTGCTGGCGGCGGCGCCCTTCGCCCTGCAGGTCATCCGGCGGTGGGACCTGGCCAGCGGCTCGGAACTGCAGCTGCGGCTCGAGCGCAGGACCTACCTCTTCTCCACCCTCGTGGCGTTCGTCATGGCCCTGCAGCTCGCCGGGATCCTGCTCTTCGTCTTCAACGCCGACCGCATGGCGGTGCAGTTCCCCGGGGCCATGTGCGCGGTGGGCACCCTCAACGCGGGCCGGTTCGGTTTCGGGGCGCTGCTGGGCCAGGTGGCCCTGTTCTTCCTGGCCGGCATGTGGCTGACCCTGAACCATGTGGATTCCCTGGGCCGCGACTATCCGCTGGTGAGGATCAAGTACGCCCTGATGATCGGGCTGCTGCTCCCGGCGTCGGCGGTCCTGGCGCTCCAGTGGACCTACCTTTCCGGCCTGCGGGCCCAGACGCTCACATCCTGCTGCGGCAGCCTCTTCGCCGAAGGGGCCGGAGGGCTCGCGGGCGACCTGGCGGCACTTCCTCCGGGCCCGGCCATGGCGGCCTTGTTCGGCTGCCTGGCGTTCGCCGTGGCCGCGGCCTGGTTCCTGCGCCGCCGGGGCGGATACCTGACGGGCCTGGCCAGCGCCGCGGCCTTCGCCGCCACCCTTGCCGGCATCACCTCCTTCCTGTCGCTCTACGTCTACGAGCATCCCCACCACCACTGCCCGTTCTGCATGCTCAAGGCGGAGTTCCACTTCGTCGGCTACGCCCTCTACATCCCGCTGTTCCTGGCCACGGCCGCGGGTCTGGGCACCGCGGTCCTCCAGCCCTTCCGCGGGGTTCCGACCCTGTCGGCCCTCGTGCCCGCGGTATCCGCCCGGCTTTCCCGGGTGGCGGCCGCGGGCTTCCTCCTGGTTCTCCTGGTCGCCCTTGCCATCCTCGGGCGGTCCCATCTCATCCTTTTCTGAAGGAGGTGCCCCATGCCGGCACGCGGGATTCTCATGCGAAGTCTCTGCTTCTGCCTCGGACTGGCGTTCGGGGCGACCCCGGCGCCCGCCCAGGGCGTTGCCGGGCGGCCTGCCGCAGCGGTGATTCCGGAGAACGAATTGGCGAAGTGCCCCAAATGTCCCTACTGCGGGATGGACCGCAAGATGTTCCACAAGGCGCGGATGCTCGTGCAGTACAGCGACGGCCTGCTGGAAGGCACCTGCTCCCTGCACTGCGCGGCCATCAGTCTCTCCCTCCACGTGGACCGGGATCCCGTGGGCATCTGGGTGGGGGACAACGGGGCCGCCGGCGAGATCGCGCCGCTGGTGGACGTGGACCGGGCCACCTTCCTGGTGGGCAGCAAGCTGCCTGGCGTCATGACCGCCTCCAGCAAGGTGGCCTTCGGGACCGCGGCCGCCGCCAAGGCCGCCCAGGCCGCCCAGGGCGGCGAACTCGTGAACTTCGACCAGGCCCTCCTGGCCGCCTACACCGACATGTCCAAGGACGTCGCCCGCATCCGCAAGATGCGCGCGGAGCGCCGCAGGCGGATGCAGGAAGTTGGCACGCCAGGGGCCAGGCCCTGATGCCGGTACCGGGATTCCTGCTGGTGGCGGCCCTCCTCACCCAGGCGCCCAGGGAGCCTCCCAGGCCAGGCCCGCGGGACCTCTGCCCGGTCTGCGGCATGAATGTGGCCAAGTACCCCGCCTGGCAGGCCGCGGTGGTCTGGAAGGACGGCGGCGTCCACCACTTCGACGGCGCCAAGGACCTGTTCAAGTTCCTCCAGGCCCCCGGGGCCTTCCTGCCCGGCCGCAAGCGGGAGGGCGTCGGTGCCCTGTTCGTCACCGAATTCTACGGCCTGAAGCGGATCCCGGCGGAGGCCGCCTGGTACGTGGTGGGGTCCGATGTGCTGGGCCCCATGGGGCACGAGCTGGTGCCGTTCGCATCCGCGGACGATGCGGCTGAATTCCTGAGAGACCACAAGGGCCGGCGCGTGCTCCGCTTCGCGGAGGTGACGGGAGGCGTTACGAGGAGTCTGGATTCAGGGCCGTTCTAGGCTCCATGGCCACGATGAGGCCCTCCACCGTGCACTCGCGTGGAGGCCCCTTTCCTGGAGAGCCTGCGCCGTGCCCCGGCCGATGGCGGCGATGCGGACGCCCGCGAACAGCTCGGCGGCGAGGGCGGACCCTTCCTTCGGCCGGGTCACGAGGACGCGCTGGACGGCCAGGTGGCTCCCACTCCCCTCCGTGGACCCGTCAGTTGTAGGCGAGCTTGATCTCATCGGCTTCGGCCATGAGGGGCGCGGCCAGGCGGAAGGTGTCCTGCTCCTGCCAGAACGGCAGCCGCGCGTGGCGTTCCAGGTACTTCTGGGGGATCGGGTGCGAGCCGATCTCCACCTGCAGGCCGTGGGCGGTCTCGATGAAGGCCTTGAAGCGGGCGGTGTCGGGGCAGGGGGGGTAGCCCACCAGGAAGCAGGTGGCCAGGTGGATGACTTCGGCGCCGTTCTTCTTCATCTCCTCGGGGACATACTCGATGTTGCCGCCCGGGCACCCGCCGCAAGTGGAGTAGCCGACGACCTCGACCTGCTCGTCCGGGGCGTAGCGCGCGAAGGAGCCCCGGCGCTCCCGCAGGGCGCGAAAGCACTTGCCGCCTCCGCAGGTCTGGTAGCGCCCGCAGATGATGATGCCGATCTTGGTCATGGCCGACCCTCCGGGTTGTACAGGGAATGGGATGGGGATGGGTTCAGTCTAGCGGCTGGCTCGGCAAACGGTCAGCGTGGATGTAGGTCCCTTCGGGAACCAGACAGGTTCGCGTCTGCCGGGTTCCGATCCTCCACGCCTCGTCCATGCCAACCCGGTCCGTCCAGCCCCCCCAGGCCGCGTCGGGGCAATCCGCCTTGGGGTAGTAGGGCTTGATGTCCAGCAGGGGGGTGCCGTCCAGCATGTCGGCCCCCTCGAAGCGCACCCGGTCCCCCTCGACGGCGAGGATCTTCACGAGGCTCATGCCCAGGGCATTGGGGCGGTGCGGGTAGCGGCAGGCGAAGACCCCCTTGAGCTCGTCCAGCATGAAGGGCTTCACGCGAAGGGGCCCGGGCGTGGCCCTGTGCAGGTGATAGATCAGGAACGCGTGGCTGAAGGCCGCCAATCCCTCCAGTCCCTCGGCGTAGGCCGGGTCCAGCTGGACCTCCCCCGGCGCGGCGCCCGCGAAGCAGGGCTGGATGGGGGTCCGGTCCGGGTCCTGGTGGGGGGTGCGGATCACGCCGAGGGGGTGGAGGATCACGGCCGCCCCGGTCATCGGACGGGGGCTCCGCTGCCCTGGAGGAGCGCCTGGAGGACGGGCCGGAAAGCCCGGGCGGCCCCTTCGTCTCCCCCGGCGTAGAGGCGGGGCAGGCCGGCTTCCCCGCCCGCGCCCACTTCCGGGTCCAGGGGCAGGGCGCCCAGGAAGGGCAGGCCCAGTTCCTCCGCCAGGAGCTGGCCGCCGCCCTCCCGGAAGATGGGCGTGCAGGTGCCGCAGGCGGGGCAGACGAAGCCGCTCATGTTCTCCAGGATCCCGAGCACCGGGATGCCCGCGGTGCGGCAGAACGTGATGGCCTTGCGGGCATCCAGGGTGGCCACCTCCTGGGGGGTGGTGACGATGACCGCGCCTTCCAGGGCGCCCAGGGCCTGGTGGACGGAGAGGTGTTCGTCCCCCGTGCCCGGGGGGCAGTCCACCACCAGCATGTCCAGGGGCCCCCACTGCACCTGCTGGACGAACTGGTCAACGACGCCGGCCTTCATGGGTCCCCTCCAGATGGCCGCCTGGCCCGGCTGCAGGGCGAAGCCCATGGACATCACCTTCAGGGGGCCGAGTTCCACGGGCAGGAGGGTCCCCCCTTCCATGTGCAGGGTCTCGTGGTCCAGGCCGAGCAGCCTGGGGACGCTGGGGCCGTGCAGATCGACGTCCAGGAGGCCCACGGACAGGCCTTCCGCGGCGAAGCCCATGGCCAGGTTCACGGCCACGGTGCTCTTGCCGACGCCGCCCATGCCTGACATCACGAGGAGGCGGCGGCGGACCTGGCCCACGCCCGCGTCCAGGGGGGGCCGGGAACACGCGGCATCCTGGCCGCAGCCCTCGCAGGACGGTTCCGCGCAGGTCTCCCCGCAGCCGCCGGCGCAGGGCTCCTTCTTGGCCTTCAGGTTCCTCTCGTGGAATTCCAGGGCCTTGCCCAGGGTGCGCAGGGCCAGGTCCGCGCAGTGGTGGGCCTCCTCGTTATCGCCCTGACCGATCAGGTCCAGCACGTCGATGGGGCGGATCTTCCGGATCTCGCCCAGGCTTCTGCCCTGGCTCAGGTGGGCCGCGGCGCTGCCGCAGGCCACCGAGGTCTCGCAGCCGTCGGTGGTGAAGGTGGCCTTGAGGACCGTGACGTCCTCCATGCTCAGCCAGAATTCCATGGTGTCTCCGCAGGACCCCTCGATGCGGGCATGGGTGGAACTCGCGCGCATGGGGCCGAAATTGGCGGGGTGGATGCGGGCACCGATGGGTTCGAGCCAGGTCATGGCGACTCCTAGGGAAAGGGGAAAGCTTCAGTGGACGCGGGCCAGGGCCTGCTCCAGGTCCTGGATAATGTCCTCCAGGTCCTCGATGCCCACCGACAGGCGGACCAGTCCGTCCGTGATGCCCGCCTCAAGGCGGTCCTCCCGGGCCATGCCGGCGTGCGTCATGGAGGCGGGATGGCTGATCAGGGTCTCCACGCCCCCCAGTGAGACCGCGAGGCCCGCCAGGTGGACGTTGTCCATGAGGACCCTGCCGGCCTCGGTGCCGCCCTTGAGCTCGAAGGCGATCATGGAGCCGGGGCCCGACATCTGGCGCCTGGCCAGTTCGAACTGGGGGTGGGATGGCAGGCCCACGTAGCGCACCCACGCGATGGCGGGGTGCTTGGCCAGCCAGCCCGCCACCACCTGGGCGTTCTCCTGGGCGCGCTCCACCCGCAGGGCCAGGGTCTTGAGGCCGCGGCTGACCATGTAGGCCTGGTGCGGATCCATGTTCGCGCCCAGGTTCACGAGCATGGCCCGGAGCTGCTTGTGCAGGGCCTCGGTGTTCGCCACGACGATGCCGCCGACGATGTCGGCGTGGCCGTTGATGAACTTGGTCACGGAGTGCAGCACCACGTCCGCGCCCAGGTCCAGGGGCTTCTGCAGGTGGGGGCTGGCGAAGGTGTTGTCCACCACCAGCAGGGCCCCGGCGGCGTGGGCGATCTCCGCGGCGGCGCGGATGTCCGTGACGGACATGGCGGGATTGCTGGGGGTCTCCACGTACACCAGCTTCGTCGCGGGCCGCATGGCCCGGCGCAGGTTCTCCAGGTCGGAGGTGTCCACGTAGGTGGATTCGACCTTGAACCGGCTCATGTGCTTTTCCATGAGGCCGCGGCTGGGGCCGTACACGGAGTCCGTGCTGACCACGTGATCGCCCGCGTTCAGGAGGGCGAGGTACACGGTGCTCACCGCGCCCATGCCGCTGGCCATGGCCGTGGCCCCGAAGCCGTTCTCCAGCTGGGCGACGTTCTCCTCCAGGGCCGCGGTGGTGGGATTGCCGATGCGGGTGTAGATGTAGCCGTCCTCCCGGCCCGCGAAGCGGTCCGCGCCCTGCTGGGCGTTCCGGAAGGCGAAGGTGGAGGTCTGGTAGATGGGCGTCACGACGCTGCCGTGGGCATCCTCGCGGATGCCCGCGTGGACGAGCTTGGTGTTGAAACCTTTGGTTTGGGTGTCCATGGGGGCTCCTGGGTTCAGACGAGACGTTTCCGGGCCTGGCTCAGCAGATACCGCATGCCGCCGCCCCTGGGCAGGGGGGCCGGATCCGCGTCCAACCTGACCTGATAGAATTTGGCCCGTGCCGTCGCCCGGACCTTCCCTTCCTGTTCGAGGGTGGCGGTGAGCAGGTGCAGGGGTCCCTCCCCCCGGACCCATTCGCCCTTCAGAACCGCCGGCCGCCCGGTTCGCACCGGGCCACGGAAGCGCACCCGCATCTCCGCGGTGTAGGCCTCCAGCCCCATGGCGAGCATGCAACTGGCCATGGCCCCGTCCAGGAGGCTGGAGACGACGCCGCCGTGGACGAGGCCCTCGTAGCCTTCATAGGATTTGCCGCAGCCGAAAGCCCCTTCCACGCGGTGGACGCCGGTGACCCGGTAGTCCACCTGCAGGCCGAAGGGATGGCGGTCCCAGCACACCACGCAGTGCGGGTGGTGCCGGAAGCGCGCGGCGTCCAGGCGCGCCTGGGCCTCCTCCACCGCGGGGTCCAGCCCGCCGATGGCCCGCAATCTCGCCAGGAGCGGATCCACGTCCGCCGCCGCGGGCTTGGCCGGCAGAGCCGCGAGGATGCCCAGGCCCTCGCCGGCCTCGTGGAAGGCCTCCGCGGACAGGTTCGTGATGACGGCGGTGTTCAGGCTGGCGTTGATTTCCAGCAGGCGTTCCAGGATCCCGTGGAAGGGCGTGTACAGGCCGTCCACGATTACAAGGTCCCAGGTGCGGCTGCGGGCCGTCTGGAGGAAGTCGATGTCGTCCCGGTAGCACTCGATCCGGGCGTTGCGGCCCTCAAGGCCGGCCCGGAAGGCGGACAGGCCTTCCTCCCGCGGAGTGATCAAGGCGATTCTCATGGCTAGTTGTGCCCCTGGCCGCCGCCGCAGGTGAATTCGCGGGTGAAGCGTTCGAGGTCGCCCTTGATCATGGCTTTCACCGCGTCCTCCACGTTGGGGAAGGCGGTGCCGCGGTAGACCTCGATGCCCGCCTGGTTGAAACCCATTAGGGGGCGAAGGCCCAGGCCGCCGGCGATGAGCACGGTGGCGCCGGCCAGGGCCAGGTGGTTCACGGCCGCCAGGCACCCGCCCTGCTCGTGAGGCACGGGGGGTAGAAGGCCCACCTGGGTGATGAGGCCGTCTTCCACGTCGATCATCGTGTAGACGTCGCAGTGGCCGAAGTGGGCCCCCACCTGGGCCTGGAGGCCGCCGGGGAGGGAGGAGGGGATGGCGATGCGGGACTTGGTCATGGATGGATCTCCGTGGAAGGTGTTTCGAGGAGGGGTTGGAGGTTCGACCAGATCCGGCGGACCTGGGCCCCGAACGGCGTGTCTGGGCCCTCGGTCACGGCCTGGGCCCGGACCATGGCCCCGGGCACGGCCGAATCGTAGGGCAGGTGGCCGGCCACGGGGATCGCCCGGGTCCGGCAGAAGGCTTCGATGGCTGCCCGGTAGCCCGGGCCTTGGTCTTGAGAAGGGCGACCAGCTTGCCGGAGTTCTCCTGCCCGGGGTCGAGCTGGGCGTGGACCCTGGGCCTGAACCGCGTGGTGCTCTCGAACCAGGTGCCGCACAGGCGCTCGGGAAACGCGATGGCCTGTTCCGGGCAGAACGCCACGCACACCTTGCAGCCCTCGCAATGGGTGGTGTCGACGATCCGGCGCCCGCCCTCGGCGCGGATAGCGCCGAAGGCGCAGACGTCCGCGCAGATGCCGCAGTCCGTGCACCGGCCGCAGCCACACCGAGGCCAGGGACGCCGAGACCAGCGTCTTGCCCGTCCCCTCCTTGCCGCTGGCCACCGTGACGATCATGGCCGGCCCCTACTCGCCTGGGGCGTCGGAAAAGGCGAGCCGGCCGGCCTTGAACGGTTCGGCGGCCTCGCCCGCCTTTCCGAACCAGGGATCCACGGGATCCGACACGGCCGGACCCTCACAGGTGATCGCGATTCGGGTGGGGGTGGCGGGCATGGGAAACCTCTGGATTAATAATGAGCATATGCTCTCAATTGGTCAATGGACCTTGGTCACACTTCAAGCGGGAGCTTCGCGCAATCCTTCACCGGAGTCCCGGGACCTTGAGTATTCCGCACTCAAACGAAGAAACAGGGCACCCGAGGGTGCCCTGTTTACTTTCTCTTCTTTGGTTGGCGCGAGTGGAATCGAACCACCGACCCCTACCGTGTCAAGGTAGTGCTCTAACCCCTGAGCTACGCGCCAAAAACGACGAAGCTTTATTCTAGCGCATCGGGCGGGTTTGTCGAGGGGTTCTCGCCGTGGCGCTGGGCGCGCTGGTGGAAGGTGTCGCGGTAGACCTTCTTCTCGGCTTCGGGGACGGGGGGCGGGTCGGGGATGAGGCCCCAGCGGGAGCGGCGGATGAGCTGGATGGCCAGGAGGGCCAGGAGGAGGAGGATCTCGGGGTACTCGGCCAGGACCCGGCGGGGAGTGAGGATGAACTGGGCGGGGCGCAGGGGGGTGGCGTAGAAGTTGTCCAGGACGCGGATGGTGTCGTGGGGCTGGAGGCGGGCGGCGTCGGGCTTGGGGAGGGTGATGGTCTCCAGTTCGCCGTCGATGGTGACGTAGACGTCGCGGGTGAAGGCGTTGGAGGTGTCCTTGAAGACCTCCACCACTTCGGCGCGGTAGACGTCGGGCCACTGCCATTCGCCCTGGTGGGCGAAGGCGATGAGGGCGAACTGCACCGCGACCAGCCAAGCGGTGAGCAGGACCACCGTCCATAGGAGCACCAGGGCCACGTTGCGTTTGGGGGCGGATCGGGCGGGCATGCCCCAGGATAACCGGGGATCATTCCACGGTGACGCTCTTGGCGAGGTTCCGGGGCTGGTCCACGTCGCAGCCGCGGATGACGGCGATGTGGTAGCTGAGGAGCTGGAGGGGCACCACGTAGAGGATGGGCGCCAGCCAGGGGTTGACCTTGGGGAGGTGCAGGACGTCCTCGGCGATGTGGTCCAGGCCGGTGTCGCCCTCCTCCACCAGGGCCAGGATGCGGCCGTCGCGGGCGGCGGCCTCCTGGAGGTTGGAGAGGACCTTCTCCCGGTGGGCGTCCCGGGGCATGACGGCCACGATGGGCAGGTGGCGGTCGATGAGGGCGATGGGGCCGTGCTTCATTTCGCCGGCGGGATAGCCCTCGGCGTGGATGTAGGAGAGCTCCTTGAGCTTCAGGGCGCCTTCCAGGGCGATGGGGTAGAGGGGGCCCCGGCCCAGGTAGAGGAAATCGGTGGCCTCATGCCACTTCTGGGCCCACTGGTGGATCTTGCGCTCCGTGGAGGCCACCCGTTCCAGGAGGGCGGGGAGTTCGCGCAGGGCCTGGATGATCTCGGCGCGCACGGCGGGGTCCAGGGTGCCCCGGGCCTCGCCCAGGCGCAGGGCCAGGAGCAGCAGGACCACGAGCTGGGTGGTGAAGGCCTTGGTGGAGGCGACGCCGATCTCGGGGCCGGCGTGGGTGAGGAGGGTGGCCTCGGCGAGGCGCGCGGCGGTGGAGCCCTGGACATTGCAGATGGCCATGCCCCGGGCGCCGCGGGCGGCGGCCTCCTTCATGGCGGCCAGGGTGTCCGCGGTCTCGCCGCTCTGGGTGATGCCGATGGCCAGGGTGTCGGCCATGACGACGGGGTCCCGGTAGCGGTACTCGGAGCCGTAGTCCACTTCCACGCCGATGCGGGCCAGCTGCTCCAGGTAGAACTGGCCCACCAGGCCCGCGTGGCGGCTGGTGCCGCAGGCGAGGATGGTGATGCGCTGGAAGCTCCGCAGCTCCTCATCGGTGAAGGCGAGCCCCAGGGGCACGCCGCCGCCGTCCAGGGGCAGCCGGTCCAGGAGGGTGTTGGACACCGCCAGGGGCTGCTCGAAGATCTCCTTCTGCATGAAGTGCTTGAAACCGCCCTTTTCGGCCGCGACGGGGTCGAAGGGCACCACGAAGACGGGCCGCTCCACGGGGCTCCCGTCCTGGCGGAAGATGGTGACGGCGTCCCGGGTGATCTCCGCCAGATCGCCGTCCTCCAGGTAGATGACCCGCCGGGTGTGCCGGAGCAGGGGAACCACGTCCGAGGCGATGAAGTTCTCGCCGTCGCCCAGCCCGATGACGAGGGGGGGCCCACTGCGCCCCACGAGGATGCGCCCGGGGTCGGTGGCCAGCAGGCACCCGATGGCATAGATCCCGTGCATGCGCCCCACGGCGAGGCGGAAGGCCTCCTTGAAATCAGGTTCGGTGCGCATGATCTGGGAGACCATGACGGGGAAGCACTCGGTGTCGGTCTCAGTGACGAAGGTATGCCCCGCCCCCTTGAGCTCAGCCCGCAGCTCCAGGAAGTTCTCGAAGATCCCGTTGTGCACCGCCACCACCTGCCCATCGGCGCTGCGGTGGGGATGCGCATTCTCCTCCGTGGGCCGCCCATGGGTGGCCCACCGCGTGTGCCCGATCCCGGTGGTGGCCGGATCGTTCATATCCACCCGGTTCTGGAGATTGCGCAACTTCCCCGAGGCCCGCGTGATCCGGAACTCCCCGCCCCCAGGAGCCAGCGCGATCCCCGCGCTGTCATACCCCCGGTACTCCAGGCTCTTCAGCCCCTCAACGAGAATGGGCGCCGCGCCTTCGCTGCCGATGTATCCGACGATTCCGCACATGGGGAGCTCCTGGTTTCAGCCCCAAGTAGATCCCATTTGCAGGATTTTGCCAATGTGGTTCATTCACCCACACGCCGTAGCCATGCGTGTGGCGCAAGGTGTGGCAAATTTGCCACACTCCCCTGAAGGGTTGACCCGCATGTCGCCCATGTCCCAGACGTGCGCCAGAAATTCGCTGACGCAAACAACCTTGCGTCGGCGCGCCCCGCCCCCCATCCCGCAAAACTCGAAGCGTGTCGCTGAACCCTAGGCCCATCCAGAGAGCCCAGCTCCCCCAAGCCCCGGCCCGTCCATCGAAGCCGGAGTGTGGCAACACCCACCACACCCTCAAGGCGAGCCCATCCGCTGACGCAGCTTGCCTGCGTCAGCGAATCCCTGGCGCAAGTCCGGAACCCGTACGCCCCCCCTTAGACGAGGCTCCGGATGCGGGCGTCGGTGCTTTCGATTTCGGTTATGCGGAAGGCGAAGTTGCCGTCCACCACCACCACTTCGCCCCGGGCGATGAGCTTGCTGTTGACCAGCAGCTCCACGGGGGCGTCGGCGGCGCGGTTCAGTTCGAGGATGGAACCGGGGGTGAGCTTGAGCAGTTCCCCCAGCTGCATTTCGGTTTGGCCCATGCGGACCATGAGGGGCAGTTCGATGTCCAGGAGCAGGTCCAGGTTGCCCGTTTCCACGGTGGAGGCCTGGCGCTGGGGGCCCGCGGCGGGGACGGCCGCGGGGCCGGGGCGGGGCTCCGGCGGCGCGGGGGCGGGGCCGCGGCGGCGGCGGCGACCGGGGGGCTCGGGGGCGGCGGGGGCGGGGGCCGCGGGGGCCTCGCCGATGCCCAGCTTGCGCTTGAGCTGCTGGATGAGCAGGTCGGGGATCAGGAGGTGGATGACGGTGCCCAGGCTCTCCTGGCTCGTCTCCAGGGGCAGGTCGTAGAAGGGGCCGGGGCCCATGATCTCCTCGAGGCCGCTGGAATCGCCGCCCTCGGCGGAGAAGATCTCCACGTTGGAGATGGAGAGGGTCTCGCCGGCCAGGTCGGAGAGGGCCTGGTTGGCCGAACCCATGATCTGGTTGAAGGTCTCGGCCAGGGCGTCCCGGCTGTCGCCGGCGAGCTCGGTGGAGGGGGTGCCGTCCCCGCCCAGCATGAGGTCCACCAGCATGGTGCCCTCCTTGAGGGGGAGGGCGAAGAGGAGGGTGCCGGTCATGCCCTTGGTGTAGTGGGCCTTCACGTACACCACCGTGGCCTGGTGGAGCACCGAGACGCCCACGTGGTCCAGGGTGTTGCCGTCCTGGGGCTTGATGGCGAACTCCCGGCCCGTGAGCATGGAGAACACGCTCGACATGCTTTCGGAGAAGCATCCGCCGATCTTCTGGTCGAGGTCGGACATCACGGGATCCATGTCATCCCTCCTTGCTTGCGGTCACTTGGAACACCCGCTTCTGGTTTGAGTTCAGGGCCACGTATCCGTGGAAGCGGGGAATGCCGTCCACGGTGAGGTCGAGCATGGCGTCGAAGCGCTTGGTGAGGGGGATGAGGTCCCCCTCCTGCAGCGCGAGGATCTCCGACAGGCGCAGGTTGGTGCCGCGGATCTCGGCGGCCACGGCCATGTCGCAGCGCTTCATGCTCTCCATGAGGAGGCGGGCCTCCTCGAAGGTGCCGGACTTCTTGTAGCCGGTGTACATCTCCTGGTCGAACTTGTTGGCCACGGGCTCCAGGATGATGGAGGGGATGGCCAGGTTGATCATGCCCACCACGGTGCCCATCTTCACCTCGAAGACCACCAGGAGGACCACCTCGTTGGGGGCCACGATCTGGATGAGCTGGGGGCTGGTCTCCCGGGCCTGGATCTTGAAGTCCAGCTCGATGATGCCGCGCCAGGCCTCGCGAAGGTCGTCCAGGGCCAGCTTGAGCACGCCGTCGAAGATGGACTGCTCGATGTCGGTCATGGTGCGCAGGTTCTTGAGGGGGTCCCCGGGGCCGCCCAGCATCTTGTCGATGATGGGGAACACGAGCTGGGGGTTCACCTCCAGGGCGAAGGCGCCTTCCAGGGGGCGGATGGAGATGGCGTTGAAGCAGGTGGGGTCGGGCACGGAGAGGAGGAACTCCTGGTAGCTGAGCTGCTCCACGGAGACCAGGTTCACTTCGGTGATGGTGCGCAGGTAGGCGGAAAGGGAACTGGAGAAGTTCCGGGCGAACCGGTCGTGCATGAAGTGGAGGCTGCGCATCTGCTCCCGGCTCACCCGGTCCGGGCGGCGGAAGTTGTAGAGGCTGACCTTCTTCTGCAGCTGGGCTTTTTTTGCCTTCTGGGGGGCGGGTCCCGCCGAGGGCCGCTCCGCGGAGGCGGCAGCGGGTGCAGGGGCCTTGGCCCCCTTGGCGTGGGACTTCAGGAGGGCATCTACCTCTTCCTGGCTTAGAATCTTGGCCATTTGTCAGTCCATTCAACCATCGATGCGCCGTTCTTTCAGCTTGCCCCGGAGGCGGAGCATGGACTTGGTATGCAATTGCGATACCCGACTTTCGGTGATGTTGAGGAGCGTGCCGATTTCCTTCATGGTCAGCTCCTCGAAGTAGTAGAGCTGCACCACGAACCGCTCCTTGGTGGGGAGGCGGTCCACGGCGGCCTTGAGAAGGAGTCGCACCTCCCGGGCCTGCAGGAGGATGTGCGGGTTCTCCCCGTCGGGGTCGGGCACGAAGCTGATGAGGTTCTCCCCCTCGCCGTTCTCCCCGGCCTCCACGAAGGCGCCCAGGGTCACCCCCTTGAGCTCGTCCAGGCTGTGGTGGAGGTCCTCCAGGCTCAGGCCCAGGTGGGTGGCCACCTCCTCGTCGGTGGCGGCCCTGCCGTGCTGCTGTTCCAGGAGGTGGTAGGCGGTCTCGATGTCCTTCTTCTTGCGGCGCAGGCTGCGGGGCACCCAGTCCAGGTCCCGCAGGCCGTCCAGGATGGCGCCCCGGATGCGCTGCTCGGCGTAGGTCTTGAACTTGACGTTGCGGTCGGGCTCGAACTTGCGCACGGCGTCCATGAGGCCCAGGATGCCGGAGTGGATGAGGTCGTCCATCTCCACGTGGGAGGGGAGGCGGCTGGAGATGCGGTGGGCCACGAACTTCACCAGGGGCAGGCACTCGGTGATGAGCTTCTCCCGGTCCTGGAAATCCGGCTCCGCGTCCGGGGCCTCGGCCTTGGGGGCCGGCGGCGGGGTGTTGCGGCCGTAGGCGGTCAAGGCCGCCCGGGCGGCGGGCGACGCGGGCTTCCTGGCCTCGGGGCCGTTTCCTCCCTGGCTTCCCTCCGTCATGGCTCCTCTACGCTAAGGCCTTTCCAGAATGCAGCAAATCCCTCTTTTTGTAAGGGTATCTTCTGCTGCAACTGCTGGGCGGCGGCGAGGAAGGCCTGGGCGGAGGGGGCCTGGGGGTACAGGTCGGCCACGCACCGCTGCTGGCGGACGGCCTGGAGCATGAAGGGGTCCGTGGGGACCATGCCCAGGACCTGGAGATCCCGGCTCAGGAAGCGGCGGGTGGCGGCCTGGAGCTGTTCGATGGTCTCCTCGGCCTCCTCCCCGTTCTGGGCGTTATTCACGAGCAACCATAGCGGTTTGTGGGGGTCCCGCAGGTGGACGGTCTTCACCATGGCGTAGGCGTCCACCAGGGCGGTGGGCTCGGGGGTGGTCACCAGGAGCACCTCCTGGGCGGCCATGAGGAGCTTGATGACGGAATCATGGATGCCGGCGGCGGTGTCGATGAGCAGCCAGTCGATGCCCTGGGACACCCGCTGGAGGCCCTGCACCAGGCGCAGCTCGGCGGCCGCGTCCAGGCGGGTGAGTTCCTGGATGCCGCTGGAGGCGGGGATGATGCGGATGCCGAAGGGGCCGTCCAGGAGGATCTCCTCCAGGAGCTTCTCCCCCCGCAGCACGTGCTCGAGAGTCCATTGGGGGCTCATCCCCAGGAGGATGTCCAGGTTGGCCAGGCCGAAGTCGGCGTCCAGGACGACGACCCGCTGGCCCATCTGGGCCAGGGACATGGCCAGGCCGGCCACCACGTTGGTCTTGCCCACGCCGCCCTTGCCGGAGGCGATGGCCATCACCCGGGAACCGAAGAGGGTGTTGGGGGCCGGCTGGTTGCGGGAGAGGGCGCGGAGTCGATTGGCTTGATCGTTCATGGTACCGCCAGGATTACGTGCAGGGTTAGCAGGCCGGCTGGGACAGGGGGAGGATCAGGTCCGCCAGGCGGCGGCTGGTGGCCATTTCGAGGTCCTGGGGGACCTCCTGGCCGGTGCCCAGGTAGCTCAGGGGGCGCTTGACCCGGACCAGGGTGCTGAGCAGGGGCCCCAGGGTGCTGGTCTCGTCCAGCTTGGTGAAGACCAGGCGCGTGGGCTTGAGGGATTCGAAGCGCTGGGCGATGTCGGCCAGGTCCCGGGGCTTGGTGGTGGCCGAAAGCACCAGGTGCACCTCCACGTCCGGGAGCTCGTCCAGGAAGCGCCGGAGCTGGGCCATCATGTCGGCGTCCTTGGGGCTGTGGCCGGGGGTGTCGATGAGCACCAGGGTGCGGTCCTGGTAGAAGCGCAGGGCGCTCTTGAGGTCCTCGACGGTGAGGGCCACGTGCAGGGGGACCTGGAGGATCTCGGCGTACTGGTGGAGCTGGTCCACCGCGGCGATGCGGAAGGTGTCCAGGGTGAGCAGGGCGACCTTCTGCTTGAGCTCGAGCTTGGCGAAGGCGGCGAGCTTGGCGATGGTGGTGGTCTTGCCCACGCCCGTGGGGCCCACCAGGGCCACCACGCGGGTGCGGCCCGATTCCAGCTGGATGGGCGGGGCCACCGGGATGAAGTCGGCGATGATCCGCCGCATGAAGATCCGCGCCTTCTCGGGGTCCAGGGGGTTCTCGCCGTCCTGGTCCAGGAGGGTGCGCTGGGTGTATTCGCACAGGCGCAGGGCGATGAAGGGATCCACGTCGTTGGCCACCAGGTCCCCGTAGAGCTCCAGCAGGGTCTGGGGGAGCTGCAGCTGGGACTGGGGCATGCCCTGCTTCTGGATGCGGGTGAGCTGGGCCTTCATGAGGTCCAGTTCGCGCAGGATGGAGGCGTTGCGCTGCTCCACGTCCTTGAGGGCCTCCACGGCGCCCTTGATCTCCAGGAGCTCCCGGCGCAGGGGCTGGAGGTCCACGGGCGGCGCCGGCGCGGGGGCGGGGGGGGCCGCCTGGGGGGCCTTGGCCGGGGCGGGCTTCGGGGGCTCCGGGGGGCGGCTGGCGAGGGGGTCGCGCAGGCCGTAGGTGGGGCTGGCGGGGGCGGGCTGCTCGTCCACGGCGGCGGTCACTTCGATGTAGGTCTCCTCGCCCATGAGGGATTTCCGCCGCTTGGTGCGGGTGGACAGGATGAAGGCCTCCTCGCCCATGTCGCGCTTCACGACGGCGAGGGCCTCCTGCATGGAAGCGGCTTCGAAAGTCTTCACACGCATGGGTCCATCCGATGTGGGGGGGTGAGTGGCTTCATGCGACCGTCCCGAGGTTCACCACGCGCACGTCCATGGGGATCTCGCTGTGGCTCAGGACGACCAGGTGGGGCAGGGCCCGCTCCAGGAGCCTTCGCAGGTGGGGGCGCACGACGGGGTTGGTGAGGAGCACGGGCTGGGCTCCGGGCAGGAGGTTGGTGATGCCCGTGGAGATGCGGCCGAGGATCTCCTGCAGGCGGCCCGGGTCCAGGGCCAGGAAGCTGCCCCGGTCCGTGGTCTCGATGCCGGACTGGATGGTCTGCTCCAGCTGGGGGTCCAGCATCAGCACGCCCAGTTCGTTGTTCTCGGAGACGTGGGGCGTGGTGAGGGAGCGCCCCAGGTGCTGGCGCACGTACTCGGTGAGGGTCAGGGGATCGCGGGTGATGGCGATGGCGTCGGCGGTGGCCTCCAGGATCCGGCCCAGGTCGCGCACGGGGACCCTTTCGCGCAGGAGGTTCTGCACCACCTTGAGGAGCACGCCCACGGGCACCACGGCGGGCACCAGCTCCTCCACGAGCTTGGGGGTGGTCTCCTTGAGGTTGTCCAGGAGCTGCTGCAGCTCGGGGCGGCCCACCAGTTCGGGGGACTGCTGCTTGATGAGCTCGGAAAGGTGGGTGGTGATGACGGTGGCGGGGTCCACGACGGTGTAGCCCATGAGCTGGGCGTGGTCCCGCTGGGCCTCCTGGATCCAGAAGGCGGGGAGCCCGAACGCGGGCTCGGTGGTGGGGGTGCCCTGCACGTCGCCGGTGGCGGTGCCGGGGTTCATGGCCAGGAAGGCGCCGGGGGTGACCTCGCTGCGGGCGATCTCCTCGCCCCGCAGCTGGACCCGGTAGGTGTTGGCCGGGAGCTGGAGGTTGTCCCGGATGCGGATGGGGGGCACCACGATGCCCAGTTCCTGGGCCATCTGGCGGCGCAGGGCCTTGATGCGCTCCAGGACCGTGCCGCCCTGGTTCACGTCCAGGAGGCTGATGAGGCCGTAGCCCACCTCCAGGCCCAGGGGATCCACCTTGAGGAGGGCCTCCACCCGCTCGGGGGCCTCGGACTTGGCCTTCTCCTTGGGTTCGGCCTTGGTCTCCAGGCGCTGGTGGGCGAACTTGCGGGTGGCGTAGGCCATGATCCCGAAGATGATGCCCATGATCCAGAAGGGCACCAGGGGCAGGCCCGGCACCGCCCCGAAGAGGAAGAGCACCGAGGCGGCGATGGCCAGGGGCCGGTAGTCCATGCCCAGCTGGCCCAGGACCTCCACGCCCAGGTTGGGGGACTGGGAGCCGCTGCGGGTGGTGAGGATGGCGCCGCCCACGGAGATGAGGAGGCTGGGAACGGCCGTTACCAGGCCGTCGCCCACGGTCAGCAGGGTGAAGGTCTCCATGGACTGCATGACGGGCAGGTTGTACTTGAGGACGCCGATGAGGATGCCGGCGATGATGTTCACGGCCAGGATGAGCAGGGCCGCCACGGCGTCCCGCTGGGTGAACTTGACGGCGCCGTCCATGGCCCCGTAGAAGTTGGCTTCCTCCCCCAGTTCCCGGCGGCGCTTGCGGGCCTCCACCTCGTCGATGTAGCCGGCGTTCAGGTCGGCGTCGATGGCCATCTGCTTGCCGGGCATGGCGTCCAGGGTGAACCGGGCCGTCACCTCGGCGATGCGCCCGGAGCCGTGGTTGATGACCAGGAACTGGATGGCCAGGAGGATGAGGAAGACCACCAGGCCGATGACGTAGCTGCCGCCCACCACGAACTGGCCGAAGGCCTGCACCATGTGCCCGGCCGCTTCGGGCCCCTGCTCGCCCCCGAACAGCAGGATCCGCCGGGTGGTGGCCACGTTCAGGGCCAGCCGGAACAGGGTGATGATCAGCAGGATGGAGGGGTAGGCGTTGAATTCCTGGGGCTTGGACACATACATGCCCACCATCAGGATCAGGAGGGAAAGGGTGATGTTGAAGACGATCAGGATGTCGATCACGAACGCCGGCAGGGGCAGGATCATGACCACCATGACGATGAGGACGAAAACGGGCGTGGCCAGGTCCGCCCGCTTTGAAAGGCGGGTCATGTACGGAAGGAGCCTGTCCAGGAAGGTCAGCATGTTGACACCGGGGTAGGCGGGAGCGAAAGGGATGCCAACCAATCAAATGCTGCAATAACAGGTTGTTGGATAATGCGGACGCCCCCGGCGACCCGGGCGCCGGGTGCGGAACCTTGGCTTTGGTAGACTGGGGGGAATCCTGGGGAGACGCTCATGGCCCATTCCACCCTCCTGATTCCGGCATGCCTCCTGCTCGCGCTGGGCTGCGTCGAACCCAGGGCCGTGGCGCCGGTGTCCCCCATGGCGCCTTCGCCCCTGGTGGTCGAGCCGGGCTCCCTGGCCGTGACCACGGGGCAGGGGGCGGATTTCAAGGCCCGGGCCCGGGACGGTTCGCGGCCCGCCGTCACCTGGGAGGCCCAGGGCGGCTCCATCGATGCCTCCGGCCACTTCACGGCCGGGGACGAACCCGCCACGGCCACGGTGGTGGCCCGGGCCTACGGGGGGCGCACGGCCTCGGCGGCGGTGAAGGTGGTGGCTCCCCCCCGGGGTACCGTCACGGCGCCCCGGACGGTGTGGACCGGCGCCCGGGGCGTGAAGGCCTCGGTGCCCGCCCAGGAGGGGGCCACGTACGCCTGGAAGGTGGAGGGCGGGACCCTCCGGGGCGATGGCCGGGGCCCCTCGGTGCTCTTCGACGCCGGGTCGGACTCCAAGGCCGTCCTCTCCTGCCGGGTGGTGAACGCCGCGGGCCTGGGCCTCACGGCCTCCCTGGAACTGCCCCTGGTGCCGGGCGTGGCCCTTTCCGTGGATCCGGCCTCGGCCACGGTGACCGCCGGGGCCAGCCTGAAGTTCGGGTTCAGCCTGGAGGGGGGGACCTCCGGCGAAGTGAAGTGGTCCGTGCGGGAGGCCGGTGGCGGCGCGGTGGACGCTACGGGCCGGTACCGCGCCCCCGCCAAGCCCGGCGCCTACACGGTGCTGGTGGTCTCCAAGGACGATCCGTCCATCAAGGCCGCGGTGCCGGTGAAGGTCGTCGCCGCCCCGGCCGGGGCCGTGAAGGGCCCCGGCAAGGTCGTCCCCGGAGCCCGGGCCCTGCGGGCCAGCGTGCCGGAACAGGCCGGGTGCCGCTACGCCTGGAAGATCACGGGGGGGACCCTCACCTCGGGGGCCGACGCGCCGCAGGTGACCTTCGACGCCGGGGAAGGGCCGAAGCTGGACCTGGTGTGCGAGATCACCAACGAGGCCGGGGACAGCCTGAAGGCGACGCTAACGGTGCCGGTGGGTTAGCGGAGCCGCCCGGGGCGGCCCCAGGAAGCCGGGCCGGATGGCCTGGATGAGGCCGTTGCGCAGGAGGCTGCCCAGGGCCTCCCAGGTGCCGTACCGGGGCGAGCCCGCGGGGCCCGAAAGGTGGGTGACGGCGGCCACCTCCTTCGTGGATCCGCTCTTGAACAGCCCGGCCAGGACCTGCAGGAGGCGCAGTTCGGTCCGCAGGCCCAGGGGCTTGTGCCGGTCCTTGGCCGCGTCGTAGATCCGCAGGTCCTTCACCAGGGGCTTGAAGTAGCCCTCCACCCTGCCTTCGCGCACGGCGAGCTCCGTGAAGACCGAGAGGGTGCCCTGGGCCACGTCCACCCCGGTGGCGGCCAGGAGCAGGGGGTTAAGCCGGGTGAGGTCGGTGTCCTCCATGCGCAGGCGCAGGTCGAAATCCGGTTCGGCGGCGGGCTGGAAGCCTCCGCTGGCCTCCACCGTGCCGGTGCCCATGAGGGCCCCCCGCACCCGGAAGGTGGAGCGGCCCTGGCTGGACTGGTTGCTGAGGTTGGCCAGGTCCATGTGCACGCCGGTGAGGAAGACCCGGTAGGGCGGTTTGGCCGAGCGGTTCTCGAAGCCCAGGCGGGCCCTGGCCAGGCGAAGGGTGTCCACCTTGAGGAGGAGGCCCTTCCGGTTCCGGACGTTCCGGGCCGCGGCCGCGACCATCCGGGCCTGGGCCCGCTCCCGTTCCCGGGTGGCCGCGCGGCTGGTGTAATCCAGGGTCAGGTCCTCCAGGAGCACCTCCGTGAAATGCGCCTCCCGGGCCTCCGGGCCGTACGCCACCTGCCCGTGGGCCGAGAGGGTCCCCCCGGACGTGGACAGTTGGACGCTCCGGCCCAGGGGATCCAGGCGGTCCAGGGGAACCCGCTCCAGGCTGAGCGCTCCCCGGACGGCCACGTGGGGCTCCCGGAGGAAATCCGCCTCCCCCTGGAAGTGGATCCGGCCCTGGTCGAAGAGGGTGCCGTCCAGGGACACGGGCGAGGGGTAGGTTCCCTTGACGGCCCGGATGTTGCGCACGTTCCGGGCCTCCATCTCCAGGCGGGTGAGCCGCAGGGGCTTGTCCCCGGGGTCGCCGGAGAGGTAGAGGAGGGAACCCTGCCGGACCTCCACCCGGTTGAGCTTGAAGGGGAACACGGACTCCACGGCCTCCTGCCAGCCCTTGTCCTGGAGCCGTTTCCCGCTGCGGGCCTCGGTCTGGATCTGGTCCAGGTTCACGTGCAGGTCGGGATGGTCCAGGGTCAGGTCCCCGGCCACCCGGAAGCGAACCAGTTCGTGGGCGATGAGGCTGAACCGCAGGGCGCCGATGTCGGCCACCGGGGGCTCGGGATGGCCCACCTGGGTGAGGGTCACCCCCTCCAGCGCGAGGGCCAGCCTCCAGAAGTGGGGGCGGGCCCGGGCGATGCGCACCTGGTAGCCCACCAGATGCCGGTTCATGGCGCGTTCGGCCCAGCCCCGCACGGGTCCGGCGAGGATCCGGTCCCCCAGGGCGGCGGCCCCCGCCAGGAGCAGGATCGCCCCCAGCACCCCGCGCCACCGCCGGGGAACCGCACCGGGGTGGAAGCGAAGGGCCATGGGATGCCTCCTAGACGGGGCCAGCCGCCACGGCTTCTTCGATGGTGATGGGCAGGGTGCGCTCCTGGGCCTGGGTGCGGATGGGGCAGGGCTCCACCGCGCAATGCTCGCAGTGGCACCGCTGGCAGGGATCCACGTGGGTGTGGAACTCCCCGTCGATGCCGGCCTCCCTCACCACGGACTTGGCGAAGGCGTCGGCCAGGTCGTGGCTCTGGGCGATGCCGTAGAACTCGGGAACCACCATGTGGATGTCCACGTGGATGTGGCGCCCGGAGCGCAGGGTGCGCAGTTCGTGGATGGCCAGGATGTCCTTGGGGCGGATGCGGTTGATGGCCGCCACGATCTTGTCCAGGAGGTCCGGGTCCTCGGTGTCCAGCAGGGCGGCGCTGGAGGAGCGCACCAGCTTGAAACCGGTCCAGGCCAGGAGCGCGCCCACGCCCAGGGCGATGATCGCGTCCAGCCACTGCCAGCCGGTGAGGGTGAGGAGGATGAGACCCAGACCCATGCCCACCGTGGTGTAGAAATCCGAAAGCACGTGGTGGCCGTCGGCCTCCAGGGCCAGGGACTTCTGCTTCTTCCCGCAGTGGATGAGATAGAGGCCCAGCGCGCCGTTGAGGACGCCGGCGGTGAAGTTGACGGCCATGCCCCGGCCGAGGTGCTCCAGGGGGGGGCGGTCCACGAGGGAATGCACCGCCTCGTAGCCGATGAGCACCGCCGCGAGGCTGATCATGCCCCCCTCGAAGGCCGCGGAGAAATGCTCGATCTTGCCGTGGCCGTAGGGGTGTTCCCTGTCCGCCGGCTTGCCCGCGAAGATGATGGCCCCCAGGGCGAACACCGCCGCCACTACGTTGACCACGTTCTCGATGGCGTCGGATTTCAGGGCCGCGGAATGGGAGATCTGGAAGGCGTAGTACTTCAGGGCGAGGATGCAGAGGCCCGCGGTGATGGAAAGCGCCGAAACGCGGATCCGGGATCGTTGGGAATGAACTTCCTCTTCCATGCTTTCCTCAGTGCCCCAGGGGAGCCTCAGGTTTCCATCATGGGACGAGGAACCGGCTGCGGCAACCCTATTGGACGCGCACGCTGGAGGCGTCGGCGTCCAGCCCGCCCCGCACCCGCACGACCATGCCGCCGGGATGCCGGCCGGCCAGATCCGCGGCCAGGAGCAGGAATTCCGTGCGGGCTCCCAGGTCGTGGATCAGGCCCTTGGCCTGGCCCGGCTCGAGGCGGTCGGCGCCCACCGTCAGCTTTCCGCCGTGGGCATGGAAGGTCAGGGTGAAGTCCGTGGAGAACCGCTGGCCCTGGAGGGTGCGACCCAGGATCGACGCCAGGGCGATGCGGGTGTAGGTTCGGCGGCGGGAGGGCTCCGAGGGCAGGCCCGCCATGAGGATTCCCGGCCGGCCCAGGGGGTGGCGCACGTGGGCGGCGCAGGGCCCGTAGCCCGCGCCGGGGGAAAGGACCGTGCCCCGGGGGGCGGCGCCGGGGGCGGGGGCCGCCGCCGGGCGGTAGCCGGGGAGCGCCGCGAGGTGGGAGGCCAGGGAGGCCGCGCGGGGAAGGTTGGTCTCGAGGGACGCGGCGTTGCGGGTGATGGACAGGTCCTGGAGTTCCTGGGGGGTGGCCAGGGGACTGGCCACGGCGCCGCCGAAGTAGGTCTCCATGAGCGCACTGGTGACGGGCATCCGCCTTCCCACAGCCGTGTCCACCGTCCTGTCCTTGAAGGGGCCCGGGGCGTTGCCGGTGATGGGGCCACGCACGGTGTCCAGGGCCGCGAGCCAGCTTCTCACCGCCGCGGGGCTGCCCCGGTGGCCGTGGGCGTCCTGGTACAGGGAGCGAATGACGGGGGAGGAGGCCACCTCCTGGCCCGTGGCGCGCCAGACGAAGTCCACGGTGACGTGGCGGCCCGGGCCCGCCCCGGCGGCCTCGAGCTCCAGGTCCACCTGGCCCGAGGGCAGGACCTGGAGGGCACGGAGGCGCTCCGGGGCCAGGGTGAAGGCACCGTAGGCGGCGGTGACGGTCTGGTGGTAGCGCAGCTTGTTGGCGGCCTTGAAGGCGGCGGCGTCGGCGGCGCGCTGGCGCACCCAGAGCACGGAGGCGGGGCCCAGGGGATCCCCGATGGCGGGGCCGTTCCGGGGGCCCGGCTGGGAACCGCCGGTGGAAGCCTTGCCGTACAGCCCCGGCGGACCGTAGCCGGCGGCGAGTTCGGCGAGGTTGTTGGCCGAATCCCCCGCGCCGATGATGGCGAGGGTCTTTCCGGCGTAGGGGGCCATGAAGGACGCCGCCGCGCCGGGGTGGAGCCGGTTGCGCTCCAGGATCCGGGTCGCGCGCGCCGTGATGTGCTCGAAGGTGTCCACGGCCGGGGCGGGGTGCGCGGGGTCGTCGGGCGGCGCCACCTGGCCCAGTCCGCTGGCCACCAGGATGCGGTCGGCGGTGAGCTGGGGGCCGCCCCCCCGCACCTGGATCGCCAGGCCCTGGCCCGGGCTGGGCTCCAGGCGCTCGGCCTGGACCCCCAGCCAACAGTCCGCGCCGCTGGCCAGCACCGCCAGTTCAGTCAGGTCGGCCAGGTGGTAGGGCATGAGGAAATAGGGCGTGTCCCGGACGGTTCCCGGATCCAGGAGATCCCGGGCGGCCAGTGACAGCCCCGGGAACCGGTTGGTGGAGGCCGGTCCCCGCTCCGGGCTGTTGATCCAGGTGAAGCGACCGAAGGTGCGGAAGGTCTGTCCCGGGCGCGGGTTCTCCTCGATGAGGGCCACCTTCAGGGCCGGATTCGCCCGGCGGAGGTTGAGGGCGGCCACCGCCCCCACGGGGCCGGATCCCAGGATGGCGACGTTGTAGTGGTAGGGGCCCTGGGCTGCGGCCAGGGCCCGGGAGCGGTCCTGCACGGTCCTGTCCAGGGCCTCCATGAGGATGGGGCGGAACAAGGGACGGGCGAGTGTCTTGAGTAATTTATCACTTGAGGGGGCGGCGCTGTCGGTGCCGCCCGCCGCGGCCCAGATGCCCGCGGGGCTGAAGCAGGCGGCCTTCACCGCCTCCCGCACCGCCGGGTGATCCAGGATGGGATCCCCCGCCAGGGCCAGGTTCAGGGCGGACACCCGGGGATCGGCCGAAGGGGGGGCGGGGATGGGGGTAGAGCTGTCCCCGTGTTTGGCCGGTGGGTGGGAATTGCAGGCGAGAAGGAGGGCCAGCAGGAGGGGCACAGGGAGAGGGATGGGACGCTGCATGGGCAACCTCGACATAAAATATTAATATATTCCGTCGAGATTGCCAATCAAGCTGATTTAGGTGCGCATGCCGGAGCCGGAGGGAGGGGGGCCTCCTGTGCCCAACCCGAATGCCTCGCGTGGAATCCTGTTCATCCCGGACATCACTGTTCATCCCTGTTCCGCAGGGCCAGCGATGGCATGGGTCGGCGCGCAAATTACCCACATTCGCCGACCCATCCAAGCCTTGGCCCTGCGGAACAGGGATGAACAGTGATGTCTGGGATGAAGGGGATGAGGCCTACGGGTTCCCGGCTACCTCCGGCCCCCGGGGCCCTTGCCCATGGTCCGGCCGATGGAGCGGATCCGGGCCTCCATGCAGCCGTGGCAGACCTGGGCGGTTTCGTGGACGCAGGCCTTGCCGGGGTAGATCTCGTAGAGGACCCGGTACTCGGGGGGGGTGACGTTGGGCATGACGACGTTGGCGCCGCGGCACAGGCCCAGTTCGCGCCCGGCCTTGGGGTCGAGGGTGGCCAGGGCGGTGGTGCTGGGGATGTTGGACCGGGGGCAGACGATGCGGGTGAGGGCCACGGCCTTGAGGGTGGTCAGCTCGTCGTTGGGCACCTGCCGGTCCGGAGGCGCCAGGTAGGACGCTGCGTCCGGGCCCCCCAGGGGGGTTCGGGGGCTGGGCAGGAAGGGGCCGATGCCGATCATGTCCATGTCGTAGCGGCGGAAGGTGTCGATGTCCTGGGCGAGGATCTCCCAGGTCTGGCCGGGGATGCCCACCATGACGCCGGTGCCGATCTCGTAGCCGAAGGCGCGCATGCGGTCCAGCTGGGCCATGCGGTCCGAGAGGGTTCCGGGCAGGGAGGGGTGGATGACGTCGTAGAGGGCGGGGTCGCTGGTCTCGAAGCGCAGCAGGAACCGGTCCGCGCCCGCGGCCTTCCAGGCCTTGAGTTCGTCGTCGTCGCGCTCGCCCAGGCTGAGGGTGACGGCCAGGGGCGTGGTGGTCTTGATCTCCCGCACGATGTCGGCGATGGTCTCCGCCCTGAGGCCCGGGTCCTCCCCGGACTGCATGACCACGGAGCCGTAGCCCAGGCGGTGCGCCTCCCGGGCGCAGGCGAGGATCTCGGCGGGGGGCATGCGGTAGCGGGTGATGCCCTGGGAGCAGGCGTTGATGCCGCAGTAGGCGCACTGGCGCACGCAGAAATTGCTGATCTCGATGAGGCCGCGCAGGTGCACCTCGTCGCCCACGTTGGCCGCGCGCACCGCGTCGGCGCGCGCCCACAGCTCCTCCAGGCGGGCCTCGTCGGTCTCCTGGAGCCAGTGAAGGATCTCAGTTCGCTGCATGCGTGGACTCCAGCAGGGCCTTGGCGGCGGGGAAGGGCTCCAGGGCCCGCTCGAAGATCCCCAGGGAATACGCGATGGTCAGGCCGTAGTTGGTGAGGGGGACCCCGGCCTCCCGGGCCCGGTGGATGCGGCTGAGCATCTCCCGGCGGTTGCCGGTGCAGTTGCCGCAGTGCACCACGAGGCCGTAGGGCGTGAGGTCCTCGGGGAAGTCCCGGCCCTGCACGTGCTCGAACTCCAGCCGGGCCCCCACGTACTGGGTGAGCCACCGGGGGATCTTGACGCGGCCGATGTCCTCGCCCACGGGGTGGTGGCCGCAGGTCTCGGCCACCAGGACCTTGTCGCCGCCCTTGAGGCGCTCGATGCCCAGGGTCCCCCGCACCTGCTCGGCCAGGTCCCCCTGGAAGCGGCTCATGAGGATGGAGAAGCTGGTCATGGGCACGTCCCGGGGCACGTCGGCGGCCACCTTGAGGAAGGCCTGGGAGTCGGTGACCACCAGCGCGGGAGGCTCCTTGAGCCGCGCCAGGGCGGGCCTCAATTCGCGCTCCTGCACGACCATCACCATGGACTCGCCGTCCAGAAGGTCCCTTATGGCCATGACCTGGGGCAGGATGAGCCGGCCCTTGGGGGCCTCCTTGTCGATGGGCACCACCAGCACGGCGAGGCCCCCGGGCGGCACCAGGTCCGACACCAGGCGGCGGTTGTCGAAGAAGTCCGCCGGGGCGAGCCGCAGCAGGGCCTCCTTGAGGGCGGGGATGCCCATGCCCCGCAGGGCGCTCACGGCCACGAAGGGCAGGTCCGCGGGGTGGCGGGGGGCGGCGTCGCCGCCCAGATCGGCCTTGTTGTGCACCACCAGGGCCGGCACCTTGCGGGCCTGGAGCTCGGCCAGGAGCCCGGCCTCGAATTCGCCCCAGCTGGTGCCTTCGGTGACGATGACGCCCAGGTCCACCCGGTCCAGCACGGCGCGGGTGCGGGCCATGCGCAGCTCGCCCAGGGCCCCCTCGTCGTCGACCCCGGCCGTGTCCACGAAGAGCACGGGGCCCAGGGGCAGGAGCTCCATGGGCTTTTCCACCGGGTCGGTGGTGGTGCCCTTCACGTCCGAAACGATGCTCACCTGCTGCCGGGTGAAGGCGTTGAGGAGGGAGGATTTGCCCACGTTTCGGCGGCCGAAGAGGCCGATGTGCAGGCGTAGGGAGCGGGGGGCGGGTTGGGTCATGGGCGGGGTTTCCTGAAGCCGAGGCGGCCCACCGCCTCGGGGCTGGTGAGCTCGTCGAACTGGGCGGCGGTGAAGAAGCCCTCCTCGATGCCGGCGGCGCGCAGGCCGCGGCCCGCGGCCCGGGCCACCAGATCGCTGACGCGCTCGTAGCCCAGCAGGGGCAGGAGGGCGGTGGCGGCGGCGGTGCCGTTGACCACCTGGCTCCGGCACCGGTCCTCGTCGGCGGTCATGCCCTCCACGCAGTGGGCGCGCAGGATCCCGCAGGCCCGGGCCAGGAGATCGAAGCTCTCCAGCAGGCTGTGGGCGGCCAGGGGCAGGAAGGGGTTCAGTTCCAGGGAGCCCATGGCCGCGGCCGTGGAAAGGGCCTGGTCGTGGGCGATGGCCAGGATCGCGGCCTGGGTGGCGGCTTCCGGGATCACCGGGTTCACCTTGCCGGGCATGATGGAGCTTCCCGCCTGGCGCGGGGGGAGCCGCAGCTCGCCCAGGCCCGCCTCGGGGCCGCTGGAGAGCACGCGCAGGTCGGTGGAGATCTTGATGAGGGTGGTGGCCAGGGCCTTGAGGAGGCCCGAGACCTCCACGAGCGCATCGAGGTTCTGGGTGGCCTCCACGAGGTTCTCGGCCCGGGCCAGGCCCATGCCCGTGAGCTCGCGCAGCTCGTCCACCACCCGGAAGATGTAGTCCGTGGGCGCCGCGAGCCCCGTGCCGATGGCGGTGCCTCCCAGGTTCACCACCCGCAGGCGCTCCTCGGCCTTGGCCAGGCGCCAGCGGTCGCGGTTGAGGGCCTCGGCGTAGGCGCCCATGGACCGCCCCAGGGTGGTGAGCACGGCGTCCTGCAGCTCGGTGCGGGCGACCTTGACCACGTGGGCCATGGCCTTCTCCTGGGCCTGGAAGGCCTCCTGGAGGGCCAGCACCTGGCGCTCCAGTTCCCGCAGGCCGCGGATGGCGGCGATGCGCAGGGCGGTGGGGAAGGTGTCGTTGGTGCTCTGGTGGAGGTTCACGTGGTCCAGCGGCGAGACGGTCCCGTAGTCGCCCCGGGGCAGCCCCAGCAGCTCCAGGGCCCGGTTGGCCAGGACCTCGTTGACGTTCATGTTGGTGGAGGTGCCGGCCCCGCCCTGCAGGGCGTCCACGGCGATGTCCGCGTCCAGGAGGCCGTCCATGAGCTCCCGGCAGGCCCGCTCCAGGGCGTCGGCCCTGGCGGGGTCGGGGAAGAAGCCCAGGTTCCGGTTGGTGCGAAGCGCGGCCAGCTTCACGGCCCCGAAGGCCCGGATCAGCGCGGGGTGCACGGCCCGGCCCAGCAGCGGGAAGTTCTCCAGGGCCCGGGCGGTGTGGACGCCGTGGCGGGCCCCGGCCGGAACGGCCAGTTCTCCAAGGGTGTCCTTCTCCCTGCGGGTCGCGCTCATGGCCTAAGGATAGGATACCGGCGGGGTCTCCGTTCCTGAGATTCCGTCACAGCCCTGCGACCCCGGTCACAACTCGCCGCGGCCCGGGCCGCGGGGGTGGTTGAATTGAACCTGCGCGAATGAGAGGAGTTCACGAATGTCGGACTACCGGATCAAGGAACACCCCATTCTGCCCATCCCGGCGGAGCCCACCCTGGCCTTCACCTGGCAGGGCAGGGAACTCAGGGCGAGGGCGGGCGAGACCCTCTCCTCGGCCCTCTTCTCCAACGGGATCCGCACCTTCGGGCACCACCACAAGGACGGCGCCCCCATGGGCATCTTCTGCGCCAACGGCCAGTGCGCCCAGTGCTCGGTCATCGCCGACGGGCTGCCGGTGAAGTCCTGCATGGTCCCCGTGAAGGAGGGCATGGTGGTGGTCCCCCTGGACGGCAAGCCCACGCTGCCGGAGGTGGGGGAGGGGGACCTGGCCTTCCGCGACATCGAGACCCTCAGCGTGGAGTGCCTCATCCTGGGCGGCGGCCCCGCGGGCCTCTCGGCGGCGGTGGAGCTGGGCAAGGCGGGGGTGGGCGTCGTCCTGGTGGACGACAAGGCCGATCTGGGCGGCAAGCTGGTGCTGCAGACCCACAAGTTCTTCGGGTCCATCGACGCCTGCCACGCGGGGACCCGCGGCATGGACATCGGCCGCAAGCTGGAGGCCGAGGTCCGCACCTACGAGAATGTGCGCATCTGGACCAACAGCAACGCCCTGGCGGTGTTCTCGGACCGCAAGGTGGGCATCCTGCGCGAGGGGCACTACGTCCTCGTGCAGCCCCAGGTGCTGCTGGTGGCCACCGGCGCCCGGGAGAAGTCCCTGGTGTTCCGGGGCAACACCCTGCCGGGGGTCTACGGCGCCGGCGCCTTCCAGACCCTGGTGAACCGCGACATGGTCAAGCCTTCCGAGCGGCTCTTCGTCATCGGCGGCGGCAACGTGGGCCTGATCGCGGCCTACCATGCGCTGCAGGCCGGCATCGAGGTGGTGGGCCTCTGCGAGGCCCTGCCCGAATGCGGCGGCTACAAGGTCCACCGGGACAAGCTGGTGCGCATGGGCGTGCCCATCCACACCAGCCACACCGTCGTCTCCGCCAACGGGGACGGGGAGGTGGAGTCGGTGACCATCGCCAAGCTGGACGCGGCCTGGCGGGTGGTGCCGGGCTCCGAGAAGACCTTCAAGTGCGATACGGTCCTGGTGGCCGTGGGGCTGGAGCCGGTGAACGAGTTCCTGAACAAGGCCAAGGATTTCGGGCTTCCGGTCTATTCCGCCGGCGACGCGGAGGAGATCGCCGAGGCTTCGGCGGCCATGTTCACGGGCAAGATCCGGGGCCTGGAGATCGCCAAGGCCCTGGGCCGGGACACCGGGGACGTGCCCGCGGAGTGGCACCGCACCGCCGCCGTGCTCAAGTCGCGCCCGGGCGCCACCATCACCGAGGAGATCCCCGAGGACGAGAAGGGGGTCTTCCCGGTCTTCCACTGCAGCCAGGAGATCCCCTGCAACCCCTGCACCAGCATCTGCCCGCAGGGCTCGATCATGATCGAGGGCAACGACATCCTGGGGGTGCCCACCTTCAACGAGAAGGACTGCATCGCGTGCGAGCAGTGCGTGGCGGTCTGCCCCGGCCTCGCCATCACCCTCCTGGACTACCGCCGGGGCGGCGACGAGGTGCTGGTGTCGATCCCCTACGAATTCCCCGGGTCGACCCTCAAGGCCGGCGACACGGTCACGGTGCTGGACACCCTGGGCCGGATCCTGGGCAACGTGAAGGTGGACCGGGTGCGCTCGCCGAAATTCGCCGACCACGCGATGCTGGTGAAGGTGCGGGCGCCGCTGGACATCGCCAAGCAGATCGCGGGGATCCGGGTGCAGCAGCCCTGGGTCTCCGAGCCCATGGCCGAGAAGGTGGAGCGGGTCGCGGACGACGAGATCGTCTGCCGCTGCGAGCGGGTCACCGCCGGCGAGATCCGGGCCCGGATCCGGGCCGGGGTTCGGGACATGAACGAGCTCAAGGCCGCCACCCGGGCCGGCATGGGCGCCTGCGGCGGGAAGACCTGCCCCAGCCTCATCCGGCGCATCTTCCGGGAGGAGGGGGTGAAGGATTCGGAGATCACCGATTTCACCCAGCGGCCCATCTTCATGGAAGTGCCCCTGGGGGCCTTCGCGGGCGTGGTGACGGGGGAGGGCCCCGTGCGGGACGTGGCGCGCGCGCACGCGGTGAGCGCCTTCCAGGGAGGTCTGTGATGAGCACCGCCGTCTACGATGTCATCGTCATCGGCGCGGGCAGCGTCGGCATGCCCACGGCCATGTATCTGGCGGAAAAGGGCCTGAAGGTGCTCTGCCTGGACCAGTTCGCCTCCCCGGGCCAGGGCAGCAACAAGTGCGCCATCGGCGGCATCCGCGCCACGCACTCCGCCCCCGCCAAGATCCGCCTCTGCCTGGACAGCCTGGAGACCTTCGGGCACTGGAAGGAGGAGCACGGCTGGGACATCGAGTGGGCCCGGGGCGGCTACGCCTTCGTGGCCTACCGCGAGCACGAGGAGAAGCTGCTGAAGAACCTCCTGGTGCTGCAGAAGAAGGCCGGCCTCAACATCGAGTGGAAGGACCGGGACGAGCTGCTGGAGGTGGCCCCGGGCCTGCGCCGGGAAGGCCTCCTGGGCGGGACCTTCTCCCCCGAGGACGGCTCGGCCTCCCCCATGCGAAGCTGCCTGGGCTTCCACCGCCGCGCGGTGGAGCTGGGGGTGGACTGCCGCTTCAACGAGCGGGTCACCAGCATCATGCGGCGCAAGGGCAAGGTCGTGGGCGTGCGCACCGACAAGGGCGGCTACGCCACCGCGTGCGTCGTGAACGCGGCGGGCCCCTGGGCCCGCGCCGTGGCCCAGGCCGGGGGCCTCGACGCCCCGGTGGTGCCGGACTGCCACGAGGCGGGCATCAGCGAGGCCGTGGCCCCCTTCCTGGATCCCATGGTGGTGGATATCCGCCCCGCCCCCGGCTCCGAGAACTTCTACTTCTACCAGCACAAGCCCGGCCAGGTGGTCTTCTGCATCACGCCGAACCCGCCCGCGGTGGGCTCCGACCGCCGGGAGACCAGCGCCTACCTGCCGATGATCGCCCGGCGCATGGTGGACCTCATGCCCAAGCTGGGCAACCTGAAGGTCCGCCGCACCTGGCGCGGCCTCTACCCCATGACCCCCGACGGCGCGCCGCTGGTGGGCCGTTCCGCGGGGCTTGAGGGCTACATCGACGCCATCGGCATGTGCGGCCAGGGCTACATGCTGGGTCCCGGCGTGGGCGCACTGGTGGCGCGCCTGGCTACGGACAGCCTGCGGGAAGGCGACGCCGCCGTCCTGGAGGAACTGAGCCCCGCGCGGGTCTTCGGGGGGGCGGAAGCCCTCAAGTAGGCCGGCTACTCCAGCGCGGCCTTCACGGCCTGGATGAAGGACTGGACCCGGTAGGGCTTCTGCAGGAACCCCGCCAGCCCCTCGCCCCTGAAGCGGGTCACGGCCTCGGATTCGTTGAATCCGCTGCTGAGGACCACCGGGGTGGCGTGGCCCCGGGCCCGCAGGGCCGCGAAGGCCTCGGCGCCGTCCATGTGGGGCATGGTGAGGTCCAGGATGATCAGGCGGATATCGGCCTTGTGGGTCTCGTAGAGCATGAGGGCCTCCATGCCGTCGGCGGCCAGCAGCGCGTCGAAGCCCATCTGGGTGAGGATTCCCGCGGCCATGGTGCGGATGCTCTCCTCGTCGTCCACCACCAGGATGGTGCCCGCCCCGTGGAAGAGCTGGAGGGCCTCCGGACCGGGCTGGGCGCCGGCGGGGGCGCTGGTGGCGGGGAACAGGAGCTTGAAGGTGGTCCCCTTTCCCACCTCGCTGTAGACGCGGATGCCGCCCCCGTGGCCCTTGATGATGCCCTGGATGGCGGAGAGGCCCAGGCCCCGGCCCGAGAACTTGGTGGTGAAGAAGGGTTCGAAGATGCGCTTCTGGGTCTCGGGGCTCATGCCGGACCCGTCGTCGGCCACCTCCAGGGTGACGAAGGTGCCCGGGGCCATGGGCTGGCTCTGGAAGGTGCGCTCCAGGTAGTCGGCGTCCGCGCTCATGACGCCGGTGCGCACGGTGATGGTGCCGGGGTTGTCGCCGATGGCGTCGGAGGCGTTGATGACGAGGTTCATGACCACCTGCTGGAGCTGCGAGGCGTCGGCCTGGATCAGGGGCACGGTCCGGTCCAGGCTGTAGCGCATGGTCACCTTCTTGGAGATGGAGATGGTGAGCAGGTGCGTCATCTCCTCCACCAGCACGTTGAGGTGGATGGGCTTGATCTCGAAGGTGCCCCGGCCGGAGTAGGCCAGCATCTGCCGGGTGAGGTTGGTGGCCTTCACCACCAGGCTCTCGATGGTCTTCAGGCGGGTGGAGGCGGAGGCGGTGGGGCTGATCTCCATCTGGGCCAGGCCCAGGTTGCCCAGGATGGCGCCCAGGAGGTTGTTGAAGTCGTGGGCGATGCCGCCGGAGAGGACGCCCAGGGATTCCAGCTTCTGGCTCTGGAGCCGGGCCTGTTCGGCCCGCTTGCGCTCGGTGATGTCCGTGCAGATGGCGCCGATGCCCCAGTTCCGCCCTTCCGCGTCCACCAGGGGGAACTTCTGGGCCAGGTAGTCGTGGACGGAGCCGTCCCCGTGGGTCCAGCGCTCCTCCACCTCCACGGCCTGGGCGGCCCCCAGGACCTTGCGGTCCAGCAGGGCGACCTCTCCGCCCCGGGGCTCCGGCAGCAGCTCCAGGTCGGTCCTGCCCAGGATCCGCTCCGCGGGCAGGGCCAGGAGGGCCTCCATGGCCGGGTTGATGAGGAGGTACCGGCCCTCGCCGTCCTTGAAGGCGATGGCGGCGGTGGCGTGGCGCACGAAGCCCTGGAGCCGGGCCTCGCTGCCCCGGAGCCCGCGGTCGGAGGCGGCGGCGCTCTCCTCCAGCTCCCGGGCGAAGGAGGCCATGCGCGCCTCGGCGTCCTTCTGCATCGTGATGTCCCGGGTGATCTTGACGAACCCCGTCAGGGCGCCTCCGGGATCCCGCAGGGCGGTGACCACCACGTGGGCCAGGAAGCGGGAGCCGTCCTCGCGGACCCTCCACCCCTCCTGCTGGCAGGTGCCGTATTCCTCCGCCAGGGCCAGCACCTGGGCTGGGAGGCCCGCGGCCACATCCCCCGGTTCGTAGAAGCAGGAGAAGTGGCGCCCCAGGATGTCCCCGGCCTCGTAGCCCTTGAGCCGCTGGGCGCCCTGGTTCCAGGAGGCCACCCGCCCCTGGGGATCCAGCATGAAGATGGCGTAGTCCTTGACCTGCTCGATGAAGAGCTGGAAGCGCTCCTGGAGTTGCCGCCGCTTCTCGGTCTCGGCCCGGAGGGCCGGGGAGTCCGCGAAGAGCTTCTGGAAGAGGTTCACCATGGGGCATCCGGGGCGTTGCCAGGAGTATGGCTCCCTGCGACCCGGATTCAATGTCAAAAATCGGCCATGGGTAATGGAATCAGTGATTAATCCCCAGGGGCCGGCTCGCCGGCGAAGCCTTCCACCCGCCTGAACAGCGCCAGCACCGTGGTGCTGGTCCAGAGGTTCAGGAGGGTGCCGAAGAAATTCCCCACCCACATGCCGGGATGCGTCAGGCGCACCCAGGGGGTGGGCGCCTCCCCCATGGGCGTGAGGGCCAGGGCCAGCACGGCCATGTAGGCCAGGTACAGGGCCGCCAGGGCCAGGACGACCAGCATCACCCGGCGCCAGGCCCGCACCATCATGCGCAGGCTGCCCCGGGCCGCCACGGGCAGCGGTTCGCCCCGCAGCAGGACCCGCAGGGGCGCCCACCCGAAGGCGAAGAGGATCATGAGGCCCGGCACGATGAGCAGGACCATTCCCAGGAAGACCCCGGCGTACAGGAGGATCCGGGCGGCCATGGCCGGCATCCACCGCTCCTCGAAGAGGTGCGCCCACCCCGCCGGGGGGTTCAGGGTCCGGTCCCCCCGGCTGGCGTCCGCTTCGGCCAGGAAGCGGGGGATGACGTACATCTCCAGGGGTATCAGGCATGCGAAAGTGAGGACGAAGCGCACCACGTCATCGTCCGGCAGGCCCACCTTGATCTGGAGCAGGGGCGGGAGGGCCGCCAGGACCATGCCCGCCGCGGCCAGGGCCAGGGAAGCGAGGGGACGCCGGGCCAGGAGGGCCATCCCCTCGGAGAAGCTGGCGAGATCGGATTTGGGTGACTTGATCATTCTCTGAGGGTAGCGCGTTATGATCGTGGGCATGAGTCAACTGGCCCCATGTCTGCTTGTGGCGAGTCCAATGCTCCTGGACCCGAACTTCCTCCACTCGGTGGTGCTCCTGGTGGAGCACGACGAAGCCGGCGGCATGGGCGTGATCCTCAACCGCCCCCTGCCCGTGACCCTCCAGCAGATCTGCCAGGAGAGCCGCCTGGCCTTCACGGGGGACGAGGACGCCACCGCCTGGCGGGGCGGCCCCGTGGATCCCCAGCGGGGCATCATCCTGGTGCGCGGGGGCCTCCCCGAGGCCGAGGACACGGTCCTGGACTTCACGGATTTCATCAGCTACCGCAAGGACCTCCTGGAATCCCTCCTGGTGGAGCCCCGCTCCACCTTCCGGCTCTTCCTGGGCTATGCGGGCTGGGGAGCCGGGCAGCTGGACCAGGAGATCCAGGAGGGGGCCTGGGTGCGGGTGCCCCTGAACCCCGAATGGCTCATGCCGGAGGATCCCCAGGAGCTGTGGCCGTTGGCGATCCAGTCCATCACCGGGTAGCGTGTCCCGGCAGACCCTAGGTCATGAATCGATAGGTTGCACGAAGTGATCTGGCCCCAGCTTTGACCTGACGTTCTTTATCCTGCCTTTTCCCCTGGATCCTGTTTATCCCCGTTTGAACTTCGCGGGGAGTTGTCGGCACCTCTGGGTCCTGGACGTCAAGCAACATGCGCTCCGACCCACCTCTGCGGCAGCCCTGCGGAAACAGGGATGAACGCCGATCCATGGGATGAACCGGGATCGGCTCAACCGGGAATGGCCCCTTCATCACGGTTTCAAGGCACCTGGGGTTTGCCGGCACACCCTAGGCGATCCCCTTCGCCGCCTCCGAAGCCAGCCGGTCCACGCGCTCGTTTTCGGGATGCCCGGCGTGGCCCTTCACCCAATGGGCCTCCACCCGGTGTTTCAGGCAGAGGGCGTCCAGTTCCTTCCACAGTTCCACATTGAGCACCGGCTTGCCGTCGGCCTTGCGCCAGGCCTTGGCCTTCCAGCCCTTGATCCAGGACTGGATGCCCTTCACCACGTACTGGCTGTCGCTGTGCAGGGCCACGGAGCAGGGCTTGGTGAGGAGCTTCAGGCCCTCGATGGCGGCGGTGAGCTCCATCTTGTTGTTGGTGGTGCCGGCCTCGGCGCCGGAGCCCTCCCGTTCCTTCACGCCGTCGGTGGTCTTCACGCGAAGCAGGAAACCCCAGCCGCCGGGGCCGGGGTTCCCGAGACACGCGCCGTCGCAGTAGAGCTCGACCTGCACTAGACCTTCGCCATGTGGGGGCGGGTGGCGTCCACGGCGAGGCGGATGCTCTTCTGCAGGAGCTCCACGCCCAGGTCCAGGTCCTCGGTGGCCAGGTTGAGGGCGGGCCGGAACCGGAGGCCGTTGTGGCCGGTGGAGAGGATGATCATGCCCAGGTCCTGGGCCTTGGACACCGTGGTGGTGCGCAGGGCGGGGGTGGCCATGTCCAGGGCGCAGAAGAGGCCCTTGCCGCGGGGGTTGCTGGTGAATTCGGGGAACTCCGCGTGGATCTCCTGGAGGCCCTTGAGCAGCCGCTTGCCCTGGGTGGCGCAGTGCTCCACCAGCTGGTCCTCGACCATCACGTCGATGATGCGGGTGCCGCGGACCATGTCCACGAGGTTGCCGCCCCAGGTGCTGTTGATGCGGCTGGGCACCTTGAACACGCCCTCGACCTCGTCCAGGCGCGCGCTGGCGGCGATGCCGCAGCACTGGGTCTTCTTGCCGAAGACGAGGATGTCGGGGCGCACGGCGTGGTGCTCGTGGGCCCACCACTTGCCGGTGGCGCCGAAGCCCGTCTGAACCTCGTCGAAGATCAGGAGGAACTCGTGCCGGTCGGCCAGGACGCGCAGGGCCTGCAGGAACTCGGTGCGGAAGTGGTTGTCGCCGCCCTCGCCCTGGATGGGCTCGATGATCAGGCAGGCCACCTCGGCGGGATCCTGCCGGATCACGGCCTCGATCTGGTCCAGGGCGACCTTCTCCATCTGCTCGACCTTGGCCAGGTTCTCGGCGTCCAGGGGGAAGGTGATCTTGGGATTGGGGATGCGGGGCCAGTCGAACTTGGGGAAGTACTGGTACTTCCTCGGGTCGGCGGTGTTGGTGAGGCTGAGGGTGTAGCCCGAGCGCCCGTGGAAGGCCTCCTTGAAGTGGATGACCTTGGAGCCCTTCTCGGGAAGGCCCTTCTCCAGGTTCTTGCGCACCTTCCAGTCGAAGGCGGCCTTGAGGGCGTTCTCCACGGCCAGGGCGCCGCCGTCGATCCAGAACAGGTGGGGCAGGAAGTCCGGGGCCGCCTTGGTGGCGAAGGCCTCCACCCATTCGGCGTAGGCGGTGGTGTAGATATCGGAGTTGGCGGGCTTGTTCACGGCGATGGAGCCCAGCCTGGCCTGGAAGGCTTCGTCCCTCAGGCGGGGATGGTTGTGGCCCAGGGGCGCGGTGGCGAAGAAGGTGTAGAAGTCGAGGTAGCGCTTCCCGTCGCGGGCGTCCACGATCCAGGACCCGTGGGATTTCTCCAGGTCCATGACCATGTGGAAGCCGTCCACGAGGAGATGGCGGCCGAGGACGTCGAAGACCTCGGAGGGCTGTACATGGGTTTCCTGCGATTTTTTCATGGCGGCCTCGGTTATGAGCCAGACTACCATGGGGTTCCTGGGGGCTCGAAGTGCATACTATGATCGATGTCACAGACGCGAGGCTTGACGCGGCGGGAATCCGGGAAGAGCTCCTGGATCCGGGCGCGGGCGCCGTGGTGGTCTTCGAGGGCTGCGCCCGGGACAACCACCAGGGCCGGAGCGTGGACCTCCTGGCGTACGAGGCCTTCACGCCCATGGCCCTGCAGGAGCTGGCCCGCATCCGCGGGGAGGCCATGGAGCGCTTCGGCCTGATCCGGTGCGTCATCCACCACCGCACCGGCGAGGTCCCCCTGCTGGAGGCCGCCGTGGTCGTGGGCGTCTCCTCCGGCCACCGGAAGGAGGCCTTCGAGGCCGTGGCCTGGATCATGGACCGCATCAAGGAATCGGTGCCCATCTGGAAGCGGGAGAACTACCGGGATGGGGAGAAGGCCTGGGTGGAAGGCGAGAACCGGCAGTGAAAACTGGCACGACCTCTGCACCGTCCCCGGTCAGAGGTGCCCACCCATGGATCCCGCATACTACGTCGCAGCCGGAAGCCTGAAGGCCCGTTCCTTCCAGCTGGACACGGTGTCGAACAATCTGGCCAATTCCGCCACGGTGGGCTACAAGCCCGAGAAGAGCTTTTTCGCGGTGTTCAACAAGGCCGTGAACGACGGCTCGGGGCTGCCCCTGTCCGGGTTCCTCAACGACGGCACCGTCCTGGCCTCCCGGGGCACGGATTTCTCCCAGGGCACCCTCAAGACCACGGGCCGGAACATGGAC
Source organism: Mesoterricola silvestris (assembly GCF_030295405.1). Taxonomy (GTDB): domain Bacteria; phylum Acidobacteriota; class Holophagae; order Holophagales; family Holophagaceae; genus Mesoterricola; species Mesoterricola silvestris. Next base: position 3,164,966 of record NZ_AP027080.1, on the reverse strand, counting down.
CTGGCCCTCGAAGGCTCCGGGTTCTTCCTGGTGCAGACGCCCTCCGGGGTGCAGGCCACCCGGGACGGGCGCTTCGGCCTGTCCAAGACCGGGGAGCTGCAGACCCTGGACGGGGCCCAGGTGCTGGGCAAAAATGGCCAACCCATCCGCCTGGACGTGAACGATCCCGCCTTCACCGTCCTGGGCGACGGCACCGTCATGCAGGGCCCCGAGGCCCGGGGCCAGATCGATATCCGGGACTACGCCAACCTGGATGCCCTCCAGCGCATGGGGTCCAACCGCTTCGACCCCGCGGGCACCCCCGCCAAGGCCGCCACGGCCACGGTGGTGCAGGGCTCCCTGGAGCAGAGTTCCGTGGACATGGCCACCTGCATGATCGACATGATCCGCCTGAACCGCCTTTTCGAAATGAGCATGAAGGTGGCGTCCACCATCACCAACGACATGGACAGCCGCAGCATCTCCGATGTGGCCCCGCGCTGAAAACCCCCCATCCTAGGAGCCTCCCATGATGAGAGCCATGTGGTCCGCCGCCGCCGGCATGAACGTGCAGACGACGAACATGGACACCATCTCCAACAACCTGGCCAATATCAACACCACCGGGTTCAAGAAATCCCGCGCGGAGTTCCAGGACCTCCTGTACCAGACCATCAACACGGCCGGCACCAACACCTCCACCTCCACGACCTACCCGGGCAATATCCAGATCGGCCATGGGGCCCGCCTGGCGGCCATGGTGAAGGAATTCACCACCGGCAGCCTCAAGAACACCAACAGCCAGTTCGACATGGCCATCGAGGGTTCGGGCTTCTTCCGGGTGACCATGCCGGACGGGACCTTCGCCTACACCCGGGACGGCTCCTTCAGCCTGGACCAGAACGGCAACATCGTGAACGCCAACGGCAACCCCCTGGACCCCCAGGTGACCATCCCCCAGGACGCCCTCAGCGTCACCATCGCCACGGACGGCACCATCTCCGTGACCCAGCCCGGCCAGTCCACCCCCCAGCAGGTGGGCCAGATCACCATTTCGAATTTCATCAACCCCAATGGCCTCAACGCCATGGGCCACAACCTCTACCAGCCCACCCTGGCCAGCGGCGACGCCATCGACGGCACCCCCGGGCTCACCGGCCTGGGCACCATCCAGCAGTACTTCCTCGAGGTTTCCAACGTGGACATGGCCGAGGAGATGGTGAACATGATCATCGGCCAGCGGGCCTACGAGGCCAATTCCAAGACGATCCAGACCGCCGACAGCATGCTGCAGCTGGTGGCCGCCCTCAAGCGCTAGCCATGCGATTCCTGGCCGCATTCCTCCTGGGCGCCGCCCTCCTCGGGGCCGAGCCCGAGGTCGCCCTCCCCCCGGGGGACCAGCTCCACGCCCAGGCCCTGGCCTACGCCGAGGCCCAGGTGGCGGGCCGGGACGGCACCTACACCTTCCGGGTGCTCTCCACGCCCATCCTGCCCCGGTCGCCCAAGGGGCCCCTGTCCTTCGAACCGGCCCACCTGAGCCGGCCCGATCTGGCCGGCAGGTTCTACGTGTCCTTCAACGCCATCGGGGGTGGGCGGACGCTGGGGATGGTGCGGGTGGACATGGAGGGCCTGTGGAAGGGGCGGCTGCTGCGCTTCCGGGCACCCCAGACGCGCCGCACGGTGCTGGATGCTGGCCAGCTGGAAACCTTCGACTTCGAAGGCGTCCCCCCGGCGGGGGCCCTGCGGGAGGTGCCCGAGGGCTCCCGGCTGCGCGGCCCCGTGGCCCAGGGGAAGATCCTGGTGCGCACCGACGTGGAGGCCATCCCCCTCATCAACGCGGGGGACCCGGTCCGCCTCGCCCTGGTGGACGGCGCCCTTTCCGTCACGGTGGACGCCCTGGCCCGGTCCAGCGGGGCCGCCGGGGACAAGGTTAGGCTGGAAATGCCCACCACCCGCAGGATGGTCCAGGCGGTGGTGACCGGCCCGGGGGAGGCCCGGGTCCAGTGGGCCGGATCGAAATAGGTGGCGGCCCTGGGCCAAAGACAATAGTCTGGAGCCTTGACAGGAGCTCGCCATGGCCCACGACCATGATCACAATGACCCCAATCACGCGTGCGGCTGCGGCCACGACGAGGACCATGCCGATGAAATCGAGGTAGTCGAGCTCGAGGACGAGAACGGCGAAAAGGAGGAGTTCGCCATCCTGGAGGAGGTGGACTTCGAAGACCGCCACTTCGCCATCATGGCCCCCCTCGCCGAGGTCCAGGCCTACTCCGAGGCCGGCGAAGCCGGCGAGGACACCGAAGGCGACAGCAACCTGACCATCGAGATCTTCGAGGTCAAGGGCGACGATTTCACCATCCTCGAGGACGAAGCCTTCGCCCAGCGCCTCCTGGCCCACCTGGACGAACTCTCCGCCAAGCTCGAGGAAGAGGAAGGCAAATAACCTTCCCTGCCTCATGATCTGTGGCATTCTTGTGACATGAGGACGGATTCTGTTAAGACCAAGGGTCGGGTGCTTCTCCTGTGCGGAGACCCCGCGGGTCTGCAGAGGCAGTTCCAGGGGGAGGATCTCCCCCTGGAGCAGGTCCGCCTGCGGGACTACGTTTCCGTGGACGAGATCGCCCCGGGCTGGGTGTGCTACTACTTCGGCCAGCGCCTGGAGGACTTCCCGTACCTGGGCCTCCTGTGCGACGGGGCCTTCCCGGTGCACGAGGGGTTCGTGAAGCGGGGCGGCTTCGAGGTGGCCGTGTCCGGCAAGCGCCACGGCATCGGCAGCCCCCGGGAGGCGGCGCCCTATGCCGAACGCGCCTCGGGCATCCGCATCGTCATCGCCGAGAGCTTCGACCCGGCCTACCGTGCCTGCTGCCATTCCCTGGGCCTGCTCACCTCCACGGACCTGTCCCTGGTGGACCGCATCCGGGGCGGCGAAGCCATCCCCATGTCCGCGTTCACCGATGGGCTGGACGCGCTCACGGCTGAGATCATCCGCCAGGGCGGGCTCTTCGACTTCACCCGGGCCCGGCGCGACGGGACGGCCATGATCCCGGTGCCGAGCCGCGGGCCCGCGCCCATGACCTACGGCGAGAAGATCCTGGCCCGGGCCGCGCGGAACGGGGCGGGCCGCGGCCTGGCTTCCGTGGCCCCGGGCGACGGCATCCTGGTGAAGGCCGACTGGCGCTTCTCCCACGAGACGGTGACGCCCCTGGCCGTGGCCATGCTCCGCAAGGGCCTGGGCGAGGAGGTCCCCATGGAGGACCCCGGCACCATCCTGGCCTTCCGCGACCACCTCACCTTCATGGGGCGGTTCTACACCCAGGACGAGGGCCAGCCCGGGCTCATGGAGGTGGCCCGGCGCATCAAGAAGCTCCAGGAGGAGTTCTGCGCGGCGAACGGCATCCGCCTCCACGGGGACGTCGCCGATGGGGGCTGCGAGGGCATCTGCCACCTGCTCATGGCCGAGCGGTACGCCCTGCCCGGGCAGGTCATCGTGGGCACCGATTCCCACACCTCCCACAGCGGCGCCCTGGGCGCCCTGGCCTTCGGGGTGGGGGCGGCCGACATCGCCACCGCCTGGGTCACCGGGGACGTGCGGGTCACCGTGCCTCCCACCGTCCTGGTGCGGCTCAAGGGCCATCTCCAGCCCGGCGTCTACGCCAAGGACCTGGTGCTCCACCTCCTGACGCTGCCCTTCTTCCGGGACGGGCACGTGCGGGGGCACATCATCGAATACGCCGGCGAGGCCCTGGGGGCCCTGCAGATCGACGAGCGCGCCACCCTCACCAACATGGCCGCCGATTTCGGCGCCTTCGCGGGCGTGATGGCCCCGGACGAGGAAACGGTGCGCTACCTGGCGGAGCGCCGGGGGGCCCGGTTCGCCCTGGAACCCTGGATGGCCGGGGACCCGGGGGCCGCCTACGCGGACCACCTGGAGGTGGACTGCGGCCGGGTGGTGCCCATGCTGGCCTCCCCGGGCTTCGCGGGAAACGGCCTGCCCCTGGATTCCCTGGACCGGGACGTGCCCGTGGACATCGCCTACGTGGGCAGCTGCACGGGCGCCAAGCGCGCCGATCTGCAGAAGGTCTACGACGTGGTGAAGTGGGGTCTGGACCGGGGGCTCACGGTGCCCCTGCGGGTCCAGTTCTTCATCCAGCTCGGCAGCGAGGACGTGCGGGCCCACGCGGAATCCCAGGGCTGGCTGGACGCCTTCGAGGCCGCCGGCGCGCGGGTGCTGGGCCCCGGATGCGGCGCCTGCATCAACGCCGGCCCCGGCGTCTCCACCCGGGCCGAGCAGGTCACCATCAGCGCCATCAACCGCAACAACCCCGGCCGCAGCGGCCCCGGCCAGGTGTGGCTGGCGAGCCCCGCCACCGTGGCGGCCAGCGCCCTGCGGGGATCCATCTGCGGTTTCCGCGCGCTGGCGGGAACCCCCTAGGCGCCGCCGGCATCGAAAGGGACAGGGAAGGGCCCGCGCGGGTCCCCTTGTGGAGAGCTTGATGCACGCAGAAACGAACCTTCGGACCCTTCTGGAAGCCCTGCTGGGCACCCGGCGCGCGGAGGACCTCCTGGCCTCCGTGGCCGTTCCCGGCCCGCTCCTGGAACCGCGGGGGCCCAGGGTTTCCCGGGGCCAGCTGGCCTTCGCCATGAACCTGATCCTCCTGAGGGACCTGCAGGAGCGGGTGCCTTCCGCGCGGGCCTACATGCTGGACGTGGCCGCGGCGGGGGGCCGGGTGGTCTTCGACCACGGCGCCCTGCGCACCGTGCTGGCCCCCAGCGGACCGCTGCCCCCGGGGGAGGCGGCCATCACGCGCATCCTGCGACCCCTGGGCTACGAACTGGCCGACGTGTACCCCCTGGACCGCCTTTCCATGACGGGCCGCGCGTACCGCCACGTGGACCTGCCCGAGGGCATCCCCCAGTTCTTCCTCAGCGAACTCCACCCCGGGGCCTTCAGCCCCGCCTTCCAGCAGGCCGTGGCCCGCGTGCTGGCCACCTCCCGGGATCCCCTGCCGGAGCGGGCCCGGGCGCCCCTGGCGGAGCTGGAAGGGACGGGGAGCCTTCCCCTGGAGGACGCCCGGGCCCTGCTGCCCGACCTGGTGGCGTGCTTCGACCGCCAGCACGAGCCCCCCACCCTCGCCGACTACCGGATCCTCTACCAGGAGAGCGCCGAGATGGCCTGGATCGCCACCGAAGGCAACGCCTTCAACCACGCCACGGACCGCGTGGCCGACGTGGAGGCCCTGGCGGTGGCCCAGAAGGAGCTGGGCCGGTCCATGAAGGAGACCGTGGAGGTCTCCGCCAGCGGCCGGGTCCTCCAGACCGCCTTCCAGGCCGACCCGGTGGAGCGGCCCTTCCGGGACCTGGAAGGCCACATGGTCCTGAAGACCGTGCCGGGCTCCTTCTTCGAATTCATCACCCGCAGGCCCCTGGCCGGCGGTGGCCTGGACCTGGGCTTCGACACGGGCAACGCCCAGGCCATTTTCAAGATGACCGCCCCGGGGAGCTACTGAGTGGACGCATTGCTGGAGGACCTCACCGCCCTGCTGGGCCCGGGGGCGGTGCTCGCCGACCCCTCCGAACGGGAGAAGTACGAGACCGGATGGCGCTACGGGAAGGGCAGGGCCCGCGTCGTGGCGCGCCCCTCCACCACCGCCGAGGTGTCGGCCTTCATGGCGTACTGCCACGGGAAGGGGCTGCGGGTCATCGTCCAGGGGGCCAACACGGGCCTCGTGGGCGCCTCGGTGCCCGACGAGGGCGGGGCCATGGCCGTGCTCAGCCTGGAGCGCCTGAACCGCCGCATGGAGATCGATCCCACGGACCGCACCGCCCTGGTGGACGGCGGCGTCCTCCTCAGCGCCCTCAACGGGGCCCTGGCGGAGCACGGCCTGCACTTCCCCGTTGACCTGGGCGCCGATCCCCAGATCGGGGGCATGATCGCCACCAACACCGGCGGCACCCGGCTCCTGCGGTACGGCGACGTGCGCCGGAACCTCCTGGGCCTGGAGGTGGTGCTGGCCGACGGCACCGTGGTGGACACCCTTTCGGCCCTGCGCAAGAACAACACGGGCCTGGACTGGAAGCAGCTCTTCACGGGCACCTCGGGCCTGTACGGCGTGGTCACCGGCGCGGTGCTGCAGGTGGCGCCCCTGCCGCGGCAGCGGGCCGTGGCCCTGGTGGCGCTTTCGGGCGGCGGGGCCGTGCTGGATCTGCTGCGGAGCCTGGAGGGGGGCCTCTTCGAGGTGTTCACGGCCTACGAGGTGATCTCCGGGGAGGCCCTGGCCGCCGTGTTCCGGCACCAGGAGACCCTGCGCAACCCCTTCGACGAGGTGCCGCCCTACACGGCCCTGGTGGAACTGGCCAGTTCCCTGCCGGAATCCAGCCTCGACCTGGCCTCGCTCCTGGAGGAGGCCCTGGGCGCCCACATGGAGGCCCACGGGGAGGGCGTGCTGGACGCGCGCTTCGGCAAGCCCGCCGAATTCTGGGCCATCCGCCACCACGTCTCCGAGAGCCTGCGCGGCGAGGGCAGGGTCCTGGCCTTCGACATCGCGGTGCCCCGGTCGGGCCTCCCCGCCTTCACGGAGGCCGTGAAGGCCTGGCTGGGCCGGGAGCACCCCTTCATGCGGGTGTGCGACTTCGGCCACTGGGGCGACGGCGGCACCCACCTGAACCTGGTGTGGCGGGAGGCGGACAGCCCCCTCCCCGCCGCCGAACTGGTGCCCCGAGTGCAGCGCAAGGTCTATGACCTGGCCGTGCTGGAGCACCGGGGCAGCTACAGCGCCGAGCACGGCGTGGGCCCCCACAACCAGCACTACCACGACCTCTACACTCCCCCGGCCGTCAAGGCCGCGGGCGCGGCGCTGCGGGCCCACTTCGACCCGGAGGGCCTCCTGGGGATCACCCGGCTCTGGTGAGACGGGGCCCATTCCCCGAAACCCGGGGCCATTTCTGGTACCTTTAGGGGATGACGCCCACTTCCCTCCGCGCCGTGATGCAGGCCCTCCGCAACCCCGTCTCGGGCTGCCCCTGGGATCTGGAGCAGGACCACCAGTCCCTGGCCCGGTTCCTGCGGGAGGAGGCGGCCGAGGTCCTGGACGCCCTGGCGGCCCACGTGCCCGGGGATCCCGAAAAGGAGCGCCATTTCTGCGAGGAGCTGGGGGACCTGTGGCTGCAGGTGGCCTTCCACGCCCAGCTGGCCCAGGAGCGCGGCGCCTTCGACCTGCGGGACGTGGAGGCCATGGTGGTGGAGAAGCTGGTGCGCAGGCACCCCCACGTGTTCGCCGGCGTGGAGGTGGAGAACGCCGCCGACGTGCTGGTGAACTGGGCCGCCATCAAGCGGGACGAGAAGGCCGGGCGCGGCCAGGAGACCCGCAAGCGGCTCCTGCAGGGCATGGCCGCCAGCCTTTCGCCCCTGGACGAGGCCATGGAGATCGGCAAGCGGTGCGCCAAGGTCGGCTTCGAGTGGCCCGACCTGGAGGGCGTGCTGGACAAGGTGCGCGAGGAGATCGGCGAGCTGCAGGCCGAAACGGAGCTGGACCGCGTGGAATCGGAGTTCGGGGACGTGCTCTTCAGCCTCGTGCAGTGGGCCCGCAAGAAGGGCGTGGACCCGGACCGGGCCCTGCGGCGCCAGATGGACCGGTTCAGGGGGCGCTTCACGAAGGTGGAGGATTTCGCCGAAGCCAACGGGGGATGGGAGGCCCAGGACCTGGGGGCCCTGGAGGCCGCGTGGCAGGAGGCCAAGAAGGCCCCGGAGGGGCCCTGATGCCCCTGCCGCCGCCCTACTTCGTCACCCTCGCCCACTCCGACTGGAAGGACGCCGAGGCCTGCGCCCGCGGGCTCCCGGACGAAGCCCTGGCCGAAGTGCGGCTGGACCTCTTTCCGGATGTCCCCGCCGCCGACCTGGTGCGGTCCCTGCGGCGGAAATGCCTGGTGACCTGCCGGCGCCGGGAGGATGGCGGCGCCTGGGAGGGGGACGAGGCCTCCCGCATCGCCCGCCTCGTGGAGGCCGCCGCGAGCCGTCCCGCCTGGCTGGACCTGGAATGGGAACTGCCCATCCCTCCCCCCCTGGCCGAGGCCCGGTCCCACCTGCGGCTCCTGCGCTCCGTGCACGTGGGCGAAGGGGTGTTCGACCTGGACGCGCGCCTGGCCCATCTGCCCGAGGGGGACGCCTACAAATGGGTGGGCCGCGCCGGACGCCTCGCCGACAACGCCAAGGTCAAGGCCGGCCTGGCCTGGGCCCGGGACCGCGGCGTCCTCCTTTCGGCCTTCCTCATGGGGGCCCGGGGGATCCCCAGCCGGTGCATGCAGTTCGCCTGGGGCGGGGCGTTCACTTACGCCGCCGCCGACGACGCGCCCGCGGCCGCGCCCGGGCAGGTGCCCCTGTCCCGGATGCTCGCCTGGCGCTGCCACCGGCTCCACGCGGCCCACGCCCTCTGCGGCGTGCTGGGCAGCCCCGTGCTCCACTCCCGGGGTCCCGCCTACCACAACCCCCGCTTCCAGGCCGCCTTCAAGGACCTTCTCTACCTTCCCCTGGAATGCGCCGGGGCCGACGAGGCGCTGGAGGCCCTGGAGGCCCTGCCGCTCCTGGGCGCGAGCCTCACGGCCCCCCTGAAGGAGACCCTGCCGCCCCTGCTGGGCCTGCCCGCGCCCCTCAACACCCTCCACCGGCGCGGGCCCGGCCTTCCCTGGGAGGCCGCCAACACCGACGCCGGGGCCCTGGACGCGGCCCTGGAGGGCCTGGCCCGGGGGCCGGTGCTCCTGCTGGGGGACGGCGGCGTGGCCGCGACCACCCTCGCGGTGCTCCAGCGGCGCGGCTGGCCCGTGCTCCAGGCCTCCCGCAGGCGGCCCGTGGCCGAGGGGGAGGTGGAGGCCTTCGCCCCCGTGGGCATCGTCCAGGCCACGGCCCTGGGCATGGCGCCCGGGGACCCCGCGCCCTTCCCGCGCCTGCTGGAGGCCGCGGGCCCGGGGGCGAAATGGGCGGTGGAATGGATCTACAAGGAGGACACCGCCTTCGCCGCCTGGGCGCGGGAGGCGGGGCTGCGCCTGGTGGAGGGGGCGGCGCTCTTCGAGGGCCAGGCCCGGGCCCAGTCGGAACTCTTCATCCGCGGCTGCGGGGGCGGGTGACCCATGCGCGTGCTGCTGGTGGAGGACAAGGACAGTTTCCGCAGGATGCTGGTGCAGGCCCTGGAAGCGGGCCCCTGGGAGGTCACGGCCGTGGGGGATCCCCGGGAGGCCCTGGGGGTCCTGGACGCGGGTCCCTTCGACATCCTGGTGACGGACCTGCGCCTGCCCTCCATGTCGGGGCTGGAGCTCCTGAAGGCCGCGAAGCGGGCCCAGCCCAACCTGCGGGCGGTGGTCATGTCCGCCTTCGGGGAGCCCGCCGACATCGTGGAGGCCATCCGCTGGGGCGCGGACGATTTCCTGCCCAAGCCCTTCGACCTGGACGTTTTCGCCGCCGTGCTTGAGCGCCTGCGCAGCCTGCGCATGGCCCCCCCGCCGGATCCGCGGGAGCCCTGGATCGTCCATTCCCCGGCCATGGCCGCCCTGGACCAGGCCCTGGTCAAGGCCGCCGGCACCTCCCTGCCGGTGCTTTTCCACGGCGAGCCCGGCACCGGCAAGGCCCGGGCGGCGCGCAGGCTCCACGCCCTGCGCCACCCCCAGGCCCCCTTCCTGGCCTGCGACGGCGCCCTGGGCGTTCCCGGCCCCGCGGACCTGGGCCTCCTCCGGGGCGGCAGCGTCTACGTGGCCGGCCTGGACCGGCTCCCGGCGCCGGCCCTCGTCGGTGCCATGGAAGGCATGGAAGGGCAGGGCGTGCACTGGATGGGCGGCTGCGCGAATCCGGAGGCGCTGCCCGAGGCCACCCGGCTCCGCATGGGCGTCCTCACCTTCCGCCTGCCGCCCCTGCGGGAGCGCCGCGAGGACATCCTGCCCCTCTTCCGCACCTTCCTGGAACTCCACGCCCGGCGCGAGGGACGGTCCGTCCCCATCGTGGAGCGGGCCATGGAGAAGGAACTCCTGCACCGGGACTGGCCCGGCAACCTGCGCCAGCTCACCTGGGGCCTGACCCAGGCCCTGGGCGGCACCGCGGGTTCGGTGCTGGCGCCCCTGCCCCCCGACGGCGCCCGGCGCGGCGGCTCCATGGTGCTCCCCTTCCCGGAGGCCGGGACCCTGGAAGCCATGCTGGGCGCCGTGTCCCGGGCGGCGGAGGGGGTGCTGCTGCGCAGGGCCCTGGAGGGCCGGACCTCCGAACCCGCGGCCCTGGCCCTGGAACTGGGCCTCACGCCCCGGGCCCTGGCGAAGGCCCTGCGGGAGCACGGCATTCCCCTGGAGGATGACTAGATGCGCGGATCGGACGACCTGAGGGAGCTCGCGAGGGCGGGCCTGCGATCCCTTTCCCGGGTGGTGGTGGGCAAGGACGGACCGGTGCGCAGGTCCGTGGCCGTGCTGCTCGCGGGCGGGCACCTCCTGCTGGAGGATCTGCCCGGCGTGGGCAAGACCACCCTGGCCAAGGGCCTCAGCCGGCTCCTGGGGGGGTCCTACCAGCGGGTGCAGGGCACCAACGACCTCCTGCCCTCGGACCTGCTGGGCATCCACCTGTGGGAGGCCACGGGCCAGACCTTCCGGTTCCAGGAGGGGCCGATCTTCGCCAACGTCGTCCTCCTGGACGAGCTGAACCGCATCGGGCCCAAGACCCAGAGCGCCCTGCTGGAGGTGATGGTGGAGGGCCAGGTGACCCTGGACCGCACCACGTACCGCCTCCCCGATCCGTTCTTCGTCATCGCCACCCAGAACCCCATGGACACCTCCGGCACCTTCCCCCTTCCGGAAAGCCAGATGGACCGCTTCGCCTGCGTCCTCCACCTGGGCTATCCCGACCCGGTTTCCGAACGGCTGGTGCTGCGGGGCGAGGCCGGCTCGGGAACCCTGGAATCCCTGGAGGCGGCCATGGACCTGGACGGGTGGCGGCGGGCCCGCGCCGACGTGCGCAGGGTGCGCGCCTCCGACGGCGCCCTGGACTACGCCGAACGCGTGGTGGCGCGCATCCGCGAGAACCGCGGCTTCTGCTCCACCCGGGCCGCGGGGCACTGGCTGGCCCTGGCCAAGGCGGAGGCCTGGCTCGACGGCCGTGACTTCCTCACGCCCGACGACCTCCAGTCCACCCTCGGCGACGCCATGGCCCACCGGGGGACCATGGACGACCGGCGCCTGAACCGGGATGAGCGGCGGGAGCAGCTGGGGCGGATGGTGGCCGAGATCCCCGTGGGGTGGAAGCCTTGAGCCGGCCCGAGGGGGCGCCCCACGCCAACGGCATCGGCGAGGCCCTCCGCCAGGCCCGCATCGCCCACGGGCTCTCCCTGCACGCCCTGGCCTTCGACCTGAACCTCAGCGTGAGCCTCCTGGAGGCCGTGGAGGCCGAAGCCTGGGACCGCGTCCCCGCGGGCCGGGAGCGGCCCTACACGCGCCAGATCGCCGAGCGCCTCGGCGTGGATCCCGAAGCCTTCCCCGAGCAGTGGAACCAGCTCCCCGGGTCCGTGGAACAGGAGCCCCCCGATCCGCGGCGGGAGCACCAGGAGCGCATCCTCATGGGCGCGCTGAGCGCCGGCACCCTCCTGCTGGTGCTCTGGCTCGTGGTGCCCGGGCGCAACCTGCGCCGGAACCAGGGCCAGGCCGAAGTGGTGGTGGACCGCGCCGGCCCCGCGCGCTGGAAGCCCGCGGTGCCGGAGGGTCCCTATCCCGTGGTGGGCGAGGTGCTCCCCGAGGTTCCGGTCAACGAGGAGGGCGTGCTGGTCTCCCTGCGGGCCCAGGACACCTGCGAAGTGACCGTGACCCCCGCCCTTGGACCCGCGCAGAAGCGGAGCCTGCGGGTTTCGGATCCCTGGCGGTTGCGGGTGAAGGGCCCCTTCTCCATCAGCCTGGACAACGGCGGGGTCGCGGTGCTGGACGTGGCCGGCCACCGCATCCGCCACGGGACCGCGGTCGGCCAGCCCTGGACCGGGAATTTCGGCGAGAATGGGGAATGGATCGTCCCGGAGAGTCCGGAGGACCGGAATCCGCCCACGGTTCCCGATACCGACCAGGAAGGGGAATGACGTGCATCTGATCGTTCAGAAATTCATGGATGGCCAACTGCCCGAGGCCATGGCGAAGTCCCTGGTGGCGGGCAATCTCCCCGTTCCGCCCACGGACCTCCTCCAGGCCCTGAGCTACGCCTTCTTCAAGGAGACCCCCCTCGCCGAGGCCGCCGCGGAGACGGTGAAGGCCATGCCGGAGAGCCTGCTCTCCAACGCGATCCTGGGGCCCCAGGACCCCCCCGATCCCCTGGGGCTCATCCTCATCCACCGCAAGGAGCCGGCCCTGCTGGAGACGGCCCTCCTCCACCCGGACATGAACGCCGAGTGGATGGAGCGCGTGGTGCCCTTCCTGCCCGGGCCCGTCCTGGAAATCCCCCTGAACAATCAGGTGCTCTGGCTGGAACGGCCCGTGATCCTGGATCTCCTGGAGACGCACCCCGAGGCCGAGTACCAGATCAAGCGCCGCGTCAACGAGTTCCGCCGGGACGTGCTGCGCCTGGTGACCCAGGAGGTCGCGGAGGAGCGGCTGGAGATCATCGACGAGGTGGAGGCGGGCCACCTCGACAAGGCCTGGTCCGAACTGCCCCTTCCCGAGGAATCGCCCGAGGAGGAGGAAGCCCCCGTGAGGACCCTCCTGGCGCCCGTGATCGACGAGGACGGCCACGAGGTCCCGCCCTCCCTGGCCAAGCGGGTGATGCGCCTGCGCACCAACCAGAAGATCATGCTCGCCATCAAGGGCGGCAAGGAGGAGCGGACCCTCCTCATCCGCGAGGCCAACCGCCTCATCCAGGTGAACGTCATCCGCAATCCGCGCATGACCGAGGGGGAGGTGGCCTTCATCGCGCAGATGCGCACGGTCAACGAGGAGGTCATCCGCATCATCGGCACCAACCGGGACTGGCTGAAGAAGTACGCCATCGTCAAGGCCCTGGTGCTCAACCCCAAGACCCCCATCGCCATTTCCCTGAACCTCCTCAAGCGCCTCATCGACATGGACCTGAAGCTCCTCATGCGGGACAAGGGCGTCGCCGAGATCCTCCGCCGGGAAGCAAAGCGCTACCTCGAATCCAAGCAGCCCCGGCAAGGCTAAGGGGCTGGCTGCGTGATCGCGCGTGTCCCGGACCTTCGCCCTGGTTCGTCATCGCCGGACAAGCCGGCGATGACGGGGATGGCGGAGGGGACGGTGGGGCTGGGCTTCGCCCATTCACTTCGTTGAAGGGTTGGGAGTTGGGGGGCGGACGGCTCTCCTGAAGGGCCCTGGCGAGAAGCGTGGCTTCCATGGGGTCATGGGTTCGCTTCGAGAGGGTCCTTGAGGTGCCGGTGGGCGCCGACGCTGAATGGTTGCCTGGGGCCTTGTGGGAACGTGGCGGCTGCGGAAGCGCCCACACCCGATCAGAGTCAGCCCGAGCCCAGACCCGCGGACCGCCTTGTCCATTGGAGCGAGGGTCTTCCGTTGCTGCGGGCCTTGCCCGCAGCAACGACCCGGGGCGAATGTCCGGGACCCGCACGATTACGTCGCCGGCCCCCCTCCGCATTCATGACCTGAACCGTTGCACTTCGTAACACCGGGGCTTGTATCATCCGGGCGGATTTCACGGAGAATGGCGCATCCATTGGGCGGGAGAGCCCCGGGGGGCTTCAGGATTTTCCCTGCACATGGAACGCAGCAGTTCACCGCTTACCTGATTCTCATGGCGACTTTGGAATTCCCCGCAGAGAAATCAGCAGCCGTCGCGGAAAACCCGGACCCTGGACCCTCCGCCGCCGCGGGTTAAACTGGAGCGCTATGGACGAGGCCTCCCGAGATTCCGCACTGCCGCCCCTGAAGGCCTTCCAGAGCCTGGTTTCCGCGGGGCCGCCCGAACCGCGGGGCCTGGGTCCCGTGTTGCAGGCGCTGGAGATGGAAGGGCAGGTCGAACACGCCCTGGCCCTCCTCCGCCAGGCCGGACCGGCCTGGGAGCCCGTGCGCGCGAAGCTCCGGGCCGCCGCCGCCACGTCCAGGGCCCGCCGCATGAACCGCTGGCAGACGGACCCCAACCGCCGGACCCTCCGCATCCGCTTCGCCGTTTCCGGAACCGCCTGCGGCCAGCACCCGCCGGCCCTGGCCGCCCAGCTGGCCAGGGCGATCCTGGATGCGGGCCTTCCCCTGGCCATGGGCCTGGAGAAGGTGCCCCGGCCCGCCCTGCACCTGGCGCACCCGCTGCCCCTGGGCGTTCCGGGCCGCGGCGAATGGGCCGATGCGGTGCTGGCCCGGGGCGCGGGGACGCCCCTGGCGGAGCTGCCCGGATGCATCAATGCCCACGCGCCGGAAGGACTGGAGGTCCTCGGCTGCGAAATCGTCCCCAACCACGCGTCGCCCGTGTCGGATCTGTGCCGCGCGGCCACCTGGCGCTGGCGCTGCCCCGGGGAGCTGGCGGACCGGGCCGCCGTGGCCACGGCGGAATTCATGGCCTCCGAGCGCTTCGAAATGGAGAAATCCGGCAAGACCGGCGGCCAGAAAGGTGTCAAGCGCGTGGAGATCCGGTCCCTGGTGGAAGCCATGGCCTGGCGGGACGGGGCCCTGGAGTTCACGACACGCATCGCCGCCGGCCAGGCCCCCAATCCCCAGAAGCTCCTGGGCGCGATCCTCGGCGTGGACCCCGCCGCCATCACGCACCTGGAGCGCACCCGCCTGGACCTGGCCGAGGACCCCCGCCTCCTGGATGCGGACCGCTACGAGCCCAAGCTCCACAACATGTTCGAGGACGCGGTCCTGCTGGATGCCGGGTCCCACATCCGCATCGTCGACGGCGACGACGACGAGCCGATCGTACTGGGGGGGGCGGGAAGGTAGGTGCCTACCTGGCCTTGCCGAAGTTGTACTCCAGCGTCATCCAGCCGGTGGTGGGCTTGCCGTTGCGGGTGGCGGGGGCGTAGCCGGAGGCGAGGGCGGCGGTCTGGGCGGCGTCGTTGTAGCCGAAGGGGCCGGCCACGCCCTGGACGATGACCACCTTCACGGGGCGGCCCTGGGCGTCCACGAAGATCTTCAGGATGACCTTGATGTCGCTGTCCCGGACATTTGCGGGGAGGAAGGCCTTGTTGGCGAGGCGGGGCACCGTGGGGCTCACGCGGCGCACGAGGGTCGCGGCGGTTTCCACCGTGTCCTGCTGCGAGGCCGCGGGCGCCGCCGGCTGGGGCACGGGGGTGGCCACCGCCACGGGCGCTTCCTGCTTGGCGGGCGCGGGGGCCGGGGGAGGCGTCGCGGGCTGCGGCGGAGGCGGCGGGGGGGTCTTCTGGGCGGCCATGGCGATGGAGTTGCCCCGGTTGGTGAGCTCCTGCTGCTTCTTCAGGGCCTCATCCTTCTGCCGGGCCAGTTCCAGGGCCTTGGCCTTGGATTCCTCCAGGTCCTTCTTCGCCTTGGCGCGCTCCTCGGCGGTCTTGGCTTCGGCGGCCTTCTTCGCCAGCTGGTCCTGGAGGGCCTTCTGGGACTCTTCCTGCTTGGCGATGTCCATGAGCTTGTTCTCGTTCGCCGCCTTCAGCTGCTGGAGCTCGGCGAGCTTGACCTGGATGGCGTTGTTCTCGGACCGCAGCTCCCGGTACTTGTAGCCGGCGAAGCCGATGAGGGCGACCGCCGCGGCGCCGGCGTAGACGAAGTACTTCACCCGGCTCTGGCCGTCGGCGCCGACCAGGACGCTGCGGGACGCGCCCTCGGAGGGCAGGAACGGGGCGTAGTCGACGCTCTGGTCGGCCTTCATGGCCTGGGCGTCCTGGTCGCTCTCCTCCCGGAAGAGGGTGTGCATGTAGAACGCCATGTTGAACGTGGTGGGGCTGTAGTCGCCGTCGTAGAGGACGCGCTCGAGTTCCTTGTTGAAGTCGCCCATGGAGCCGAAGGCGGTGGTGTCCAGGAGCAGGCGGTTCAGGAGGCCCGCGATCTCCGCGGGGAGCGGGCCGTCCTCCATGGCGGCCTTGAGGGTCGCGCGGGAGAGCGCCGCGGGGATGGCCTCGGCCGCGGGGAGCTTCTCCAGGGTGAGCAGCTCGTAGAGCACGGCGCCCAGCGCGTAGAGGTCCTGGGCCAGGGGGCCCTTCGCCAGCGGCGCGCGGTAGGGCGCGAGCTCCTTCTCGAGGCCCTTGGCCTTGGGCAGGAGCCCCGCCAGGATGCCCGCGTAGGGCGCATCGATGATCTGCGTGGCCCCTTCGAAGCTCACCCAGATGCTGTGGGGGCTGAGGGCGCCGTGGTGGAGGTCCTTGGCGGCGAGGCTCATGAGGGACATGGCCAGGCCCTGGATGACGGAGAGGGAATGGTCCACGCCCAGGGGGATCTGCTCCTCGCGGGTCTTCTTGAGCACCTGCGCCAGGCTGCGCCCGGCCACGTAGTCGCACACCACGTGGGGCGTCCTGCCGGCCTCGGCATGGTAGTTGACGCCGAAGCCGCGTCCGCCGGCGAGGATCCCGGCCACCTTCTGGGCCTCCGCGATGCGGGCGCCGATGCCCGCCTCCACGAGCTCGTCCGAGAAGGTCCGGAGCAGGTTGTGCTTCTCGAAGGCGCTGCCGGCGAGGGAGAGTCCCCGATGGATCCTGCCGATGGGGTCGGCGGTGAGCTCACTGGAAAGCATGTACGAACCGAGCCGGGTATACGAGGTCATTCCTGTCTCCATTGTGATGATAGGAAGATATCGAAAAGACTAGTCCCTGGCTATGCTTTCGTCGCCGGGGGCGTCCCACTGGTCCCCGACGGCGCGCCAGAGCTGGATCCAGATGTTGGCGGTGGCGTTAATCCCGTTGGAGAAGGAAAGCTGGAGCTGGGCGAAGGGGACCGAAAGCTCGTCCCACCCTCCCTTCCTGCGGCCCGTGGCCTCGTCGAAGAAGGGCTGGAGGGCCTGGTTGCGGTCGAACTTGGTCTGGGCCCACTGCACCAGCCGGGGCCTCGGGTCCAGGGGCGCCGTGACCGCCCAGAAGGGTTCCCGGCTCAGGACCAGTTTCGCCAGCTTTTCGTCCCCGTAGGCCTGGAAGGACTCCCGCAGGGAGGAAACGCCCACCACCGCCGAGGGGTCCAGGAGGAGCTGGACCTGGTGGGCCAGGACGCCCAGCTCCCGGGCGATGCGTTCCGGGCGCTTGCGCTCCTCCGTGAAGACCACCACCCGCCGGAACTGCTCCTCCACGTCCTCTACGGTGGGCACCTGGTCATTGGCTTGGCCCCTTGCGCCGGTGGCCAGGTCGCGGGAATGGGTGGCGAGGAAGGCCGCCATGCGTTTGGGAAGGAGCTTCGCCGCCCGGGCCGTCTGCACCTCGTGGAAGGCCGGGCTCCAGGCGCCAAGGGGGGCCGCCGCCAGGGCCAGAGGTGCGGCAAGGTGGAACAGGTGGTTTCGCATCAGTTGGAATCCCGCATGAATGGCCATTTTCCCACGTTTCGGCCCTTCGCGTAGACTCGGCCCCATGCTTTCCCGGGATGAACTCTGGCAGCGTCTCAGCGGCGACGGATTCTGGGCCCTCCCCTGGGCCCTGGCGGGGGCCTGCGCCGTCCCCTGGGTCCTGCCGGAGGCCTGGGACGGCACGCTTCCCCCCGGGGCCCGCCTGGGGGGGTGGGCCGCCGTGGCGCTCACCCTGCCCCTGGCGGTGAGCCGCCGCTGGATGGGGCTGCCCCTGGCCATCGCCCTGGCCTGGGGCACCCTGGGCGCCCTGGGGCGCCTGGCCCGGTGGGAGGGCGCGCTGCCCTCGGGCCCCGCGCGGGTCCGGGGCGTCCTGGCCGAGCCCTGGACGCTGCGGGGCCGGGCCCGGGCCGGAGCCCTGCGCGTGGAGGCCCCCGAGGCCCTGCGGGGCCTGACGCTTCCCCTGAGCCTCCCCGCTTCCGGCGCCCCGCCGCCTCCGCCGGGCTCCCCCGTGGCCTTCGGCGCCGATCTCCTGCGGGTGGACATGGGCCCCGCATTCCTCGCGGCCCGGCCCCTGTGGCGGGCCCGGGACGAGGGGGCCCCGCGGCGGATCCACTTGCCCTCGGCCCTCGTGATGGAGGTGCTGGGCCCGCCCCGGCCCTCCCCGCTCCTGGCGGTGCGCGCCCGGGTCCGCGCGCGGTTCGCGGCCCTGCCCATTCCCGACGCGGCCCGGGACCTGTGGGGCGCCCTGACCCTGGGCATCCCCCCCGCCCACGGGGAGACCTTCAGCCCCTTCGTGCAGAGCGGGACCATCCACACCCTGGTGGTCTCGGGGCTCCAGGTGTCGCTGGTCATGGCGGGCCTGGAGGCCCTGTGGCGGCGCGCCCTGGGCCGGGGCAGCGCCGGGGCCGCCATGGCGGGGGGCCTCGCCTATTGCGCCCTGGTGGGCTTCACGGCCCCGGTTTGGCGGGGCTTCCTCATGGGCGTCGCCTGGGCCGCGGCCCGGGGCACCGGCTGGAAGGCGCCCCAGGTGGTGACCCTCCACGGGGCCCTCGCCGCGTGGCTCCTGGCCCATCCCGCCGCCGGGTGCGACCCGGGCTTCCTCCTTTCTTGGCTCGCCCTCACGGGCCTCCTGTGGGGGAGCCGGCCCCTGGCCGGGCTTGTGGCGCCCCTGGCGGGGCGCTTCGCCGGGGCCCTGGCGCGGGTCCTGGCGCCCTGGCTGACGACCCTGCCTCTGCTGGCCCTGTTCCACGGGGGCGCGCCCCTGTGGTCCGCCGCCGCCAACCTGGTCCTCCTGCCCCTGGTGGCCGTGCTGGCGCCCCTGTGCCTGGCCCTGGTCTTCCTGCCTGCGCCCTGGGCCGTGGCGCCCATCGGGCGCCTCCTGGCCTGGGTGGGCGGAACCCTGGTGCCCCTCTTCGCCCGGGTGGTCCCCCTGGGCACGGGAATCCTGTGGCCCTGGGCCGCCCTGGCCCTGGGCTGGATCCTGCTGGCCCAGCTCCACGCGGGCTTCCGCCGCACCCGCTGGCTCACCGCGGCCCTGGTGGCGGGGTCCCTGGGCCTGATGGCCTCCCGGGGCACCGGCGCGCCCCCCCGGGCCTTGAGCATCGAGGCCCTGGACATCGGCCAGGGCGACGCCCTCCTGGTCCGCGTCCCGGGGGGCGACGCCACCCTGGTGGACACCGGGCCCGACGCCTGGGCCGCGCGGAGGATCGCGCGGGTCCTCAGCCGGCGCGGGGTCCGGGAGCCCGTCCACCTCCTGCTCACCCACCCCCACCAGGACCACGCCGGGGGGTGGGAGGCCCTGGAGGGGCTGTGGCCCCTGGCCACCGTGGGGCGCCCCGCCATGGCCGCGTCCCGGTGGGAGCCCTTCGGGGCGCCGTCCTCCCGGCGCCGCGCCGCGCAGCTTCGCCGGGGCGACGCCTGGACCCGGGGCGGGGCCGCCTTTTCCGTGCGCTGGCCCCCGGGCCCCATGGCCCTGCGGGACGTGAACATGAATTCCCTCGTCCTGCGCGTCACCTGGCGCGGCCGGGAGCTCTGGCTCATGGGGGACGCCCTGTCCACCCAGGAACGGGACCTCCTGGACCTGGGGGACCCCGGTCCGCCCCGCCCCGGCCGCATCCTGAAGGCCGGCCACCACGGCAGCCGCAGCGCCTCCCACCCCGCCTGGACCGCGGCCCTGGACCCCCGCATCGCCCTCCTGTGCGCGGGCCGGGACAACCCCTTCGGCCATCCCCATGCCGAGGCCCTGGAGGCCCTGGGCGCGGCCCAGGCCTGGGTCACCGGGGACTGCCTGGGCATCCGGGCCGAGGCCGTCCCCGAAGGCTGGCTGGTGGAGACGGGAAGGGGCCTCGCCCTCCTCCTGGCCTCACCGACCCCCGAAGACCCCCAGGCCCTGCAGGGCGGCCAGGAGGTCCCGGCTCACCCGCGCGTGGTTTTCCCGCCACTCCCGGTGCGCGTCGGGCCCCACCCGGTTGGCCACCGCCAGCACCGCGCCGCAGGGCACCCCCGCCTGGGCGCAGGCCGCGAAGACCCCCGTGAGTTCCAGGTGCTCCACCGCCGCCAGCCCCCCCAGGCGCCGCGCCCCCTCCTCCGTGCGGGTGATCCCCGGCGGCACGGCCACGGCATGGGCCGGGAAGGGCAGGGCCGGCTCGAGGGTCGCGGCCCACCTCACGGTTTCGATGTCCGGCCTGTAGGCCCGCCCCTCCAGCTCATCCAGGCTAACGGCCAGGGCCTCCGCGGCCCACACCGCGTCCCCCGTCCGCAGGCGCCCGTCATAGCTCCCGCAGGTGCCCACGAACAGCACCCGCGCCGGCCTCAGCTCCGCCAGGAGCCGGGCCGTGGCGACGCCGGCCGTCAGCGCGCCGATGCCCGTGCACGCCACCCGCCACCCCTCCGGAGGCGTGGCATCCCTCCCGGCAAGCTCCGGGGGGAAGGCGGCGAGGAGGAGGGAGGGATGGGTGTCCATGGGCTTCCATGGTAGGCCAGAACCCCCCCCGTCGGCCCCGCCTCCCGGCCTAAGCCGGATCCTGCACCGATGGCCCGGAAGGGTCGCCAAGGTCCCTTCCCATCCCCCGCATCCTGTCCATCCGAACCATCCCTGTTCCCGCAGGGCCAACCCAAGGTTCCCCGAAAGGCTGGGGAATGACTGGATTCGTGAAGTTTGGATGGGGTGGGGCACTTCCAGTGGAGGATGAATTGAGAATTAATAGGATTAAAAGTGCTTTTAAGTTTAGCAAAACATGTTTAATATTGTTTTGAGGTCAAGATGCGCATCTGATTTCTGTTTTATACGGACTTTGAAGCTTTATAACAAGACGATTTATGAGGATATTATGATCTGTCCCAGGCGTTTTATTATTTTTATTGGTGCTTGCTCTGTCGCTTTTTTGGATGCCGCTGCTTCAGCTACTCTAAATGACGGCCGATTTGTTGTATTCGATCCATCAGGGATTCAGTACAGGGAAGGAGGGATTATTGATTTTGATGACCTCTATGAATCAAGGACGAAGAAACCAAACGATAATTCTGGAAGTGGCTCATCTTCTAGATTGCAACAATGTGAAGATTTATGTCGCATTGCCTATGTAAATGATTTAAAAAGTTGCAAATCATCAACAAAGGAAGGTGAATGTGCCGTCAGAGCCATTTTCAATAGGTCTTTGTGCCTGAATCGCTGTCATGGCAAATAAGCCTTTAAGGATCTATTGGTGATAAATGAGATATCTTCGAACCCTTTCCTTGTTGCTCATCCTCCATGGCCTAGCCCACCCATCCCTCAGGGCGGAGGATCCCCCGCCCGCTGCGTCCAAGACCAAGGGGTCGAGCGTCATGTGGGACGGAGACAGCCTCGTGGAGATGGATTTCCTGTCCCCTGGGCTGGTCTACTGGAACCCGCTCCTGGGAACCTCCACGAGGGTTGAGGGCCCCTCCGATAGCGTGAGCATAAGCGTCCTTAACAAAACCTTTTCCGCCATCCGCAGGGTGGACGACGCACTTCTCTACTCCCGGATGCCGCCCGGCGAGACCTGGCAGGATTACCACATTTCCTGGGAAAGCGATTGTTACGGTCACGGGGTGCGGGGAATCCCGTTTTCCATGCTGGAAACGCAGGCGGGAAAGCGGTTCTTCGTGATGTTCGCGCTGCCGGGCTTCGCCAAGGGGCGGGAGATGTCCCTGTGCTCCTGGTGGGTGCAGGGGGTCCAGGGGGTGGTCGAACCCGAGGGGCTGATCCCCATGGAGCTGGATGGACCCGTGTTTGAGCCGGAGGGAAGGCCGGGCCTTGTCCCGTGGCCGAAGCTCAAGGGGAAGTACGGGGGCCTGGAGCCCTTCCTGGCGTTTCCGGTGCGGGCCCGGGAGGCCTTCCTGGTGGTGTCCATGAACGCGGGGATCCTGTGGATCGTGCCCGAGGACACCCATTCGCCGGGGCGGGTGGTCAAGCTGATGGGGCTGACGGACGAGGAACTCGCGGGCACGCGGAAGCACCCGCCGGTGATCCTGGATCTCCAGCCCATGCGCGACGGGCGCGTCCTGGTGGCCCTGCGCACCGAGAAGGCCATCCACGAGCCGAATCCCCGTCCGGACCCCGGAATCGTTTGGAAAGTGGTGGACCCGGTTCCGGGCCGGGTGGAGGAGCCGGACCCGGGGCTCCTGGAGGGCGCCCCGGATGAACTGGACCCGCAGCGGCCCTTCAGCTTCACCTTCGACATGGACGGGCGCCTGAAGGTCACGGGCGGCGGGCGCTCCGGCTCCACCCCATGAAAAAGGGGCGCTTTCGCGCCCCTTCTTCATGCTCGTGCCGTGGGTGCTACTTCTTCTCTTCCAGCACGGCCTGGGCGGCGGCCAGGATCGCGATGGGCACGCGGTAGGGGCTGCAGCTGACGTAGTTCAGGCCCACGCGGTGGAAGAACTTCACCGAACGGGGGTCGCCGCCGTGCTCGCCGCAGACGCCCAGCTTGATGCCGGGGCGGGTGGCGCGGCCCTTCTCGCAGGCGATGCGGACCAGCTCGCCGATGCCTTCCTGGTCCAGGCTCTGGAAGGGATCGTCCTCGAGGATCTTCTTGGAGACGTACTCGGGCAGGAAGGAGCCGGAGTCGTCGCGGGAGTAGCCGAAGCCCATCTGGGTGAGGTCGTTGGTGCCGAAGGAGAAGAACTCGGCCTCGCCGGCGACCTTGTCGGCGGTGATGGCGGCGCGGGGGATCTCGATCATGGTGCCGATGGGGCAGCTGAAGGTGGATCCGTTCTCCTTGTTCACCGCGGCCAGCTCGTCGAGCATCTCGGTCTTGGTGAAGGCCAGCTCCTTGACGGTGCCGATGAGGGGAACCATGACCTCGGGCAGGGCGACGATGCCCTTCTTGGCCACGTTGATGGCGGCCTCGGAGATGGCGCGCATCTGCATGCGGATGAGCTCGGGGTAGGTGATGCCCAGGCGGCAGCCGCGGTGGCCCATCATGGGGTTGAACTCGTGGAGCTTCTCCACCCGGTGCTTCACTTCGGCGAGGCTGACGCCGATGACCTTGGCCATTTCGGCCTGGCCGGCTTCGTCGTGGGGGACGAACTCGTGGAGGGGGGGATCCAGGAGGCGCACGGTGACGGGCAGGCCGTTCATGGCCGTGAAGATGCCTTCGAAGTCCTGGCGCTGGATGGGCAGGAGCTTCTTGAGGGCCTCCTTGCGGGCGTCCAGGTCCTTGGCGAGGATGAACTCGCGCACGGCGATGATGCGCTCGCCCTCGAAGAACATGTGCTCGGTGCGGCACAGGCCGATGCCCTCGGCGCCGAAGGCGCGGGCCACGTCGGAATCGTGCGGGGTGTCGGCGTTGGTGCGGACCTTGAGCTTCCGGACGCCGTTGGACCAGGTCATGATCTTGTTGAAGCGCTGGAAGAGCTCGCTCTTGGAGGCGTCGAGCTTCTTCTCCACGAGCACCTGGTTCACCTCGGAGGGGAAGGCGCTCAGCTGGCCGGCGAAGATCTCGCCGGTGGAGCCGTCGATGGAGATGAAGTCCGTGCCGGCCTTGAGGGTGATATCGCCGACGTTGACCGTGCCGGCCTTGACGTCGATGTTCAGGGCGGAGGCGCCGCAGACGCAGGGCTTGCCCATGCCGCGGGCGACCACGGCCGCGTGGCTGGTCATGCCGCCGCGGGCGGTGAGGATGCCGTTGGCGGCGACCATGCCGGCCAGATCCTCGGGGGAGGTTTCGATGCGCACCAGGACGACGGGGCCGGTCTTGGCCAGCTCCTCGGCCTGCTCAGCGCTCAGGGCGATGCGGCCGGCGGCGGCGCCGGGGCCGGCGTTCAGGCCCTTGGCCATGAGCTTGCCGTTCTTCTTGAAGGCGGCCTTCTCCTTGGGATCGAACACGGGGGCCAGCAGCTGGTTGAGGCTATCGGGATCGATGCGGGTGAGCGCCGTGTTGCTGTCGATCATCCCCTCTTCCACCAGGTCGATGGCGATGCGGATGGAGGCCAGGGCGGTGCGCTTGCCGATGCGGGTCTGCAGCATGAACAGCTGGCCGCGCTCGATGGTGAACTCCAGGTCCTGCATGTCCTTGAAGTGGCGCTCCAGGCGGTTGCAGGTGGCCAGCAGCTCCTTGAAGGCGGCGGGCATGGCCTCCTCGAGGCTCTGGTGGCCGGTGCCCTCGGCCTGGAACTTGGTGATGGGCTGGGGGGTGCGCACGCCGGCCACCACGTCCTCGCCCTGGGCGTTGATGAGGTACTCGCCGTAGAAGTAGGGCTCGCCGGTGCCGGGGTCGCGGGTGAAGGCCACGCCGGTGCCGCAGTCGTCGCCCATGTTGCCGAAGACCATGGTCTGCACGTTGACGGCGGTGCCCCAATCGTCGGGGATGCGGTTCAGGCGGCGGTAGATCTTGGCGCGGTCCGTCTCCCAGCTGTCGAACACGGCGCAGATGCCGCCGAAGAGCTGCTCGATGGGATCCTGGGGGAAGGGCTTGCCCAGTTCCTTCTGCACGATGCCCTTGAAGACGACGGTGAGGCCCTTCCACTCCTCGGCGCTGATCTCGGTGTCGAGCTTCTTGCCGGTCTTCTCCTTGAGCTTCTCGATCTCATGCTCGAAGAGGTCCTTGTGCACGCCCAGCACCACGTCGGAGTACATCATGATGAAGCGGCGGTAGGAATCGTAGGCGAAGCGGGGGTTGTTGCTGGCCTTGGCCAGGCCCTCGACGGTCTTGTCGTTGAGGCCCAGGTTCAGGACGGTGTCCATCATGCCGGGCATGGAAACGCGGGCGCCCGAACGAACGGAAAGGAGGAGGGGGTTCTCGACGTCGCCCAGCTTGCGGCCGCGGTTGCCTTCCAGCCACTTGAGGGATTCCAGCACCTGCGCCTTGACGTCCTCGGGGAGCTTCTGGCCGCCCGCGATGTAGAGGGTGCAGACTTCGGTGGTGACGGTGAAGCCGGGGGGCACGGGGATCTGAAGGCCGGCCATTTCGGCCAGGTTGCAGCCCTTCCCGCCGAGGAGGTTGCGCATGGTCGCGTTGCCCTCGTTCCGGTCTCCGCCAAAGGTGTAAACGTGTTTAGTCATAGGCTCCTCGGAGAAAAAAACCAAATTAGGCTCCAGTCTATCCGACTGCCGGGAAAAGTCCTGCGTTAATTCCGGACCGGGCAGTCGTCATAAGTGCTCCCGCCATGGGGTTTAGCTTGGCAAATAAGGCTTTGAGACGGGCGCCGGATGTGAGATGATGATCGATTCGCGTCGGGATGACGCTGGAGGAACACCCATGGCCACCCCCCCCCGCAAGGACCCCAGGAAGCGTGTGAGCGCCAGGAAACCGGGAGGTCCGGCCCGTACGGGCGCCAAGGCCCCGTCCCGCGCCGGTGCGAAGGCCGCGCCCCGGACCGCTTCGAGGACGGCCGCGAGGCCCGATTTCCGGAACGAGGTGAATCCGGCCCAATGGCCGGACGAGGTCCCGGCCCCCCGCACCCCGGACAGGCCCTCCTCCCGGTCAAACGAACGAACGGCTCAAAAGGCTGGCGAGCGCCCCGTCCGTAGGACGAGTGAACGGCCCGCCCCCAAGACGGGCGAGCGAAAGACCTCCCGTCCGGGCGGCCCCGCCAAGCCCCGCACCGGCGCCAAGCCCCGCCCGGCCGTCAAGCCCAAGACCGTCCAATCCGGCGAACGCCTTCAGAAGATCCTCGCCGCGGCGGGGGTGGATTCCCGGCGGGCCTGCGAGCAGATCATCCTGGAGGGGCGCGTGCAGGTGAACGGGGTCACGGTCACGGAACTGGGCTCCCGGGCCGATGCCCGCCGGGACGAGATCACCGTGGACCTGCAGCCCATCGCCCGGGAGAGCCTCGTCTACATCCTCCTGAACAAGCCCAAGGGCTACGTCACCAGCGTCAAGGACGACCAGGGCCGGCCCACGGTCATGGCGCTCATCCACGGCGTGGATGCCCGGGTGTACCCCGTCGGGCGCCTGGATTTCAATTCCGAGGGCCTGCTCCTGCTCACCAACGACGGGGCCCTGGCCCAGCGCCTCATGGCGCCGGAATTCCACGTGCCCAAGGTCTACCTGGTGAAGGTCCACCGCATGCCCCGGCCGGAGACCCTGGACGAATTCCGGGAAGGCTTCCGCCTGGACGGACGCCGCCTGAAGCCCTGCGGCATCGAGATCGCCGAGAAGGCGGACAATCCCTGGTTGCGGGTCACCCTCATCGAAGGCAAGAACCAGCAGATCCGCAAGATGTTCGCCGCGGTGGGCCACCCCGTTTCCAAGCTGCGCCGGGTCCAGTTCGGGCCCCTGGATGATCCCGCGCTGAAGCCGGGGGAGTGGAGGTTCCTGAATCCCCAGGAGCTGGCCGCGATCAAGGCCCTCTAGGCCGGGCGCGGGCCTTGTGCCTGGTAACAATCTGTTTCTCGGTATTGATCCGGTAAAAGGCGTGGCGCAAGGGCCATCGGAACGCATCCCTGTTCATCCCCCCCATCGGCGTTCATCCCTGTTGCGCAGGGCCAGCGATGGTTGGAGTCGGCGCGCGCATTACCCGCATGCGCCTACCCACACAAGCCTTGGCCCTGCGCAACAGGGATGAACGCCGATGTCTGGGATGAAGGAGATAAGGCCCGCCCATCCCGGTGACAAAACGGGGTTTATTGATCCTTCTAAGCCGCCAGGACCACCTTCCCAGGGTCTGGCCGGAGGCGCGGCTGGATCCAACCCTGGCGCCGCTCGGAGCGTATCCGGACCCAGGGTGAAAGTAACTATTTTCATTATGGGATATTAAGAATTAAAAAACTATTTTTGTAACATGTTGTCAAATCTTTGCATCTTCATTAAATCGGATTCACCCCGATACCAATGGACAGAGAGAAGGACGTGCGAGCTATACTGATGCCTCTCATTTTTTCAATTATCATGGCCTCCTTTCAGGGACTTTGGGCCAAGGATTCAGGCAAGGGTTGGTCTGACGGCCAGCCTTTTGTGCTTTCGGATTGTTTCTATTACGGGGACACTAGTCCTGGCCCGAATTACCTGGACACCTGGGTCACCGGCGACCGGGTTTCCTTCTCCCGTGGAGGCCACTTCCACACGATGCCCTCGGGATTCGGACTGAGCCGGCCCTCCCTGGATGGGATCGCCGTCATGGATTCCGAGGATGGAGGTTCAAGCCAGCATTACAACCTGAAGATGAGGTGGGGGACCTTCTACAAGAGGACCGAGCGCGCTGTTCTTGAACGGGATCCGAGGACCAGGCGCTGGAATCGAGTCCTCAGGACGGACAAGGCCTTCTCCCAGTTCGAAGTGCTTTCCAACGGCGACATTCTCCTCCTTTGCGTGGGCACTCCGGACCCCGCGGCTCCGCCGCGCCCGGGGAGGGACATGACCTTCCAACGGCATCTTGCCGATACGTTTCACTTCCTAGAAATCTTCAAGCGCGACGAGACCAAGGGACGACCTGCCTTTGCCATGGGCCTCCCGCCCGAGCTCTCGGGGCTGTGCAGGATGGTGGAGGACCTTCCGGTCTTCGACCGCACGATTCCTTTCAACGATCAGATCGTCCTCCTGAATACTCATCTGGGGCTGGTCTACCTGTTCGACACGAAGTCAAAGGGACTTTCAAGGATCGACACCCCCTGGTGTTCCATGACCGAATCCTTCCTGCGGGAGGGGATGGGGTTGATCCCGACCCGGGATCATCGATCCAGGACGATTATTTCGAGTGCTTCGTTTCCCTACTCCATCACCTTCTACCCGCAGGACAGCTTCACGGCCACCCTCCTGGTGAGCCTGAATGACTATTACAAGCCGGGACAGAGCCTGGAATTGGACATGGAGGCGAGAAAGCGGGGAAACCGGTTCATGCCCGTTCCCCGGGAATTCACCGACGAGGACGTGGCCCGGGGGGAGTCCTTCCGCCTGTATGTGCTGGATCTCCGGAAACGGACGATCCGCCCTTTTCCGGGACCGAAACCGCTGGCGTCCATCCTCTCCTTACCTCCCTCCGCCCTCTGGATCGATCCGGACGGGAACGGCGTGGACCTTCGCAACCTCGCCCTGGGTCCCTTCACTCCGGCCAGCGGAAGCCCGGCTCCGAGCTGGTGATGTCCATGAGGCCCTTGGATGCGGCCCAGTCCAGGTCCCAGGTCTTCATGCCCTCCAGGGGCGCCGCGTCGGCTTCGGGGGGCATGAGGGCGCCCACCCAGCGGTCGCGGCCGGTGTTCTTGGCGGCGTAGAGGCACTGGTCGGCAAGCTTGAGGGCCTGCTGCCAGTCGGCCATTTCGGGGAAGCGGGGGTGGACGGGGAGGGGGGTGAAGCCGATGGACCAGGTCTTCTGGAATTCCACGCCGCCGCTGAGCACGAAGGTGTAGGCGCGGATGGCCTCCAGGAGGCCGTTGGCGATGGCGGAGGCGCCGGCGCGCCGGGTGCGGCGGGCCACCAGGAGGAATTCCTCGCCGCCCCAGCGCACCAGGGAATCCGTGGCGCGGGTGTTGGCCCTGAGGATCCCGGAAAGCTGCTTGAGCACCTGGTCTCCGGCCAAGTGGCCGTGGGTGTCGTTGACGGTCTTGAAGTGGTCGATGTCCAGCAGGAACAGGAGGATGTCCTCCTTGTGGAGCAGGGGGTCGGCGCCGGCGTCCAGGTGCTCCCGGAAGGCCCGCTGGGCCTGGAGCGCGTCGGAGGGCAGGGAGAGGTCCAGGAAGCGCCGATTGTGGAGGCCCGTGAGGGGGTCCACCAGGGAGGCTTCCTCCAGGGCCAGGTTGGCCTTTTCCAGGTCCCGCTTGGAGGATTCCAGGGCCCGGGTGCGGGTGGCCACCATGGCCTCCAGGGCGGCGTTGCGGCGGTGGAGGTGGGCGGTGCGCCGGCGGAAGCCCAGCAGCACCAGGCCCCCGGCGGCCAGGGCCGAAAGGGTCCGGAACCACCAGGTGCCCCACCAGGGGGGAAGGATCTGGAAGGAGAACCCCGCCACCGGCCCGGGCTGGCCCTCCGCGAACCGGCTGCGCACCTCGAAGCGGTACGAGCCCGCGGGCAGGGCCGGGTAGCGGGCCTCGTAGACCCGGGTCTCGCGCCATTCGTTCTCGAGGCCCACCAGGCGCACCTCGTGGACCATGCGGCTCTCGTTCAGGAAGGACAGGCCCGAGAAGTGGAAGGAGAGGGTACGCGCGGCGTAGGGGATGCGCGGATTCACTTCGTCCACGGGATGTTCGCCCTGCAGATCCGTGATGTCCTGGATCTTGGCCACGGGGGGCGGGGGCGGGCCCTGGTAGGTGCGGGGCTGGAAGTACGAGATCCCGTTGGCGAAGCCCTGCCAGAGGCCCCCGTCGGGCTCGATGGCGAGGCCGTTGGCCATGGGATCCTGGCTGATGAGGCCGTCGCTCTTGTTGAAGACGTCCAGGGCCTTGCCGTCCCAGCGCTTCATGCCGCCGCTGGTGCCCAGCCAGAGGACGCCCTTGGGGTCGAAGCCCATGCTCAGGATGCTGTCCTTGAACAGGGCTTCGGGCTGGGTGCGGGATTCCACGACCCTCCAGGCCCCGTTCACCCGGTCCAGGCGGCTGATGCCCTTGGCGTCCAGGTACGACACCCACATGTGGCCCCTGGGATCCCGGGCCAGGCTGGCGCAGTTGGTGCCCAGCAGGCCCTGCTCCCGGCCCACCCGCGTCCAGGTGCGGTTCTCCAGGAAGAAGAGCCCGTGCTCCCCGGCGGCCCAGAGGCCCCCGTCCTGGGCCTTGCGGAGGGCGTTCACGCGCTCTTCGGCCTGGCGGTTCGGGAAGGGCAGGGGCTCCGTCTTCCAGCCCCCCTTCTCCCGGGAGACCTGGAAGACGCCGTCGGTGCGCGAGCCCAGGTAGGCCCCGCCCTCCGGGGCGCTGGTGATGGTGAGGATCAGGTTGCTGGTCTTGCAGGGCTTGATGGAGATCTTCTCCACGCGGTTCGTCTTCAGGTCCAGGCGGAAGACGGTATTGAAGGCCTCGTTCTTGCCGGAGCCTCCGAACCAGAGGGCGTCGCGCCCATTGCCGCCCCCGGACAGGAGGGTGCGGCCCTCGGTGCCCGGCAGCACCGTCCAGGTCTCTCCCTTGAGGACCGCCACGCCGCTGTCGGTGCACGCGAAGACCCGCCCGTCGACGCTGTGGCCGATGTCCCAGACCGAGGGGGACGGCAGGCCCTGGTGGGGGCCGAAGTTCGTCCAGAGGGACCGGCCCTTGAGCTTGTGGATCCCTTCGCTGGTCACCCAGAGGTTGCCCTCCCGGTCCAGGAAGGCCAGGGAGGCCCAGCCTCCGGGCAGGCCCTTGGATTCGCCCAGGGTCCAGGCCGAATCCCCGTCGAAGCACACCAGCCCCTTGGAGGTGCCCACCCAGATCCGGCCCGCGCTGTCCTCGGCGGGGGCATAGGTGTTGTAGGCGTTGCTGGGCAGATTGGTGGAGAGGTCCACCCAGGGGGCGCCCCAGGCGTCCCCGCGCCAGAGGCTCTTGCGGTCCCGCAGGAAGATCCGCCCCGACCGGTCCTGGAGGAGCTTGCCCCCGGTGCCGTGGAAGGTGGGCGGCAGTTCCAGGGCCGTCCATTGGCCCTTGAGGCGGCGCCAGAGCCGCGTCTCGGTCATGAGGAGGAGGGACTTCAGGTCGCGGGAGGCCCACCCCGCCAGGATGGGCTCGGGGAAGTTCCGGACCGGCTCCATGGGCCCCTTGGCGTCGCGGCCGTAGAGGACGTTGCCCTGGGCGGCCAGGGCCTTCCCGTCGGGGCCCAGGGCCAGGAAGGCCGCGCGCTGGCGGGGCAGGCCCTCCTCGGGCCTCAGCTCCCGGCCTTCCAGGCGGAAGATGCCGTCGTCGGTGCCGACCCACAGGCCTCCGGTGGGGGAGGCGGCGATCTCCCAGATCACGCTGGATTTCAGGCTCTGCCCCCACAGCTGGAAGCGGTGCCCGTCGTAGCGGTAGAGGCCATCCTCGGTGCCGGCCCACAGGTACCCTTCGGCATCCTGGGCGAACCCGTAGACCCCCAGGTTGGTCAGGCCCTCCTCCACGCCGAAGCTCTGGAACGAGAAGACTCCCGGCGGGACCCTGCGGCTGGCGGCGGGTGCGCCGAGGAGGGGCATCAGGAAGATCATTCCCGCGGCGGCGCGGCCCAGGACTGTACGGATGGAAAACCTCCTTGGGAGTCAGATGCTTGGCGGGAGGAGATGAGTGATGTTGCTAACGAATAACATACTTGCCCCGCACGGGGGGTTCAAGGGGCCTATCGCGCCAGGGCCAGGATCTCCAGGACCTTCTCGCTGGTGATGTCCTTGCGCTCGCCCAGGGGGAGGGACTTGCGAGCCTGCAGGCGATCGACGATCTCCCCGAACCGGTCCTCCCCCACGGCATAGGCGTTGAGGTGGGTCGGGTTGCCCATGGCCTCGAAGAAGGTGCGGGTGGCGATGATGCCCTTCTCCAGGCGGACGGCCTCGTTGCCGTCCTGGCAGTCCCAGACCCGGGTGGCGTACTGCACGAGCTTTTCCCGCTTGTCGGTGCGCTGGACCCACAGGAGGTTGGGCAGGACGATGGCCAGGGTCTGGGCGTGGTCCAGGCCGTGGAGGGCCGTGAGCTCGTGCCCGATGGTATGGGTGGCCCAGTCCTGGGGCACCCCCGCGCCGATGAGGCCGTTGAGCGCCATGGTGGCGCACCACATCACGTTGGAGCGGGCCGCGTAGTCCGTGGGGTCCGCCAAGGTCCGGGGGCCCTCCTCGATGAGGGTGCGCAGGATGGCTTCGGCGAAGCGGTCCTGGAGCGGGGCGTCGGCGGGGTACGTGAGGTACTGCTCCACCGTGTGCACGAAGGCGTCCACCACCCCGTTGGCGATCTGGCGCGGGGAGAGGGTGTAGGTGGTCTCCGGGTCCAGGATGGAGAACCGGGGGAAGATCAGGGGGGAGGAGAAGGCGATCTTGTCCTGGGTGGCGGCCCGGGTGACCACGGCGAAGCAGTTGGATTCGCTGCCGGTGGCCGGGAGGGTCAGCACGGTGCCCATGGGCAGGGCCGCGCGGGGCGCCATGTGCCGGCTGACGATGTCCCACTCGTTGCCGTGCCAGGGAATGGCCGCGGCCATGAACTTGGTCCCATCGATGACGGAGCCGCCGCCCACGGCCAGCAGGAAATCCGCCTGTTCCGCCCGGGCCAGCTCCACGCCCTTCATGAGGTGCTCGAAGGTGGGGTTGGGCTCGATGCCGCCGAACTCCAGCAGCTCGAAGCCCTCCAGGGCCTTGCGCACCTGGTCGTAGACCCCGTTGGCCTTGATGCTGCCGCCCCCGTAGGTGAGGAGGACCCGGGCGCCCTGGGGCACTTCCCGGCGCAGGGAGCCGATCTGGCCGGCCCCGAAGAGGATGCGGGTGGGATTGTGGAACGTGAAGTTCTGCATGGTGCCTCGCTAATGGATCAACGGTTCACTTGCACTCCAGCCAACTGTTCCCCCGCCGCACCT
Source organism: Mesoterricola silvestris (assembly GCF_030295405.1). GTDB lineage: Bacteria > Acidobacteriota > Holophagae > Holophagales > Holophagaceae > Mesoterricola > Mesoterricola silvestris. Next base: position 3,132,695 of record NZ_AP027080.1, on the reverse strand, counting down.
CGGCGGCGAGCTTGACGCCCAGGGGCCCCAGATCGTCGGCGCCCTCCATGGCGTCCTTGAGGAGGGCCGCGACGGCCTCGGCTTCCGCCGGGGGGGCCTCCACCAGGAGTTCGTCGTGCACCTGCAGCAGGAGCCGGGACTGGAACCCCCCGGCCTCCAGGGACCGGTGCAGGCGCACCATGGCCCGGCGCATGAGGTCGGCGGCGGTGCCCTGCACGACGGTGTTCACGGCCTCCCGAAGCGCCTGGGCCTTGAGGCCCTGGTTGGGGGACTGCAGGTCCGGGATGCGCCGCACGCGGCCCCACAGGGTGCGCACCAGGCCCTCCTCCACGGCCCGGGCCTTGGTGGCCTCGATCCACTCCGCGACCTTGGGCATGCGCTCGAAGTACCGTTCGATGAAGGCCTTGGCCTCCTTGAAGCTGATGCCCAGGCTCGCCGACAGGGCGTAGGCGCCCTGGCCGTAGAGGAGGCCGAAGTTCACGGCCTTGGCGGCGCTGCGCTGCTCCCCGGTGACGGCTTCCATGTCCACGCCCAGCACCTCGGAGGCCGTGCGCCGGTGGATGTCCTCGCCCCGGCCGAAGGCGCCCAGGAGGACCGGGTCCCCGGCCAGCGCGGCCACCACCCGCAGTTCGATCTGGCTGTAGTCGGCGTCCAGGAAAACCCAGCCCTCCCGGGGCACGAAGGCCCCGCGGATGGCCCGGCCGTCCTCGGTGCGCACGGGGATGTTCTGGAGGTTGGGGTCGGAGGAGGCCAGGCGCCCCGTGGCCACCGCGGCCTGGTGGAGCCGCGTGTGGAGCCGGCCCGTCACCGGGCTGACCATGGCGGGAAGGGCCTCCACGTAGGTGCTGAGGAGCTTCTGCATCTGCCGGTGGCGCAGGAGGACCCGGGCGATCTCCCCGTCCTCGCGCTGGGCCAGCTCCGTGAGCACGTCCTCGTCCGTGGCCGGGGCCTTGGTCTTGTCGGTGCGCTTGAGGACGGGCAGGTTCAGCTTCTCGTAGAGGATCCTGCCCAGCTGGGCCGGGCTGTTGAGGTTGAAGGCCTCCCCCGCGAGCTCGAAGGCGCGGTCCGCGGCGCCGTCGCGGGTCACCCGCATGGCCTTGGCCAGGTGCTCCAGGACGTCCACATCCAGGCGCACCCCTTCCAGTTCCAGGTCCGCCAGGGCCTCCACCAGGGGCAGGTCCACCTGGGCGTAGAGCCTGCGCAGGTCGGGGGGGAGCAGCGGCTGGAGCTTGCCGCAGAGCTGCAGGGCCAGGTCCGCGTCCTCCGCGGCGTACTGCACCGCCTTCTCGAATTCCGCCTCGTCGAAGCGCTTGGCGGCCTTGCCCTTGCCCACCACCGCCTCGAAGGGGATGGGCCGCAGGTCCAGGTGGCGGGAGGAGAGGTCGTCCAGGTTGTGGCGCAGGCGGGAGTCCACCAGGAAGCTCAGCACCATGCTGTCCTCCGCCAGGCCCCGCACGGGCATGCCGTGGCGCTTGAGCACCTGGAGGTCGTACTTCAGGTTCTGGCCGGCCTTGCCCACCGCCGCGTCCAGGAACAGGGGCCCCAGCACCTCCCGGGCCTCGTCGAAGGGGATGTTGCGGGGATCCAGGTAGGGGGCCAGTTCCCGGAAGAAGGCCCCGGGCTCGCCCCGCAGGTCCAGGAGGCCTTCGGGGAGGCCGGAATCCGGCAGGAGCCCCGGCAGGGACCCCGCCGTGTCCTCGGAGCCGGGCCGCAGGTGGGCCAGGGGCACGTACAGCCCCTCGTTGGGCTTCCAGGCCAGGCTCAGGCCCACGATGTGGCCCCGGGTGGGGTCGATGGAGGTCGTCTCGGTGTCCAGCCCGAAAAGGCCGGCTTCCCGGCACCGGGCCACGGCCTCCACCAGGTCGGCCCGGGTGGCCGCGGCCCGGTAGGCCCGGGCCGCCGACGGCGCCGCGGCGCTGCCCACCTCCGTGAACTCCTTGGTGAGCTGCTCGAAGCCCAGGGCCTTGAAGGCGGCCCGGGCCTGGGCCTGGTCCACGCCCTTGTAGGCCAGGTCCTCCAGGGTCACGGGCAGCTCCAGGTCCGTGACCACCGTGACCAGGCGGCGCACCAGCTCCAGGCGGGGCAGGGCGGCCTCCAGGCCCTCCCGGTGGGCCTTGCGCTTGAGCTCGGCGCGGTGGGCCACGATGGCGTCCAGGTTCCCGAACTGCTCCACCAGGTCCCGGGCGCCCTTCTCCCCGATGCCCTCCACGCCCTTGACGTTGTCGGAGGCGTCGCCCATGAGGGACAGCACGTCCACCACCTGCTCGGGCCACACGCCGAAGCGCTCCTTCACCCCGGCGCGGTCGATCCACACCTCGCCGTCGCGGTTGTTGAGCACCTGGATCCGGCCCTCGTCGGAAACCAGCTGGAGGAGGTCCTTGTCCGGGCTCACGATCACCGACGGCAGCCCCGCGGCGCAGGCCTGGCGGGCCAGGGTGCCCATGACGTCGTCGGCCTCGAAGCCCGCGAGCTCCACGATGGGGATGTTCAGGGCGCGGATGAGGTCCCGGATGAGCGGCACCTGGGGCCGCAGGTCCTCGGGCATCTCGGCCCGGTTGGCCTTGTACTCGGGGTAGATCTCGTGGCGGAAGGTGGGTTCGGGCCGGTCGAACACGGCGGCGATGTGGGTGGGCTTGTGCTGGGCCACCAGGGCCAGGAGCATGCGGGCCATGGTGAGGGCCGCGCCGTTCTTCATGCGGAGGTTGCCGTAGTACGCACGGAAGATCAGGGCGAAGGCGTCGATCAGGTAGAGGCGGTCTTCGGACATGGGGATAGTGTGGTCGCGCCGCTCCGCCCTGTCACCAGGGATTGGTCAGGAAAGGCCGAAGGCCTTGCGCACGGCACAGTCCCAGGCCGGGCCGGGCAGGAGCGCCTTGCCCAGGCTGGCCCAGAAGGCGTCCCTGCCGATGAGGATCCGGCGGGGCGGGTTGGCCCGGGAGAGGGCCCCGGCGATGCGCGCGGCGCAGGCTTCGGCGCTGAGGCCCTGGACGGCGGCGTGGGTGCGCTGGCGGTCCAGGTAGGCCTGCATCGCCGGCGCGAAGGGGGTCCCCCGGATGCGCCCGGGGAGATCCCCCAGGGCCCGGGCCAGGGTCTCCCGGAACTCGGACCGCACCGCCCCCGGCTCCACCAGGATCACCTTCACCGCCGGAGCCACCTCCAGCCTCAGGGTCTCCGCCAGGGCCACCACCGCGTGCTTGGAGGCGGTGTAGGCCCCCGCCATGGGCACGCTCATGCGCCCCAGGATGGAGGCCACCTGGACGATGCGCCCCTCCCCCGGCGCCGCCGCGGCCCGGATCAGGGGCAGGAAGGCGCAGGTGGCCGCGTGGAGCCCCACGACGTTCGTTTCGAACTGGGCGCGCAGCTCCTCGGGCCGGAGGAGTTCCAGGGGCCCCATCTGGCCGTAGCCCGCGTTGTTGATGAGCCCCACGAGCCCCAGGGGCCGGCAGGCCTCCACCGCCGCGGCGAGGCTGGCCGGGTCCGTGACGTCCAGGGAAAGGCGCACCAGGTCCTCGCCCCCGGGCAGGTCCGCGAGGCTCTCCAGGTTCCGGGCGGTGGCCACCACGCTCCACCCTTCCTTCCGGCAGGCCCCCACCAGGGCGCGCCCGATGCCCGTGGAGCAACCTGTGATCAGAACCCAGCGCCGCATTGGAACCTCCCAGGGAATGCGGCCAGGGTAGCGCAGATCCCGGGGGAATCCGCTTGGGTTGAACGAAGGGCATGGCATGGATGGGGTCCTGGACGGCCCGTACGAGGGGGGTCGGAGAAACCGGGGAAAAAAATAAACGCTGAGACGCAGAGGACTCGCTGGGGCGCTGGGAAAAGAAAGAAAAGGCGGGTGGGATGGGTCTGACCGTCCAAACCCGCAGATGAAAATCCCCCCCAGCGCCCCAGCGAGTCCTCTGCGTCTCAGCGTTTCATTTTTTCGCCGGAGTTACCCGGAGCCATGGGTTCGGCCAAAGCCCGGCACTCCCTTCCGCTGGACAACCTTGTCCTGCCCGCGAAGAAGGTCAGGCCATGTGGATTCGTTCATTTAGGAAATATTATTAATCTTTTTTTGAATCATAAATATAACGTTTTAGGAGATTTGTCCAAAAAGAATTAGAATTTCGATCTGTCGAGGATCCGATGCCTATTTTGAGTCTTTTTTACGGTCTTTTCTGTTACCTGTCTTTCCTGGCTTCCTTCTTCTACCTGCTGGCCTTCGTGGGAGACCTGGGCCTGGCCCGGTCCGTTTCCGTGGGGCCCGTGGGGGCCGCCGGGCCGGCCCTGGCGGTGGACCTTGGCCTGGTTGCGCTCTTCGGGATCCAGCACAGCCTCATGGCCCGCCCGGCCTTCAAGCGGGCCTGGCAGCGGTTCGTGCCGGCGCACCTGGAGCGCAGCACCTACGTCCTCCTGTCCTCCACCGCCCTGGCCCTGCTGTTCCTCCTGTGGCGGCCCCTGGCCGGGGAGGTCTGGAATGTTCGCCAGCCCCTCGCGCGCCTGGGGATCCAGGCCGGGTTCTGGGCGGGCGCGGCCCTCGTGGTGACGAGCACCTTCATGGTGAGCCACTGGGATCTCTTCGGCCTGCGCCAGGTGTGGGCGAACGTCCGGGGAACCCCGTACCGGGAGGCGCCGTTCCGCCTCACGGCCTTCTATGCCCGGGTGCGCCACCCCCTGATGCTGGGCTTCCTGGTCGTCTTCTGGGCGGCGCCCCGCATGACGGTGGGCCACCTGGTCTTCACCCTGGCCATGACCGCCTACATCCTCGTGGGGACGGCCCTGGAGGAGGGGGACCTGATGCGGAACCTGGGCTCCCGGTACGCGGCCTACCGCCGGGAGGTGCCGCGCTTCTTCCCTCTCCCCTGGCGCCGGGCGGGCGCTACCGCAGGGCGAGAAAAGCAGCTAGGCACAGGGCCCAGGACACCAGCCCCGCCGCCTGGGCCCGGGGGCCCTTCAGCGCCTTGACGTGGTGCAGGTGCAGGGCCACGGCCAGGACGAGCCAGGAGGCCAGGAGCCACGGCGCCGGGGCTTCCCGGCGCAGGGCGGGGAGGGCCAGGCCGGCCCCGCTGGCCAGGAAGAGCACCCGCGTTCCCTGGAGGGTGAGGCGCTCCCAGGCGGGCGGGGCCGCCTTGTCCTTGCGGGCCTTGAGGAGGGGCTTGATCCAGAACATCCAGGGGATGCCGATGGCCAGGCAGGCCAGGCCGGGAATCACGGCCCAGGCCGGACCCCACAGCCCCGCCAGGAGCAGCGCCGGCCCCAGGTGGGCGAGGAGGAAGCCCAGGCGGGCCCGGTCGTAGGGGCGCCGCGTCCAGGCGACGGCGAGGGTGCACACGAGGAGGGCCGCCACCAGGATCCAGAACCCCAGCCCGTCCCGGATGCCGCCCGCGGCAAGGGCCGCCAGGAGCGCCAGCTGCGCCGCCGCGCCGGCCACGGAGGTAAGGATCCGCCTGAGCACTAGAACAGCGCCAGAAGTCCGGCCGCGTAGAAGCTCAGCTCCACCCAGGGCTCGAACCGGGCCTTGCCGGCGGAGAACCGCTCCTGGAAGAGCCACAGGTGGACCACCGGGTACACCAGGCACGCCAGGATGATTCCCGCCTGGATCCAGCCGTGGCGCGAGGGGACCCGCATGGTGGCGGCCAGGATGGCGGCGCCGGCCAGGGCCAGGGAGGCCAGGAGGAGGATCTTGGTGGTGCGGCGCCCGAAGACGATGGGCAGGGTCTCCTTGCCCAGGATCTGGTCGTTCTGCATGTCCTTGAGATTGAAGAGCGTGGTGCGGGCGAAGCCCAGGACCGCCACCAGGAGGATCCCGGCCCACACCCGGGGGCCCCAGGCCAGGCCGTGGTGCCACAGCGGCAGCGCCAGCGCCACCACGGCCAGGGCGGCGGGGACGAGGATGTCCTTGGACCCGGGGATGGACTGGATGCTCAGGGTCGTGCCGCCCACCTGCAGCTTGCGCTTGTAGACCATGCCGAACACCGAGGCCGCGGCCACCACCAGCAGGGAGCCCAGGCCCAGGGTGGCCGAAAGAGTCAGGGCCGCCGCCAGGGACGCCAGGGCCGTGCCCACCATGAGGGTGCGGTTCCGCTCCAGGATGCGGGCCCGGGCCGGGCCCTTGGAACCCAGGCCCAGGGGGTTCAGGAAGGGGGCCAGGAGGAACATGGTCAGCACGTAGAGGGCGGTGATGGCCGCGTACTTCCAGGAGGGGGGCAGCCCCGTCCAGGCGTGGACGCCCAGGGTGAGGGCGCCGGCGCCCACGGCCAGCTTCAGGGGGGTGCCGAAGGCCGCGTTGAAGATCCGGGTGTAGCGCTCCGGGCCCTTGCCGTGCTGCTCGAGGATGTCCACCACCTCCTCCACCAGCCAGGTGGGAGTGGAGGCGCCGGCCATGACGCCCACGGTGCCCACCCCCTCGAAGCGGGTCAGGTCCAGTTCCGCGGCGGTCTCCACGTACTGCACCGGCTTGCCGTAGTGCACGGCCAGTTCCGCCAGGTGCTTGGTGTTGGAGGAGGCCCTGCCGCCCACGACGATGACGTAGTCCACGGTGCGGGCCAGGTTCCGGGCCTCCTCCTGGCGGGTCCAGGTGTCCTCGCAGATGGTGTTCTCCGAGATGCACTCCTTGGCCCGGCCCCGGATGTACTCGCTGATCTCCTGGAAGTCCTTCATGGTGAAGGTGGTCTGGGCCACCACCAGGACCTTGCGCAGCACATCGTCCGGGAGGGCCCGGGCCTCGTCCAGGTTGGCCACGATGGCGCTGCCGCTTTCGGCGAAGCTCTGGTGGGCCACGCTCTCGGCGTGCCCGTGGGTGCCCAGGATGACGGTGAAGTAGCCCTTGGGGCTCCATTTCTTGATCTTGCTGTGGACCTTGGCCACCTCGGGGCAGGTGGCGTTGACGATGGAGAGCTCCCCCCGCTGCTGGCGGTCCTTGAGCCCCCGCAGGGACTGGATGGGGATGCCGTGGGCGCGGATGACCACCGTGCCCGAGGCCACCGCCTCCGGGGCCGGGGCCACGGACACCCCCCGGCGGCCGATGAGCTCCAGGGCCTGGGGGTTGTGGATGAGGGGGCCGAGGGTCTGCACGGGACCCGATCCGCTCCGCGTGGACGCGTCCAGCACGGCGTCCATGGCCCTGCGCACGCCCCAGCAGAACCCCGCCGTCTTGGCCACGATCACCTTCATCTGCCCCGCTCCAATCCAGACCGATCCGGTCAGGGATACAGTCTACCGTTCCCCGGCCCCGGGGGTCAGGTGTTATTTCCTGGCATTCCCATGGGTTTTCCAATTAACGTGGAGGAAGGGTTCCTGATACCCAAGGATATTTGTACATGACCGCTGCTCCCCTGCTTCCAGTCTCCCTCACCTGCAACACGGATCTGAGGTTCATCGACCTGATCCAGGTGGTGGGCTCGGAACTGCTCAAGCACATGAATTTCTCCCACGAGGACGGGGAGCGCGTCTGGCTCGCCATCCAGGAGGGCATCGGCAACGCCATGCGCCACGGGAACAAGCTGGACAAGCGCAAGAATATCCAGGTGACCTTCACCCCCCAGGCCAACCGCCTGGAGATCCGCATCCACGACAACGGAAAGGGCGTGAACCTGGACACCCTGCCCAACCCCAACCTGCCCGAGAACCTCCTGAAGCCCTGCGGCCGGGGCGTCTTCTTCATGAAGCAGGTGATGGACCAGGTGGTGATGGAAACCGACGAAAGCGGCAGCACGCTCCTGCTGGTGAAGCAGCGGCGCGGGGCCGAACACGTGGCGGAAGGCGTCTGAAGAACCCCCCCACGGGCGGACGGAAGGGTTCCTGACCCTCGGCCGCGGGACGGGCAAGGTCCCAGGGCCTTGACACGGCCTCCGCGTGGTCTCAAAGTGAACGAGGATTCGTTTTTTTTGAGAGCGCCCATGCCCCTCGTCAGCCAGGAACACCTCGACGCCCAGCGGCGGAAAATCCTCGCGGCCGCCATGGAGTGCTTCGCCACCTCCGGGGTCCACCCCACGACGATGCAGCAGATCAGTCGTGCAGCAAAGGTGAGCATTGGCGCCGTCTACCAGTATTTCCCGAACAAGCAAGAGCTCATCCAGGCGGCTTTCCGGGAAAGCCTGCGGGAGAACCTGGATTGGGCCAGGCCCGTCGCCGCGATCGCTGAACCGGTCGCGGCCATGCGGGCCGTCCTGACCTCGGCCTTCGCGATGCTCGGGGAGTCCTCCGAGGAGCGATCCATGCGCTTCGGCGTGGTAGTGCAGGGCGAGGCCATGCGCAGCCCGGAAACGGCCGCGGCCCTTGCCGCGCTCTACCGCGAGGTGGAGGGAACCTTCGGCTTCATCATCGAGCGGGGTCAGCGGGAGGGGGTGCTGCGGAGCGACCTGGCCCCGGGTCTCCTGCTGAGGCTCATCGTGGCGGTGTTCGAGGGGGCGCGGATCCAGCACCTGGTGGACCCGGCCTTCGATGCCCGGCGGATCGGGGACCTGCTCGCGGATCTGATGCTCCAGACACCTTCATAGAAAGGAGAACCCATGACCCGGAACGGCGCGGCGATGCGGGCGCAAGCCCTCCATGCCAGCGGATTCAATTGCGCGGAGGCGGTGCTTAAGGCGGTCACCGACGAGCTTGGGGTGGCCTCGGAACTGGTGCCCCGGGCCGCCTCCTGCTTCGGAGGGCGCCTGGGCCCGGTTCTGGACGGCCGGTGCGGCGCCCTATCCGGGGGCCTGATGGCCCTGGGATGCGCCACCGGCCGCACCTACCCGGACGAAAGCCTCGACGTGCCCGGGGCCCTGGCCCTGGAACTCAAACGGCGATTCGAGGAGGGCTTCGGGTCCGTCCTGTGCCCGACGACGCCCACGCCTTTCGGCGGCACTGCGTACAGCTGCGCATGCGCCAAGGTGATCGCCGGGACGGCGGACCTGGCCTGCGGGCTCCTGGAGGAAACGTTGGGGCCGAACAGGTAGGGGGGCAGGGCAAACCCAGGATGGGAACGTCATGAACTGTGCGTAGCAAGGAACTTGGTCCCTGTTCATCCCATGGATCGGCGTTCATCCCGGTTTCCGCAGGGCTGCCGCAGAGGTGGGTCGGAGCGCATGTTACTCGACGTCCTTGACCCTAGCCCGGCGACAACTCCCGGCGAAGTTCAACGGGGATAAACGGGATCCAGGGGAAAAGGCAGGATAAGGAACGTCAGGTCCAAGGTGGAGCCAGATCACCGGGAACAACCTATCGATTCAAGACCTCGGGTTTGCCGCCACACGCTAGTTGAGGTACGTGAACCAGAACCTCACCCCCAGCGAGCTCCCCTCGAACCCGTCCGGGAGGCGCGCCAGAGGGTCAGACCGTCGGACGGCCATCAGGGCGCTCTGGTCCATGTTGGCGTTTCCGCTGGGGATCTCGATCCGGGCGCCGTCGATGCCGCCGTCGCGGCGGATGCGGAAGTAGATCTGGACCCGGCCGGGGCTGGAGGTGACGCGGTTCCAGTTGCCGGTGATGCGGCTCTGGACCTGCTGGAGGTACCACATGAAGGGGAAGTTGCCGTCCAGTTCGCCGATGAGGCCGGTGCCGCCGGCCACGCCGTTGGTGGCCTTGAGGCCGGGGATGCCGGTGGCGGCTCCGATGCCGCCCCCGCCGCCGGAGCCCGCGGCGCCGATGGCGGGGTTGGGGCTGGGGTTCTTGCCCTTGGAGGCCACGGGGGCCTTGCCCATGCTGTTGGGATTGGTGCTGGTGCCCTGGAGGGGCTTGGTGGCCTTGGTGCCGAAGGCGTTGGGGGAGGCGACGTGGCCGGTGGGTTCGCTGACCTTGGGGGCCACCTCCTCCACCCGGCGCTGGCGTTCGCCCTGCTTGCCCTCCTCCATGGGGCCCTCGCCCCCGGCCACGCCCTCCACGCCCGATGCCGGGAGGCGCACCCAGGTGACCTTGGTCTCCTCGGGAGCATCGGAGCCCTTGGGCGTGAAGAGGATCGCCCCCAGGGCCACCGCGTGGAAGACGACGCTCACGGCGATGCCCAGGGTGAGGCCCTGCCTGCCCAGGAGGGCCCGTTCGCGGAGGTAGGCGTAGAGTTCCTGGCTCACCGGCGCCTCAGCGAGCCACGGGCTCGGATTCCGCCGGGGCGGTGGAGGCCGAGGTGACGAAACCCACCTGGGTGAAGCCCGCCTCGCGGATCGCGTCCACCACCGTGATGACGCGCCCGTAGGGGATGTTGAGATCCGCACGGACCATCACGGGGCGCTTGCGGTTCTCTGCGGCCCGCTGGCGCAGCTGGGCCTTGAGGACGCCCTCCTGCACGAAGCGCTTCTCGAATTCGATGCGGCCGTCCCGGGCCAGGGTCACCACCAGGGCCTCGGACTCCAGGTTCTTGCCCGTTCGGCTTTCGGGGAGGTTCACGTCCACCCCCGTCGTGAGCATGGGCGCGGCCACCATGAAGATGATGAGGAGCACCAGCATCACGTCGATCATCGGCGTCATGTTGATATCGGCCATCTGGCCACGCTTGGAACCGGGAGTGAATGCCATTCGCCCTTACCTCTGCACCAGTCTACACCTTCGACATAGAATGGTAGGTCATGGCCAATCCGATCCGCCTCATCGTCAGTGAAAAACCCAGCATGGGCCGCGCCATCGCGGCGGCCCTGGGCATCCAGGGCACGGGCCGGAGCTTCATCCAGGGCGACGGCGTCATCGTCACCTGGTGCGTGGGCCACCTGGTGGAGGCCCTGGACCCCGAGGGCTACGACCCCGCCCTCAAGCGCTGGCGCATGGACAGCGTCCCCTTCTTCCCCCCGGAATTCCGCTACGCGCCCATCGCCTCCACCCGGGACCAGTACGACGTGGTGCAGCGGCTCATGAACCGCGAGGACGTCGGCGACATCGTGAACGCCACCGACGCCGGGAGGGAAGGGGAGCTCATCTTCGACCTGGTGTACCGCCTGGCCAAGGCCACCAAGCCCGTGCACCGCTTCTGGACCTCCAGTCTCACCGACGAGGCCATCCGCGAGGCCTACGGGAAGATGAAGCCCGGCGACGCCTACGCGGGCCTGCGGGACGCGGCCCGGTGCCGGCAGGAGGCGGACTGGCTCGTGGGCATCAATTGCACCCGCGCCCAGACGCTGGTGCAGCAGAAGGCCGGCGGCGAGGGGGTCTACTCCATCGGGCGGGTGCAGACGCCGACCCTGGCCCTGCTGGTGAACCGGGAGCTGGAGATCCAGAACTTCGTGCCCAAGGATTTCTGGACCCTGTGGGCCGTGTTCCAGGCCGAGGCCGGCGCCTACAAGGGCAAGTGGTTCCGCAAGGAGGACGGCCGGGACCAGGACCGCTTCGACACGGAGGAGGCCGCCCGGGGCCTGGCCGAGGCCCTCAAGGGCAAGCCCGGGCGCGTGGCGTCGGTGACGGCGCGCACCGAGAAGAAGAAGCCCGAGCTGCTCTACGACCTCACCAACCTCCAGAAGGAGGCCAACAAGCGCTTCGGCCTCACCGCCGAGCACACCCTGGCCGTGGCCCAGGAGCTCTACGAGGCCAAGCTCATCAGCTATCCCCGCACCAATTCCCGCTGCCTCACCGAGGCCGACACGGTGAAGATCCCCGCCTGGATCCGCTCCCTGGCCACGGGGCAGCTGGAGGCCCTTCGCCCCTTCGTGGACGAGCTGCGCACCCGCTGGCCCCAGAAGCTGGACAAGCGCTTCGTCAACGACAAGGAAGTGGAGGACCACACCGCCCTGGTGCCCACGGAGAACCCCGCCAAGAATCTCTCGGGCGACAAGCTGCGCATCTACGAACTCATCGCCCGGCGCTTCCTGGCGGCCTTCTGGCCGGACCGGGTGGAGGCCAAGACGACGATCGTCACGAAGATCGAGAAGGAGGCCTTCAAGACCACCGGCACCGTGGTCAAGGCCCTGGGCTGGTCCGAGGTGGATCCGCCCCATTCCCGGCCGAAGAAGGAAGCCAAGGCCGAGGAGGGGGAGGAGCCCGAGGAGGAGGAGGAGGCCGGGACCCTGCCCGCCGTGGCCAAGGACGAGGCCGTGGACACGAAGGACCTCTTCCCCAAGGCCGGCAAGACCTCGCCCCCCAAGCGCATGAGCGAGGCCGATCTGCTGGGCGCCATGCAGAGCGCCGGCAAGGAACTGGACGACGACGAGCTCAAGGGCGCCATGAAGGACTGCGGCCTGGGCACCCCCGCCACCCGCGCCAACATCATCGAGACCCTCCTCAAGCGCGCCTATCTGGAGCGCAAGCGCAACATCCTCGCCCCCACGCCCAAGGGCATCGACCTCATCCGCGGCATCCGGGCCGAGCCCCTGCGCAGCCCCCAGCTCACCGGGGAATGGGAGGCGCAGATGGAGCGCATCCGCCGGGGCGAGGCCAGCCGGGACGCCTTCATGGAAGGTATCCGCGGCTTCGTGAAGGACGTGGTGGGGCAGATCAAGGCCTCGGCCCCCGCGGCTGCGGCGCGGCCCCCCTCGGGGCCGGTGGTGGGCGACTGCCCCCGGTGCGGATCGCCGCTCCACCTGCGGGAATGGGAGGGCCGCCACTACGTCAAGTGCGCCGCGGCCAGGGATCCGGAATGCCGCGTGGCCTTCGAGACCGGCCCCGACGGGAAGCCCGTGGAGCTTTGCCGCCTGTGCCAGGGCCCCCTGCGCACCACCAAGGCCGGCTCCAAGGTGTGCGTGCTGTGCGGCGCCTGGGCCGCGGACCAGCCCGAAGGCCTGCCCGAGCCCGGGACCTGCCCCGGCTGCGGCCAGCCCATGCGGCTCATCCCCTCCACCACCCGGGGCCAGTACTTCCGCCGCTGCGCCCCCTGCGGCACCGTGGAGGCCGTGAAGATCCCCCGGGCGGAAGGCCCTGAAAACTGATAGCATGGGCGCACCTTTTCATGGTTTCCGGCGGTGGCCATGGCAAAAATCGACAAGTTCCTCCAGCAGATGGTCAACAAGGGCGCGGCGGTCCTGCGCCTGGACCCCGGGGATTCCCCGGTGGTGGAGGTGGCGGGGGGCCACCGCATCGCCCTGAGCGCCCAGGAGCTCCTGGGGACGGTGCTGGACGGGCTGGCCAAGGAGATCCTGCCCGAGGCCAGCGGCACCGCCTACCTGCGGGGCGAGAACGTGACCTTCGACTACGTCATGGAAGGCGTCCGGTTCCAGGTGCTCCTGTGCCGCACCAGCCTGGGCACCCGCATCGTGGTGGCGCGGTTCCGCACCGCCGCCGACACCGGCGCGGTGACCACGGCCCTGGACAGCCTCGATCCGCTGATCATGACCCTGCTCACCGGCGGCGGCTCAGACCTCTACCTGGGCGCCGACGAGCCCCCCCTGGTGAGGATGGGCGGCGAAGTGACCTCCCTGGGCGACTACGGAAGGCTATCGGCCAAGCGGCTCCAGGAGCTGGTGCAGACCTGGGTCCCCCCCAAGATCTGGGAATCCTTCCTGGCCGGCCAGGACACGGAATTCGCCCGCACCGATCCGGGCCTCCCCTGCCGGCTGCGGGTGAGCCTCTTCCACGGCCACGCCGGGCCCAGCATCGCCGTGCGGGTGGTTCCGCGGGAGGTGCCCGACGCCGACAGCCTGGGGCTGCCCGACACCGTGCGGCGCCTGGCGGGGCTCAACCGGGGCCTGGTGCTCCTCACGGGCCCCATGGGCAGCGGCAAGTCCACCACCCTGGCCTGCCTCCTGGCCCTGGCCAACGCGGGCCGCAAGGGCTTCGCCGTCACCATCCAGGATTCCATCGAATTCGAGTTCCCCACCGGCACCTGCCTCATCCGCCAGCGGGAGGTGGGCTGCGATCCCGTGCGCCAGAAGCAGGCCCTGCGCGCCGCCCTGCGACAGGCCCCCGATATCCTGGCCGCGGGCGAGATCCGGGACGCCCAGATCCTGGACCTCTGCCTCCAGGCCGCCCAGACCGGGCGCATGGTCCTGGCGACCCTTCCCACCGCCACCCAGGAGGAGACCCTGTCCACCCTGGCGGGCCTCTTCCCCCAGGACCAGCGCCGGCGCGTCCTGGCCCGTCTTTCCGAGACCCTCACCGCCATCCTGGGCCACACCCTGCTTCCCAAGGTGGGAGGGGGCCAGGTGGTGGCCCTGGAGACGCTCTTCAACAACCCGGGCATCGCCGCCCTGATCCGCGCCGACCGCCTTTCCAGCCTCCCCGACGCCATGAAGCAGAGCCGCTACGGCCAGACCTCCCACAACGAGGCCCTGGTGGACCTCATCCTGTCGGGCAGGGTGGACCCCATGGAGGCCTACCTCCGCTGCCACGACCGGGAGTCCTTCATCGCGGCCTGCCAGCGCGCGGAGATCGATTTCGATCCCCGGGACGCGGGCCAGCTGGTCACGGAACGGTAGCCGGATTCACTTGGAGGAGAACTTCTCCAGGGCCTTCATGAGCTCCATGGGCAGGGGGAAGACGATGGTGCTGTTCTTCTCCACGGCGATCTCCGTGAGGGTCTGGAGGTAGCGCATCTGGATGGCCACGGGGTTCTGGCTGATCTTGTCGGCGGCCTCCAGGAGCTGGGTGGAGGCCATGAGCTCGCCCTCGGCGGCGATGACCTTGGCGCGCTTCTCGCGCTCGGCCTCGGCCTGCTTGCCCATGGCCCGCTGGATCTGCTCGGGCAGGTCCACGGACTTCAGCTCCACGCTGGTGACCTCCACGCCCCAGGGCTCCGTGGAACGGTCGATGATCTCCCGCAGGCGCACGCTGAGCTTCTCGCGGTCCGCGAGCAGCTCGTCCAGGCTCACCTCGCCCAGCACGGAGCGCAGGGTGGTCTGGGCGATCTGGCTGGTGGCGTAGTAGTAGTTCTCCACGCCGATGATGGCCTGCTTGGAGTCCAGGACCTTGAAGTACACGACGGCGCTCACCTTCAGGCTCACGTTGTCGCGGGTGATGATGTCCTGGCTGGGCACGTCCAGCACCACCGTGCGCAGGCTCACCACCACCGCGCGCTGGAAGGGCCGCAGCACGAAGATCAGGCCCGGCCCCTTGGGCACGGGGCCCACCTTGCCCAGGGTGAAGATCACGGCCCGCTCGTACTCGTTGATGACCCGGATGCAGGACGCGAGCCAGAGGATGAGGCCGAGAATGATGGGGAACGTACAGCCGAGACCGGCGAAGGGCACGGGCATGGAATCCTCCTTGGTATCCCCCATTCTCGCAGGGCCCGGGGAACCCGGCGCCTATTTCATCGCCGGACGTAGGGGTTGCCCGCCGCCTCCGCCCCGATGGTGGTGGCCGGCCCGTGCCCGGGGATCACCAGGGTGGCGTCGGGCAGGGTGTACAGATCCCGCTGGATGCTCTGCTCCAGGTGGTCCCAGCTGCCCCCCCACAGATCGGTGCGGCCCACGCCGCCCTGGAAGAGCGTGTCGCCCGCCAGCAGGACGCCCCCCCGCTCGAATTCGCCCCGGAAGCAGCAGGAGCCGGGCGTATGGCCGGGAGTGTGGAGCGTGGCGAGGCCGCCGTGCACCTCCCCCTCCGCCAGGGGCGCGGTGTCGGGCCGGGGGATGGCGTCCATGCCGAAGATCCCCGTCTGCATGTCCAGGGCGTCCAGGAGGAAGAGATCCGCGGGGTGGAGCAGGGCGGGGCACTGCCAGAGGTCCTGCAGTTCCTTGGTGGCCCCCACGTGATCGAAGTGGGCGTGGGTGTGCAGGAGGGCGACCACCTGGAAGCCCAGTTCCTTGACCCGGAGGGCGATGCGGGCCCCCTCGCCGCCGGGGTCCACCACCACGCCCCGGGCCGACTGGGGATCCCAGAGCAGGGAGCAGTTGCAGCCCAGGGGGCCAACGGGGAAGGATTCGAGCTTGTGCACGGCGTCTCCGCGAGGGCCGTCCGGGGCCCCATGCGATCAGATTACCCCGATCCCCCCGTGGGGGAGGCCGTCTCCTGGATTTACATAACTAACTAGTTATACAATTTAATAAAAAAATATTCTTGCACTGTAAATGGGATGAGGGCATCTTCTATTCCGGAAGGTGCGAGCCTTCCCGCAGCAGGCTTGAATCCTCTCAGTCGAGTAATTTTTATCGAATGGCCGGGGCCCACGGGGACCGCCGGCGACCTTCACCACGGGGCCCCCCGGGAGGCCCTGGGACACCTCTACCCAAAAACGCGCTCCGGCGCCTGGACGAAAGGAAACCGCATGAAACTCCTCTCCCTCCTCACCCTGGCCGCCCTGCTGGCGGCCCCCCTCGCCGCGGAGCCCAAGGGCAGCGACACCAAGGGGAAGTTC
Source organism: Mesoterricola silvestris (assembly GCF_030295405.1). GTDB lineage: Bacteria > Acidobacteriota > Holophagae > Holophagales > Holophagaceae > Mesoterricola > Mesoterricola silvestris. Next base: position 3,116,527 of record NZ_AP027080.1, on the reverse strand, counting down.
TACTTCAAGAAGAGCTGCAAGACCTGCCACGTGGAGCACGGCAAGGCCGCGGTGCTCACGCCCCTTTCCAAGACCCAGGGCCAGTGGCGCAAGGTCTTCGACGCCGGCAAGCACGGCAAGTCGGGGGAGGGCTTCACCCCCAAGTACGGCACCGCCGAACAGATCCTCGATATCAAGACCTTCCTGATCAACCACGCCTCCGATTCGCCCCAGCCCGAAACCTGCGGCGGCTGATCCCCCTTGCCCTGGAGCCAACCCATGCGCATTTCCCGCATCGCCCTCACCCTGGCCGTCCTGGCACCCATGGGCCTCCGCGCCCAGGAGGACGTCCGCAAGCAGCTCGACGAACTCAAGAAACAGGTGGCCGTCCTGGAAGAGAAGGCCAAGGACCAGGAGAAGACCCTCACCAAGGTGGAGACCAAGGTCGCCCAGGACAACATCTCCTGGGGCGGCGACCTCCGCACGCGCTTCGACAGCGCCCAGTGGCACTTCAAGCCCTACCAGCAGTTCCTGGGCTTCGTGCAGAACCCCTCGCCGTCGGCCTCCAACCCGTACCCCTTCATGCCCGTCACCCAGCAGGTGGGTGAACAGGACTACGACAATTCCACCCAGTGGTCCACGCGCCTGCGGCTGCGCATGGGCATGGCCATCGGCGAACACGGCAAGATCTTCGGCCGGCTCACCATGTACAAGATCCACGGCGGCGCCGACGTGCCCATCTTCAACGGCTCGCCCAACACCGTGGCGAATTCCTTCAACAGCGGCAAGGTGCCCGGCAACGACACGCTGCGGGTGGAGCGCGCCAGCTTCGTGTACGACTGGCCCTCCCTGGGCGTGCTTTCCATCGGGCGCCAGAACACCTCCGACGGGCCTCCCTTCGAAGTGCGGGAGGGCGGCGAACGCCAGGCCACGCCCCAGGCCCTGGCCGTGAACGCCATGGTGGACGGCATCGGCTGGAAGTTCCACCTGGACAAGCTGGGCTTCCCGGAGCACTCCCTCCTGGGCTTCTGCTACGGCGTGGGCTACGAGAGCGGCTTCGGCGGCGGCGGGCTGGTGAAATCCACGTACGCCCCCGTGGGCTTCAACTTCTCCAAGGCCACCATGGCCAATCCCGCCGGCGCCACCATGCAGGTGAACCAGATCGGCAACCTCAAGGACAGCACCGTCCTGGGCGCGATGCTGGACGTCCCCCTCCTCTTCGAGGGCTTCGGCACCGTCCACAGCGCCAACGTCTACCTGGGCTTCAACCGGTTCGGGAACATGACGGACATCCCCTTCGGCCAGCTCAACAACTTCCCGGTGCCCGCCCAGCCCGGCATGGGCGGCATGCCCAGCATCCAGTACGTGACCGCCACGAACAACCTGGGCGACATGGACCAGATCACCGCCACCTGGAAGCACAAGGTGGGCGACAGCTTCACCTACTTCGCCAGCTTCGGCAGCATCAAGAGCCGCCCCAACGGGAAGACCAGCCAGTACGGCGCCTACTGGGACATGCCCGCGGCCATGGGCGGCCCCAACGTCCAGCTCACGGGCTTCGGCGGTCTCCTGGGCGACGCCAACAAGAGCCAGACCGCCACGGCCTACTACGTGGGTCTGCGCTGGGACGCCCGGGACAACCTGGGCTTCGGCCTGGAGTTCAACCACGGTTCGCCCAAATGGTTCACCTACAGCCCCGCCACCGGCGAGGCCACGGAAAAGCTCTCCACCCGGGGCGACGTGGTGGAAGCCTACGTGCACTGGGAGTTCGTGAAGAACGTGGCCCTGCGCGTGGGCTACCTGGACTACAAGTACACCCACGCCTTCAGCGGCTGGCACATCGCCCCGGCCCCCATGGCCGGGAGCTGGGAGAGCGCGTACAACCTGGACAACAACCCGATGCTTCAGTACGCGGCCCCCTCGGGCATCAAGAACACCTACGTCTCGCTCGAAGTGAAGTTCTGATCCGTCCCCTTCCGGCGGTCCCCCCCGGGGGACCGCCGGGAAGGGCCGTCCACGCGGAGGTTCCATGGACCGGCGTCTTTTCCTGCAGCTCGTTGGCGCCGGCGGCTTCGCCGCCACGAGCATCGGCTGCCCGAAATTCTTCGCGCGGGCCAAGCGCGTGCCCGAGCCCCCCGTGGGCCCGGGGGTGCCCACCACCTGCGAACTGTGCCCCAACAAGTGCTCGGTGCTGGCCACGGTGCGCAGGGGCCGCATCCACAAGCTCAACCCCAACCCCGAGAACCCCAAGTCCCGCAACATGCTCTGCGCCCGGGGCAACGCGGCCATCCAGCAGGTGTACGATCCCGACCGCCTCAAGCAGCCCATGATCCGCGTGGGGGCCCGGGGCGAAGGGAAGTGGAAGGCCGCCACCTGGGACGAGGCCTTCGATTTCGCGGCCAAAAAGCTCGCCGAGACCAAGGCCAAGCACGGCCCCGAGGGCACCCTGTGGTCCAGCACCGAGGGCTTCCAGGAAGTGTTCTTCAAGAACCTGGGCCTGGCCTTCGGCAGCCCCAATATCCTGCGGCACCCTTCGCTTTGCCTGGCCTCCGTGAACCTGGCCTACTCCATGACCTTCGGCACGGTGCCCAGCTTCGATCTGCAGAACGCCAAGTACGTGATCATGGCCGGGGCCAACCGCTTCGAGAGCATCATCACCCCCGACACCATGGACCTCATCGGCGGGGTCATGGAACGGAAGGCCAAGTTCGTGTACCTGGACCCGCGCTTCACCGTCACCGCCTCCAAGGCCGACGAGTGGTACCCCATCAAGCCCGGCACCGACATGGCCTTCATCCTGGCCATGATCCACGTGATCATCCGGGAGGACCGCTGCGACAAGGCCTTCCTGGACCAGTGGACCCTGGGCTTCGACCAGCTGGTGGAGCACGTGAAGCCCTACACGCCGGAATTCGCCGAGGCGGAGACCGGGATCCCCGCCCGGGAGATCACCCGCATCGCCCGGGAGTTCGCGGACGCGGGCCACCGGGCCGTCTTCTACGCGGGCCGGCGCTCCAGCTGGTACCAGAACGATTTCCAGATGCGGCGGGCCCAGGCCATCCTCAACACCATCGTGGGCAACTGGGACCGGGAGGGGGGCATGGTGCCCAACCGCAAGGTGGCCAAGGGCGAGTTCATGTTCCTGCCCTGGGACGACCCCAAGGCTCCCCGGGTGGACGAGGTGGAGAAGAACTTCCCCCTCACCTCCGCCAAGGACGGCGTCTACCTCCAGACCCGGGAGAACGTCCTCAAGGGCGCGCCCTACCCGGTGAAGGCCTGGATGATCTACAAGCAGGACCCCCTCAACGCCGTCCCGGACCAGGGCAAGACCCTGCGGATGATGGAGGCCATGGACTTCATCGGCGTGGTGGACATCGCCATGAGCGACACCGCCTGGTACGCCGACGTGGTGTTCCCCGAAAGCCACTACCTGGAGCGCACCGACCCCATCGAGGTGATGCCCGGGATCTGGCCCGCCGCCGTGCTGCGCCAGCAGGTGATCAAGCCCATCCACGACACCCTCCCCATGCTGGAGATCGCCCAGGGCCTGGCCCGGCGCCTGGGGCTCTCGGAGTACTTCGACTACACCATCGACCAGTGGATCGAGGCCGAGGCCAAGGAACTCCCCGTGGAGAACGGCCTGGAGTACATGAAGAAGCACGGGGTGGTGGCCTTCAGCGAACCCAAGTACGGCACCACCCGCAACGCCGCCTACCGCTTCGTCACCAAGAGCGGGAAGATCGAGATCTTCTCGGAGCGCCTGGCCGAGGCGGGCCACGACCCGCTGCCGGTGTACGCCCCGCCGGCCCAGCCCCCCGCGGGCAGGTTCCGCATGATCCTGGGCCGCAAGGCCACCATCACCCACGCCGCCCTGGCCGGACTGCCCTGGCTCCACGAGCAGATCCCCGAGAACGATCTCTGGATCAACCAGGACCAGGCCTCCCGCATGGGCATCCGCACCGGCGACCTGGTGGAGGTCACCAGCACCGCCGGCACCGTGCGCATCAAGGCCCGGGCCACGGAGGAGATCCGCCCGGACTGCGTCTTCATGCTCCACGGCTTCGGCAAGAAATCGCCCTGGCTCAAGCGGGTGTACAACGTGGGCGCGGCGGACGCGGTGCTGCTGGAGACCGCATGGGACAAGGTGAGCGGCAACGCCGCCATGCACGAGACGTTCGTCAACGTGGTGAAGGTGTGATCATGGCCAATCCCAAACGCTACGCGATGGTCCTGGACTCCAGGAAGTGCATCGACTGCAAGGCCTGCGTCGTGGCCTGCAAGGCCGAGAACGACGTGCCCCCGGGCGTCTTCCGCAACCGCATCAACGCCGAGCATGGCGGCGCCTTCCCGCGGCTGCGGGCCTCCTTCGACCCCGAGCAGTGCCACCACTGCGACAACCCCAGCTGCGTGCGGGTGTGCCCCACCGGGGCCAGCTTCCAGCGGGAGGACGGCATCGTCCAGGTGCGGGAGGCCGATTGCATCGGCTGCAAGTACTGCATGATCGCCTGCCCCTACGACGCGCGGTTCTTCAACGAGGAGACCCGGGTGGTGGACAAGTGCACCTTCTGCGCCCACCGGGTGGACCGGGGCGAGCTCCCGGCCTGCGTGGAGACCTGCCCGAGCAAGGTCCGCACCTTCGGCGACCTCACCGATCCCCGGAGCGCGCTGCACGCCCTCCTGGAGAGCCGGCGCTACCGCGTCCTGAAACCCCAGACGGGCAACGGCCCCCAGCTGTACTACCTCCTGTAGGAGCCAACCATGCGCGAACCGGTCTGGGAATTCCTCATCGTCAACTACCTGTTCCTGGGCGGCCTGTCCGCCGGGATCTTCTTCGTGTCCGCCTTCTGCACCTGGCTGCAGACCGACGGAAAGCCCGTCTACCCCCGCATCGCCCGCACCGGGGCCCTCCTGGCCCCGTGGCCCGTGGCCCTGGGCTCCTTCCTGCTGATATTCGACCTGGGCAAGTGGTGGAGGTTCTGGAAGCTCTTCGTGATCTTCCGTTGGGAGTCGCCCATGTCCATCGGCTCCTGGCTCCTGCTGGTCTTCACGGGCATCACCCTGGTGAACCTCTTTGCCTGGCTCACGGAGGACGAGCGCAACGCCCTCTTCGCGCGGATTCCCGCACGGACCCCCGGGCGGGCCCGGATCCTGGCCCTGAACCGGGACCTGGGCAGTTGGAAGCGGCGGCTGGCGATGCTGGGCTTTCCCTTCGCCATCGGCGTGGGCATCTACACCGGCGTGCTCCTGGGCGCCGTGCAGGCCCGGCCCTTCTGGAACACGAACCTGGTGGCCCAGCTCTTCCTCTTCAGCGCCCTGAGCACCGGCACCGCCGCGCTGATCCTGGCGCGGATGGTGGAGAAGGGTCCCAGGGACCTGGCGGAGTTCCGGTTCCTGTACACCCTGGACATCTGCCTGATCCTGCTGGAATTCTTCATCGTCCTGCCCTACCTGATCCACGGGCAGCTGTCGGTCCTGGCCGTGCGCGAAGCCCTCTCCCTCGTCCTGGGCGGGCCCTTCACCTTCATTTTCTGGGGGCTTTTCCTGGGGGCGGGGCTGCTGCTGCCCCTGGCCATCGAGCTGTGGGAATTCAAGCCGGTCCTCATGGGGAGCGGAACGCTGCACATCACCCGCGGCCTGGCCATGACCGCGGCGGGGCTGGTGATCTTCGGAGGGTACGTGTTGAGGTACGTGTTCGTCTTCGCGGGGCAGGCCAGCGGGTTCAGGTGAAGGGGCTGGGATCGGTGGGGGGCACCTCCCGGGCCTCAGGGTCGCGGTAACTCCCGGCGGGGTTTGAACGGGGATGAATTGGATTCAAGGGAAGGAGCAGGATAAAGAAAGCGCGGAGTTGGCCGGGACGCCCTAGAATGTCCCCCACGATGGCCTCACCTGAACCGATCCCCCTCGTCCTGGACGCACTCTACCGCGGCGAATCCCGCCAGGTGCTGGCCACGCTGATCCGGCTCCTGGGGGATTTCGATGCGGCGGAAGAGGCCATGCACGAGGCCTTCCGGGCTGCGCTGGAACAGTGGCCGGTGGAGGGGGTTCCGGCCAGGCCCCGGGCGTGGCTCGTTTCCACGGGGCGGTTCAAGGCCATCGATGCCCTGCGGCGGCGGGCGAAATTCGAAGCCCCCCTGGACGCGCTGGGGGAAGCGCTGCTTCCCGCCGAACCCGAGGAACCCGACGGCGGGGTGGAGACCCTCCCCGACGACCGGTTGCGGCTCGTCTTCACCTGCTGCCATCCCCTCCTGGGGACCGAGGCCTGCGTGGCCCTCACCCTGCGGGAGGTCTGCGGCCTCACCACCGAGGAGATCGCCCGGGCCTTCCTGGTGGCGCCCTCCACCATGGCCCAGCGCATCGTGCGGGCCAAGGCGAAGATCCGGAACGAGGGGCTTCCCTATGAGGTGCCGGGGGCGGCGGAACTTCCCGGGCGGCTGGAGGCCGTCCTGCAGGTGATCTACCTGGTGTTCAACGAGGGCTACTCGGCCTCATCCGGCCAGGCGGTGACCCGCACGGATCTTTCCGGGGAGGCCATCCGCCTGGGGCGGCTCCTGGCGGCCCTCCTGCCGGCCCCCGAGGTCCACGGCCTCCTCGCCCTCATGCTGTTCCACGAATCCCGGCGCGCGGCCCGGACCTCCCCGTCCGGGGATCTGGTCCTCCTGGCGGACCAGGACCGGAGCCTCTGGAACCGGGCGCTCATCCAGGAAGGCTCCGGGCAGGTGGCCCGGGCCCTGGGGTCCCGCCGGGCCGGGCGCTACACCCTGGAGGCGGCCATCGCCGCCGCCCATGCCCGGGCGCCCGGGTTCGAGGCCACCCCCTGGGGCCGCATCGTGGGCTTCTACGAGTTGCTGGTCCGGCTGGATCCCTCTCCGGTCATCCGCCTGAACCGGGCGGTGGCCGTGGCCTTCCGGGACGGGCCCGGCGCCGGGCTGGCCCTCGTCGACGGCATCCTGGAGGGGGGCGAGCTGGCCACCTACCACCTGGCCCACTCCGCCCGGGCCGATTTCTGCCGGCAACTGGGGCGGATGGACGATGCCCGCGCCTCCTACCGCACCGCGCTCTCCCTGGCCCGCCAGGACCCCGAGCGCCGGTTCCTGGAAGGCCGGCTGGAGGCCCTGGGCTGATTTTTTCACTCCCCCCGTCGATCCGGACGCCCCCCGATCGACTATTCCAGGAAGGCAGCCCCTTCAAGGAGACCAGCCATGAAATACGTTTGCTTCGGATACCTGGACACGGAGAGCTGGGGAAAGCTCCCGCCCAGTGAGCAGAACGCCATGATCGACCGGTGCTTCGCCTACGACGACGTGCTCCGGAAGAACGGCCACTGGGCGGGCGGGGAGGGCCTCCAGGGCGCCACCACCCTCAGCTACCGGGAGGGCAAGGTCACGGTGTCGGACGGCCCCTACGCCGAGACGAAGGAACTGCTGGGCGGCTTTTTGATTCTGGAGGCCCGGGATTTGAACCAGGCCATCCAGCTCATTTCGAACCACCCCGGCATCCGCATGGGGCGGTGGGAGATCCGGGCGGTGGAGGATATGGGGCCGATGATCGAGGAAAGCGAACGGCGGCGGGCTGGAGGGAAGTAGGGAGGGCAGGTGGGCCGGATTCGCGGATGGGTCGCACAGGCCGGCTTCGTGGGCTGATCCCCTTCATCCTGTTCATCCCATTTCCATCCCTGTTCCCGCAGGGCCAAAGCAGGGATGGGTCGGCGCAAACGGATTCACTGCGCGCCGACCCACCTCATCGCTGGCCCTGCGGGAACAGGGATGGAAATGGGATGAACAGGATGAAGGGGATGAAAGAGGGGCCATCCATTCTCGAGAATGGCTTGGGTCTCGATAAGGCGGGGTGGGGCGGAACGTTGGGCTAGCCGAGGGCGTGGTAGGCGGCTTTCACGCGCTCGGCGACATGGCCGCACACCAGGTCGCACACCTCTCCCACCAGGGGCATCACCGGGGAGAAGTACACGACGTTGCCCTGGGGCTCCCGGTTCGCCAGGCCCACCCGCACCAGGAAGGCGAGGTGCTTGCTGGCGTTGGCCTGGGAGAGGGAGGTGGCCTCGGCGATGGCGCCCTGGCTCATGGGGGCCTGGGCCTCCAGGAGGCAGCGGAGGATCTTGAGGCGGGAGGGGTCACCCAGGGCCAGGAAGAGGCGGCTCACCTCCTCGATCATGGGGTCGCTCAGGGGGGCGTGGTCCATCCAGTCTCCAGTTTACGCATAGAAGCATACTGTCCGGGGCCGGGGCTGTCCAGGGAGGTGCCTGCTTTTTCAAGGCTTCAGGACGGTCCAGGGGCCCACGTCGTGCACCTCCTGGAAGCCGGCCTTCAGGAGGAGCCGCCGGGCGGAGGCGCTCCGGACGCCGGAGGCGCAGCAGGTTAGCACGGGCTTCTTGGGATCCAGGTCCCCCAGGCGTTGCGGGAGCTCGGGCAGGGGGATGTTGCGGGCGCCCTTGGGGTGCCCCTGGGAGAACTCCCCCGGGGATCGCACGTCCAGGAGGAGGGCGCCCCGCTGGCGCAGTTCGGCCACCTGCTGCTGGGTGAGTGGGGGGGTGCGGTTGCGGTTGCGCAGGAGGATGAACCAGGCCAGGCCCACCAGGAGCGCGGCCAGGAGGGTGAATTCGGCGTTGGAAAGCTGGGGCATGGCGTCAGGACCGGGGAGAGCCGCCCAGGGCCCAGATGGTGCCGAGGACGGCGCCGTAGATCAGGGCCCGCAGGGGGGTGGCGGTGAGGGGGCAGGTGCCGGTGCTGCACCCGACGAGCTTCCAGTAGCCCAGGCCCAGGCCGCCCCCCACGAGGAGGCCCAGGGCCAGGCGTTTGGCGAAGAAGAGGTTCAGCATCACAGGCCGCAGCTGCCCTGGGTGGGCACGCCCGCCTTGGCCAGGATGCGGGACAGGAGGCACCAGTTGGTGAGGCCGCTCTGGAAGAGATTGACCCCCACGAAGAGGGTGAGCAGGAACCACCAGGGGCTCACCCAGTGGCCCAGGGCCAGGCTGGCCATGATGACGGTGCCGGCGAAGATGTGGACGATGCGGTCGACGTTCATGGGACCTCCCTATTTGGCGGATTCGAGGGCGTTCTTGAGGACCTCGGCGCTCTGGACGCCCACGAAGCGCTGCACGAGGTTGCCGTCCTTCAGGACGACGAGGGTGGGAATGGCCTGGACCCCGAACTGCGCGGCGAGGCTCCGTTCGTCGTCCACGTTGAGCTTGGCCACCACGGCGCGGTCGCCGAGCTGTTCAGCGACCTGCTCCACGATGGGGCCCTGGGTGCGGCAGGGGCCGCACCAGGGGGCCCAGAAATCGATGAGGACGGGCTTGCCCTGGGCCTTGAGGGCGGGGAAGGCGGCGGCGTTGAGGGTGACGACCTTGGACACGGTGGGCTCCTGGGAGGCGGCCTGGGGGTGGGTGCCGCAGCCCAGGAGGGCGGCGGCGAGGAAGGGCAGGGTGCGTTTCACGATTGCTCCTCGGGATGGGACGCCTTGCGCTGGAGTTCCGCGGCGCGGCCCCGGCGTGCGACGAGGTAGTAGAGCACGGGGACGGCGAGACGCGACAGGAGCGTCGCGGCCACCTCCCCGGACATGAGGCTGATGGCCAGCCCCTGGAAGATGGGGTCCGCCAGCATCACCGAGGAGCCCACCATCACGGCCGCCGCGGTGAGCAGCATGGGCCTGAACCGCACCACGCCGGCCTCCTCCACGGCGCTTTCCAGCGCCATGCCCTCGGAGAGTTTCAGCTCGATGAAGTCCACCAGGATGATGGAATTGCGCACGATGATCCCGGCGCCGGCGATGAAGCCGATCATGCTGGTGGCCGTGAAGAAGGCTCCGAGCATCCCGTGGGCGGGGATGATGCCGATGAGGGAGAGGGGGATGGGCACCAGGATCACGAAGGGGATCGTGAAGCTCTCGAACCACCCCACCACCAGCACGAAGATCAGCACCAGCACCGCCGCGAAGGCCAGGCCCAGGTCCCGGAAGACCTCCAGGGTGATGTGCCACTCCCCGTCCCACTTCATGACCAGGTCCTCCGTGGACGAGGGGTGGGAGAGGCCCAGGCGCGCCACGGCGCGGCCCTGGGTGCCGGGAATGGCGTCGATCTTCTTGCCCAGGGCGGCCAGGGCGTAGACGGGGCTTTCGATCTTCCCGGCCAGGTCGCCGAAGACGTAGGTGACGGGCATGAGGTTCTTGTGGAAGATGTCGGCCTCCTCCAGGCCCTCCTTCACCGTCACCAGCTCGGACAGGGGGACCATGCCCCGGGGGCCGGGCACGGCCAGCTGCAGGAGGTCGCGCAGGTCGCGCCGGCGGTTCGATGCCAGCTGGACCACCACGGGCACCTGGGAGGAGCCCTCCAGGACGTGGAAGGTGCCCGCGGGCATGCCCTGGCCCGCCATGGAGAGGGACTGCACCACCAGGGCCGGGGCCACGCCGTGCAGGGCGGCTTTCTCCCGGTCCAGCACGAGGCTGATCTTGGGATCGGTGGGATTGAGGGTGGAGTCCACGTCCACCACGCCGTCCACGGAGCGGAAGGCCTTGAGGACCTCGGCGCCGTACCGGGCGCGCTCGGCGGGGGTGGGGCCGTAGATCTCGGCCACCACGGTATCCAGCACCGGAGGTCCGGGGGGGATCTCCACGACCTTCATGCGGGCGCCGGCGGGGACGGTGAACTTCTCCAGCTCGGGGCGCAGCCGGGTGGCGATGGCGTGGCTCTGTTCCTTGCGGTCGCCCTTGGCCACCAGGTTCACCTGGATGTCCACCTGGCTCGCGTCCTGGCGGAGGAAGCTGTGGCGCACCATGCCCACGAAGGTGTAGGGCGCGGCCTCCTGGGCGTAGACCTGGACGTTGCGCACGACGGGCTCGGCCATGAGGCGCCTTGCCAGCTGCTGGCCCAGGGCCAGGGCGTCCTCCCGGGGGGTGCCCGCGGGCAGGTCCAGTTGGACCATGAATTCGGACTTGTTGTCGAAGGGCAGCATCTTGACCTTCACGAGGCCGGTGCCCACCAGGGCCATGGCGCCGCCCAGCATGGCCAGGACCGCCGCCAGGAAGCCCAGGCGCACCTTGGGGCTGGTGAGGAGGGCCCGCATCACCTTGCGGTAGATGCGCGTGCCCAGGTCCTCCGGGGAGCCTTCGTGGTCGTGGTCGGGTTCGGGGGGTTCCTTCTCGTCCGAGGCCGGGTGGAGGCCGGATTCGTCCACCTCGGGGAGGTGGGCCTCCTTGCGGAAGATCTTCAGCGCGGCCCAGGGGCTGATGACGAAGGCGATGGCGAGGCTGAAGAGCATGGCCAGGCTCGCGCCCACGGGGATCGGGCGCATGTAGGGCCCCATGAGGCCCCGCACGAAGGCCATGGGCAGGATGGCGGCGATGACCGCGAAGGTGGCCAGGATGGTGGGGTTGCCAACCTCGTCCACGGCCTCCACCACCGTGGCCGCGAATGATCGCCGCGGCCCGGGCAGGTGCATGTGCCTATGGATGTTCTCCACCACCACGATGGCGTCGTCCACCAGGATGCCGATGGAGAAGATGAGGGCGAAGAGCGTCACCCGGTTCAGGGTGTAGCCCAGGAGGTAGGTGAGCAGCAGCGTGAGGGCGAGGGTCACGGGCACCGCCACGCCCACCACCACCGCCGAGCGCCAGCCCATGGCGAGCAGGATCAGGGCGATGACCGAAAGGGTGGCGATGAGGAGGTGCTCGATGAGCTCGTTGGACTTGTCGCCGGCGGTCTCGCCGTAGTCCCGGGTGACGTCCACCTTGAGGGAGCGGGGCAGGACGGAGCCCCGGAGGGCCTCCACCTTGTCCAGGGCCAGGCGGGACAGGGCCGTGGCGTTGGAGCCGGCGCGCTTGGAAAGGGCGATGGTGACGGCGTTCTCGAGGGTCCCCTGGGCGCCGTAGAGCACCACCGGAGGTTCGGGATCGGGGCCGTCGGAAACCGTGGCCACATCGGCCAGGTACACCGGTTTCTGGTTGCGCACGCCCACCACGAGGCGGTTGAGCTCGCGGGCCTCGAGCACGAAGCCCGAAGCCTCCAGCGTGGTGCGGCGGTTGTGGTCCACCAGGGCGCCCGCGGGCAGCTGGGCCTCGGCGCTCTGGAGGGCGGGCTGCAGTTCCGCCAGGGACATGCCCAGGGCCCGCAGCCGGTCGGGGTCGGGCTCGATGCGCACCATGCGCCGCGCCCCGCCGATGACCCGGGCCTGGGCGGTGTCGGGCACCGCGGAGAGCTCCCGGGCCAGCACCTCGCCCACGCGCCTCAGCTGGCCCGGGGTCTGGCCCTCGCCGTGGAGGGTGAGGGTGAGGAAGGGCACGTCGTCGATGGTCTGGAGGCGCACGATGGGCTTCATGGCCCCGGCCGGGAGGATCTCGGGATGGGCCGCCAGCTCCTGGTGCACCTTCACCAGGCTGGGCTCCTGGGGCTCGTTGACCTTGAAGCGCACGGTGACCAGCGCCATGCCGGGCCGGCTCGTGCCGTAGAGGTACTCGACGCCCGGGATGCCCCAGAGGCGCTTTTCCAGGGGCGTGGTGACCTGGGCCTCCACCTCCCGGGGGCTGGCCCCGGGGAAGGGCACGTAGAGGTCCACCATGGGCACGATGATCTGCGGCTCCTCCTCGCGGGGGGTGAGGACCACGGCCATGGCGCCCAGCATGAGCGAGGCGAGGACGATGAGGGGGGTCAGCTTGCTGCGGAGGAAACCCTTGGCCATCCTTCCGGCGAGGCCCAGCCGGGGCGCGCCGTTCATTTGGACACCTCGATGGGCTGGCCGTCCACGAGGGCGCCGGGGGCGTCGATGACCGCCTCGCCGGCCTTCAGGCCCGCGCGCACCGCCACCGCGCCGCCCCGGGCGTCGCCCAGGGAGAGCCAGCGCAGCTCGGCCTTGCCGTCCCGGGCCACGAAGACCCCGGAGAGCTCGCCGCGCACGACCAGGGCGGAGGTGGGCACCGACAGGCCTTCCTGCGCGGCGCCCGGGACCTTGATGCGGGCGAAGGAGCCCGAGCGGAACCCGGCGGCGCCCAGGATGCGGGCCCGCACCGTGCCCCGGTGGGACACGGGGTCGCCCCCGGTGGACAGCGCCGTGATTTCCGCGGAACCGGACCGGCCTTCGGCCTCGAAGGGCACCTTGAGGCCCATGCGCAGGGCCTTGGCCTCCTGCTCGGACACGGAGCCTTCCAGCTCCAGGGCGCCCTGGCCCTCCAGCTCGATGAGGGGCTGGCCGGGGCCCACGAAGGCGCCCTCGTTGACCATGCGGCTCTGGACCACGCCCGCGAAGGGGGCGCGGATCTGGGTGTAGGCGAGGTTGGCCTTCACGCCGGCGAGGCCGGCCTGGGCCTGGGCGAGGTTCGTGGCGGCCATCTCCAGTTCGCTGGGGGTGGAGGCGTTGATCTTCGCGAGGGCCTCGATGCGGCGGTGGTGGGCCTGGGCCGCGGCCACGGCGGTCTCGGCGGCCTTGAGCCCGGACTGCAGGTCGCCGTCGGCCAGGCTCACCAGGAGGGCGCCCTGGGCCACGCGCTGGCCTTCGTTGGCCAGCACGCGCGTGACCGACGCCGCCATGCGGGTGGAGAGGGTGGCCCGGCGCGTGGCCGTGAGGGTGGCCGCGACCCAGCCGGCGTCGCCGGCGGCGCCGGGGGAGACCAGGCGCACCTTGGCCGGGGGCAGGGCGGGGGCCTGGGGCGCTTCGTGCCTGCCGCAGGCCAGGCCCGCGATCAGAGCGGTGATGGGCAGGATCAGGGGGGTTTTCATCATCTACTCCGTGACGCCTTCAATGGGTTGTCCGAGGGCCAGGGCGAGCTGGGCTCCGCCCAGGCGCCATTCCAGTTCGCTGTTGAGGAGGAGGGTGCGGGCGCCGGAAAGCCCGGCCTCGGCGTCCAGCACTTCCACCAGGGGCAGGAGCCCCTCGCGATGCCGGGCGGTGCGGATGGCCCGGGCGCTTTCCGAGGCCTCCAGGGCCACCTTGGCGAAGGCGATCTTGGCCTGGGCCGTGTCCAGGAAGCGGCGGGCCTCGTCGGCTTCGCGGGAAGCCTGCTGTTCTTGCCACTTCAGGCCCAGTTCCGCGGCCCGGACCTGGGCCCGGGCGGCGGAGACGCGCCGGGAATCCGAAAAGGAGAAGGTCCACTTCGCCCCCAGGGAGGCGGTGGTCCAGTTGCCCCCTTCGCCCACCTGGTACCGGGCGGTGCCGGCCGTGAGGCTGAGCCCCACTTCGGGCTTCAGGGCGCCCCGGGCGGCGGCAACGCCCTGGCGGGCGGCCTCGCCCTGGAGCTTGAGGGCCTCCAGATCGCCCCGGTGTCCGGGGGTCCCGGAGGGCGCGGGCAGGGGCGCGTCCACCGGCGTGGCGAGAGGGCCGCCGGCGTCCGCGCCCATGAGGAGGGCCAGGCCGGACCGGGCCGAGGCCACGCGGTTGCGGGCTTCGGCCACCCCCGCCTCGCTCTGGGCCCGGAAGGCCCGGGCGCGGTCCCCCTCGGAGCGGAGCAGCAGGCCCTGGTCCACCCGGGCCGTGACGAAGCGCTCGGTTTCCGTGGCCTGCCGGAGGGTGTCCTCGGCGTAGCGCAGGCCCTGCTCGGCCACCTGGGCCCCGAAGTAGGCCTGGGCCACCGCGTAGGCCACCTGCTGGCGCCGGTGGGCCTGGGAAGCCGCCTCGCTCCCGGCCAGGGCCGCGCCGGCCCGGGCGGCGGCGTCCAGGCGTCCGCCGGCATAGAGGGGCTGGGCGAGGGTCAGGGTGGCGCCCAGCCCGGAGGCGGCGGCGGGGTGGTTGAGGCGATCGGGCATGAAGTCCGATTGGGCGATGCGGGCCTGGTCCAGGTGCATGCCGAAGACCTGCATGGGCTCGGTGGTGCGGGTGAGGCCCGCCCCCAGGCTGAGGGTGGGGAGGTTGAGGGCCCGCAGGGCCTGGGCTTCGCCCCGGGCGCGCTCCACCAGGGCCTCGCCGGCCTGGAGGCCGCTCTGGCCCGCCCAGGCGCGGCGGATGGCGTCCTGGACCGTGAGGGGCTGCTGGGCGGCCGCCGTGAGGGCCACCAGGGATGGGACGATCCGCAACATGAGACTGGGCATGGACCGGGACTCCTAGGAGATGGATGAATAGGCGGCCTTGACGCGCGCGGCCACGTGGGCGCACATCAGGTCGCAGACATCGGGAACGAGGGGGGAGACCGGGGTGAAGAGCACCAGATTACCGCTGGGCTCCCGGTGCACCAACCCCACCCGGGTGAGGTGGATGAGATGCTTGCTGGCGTTGGCCTGGGAAAGCTCCGCCGCCTCGGCCACCGCGCCCTGGCTCAGGGGCCTTCCGGCCTCCAGCAGGACCTTGAGGATCCGGAGCCGGGACTCGTCGCCCAGGGCGGCGAAGAGCCTGCTGACGTCGCTGATCATGGGCTGGGTGAGGGTCAACTTGTTCATCCTTTACCTATACAACCATAGAATAATACAGTTCTGGAGGCTGTCAACACCTCTGCGGGAATTTTTGGGGGGCTCTTGGCGGTTGGGTCCGGTCGGCCGGGCCGGGCTTGCCCTGCCGGGGGCTGCCGCTCCTTCGGCCGGGTTCCAACGTGGGGGCGCGACCCACACCGGTCCCAACCTGAGGCCCCGACCCATCGGTAGCGCCAGCAGCAAGCTGCTGCTGGCGCTACCCGTGATCCATGGACGGCGGGTGGAGGGGGAGTGGGGTGCGCTTCGTTCTCGCTCGGCGCTGGAGGGAGGCCCGAGTTGCATTGGGCGGAATCGGGAGGGCAGGATTGGGCGGGCGGGGGTGTCCAAAACGCAGCGAGGGCCCCCGGAAGCCGGGGGCCCTCGCTGCGTTTTGGGCTTCTATTCGATGACGACCCATACCCGGCGATTGGCCTTGACGCCCATGGCGAGGGTCATCATGGCCTCGGAAACCGGGTCGCCCTTGGAGGAGCCGTCCGCGAGATCCACCACCATCACTTTTTCCCTGTCGCCCATGGGGAGGCAGACGCTGCGGGGGAATTCCCGCTCCACCTTGTCGCCGCCGGGGGCGGACGGGGAGTCGGGGATGTTGAATTCGCTGCCGCCCTCCAGGGCGTCCACGCTGGTGCGGAACAGGGCGGCCAGGGCGACGAGGGCGGAGCCCGAGGGCCGGATCTTGTCCCGCTCCCAGAAGGAGATGGAAGCCTGGTCCACCCGGAGGGCCCCGGCCATCTCCTGCTGGGACCACTTCCAGGTGCGGCGGACGGTTTTGATGCGATCGCCCATCGTGCCGGGAACGTCGCGCACGGGATCGGTGGGGGTGAGGGTCATGGCTGACCTCCTGGATTGGGAACCGGAATCCGGATTCGCGTGAATACACAATGGGCGCAGGAACCTATCACCCCTGGGGGTGATGGGATCTGCGCCTCCAACTTGCAGGTCTGATACCTGTCCGATGAGGAATTCCGTTCCGAAAACGGAATTTAATTCGATGGATAATTTAACCAGGATCCCGACAGGGTCAAGGGATTTGTTCGCGCCTTCAAGCGTGGATCCCGGCCAGGGCATCCAGAATTTCGCACACGTCCTGGTCGCTTGGACGTTCGTTTGGGTCCTTCCGGGTGAGCCGTACCACCAATTCCACCAGGGGGCCCGGTGCATCGGGGCGCAGGGCGGCCAGGTCCGGCAGTTCGGCGCTGCGGTGCTGGTCCAGGATCTCGAAGGGGGTCTCCCCGCCGAAGGGCGTCCGCCCGCTGATCAGCTCGAAGAGCATGATGCCCAGGGAGTAGCGGTCCGCCGCGGGGCCCACCTGGGTCTTGAGCTGCAGTTCCGGGGCCGCGTACGAGGGGGTGCCCAGGAAGGCGTACGTGGTGGTGAGGGTGGCGGAATCCAGGATCCGGGCGATGCCGAAATCCATGACCTTGACCCGGTCGCCCAGCATCAGGATATTGCCGGGCTTCAGGTCCCGGTGGGTGACGCCCCGGGCGTGGGCGTGGGCCATGGCCGAGGCCACCTGCCGCGCCAGGTCCAGCACCCGGGCCAGGGGCAGGGGCCCACGTTCCTTTAGGAGGACGTCCAGGCGCTGGCCTTCCACGTACTCCATGACCAGCCAGGGGGTGCCCTCCTGGGGGCCCGGGTCCAGGAGGCGGACGATGTTGGGGTGGTCCAGGAGCGAACCCAGGCGGGCCTCCTGCCGGAAGCGGCCCAGGAATTCCGGATCGTCCTGGCGGAAGGGATGGAGGAGCTTGAGGGCCACGGGGCGCTTGTCACCCTCCTTGAACGCCAGATAGGTGGACGCGAAGCCCCCCCGGCCCAGGAGGCGCTCGATGCGATAGGGCCCCACCTGACCCGGCTGGCGGAAGGCCTCGTCCAGGGCCGGCCGCTTGCGCCTCCCCGCCAGCCAGAGGGCCGCCATCGCCGCCACCAGGCCGCCCAGGACCCATGGGTAGGCGCCGCTGCCGGTGCGGGGGGGGGCTTCGGGGGCCCGGGGCGCGACCGGGGCGGGTTGTGCGGGCGCGGGCTGCGGGGTGGGCCGGGCGGGCTCCGCCCGGGGCGGGGCCGGTTCCGCCCGGGGGGGCGCCGGGGTGGCCGGGAGGATGGGCTGGGGGGCGGGGGTGTGGACCACCGCCGGGGGCGGCGCGGGCACGGGGTCCGCGGGCCGGGGGGGCGGAGTCGCCGGGGGCGCCTTGACGGGCGGGGGCTCTTCCGCCGGGCGGGGGTGGTGCACCCGGGCGGCCAGGGCCAGCCGCTCCTCCCGGGGTTCCCCTTCCCGTTCCGCCTGGGCCAGGGCCCGGTCGGCCCCGTCCCACCGGCCCAGTTCGATGCAGCATCGGGCGATGCGGGTGTAGGGGTAGTAGCCCCGCAGCAGGTTGTTGCCGTAGATGATGAGCTGGGCGGCCGAACGGGGATGGAGTTCCGCGGCCCGTTGGTAGGCCCCCAGGGCCGCCTCGAAGTGCCGGGCGGTCTCCGCGTCCCGGCCATCCTCCCAGGCCGCGTAGAAGGTGGGCTGGGTCTGGACCAGGACGAGGGCGGGCAGGATAAGGCCGGCGAGCACTCAGCCCCCCACGAACAGGTGGTGCAGGAATTCCTGCACGGGGCGCCGGTCGAACTGGACGATGAAGCTGAAGGCCAGGCGGTGTTCGGTGATGGCCTCGGTGCCCAGGGACTGGTTGTGGACGCTGGTCAGGAGCTGGTCGGCGTCCAGGAACTGGGAGGCCCGGCGCCGGCCCCAGGCGTACCGGTAGGCCAGGTCGAAGCCGTAGGCCCCCCGCTTCAGGCCGGACCCGAGGCTCAGGCCCTGCATGACCCGCTGCTGGCCGGTCATGCGGTCCGTCACGGGCTGGGGTTCCCGGGAATAACCGAAGCGCAGGGGGATTACATTGCCCGAGGAGGCCAGGAGGATCCGTTCCACCCCCAGGTGGAACTGGGTGGCGTCCGGCGTCCGGTTCCCCTTGGACATATCGAAGAAATTGAGGCCGTTGAGGTTCTCCCTGCCGCTCATGTACCGGGCCTCGGACCAGGGGGTCCGCACCACGTCCAGGGCGATGAGCCACCGGTCGGTGGGGCGATAGGCCAGGCCCACGCCCGTGGTGGCGGGCCAGTGGAGGCCCGTGGTGTAGGGGGGGGCGCTCATGAGGGGGGTGGCGCTGGACGCGTACGAGGCGCTGTAGGTGTAGTCCCCGTGGAAGGCCGTGCTGCGGTTGATCCCGAGGCTCCAGGTCTCCCAGCGCCAGAGCAGGCCGAGGGTGTAGTTGGCGCCCTCCAGGTGGTTGTCCTGGGTGTAGTGGACGAAACGGGTGGTGCCGGCGGTGGTGCTGGTGCTGTGGGAGCCCAGGTTCCAGTCGCCCCGCCAGTAGTTCACGGAACCGCCCAGGAGGATCCGCTGGGAGACTTCGTAGGCCGCGGCGAAGGCGTAGAGGTCGATCTGGCCGGCCTGGTTGATGCTCTGGTGAAGCTGCACGGGGGCCGTGCCGTCCTCGGGGCGCTCCTGCATGTCCCGGGAATTCCCCTCCCGCAGGGGGATCAGGCGCTGCAGGGAGAGCTGGATGGCCAGGGTCCTGCCGCCCACCCGCAGGGGGAGGGTCCCCGAAAGCAGGAGGGGGTCGAAGCGGGTGTTGGACACCAGGGAATCGTCCACCAGGAGGGTGCGCCGGCCCGAGACGGTCTGGGCGTCCTGGAAGGCCCCGCGCCGGTTGACGCCCTGGCCCACGAAGCTCATTTCCGGGTTCACCATCTGGGCCAGCCCGGCGGGGTTGAAGGTGACGGCCGTGGCGTCGTCGGCCACCCCGATGAAGGCCCCGCCCAGGCCCATGGCCCGGGCCCCCGCCCCCTGTACGCTGAAGGCGGTGCGGGACTGCTCCGTGAGGATCGTGCCGATGGGGGAGAGGACGCCCTGGGCGGCCGCGCCGCCGCCGGCCAGTGCCACCAGGGCGGCCGCGCGGAGGGTGGTCGAGGGGTTCAGGGTCACGGAGGTCCTTGGGAACTTCCCATGATGCCCGGGATCGCGCCCGCCCGGGGCAGGGATCTTCACCGCCCGAAGGGCGCCAGCTGGATCTTGATCTGGCGGCTCAGATCGTCCATGAGGGCGTAGCGCTTGCGGTACATGGCCCGCTTGTTGGACGGGAAGTCCTCCTCCGCCCGGCGCTGGGTGCGCAGGGGCAGCCGGAACCAGCCTTCCTCGGCCTCCTCTCCCTCCGCCTCCTTCCAAAGGGCGTCGTAATCGAAGCGGATGTCCTTGGAGGGGTGGAGGATCCGGAACGGGTTGGCCCGGTACACCTGGATGCGGTTGCCCACCCCCAGCAGGTGGCCCACCCGCAGGGCCCGGGCCATCTCCTGGGCCAAAAACACCATGAGGAACTTGGGCCGGAGGCCGTGCATGGCCTTGGTGGCCACCTTCACCACCTCCTCCCCGCCGCCCAGGCGGCCCTGGATGGCCCCCACGTAGGCCACCCAGTGGCTGTCGGCCCGGTGCTCCAGGGCCAGGGCCATGCCCATCACCGGCCCCTCGTACGCCGACAGTTCCAGGAACAGGCACAGTTCGCCCTCCTTGCGGAACTTGGGGTCGAAGCCCAGGCGGAACCGCGCCTCCAGCCCCTTGCCCAGATCCGCCGAGGCCAGGATCCGGCCCTCGGGCCGGAGCATGGCGTCCCGGAGGATCCCGTCCATGGCGTTGATGAATTCATAGGTCTCCAGGATCACCTTCACCCGCCGCTCCCAGCCCCAGGCCTTGGACATGTAGGTGTTCATGGGCCGGAAGGCCAGCCGGGGATTGGCCTGCACGAAGGGGGCCATGGCGGGGGTGGCCAGGAATTCGAACCAGGGCCGCGTGACCGCCTGCCGCACCGCCGCGGTGACGGCCCAGCGGAGGTTCCGTTTGAATTTGCGTTTGTTGGCCCGGTACATCTCGTGGCTGAGGGACCAGGCCCTCCGGCTGACTTTCCAGGTGCTTGATAGTTGCTTGTCCATGGGAGTCCCAGCTTACACCATGGCTTCGGCTCGTTGTCCCTTGCCCCTGGGGAAGCCCACGATCCGCCGCCTGGATACGGCGGAGCGCTCGCAGCATGCTTGCTGCGAGCGCTCACGGTGGGCCGGCGGATGCTGTTGGAACACCGTGTGACGGAGCCAGGCCGGGAACCTGGATCCTCCACCGTTGCGGCCACCGGCAGGAACGCCCGGTGCGGGCTATTCCTCGGTCTCCGCCAGCACCAGCACGCCGTGGCGGTCCTTGACGTAGTCCCGCACCTTCAGGAGCTGGAACCAGCGGACGAA
Organism: Mesoterricola silvestris; assembly: GCF_030295405.1. GTDB lineage: Bacteria > Acidobacteriota > Holophagae > Holophagales > Holophagaceae > Mesoterricola > Mesoterricola silvestris. The sequence continues at coordinate 3,095,883 of NZ_AP027080.1, read as the reverse complement.
GGCCTCCACGAAGACGATGGCCATGAGGATCATGAGCACCACGGAGAAGGTCACCAGGAGCCAGAGGCCCTTGGGGAGGTAATTGTAGAGGATGTTCTGGATGCCGGCCATGAAGGTGACGGGGACCATGAAGAGGCCGGGGACGGCGGTGGTCCAGGCGTACTTGGCCTTGCCGTGGCGGATGAGCATGGTGGTGCCCACGATGAGGGCGCAGGTGGCCAGGAGCTGGTTGGCCATGCCGAACAGGGGCCAGATGGTGGAGATGTCGCCGGTGTACACCAGGTATCCCCAGGCGGCGGTGAACAGGAGGCTGGTCACGATGATGCCGGGCATCCACTTCTTCTCGTCGAACCGGGGCCAGACCTTGCCCAGCATCTCCTGGAGCATGTAGCGGCCCACGCGGGTGCCGGTGTCCACCGCGGTGAGGATGAAGACCGCCTCGAACATGATGGCGAAGTGGTACCAGTAGGCCGCCAGGTGCTTCATCCAGGGGATGGAGGAGAAGATGTAGGACATGCCCACGGCCAGGCTCACGGCGCCGCCGGGGCGGCCCTGGAGCTGCTCGCCCACGGCCGCGCCCAGGGCGGGCAGATGGACGGGGGTCATGTGCAGGGCGGCGTAGGCCTTGGGCAGGGCGTTGATGGCGAAGTAGTCGGAGGGCATCAGGACGCTGGCCGCGATGAGGGCCATGATGGCCACCACGCCTTCCACCAGCATGGCGCCGTAGCCCACGAACAGGATGTCCTTCTCGCTGGCGATCATCTTGGGGGTGGTGCCGGTGCCGATGATGGCGTGGAAGCCGCTCAGGGCGCCGCAGGCGATGGTGATGAAGATGAAGGGGTAGACGGTGCCGGGGATGATGGGGCCGCCGCCGTGGATGTACTGCGTGACGGGGGCGTTCACGAGGTTCGGGTGGACCCAGGCGATGCCGCCCACCAGCATGATGATGACGCCCAGCTTCAGGTAGGTGGACAGGTAGTCCCGGGGGCAAAGCAGGAGCCACACGGGCAGGGCGGAGGCGATGAAGCCGTAGGCGGGGATGATGATGCCCAGCTGATTCTTGGTGAGGGTGAGCCAGTGGGACAGGGTGGGACTGGCCGCCACGTAGGGGCCGGCCAGCAGGGTGAAGAACAGGGCCACCACGCCGATGACGCTGGCGCCGATCACGTCGCCCTTGCGGAGGATGTACATGTGGATGCCCATGTAGAGGGCGATGGGCATGGTCATGAGCACCGTGAAGGTGCCCCAGGGGCTGTTGAAGAGGGCGTTGACGACGCCGATGGAAAGACCGGCAAGGGTGAGGATGAGGATGAACAGGATGGCGAAGCCCGCCACGGTGCCCGCCCGGCGGCCGATTTCGTTTTCGGCGATGTGGGCCAGGCTTTTGCCCTTGTAGCGCACGGAGGCGAACAGCACCACCATGTCATGCACGGCGCCGCCCAGCACGCAGCCGATGATGATCCAGAGGGTACCGGGGAGCCAGCCGAACTGGGCCGCGAGGACCGGACCAAGGAGAGGTCCAGCGGCCGCGATGGCCGCGAAATGGTGGCCGAAAAGGACGAACTTGTTCGTCTTGTGGTAGTCGTGGCCGTCCGCCATGGCGATGGCGGGGGGGACGCGCTCGGCGTCCACGTTCAGGACCTTGGTGGCCAGGAAGATCCCGTAATAGCGGTACGCCAGTGCGAAGATGCACAGCGTAACGAACACGAGGGTCAAGGCATTCATATCGGCTCCTCCTTATGGGAATGGAATTGAAGATGGATCAGTCCATAATGGATAGCTCCCCCGCCGGGTAATCGCCCAAGGGTCCCAGGCGACAAATGGAGGGGGTATCCGGTCGTTTTTCCGCCCTGACCGACATCCGTGCCACCCCCCCCGCGGAGCCTCCCCGTGATCAAGCTCCTGTTCCCGCTCATCCAGGTGGTGTCCTTCTTCCTCCTGGTGGCCTACGTCTACTGCAAGTCCCCGGCCTACCGGCTCCGCAAGGCCGAGCCCCTGGGCTTCGGGCAGAAGGCGGCGCTGTTCATCTTCTTCACCCTCATCTCCGTGGGCGGCACCTACATGGGGGTCAAGGTCCACGGCGCCATCGCCAATGCCCGGGCCATCGGCCCCGTGCTGGCGGGGCTCATCGGCGGACCCTTCCTGGGCACCGCGGTGGGGCTCCTGAGCGGCCTGCACCGCTTCACCTTCGGGGGCTTCACGGCCGTGGCCTGCGGCGTCTCCACCACCATGGAGGGCCTCATCGGGGGCCTCGTGGGCCGGTACTGCGCGCGCTCGGGCTTCCAGGACCGGGCCCTGAGCCCCCTCACCGCCGGGATCACCATGCTGGTGGCCGAGGTTCTGCAGATGGTCATCATCCTGGCGCTGGCCCGGCCCTTCCACGAAGCCTGGGCCCTGGTGAAGGTCATCGGCCTCCCCATGATCCTGGCCAATTCCTGCGGGGCCGCGCTGTTCATGAGCATCCTGCGGGACCGCCGGGACATCTACGACCTGGCCGGCAACGCCTCCACCCGGCGCACCCTGCGCATCGCCGAGCGCACCCTGGACCTGCTGGCCAAGGGCTTCAGCCCCGAGGTGGCCCCGCGCCTGGCCACCATCATCCAGGAGGAGACCGGCGTGGGCGCGGTGGCCATCACGGACCGCGAAAGCGTCCTGGCCTTCACCGGTCCCGGCTCGGACCACCATCGCCCCGGCACGCCCATCATGTCCGAATCCACCCGCAGGGCCATCGCGGCGGGGGAGGTGGTCTTCCTGGACGGTGTGCGCGAGCCCTACCACTGCAGCATCCAGGAGGACTGCCCCCTGGGTTCGGTCCTGGTGGTGCCGCTCCTGGTGGGCCGGGACGTCATCGGCACCATCAAGCTCTACGAAAAGGCCCACAAGCGCTTCCTCAGCATCAACCGCACCCTGGGCGAAGGGCTCGCGAACCTCCTGGCCAGCCAGCTGGTGCGCGCCCACTACCAGGAGCAGAAGGAGCTGCTCGTCCTGGCCGAGCTCAAGCTCGCCCACGCCCAGATCAACCCGCACTTCCTCTTCAACTCCCTGGCCGCGATCCAGGCCATCATGCGCCGGGACGCCTCCCGGGCCCGGGCCCTCCTGGACCACCTGGCGGACTTCTTCCGCATGAACCTCAAGCGCAATTCCGGCCTCTCCACGCTCCAGGAGGAACTGGCCCACGTGAACGCCTACCTGGAGATCGAGAAGGCGCGCTACGAGGACCAGCTCACGGTGGTCATCGACGTGGATCCGGGGCTCCTCCAGGTCAAGCTCCCCACCTTCACCCTCCAGCCCCTGGTGGAGAACGCCATCAAGCACGGCATCGCCGAGATGCTGGAGCCCGGGACCGTGCGCATCCACGCGTATCCCGACGGGACCTGCGTGCGCATCGACGTGGAGGACGACGGGGGCAACTTCGCCGCCGCGGCCCCCGGGGGAGGGGGCCTGGGCATGAGCATCGTGGACCGTCGGGTGCGCACCCTGGTGCGGGGCTGCCAGGGCCTCACCGTCCACTGCGATCCCGACCGGCTCACCCGCGTCTCCATCGCCGTGCCTTCCGAAGCGGGTGCCGCATGATGCGCGCGGTGGTGGTGGACAACGAGCAGAATGCCCGGGAGGAGCTGGAGGCGCTGCTGGCCGAAGCGGGGGATATCGCGGTGGTGGGCGCCTGCGCCAACGCCATCCAGGCGGTGCGCGCCATCCGGGCCGCGCGCCCCGACGTGATCTTCGTGGACATCCACATGCCCAAGGTGGACGGCTTCCAGCTGGTGTCCATGATCGAGCCCGAGATCATGCCCTGCGTGGTCTTCGTCACCGCCCACGACGAGTACGCCCTCAAGGCCTTCGAGGAGAACGCCGTGGACTACCTGCTCAAGCCCGTGCAGGCCGAGCGCCTCGCGCGCACCCTGGAGAAGGTGCGGCGGTACCTGGGCGAGGGCCGGAAGCCGGTCTTCCAGAGCCCCGCCATCGAGCGCATCCCCTGCGTGTGTGCCCAGGGCACCAAGCTGGTGGCCGCCGTGGACGTGGAATTCGTGCGCTCCAGCGAGACCGGGGTGCACCTGGTGACGGCCCGGGGGGAATTCCTCACCGAGCTCACTCTCAGCCTCCTGGAGGCCAAGGTCCCCCGCATGGTCCGGGTCCACAAGCAGTTCCTGGTGAACCTGGATCATGTGGACGTGGTGGGGAAGGGGGAGCCGGCCTCCGTGACCCTGCGCACCCGGTCGGGACAGCCCGTGCCGGTGACCCGCCGGTACCTGGCCGACCTGAAGGAGCGCCTGGGCATCTGACCCCGGCGCCGCTTTGACGCGCCGGGGCCCCGGTCCTAAACTGCTATCGTTGAGGTGCAAGTTTGAGCACATCCCTGTACGGCGCGGGCGCGGAATATGCCCTGCACTCCCTGCTGCTCCTGGCCACGCGCCCGGAGCCGGTGAGCGTCGGGGACCTGGCCACCTTCCAGCGCATTCCCGAGCGCTTCCTGGCCAAGCTCTTCACGCGGCTCAAGAAGGCCGGGATCGTCACGGGCCAGGAGGGCATCGCCGGCGGGTTCGCCCTGGCGCGGCCCGCGGACCGGATCCCGGTGATGGAGGTGCTCCAGGCCGTGGATCCCGGCCGGAGCCTCTTCGCCTGCGCGGAGATCCGGGCCAACTGCGCCCTCTTCGGGCCCCGGCCCCCGGAATGGGCCACGGCGGGCCCCTGCCGCATCCACGCGCTGATGCGGGAGGCCGAAAAGGTCTTCCAGGACCACCTGGGGTCCAGGACCCTGGCGGACCTGGTGTGCGAGGTGGAGCACAAGGCCCCGAAGGAATTCCAGAGGGAGACCGGCACCTGGTTCCAGGGCCGCAAGGACGCCCGCACCGGCCGGAGGAAACCGGAGCGCTGAGGCCAGTGCTCCCCTCTTTCATCCCCTCCATCCCTTTCATCCGTTTTCATCCCTGTTCCCGCAGGGCCAGCGATGGGGTGGGGTGGCGCGCAGGTGATCCGCGGGCGCCGACCCATCCCTGCTCTGGCCCTGCGGGAACAGGGATGACAACGGATGAAAGGGATGAAGGGGATCAGCCTTCGATCTTCGTTCGTTCCCGGCTGAGGAGGCGGACTGGGGGTTTCCACCGAATGGCGATCTGTTGGCTTCGGTTGCGATCGTTGGGGTGGGTCGGCACCCTGGATCTAGAACGATTCCATGGCCTCGCCCAGGGCGGCCAGGACCACGGGATCATAGCGGCCCCGCTGCATGCGCAGCTCCTCCCAGGCCACGGGCCTGGACTTCACCTTCTGCTCGATGGCGTTGAAGTCCTGGAGGGCCCGCAGGATCCTGGCCCCCAGGGGGATCGCCTCGCCGCGGACGGGGTCCCCGGGAAAGCCGGTGCCGTCCAGGTTCTTGCCCTGGTAGCGCACGATCTGGGCGACGCCCTCCAGGCGCGGGATGGGCTGGAGGAGGTTGGCGGCCCTGGCGATGGCCGACCCGAGGGGGTCGGGGCCGGGGCCCGGGTCCCGGGTGCCCGAGGCCCAGGCCAGGCGCTCCTGGGGCGTGAGGGACAGCTGCCAGAGGGGGGAATAGAGCGCGGCGAGGGTGATGGACCAGTCATCGGCGGCCCCCAGGGCCCGGGCCACCTGGGCGGACCGGTGGGCCAGGGTCTGGGCGGAGAGGTACACCACCGGATCCAGGACTTCCAGGATCCCGATCATGGCCTCGATGCCGCGGGTGAGGGTGGCTTCCAGGAGGTCCCGCTCCCCGGCGATGAGGTGATGCTGGCGGATCCCCGCGTCCACGGCCCGGCCGATCTCCTCCAGGTCGCAGGGTTTCGGGATGAACCGGAAGACCTGGCCGCTGTTGATGGCCTCGAGGAGCGTCACGGGGCCCGGATGCCCCGTGAACATGATGCGGATCGTGTCCGGGGCCAGGACCTGGGCCTTCTTCAGGAACTCGATGCCGTTCATGCCCGGCATGGCCATGTCCGCGACCACCACGGCGTAGGGGCCGTGCTCCTCCATGGCCCTCAGGGCCTGGGGGCCGCCGGCGGCGATGTCCAGATCGTAGCGCTTCTTGAAATTCCGATGGACCGAGGCCAGCAGGTTCTCGTCATCGTCCACGAAAAGCACCTTCTCGTTCATGGTTCACCTCACCTAGGGGGCCGGTGGAAACAAGTAGCTCATATCCAATGAATAGGCCCCGGGTTTTCCGGCCTCCGCACCTTCCGGGCGCTAACCTATGTATCGATTCGATGCCCCCCAACCTGAATTTCTTCCGGCGGCCCATCCTGACGATAGGTTGATGCATGAACCCCAAAGTCCTGCTGGTCGACGATGACCCGAACATCCTCTCCGCCTACACCCGGCTGCTGCACCGGCGCTTCGACCTCCAGACCGCCCAGGGGGGGACGGAGGGCCTCGCCCTCCTGAAGACCTCGGGTCCCTACGCCGTCATCCTTTCGGACATGCGCATGCCGGTCATGGACGGCGTCCAGTTCCTGGCCGAAGCCCGGAGCCGGGCCCCGGAATCCGTGCGGATCATGCTCACGGGCAACGCCGACCTGGACACGGCGATCCAGGCCGTGAACCGGGGGCACATCTTCCGGTTCCTCACCAAGCCCTGCGCCCAGCCGCTCCTCGTCAGCTCCATCGAAGCGGGGATCAAGCAGTACCGGCTCGTCCTGGCCGAGAAGGAACTGGTGGAAGGCACCGTCAAGGGGAGCATCGATCTCCTGGTGCAGCTCCTGTCCCTGGCGGACCCCATCGCCTTCCGGCAGGGCCAGCGGCTGGGTCGCCTTTCCCGGAAGGTGGCCCGGGTCATGGAAATGGAAGCCGACTGGGTCGTCTTGGTCGCTTCGTTGCTCGCCCCCATCGGGGTCCTCACCATCCCCGGCTCCGTGCTGGCCAAGGCCCGGAAGGGGGACCCCATCACGCCGAGGGAGCATGAAACCCTCCTGCGCCTGCCCGAAATCGGGGCGAAGCTCCTCGGCCACATCCCCCGCATGGAGGAGGTCGCCCAGGTCATCCTCTTCCGGAACAAGAACTTCAACGGCTCCGGCTTCCCGCCCGTCCAGGTCCACCGGGAGGGAATCCCCCTGGGCGCCCGGATCCTCCGGGCGGTTTCCGACTACCTGGACGTCATGGAGAGGCGCTCCAACCCGCGCCTCGTCCTGGAGGAGATGCGGCAGAACCAGGTCTTCTATGACCCACGGGTCATCAACGCCCTGGAACTGGCCCTGGAGGTCCCCGACGAGATCGTGGACCAGGGCGCCGCGTCCTCCTACCTGGCCACCCACCAGACCGTCCAGATCGGCGAACTCCTGGTGGAGGGCGTGTACACCCGGGAGGGGCACCTGGTCTACCCGGCCGGGACGGTCATCGGCCAGAGCCACCAGGCGCGCCTCCGGAACTATGCGGCCCTGGTGGGCCTGAAGGAACCCTTTCCCGTGGAGGGGTGATCCGGCGCCGAAATTACTAATGTCCGGGGATCCGGGTTCGATACAAAGGACATAAGGTGCGTTCTGCATGAACAGTTCGGTTTGGCACGGCATGACCCAGGAGCCGGACCCCCGTGCGGCGGTGGCGGAACTCCGGTCGCGGATGGGGGACGGGGCCCTGGACGTGGTCTTCTTCTTCTGTTCGCCGAGCTACGACCTGGACGTGGTGGGGGATGAGCTCAAGCGTGCCTTCCCATGCCCCATCATCGGCTGCACCTCCTCCGGGCAGCTGGGACCCCGGGGGTTCCAGAAGGGGGGGATGGCCGCCACGGGGTTCGGGGGCGGGAACCTGGCCGCGGTTCCCCACCTGATCCACCCGCTGGCTTCCTTCCAGGACCAGGTGCTTCGCATCGCCGAGGCCATCCGCGGCGGTCCGGCCCCGGGGCCCGGGCACGCCTTCGGTTTCCTGGTGATCGACGGCCTGTCCATGATGGAGGAACGGGTGACCTCGGCCATCTACCAGGCCCTGGGCAATATTCCGATCATCGGGGGATCGGCCGGCGACGATCTGCGCTTCGCCCGCACCTGCGTGTACTTCGACGGCCGGTTCCTGAGCGACGCCGCGGTCCTGGCCAGCGTCCGGGCCCGGGGCCCCATCGTGCCCTTCATGCTCAAGCATTTCATCCCGGGCCACCAGAACATCGTGATCACGGATTCGGACCCGGACCGCCGCGTCATCCGGGAGATCAACGGCGAGCCGGCCGCGCAGGTCTATGCCCGGACCCTGGGCCTGCCGGTGGAGGCCCTGGGGCCCGAGGTGTTCTCCCGGCACCCCTTCCTCATGGCCATCGGGACGGAGCACCACGTGCGCTCCATCGCCAAGGCGCTCCCGGACGGGTCCCTGGCCCTCTACTGCGCCATCGACACCGGCCTCGTCATCAGCATCGGGGAATCCGTGGACCCCCTGGCCCTGCTGGACCGGACCCTGGGGGAGGCGCGGCGGCAGGCGGGGGAGCCCCAGGCGGTCCTGGTGTGCGACTGCATCCTCCGGCGCCTGGAATTCGAGAACCTCGGCTCCGACGCGGAGGTGGGCGCCTTGATGGCCCGCAACGGGGTCTTCGGTTTCTCCACCTACGGGGAACAGTTCAACGGCATCCACGTGAACCAGACCCTCACGGGCATCGTGCTGGGAAGGGAGGGTGCCCCATGAGCGCCGGCGATCCCGAACGCATCGCGGAACTGGAGCGCCAGCTCCAGGCCCGGGACAAGACCATCGCCGTGCTCATCCAGCGGCAGCTGGATGTGCGCGCCCGGGAGACCTCCACGCTCCATTTCCTGGAGCAGAACATCACCCTCGAGAAGGTGGTGGAGGGCAAGACCCGGGAACTGGCCTCGGAGCGGGAGGAACTGCAGCGGACCCTGGCGGAACTGCGCCGGACCCAGGCGCGGATGCTCCAGATGCAGAAGATGGAATCCATCGGCCAGCTGGCCGCGGGGATCGCCCACGAGATCAACACGCCCACCCAGTTCGTGGCGGACAACATCACCTTCTTCCGGGCGACCTTCGAGCCGCTCCTGTCCCTGATCGATGCCGCCCTGGGCCTGGTGGGGAAGATGCGGGAGGCCCAGGGCCTCTCCGAGGACCTGGCGGATTTCGATTCCAAGCGGGAGGCGGCGGACCTGGATTTCATCCGGGAGGAGGCGCCCCTGGCCCTGGCCCAGTGCGCGGAGGGCCTGTCCCGCATCGCGGGCATCGTCAAGGCCATGAAGCACTTCTCCCACGCTTCCAGCGGGGTGATGGAACCGGAGGACCTGGAGGAGATCATCCGCGCCGCGGTCACCGTTTCCCGGAGCGAATGGAAGGCCGTGGCCGACGTGGACCTGGCCATCCAGCCCGGGCTAGGGCAGGTGCCCTGCCTGCGGGACGAGATCGGGCAGCTGGTCATGAACCTGGTGATCAACGCCGCCCACGCCATCGGGGAGAACATCGAGCGGGGCCGGATGGCCCGGGGGCGGATCGAGGTCTCCGCCCGCATCGACGGGGACCGGGCCGAACTGCGGGTGGCGGACAACGGCACCGGGATCCCCGAGGAGATCCGGGATCGGGTCTTCGAGCCGTTCTTCACGACCAAGCCCGTGGGGCGCGGATCGGGGCAGGGCCTGGCCCTCGCCTATGCCACGGTGGTGGACAAGCACAAGGGACAGATCCAGTTGGAGCCCCGGGAGGGGGGCGGGACCTGCGTGGTGGCGCGGTGGCCGATCTGAGGTCCCGGTTCCGGGGGCCCGGCCCTCAGGCGCCGCCCACGGACATGCGGTAGCGCTTGTAGCCCCCGGAGAGGTTGCGCACCTTGTACCCCAGCTGGGAAAGGATCCGGCTGGCCAGGTAGCCCCGCAGCCCCACCTGGCAGAACACCAGGTGCTCCTTGGCGGGGTCCAGCTCGTCCAGGCGGTCCCGCAGCTCGTCCACGGGGGCCAGGGCGGCGCCGGGGATGGTGCCGGCCTGGAATTCCTGGAGGGTGCGCACGTCCAGCAGCACCTGGTCCGGGCGGAGGGCCTCCAGTTCCTCGGGCTCCCACAGGGCGGTGTCCCCGCGCAGGACGTTGGAGGCCACGAAGCCGGCCATGTTCACGGGGTCCTTGGCGCTGCCGTAGGGGGGCGCGTAGCAGAGCTCCGCGTCCTCCAGGTCGTGGACCGTGAGCCCCCCGCGCATGGCGGTGGCGATGACGTCGATGCGCTTGTCCACGCCCGCGGCCCCCACGGCCTGGGCCCCCAGGATGTGGCCCTCGCCGTCGAAGAGCAGCTTGAGGGTGAGGGGCTGGGCCCCGGGGTAGTACGTGGCGTGGTCCGCGGGGTGGATGTAGATCTTGTGGTGGGCCACGCCCTTGCGCTTGAGGACCTTCTCGGACTGGCCGGTGATGGCGAAGGCCAGGCCGAAGACCTTGCAGATGGCCGTGCCCTGGGTGCCCTTGTAGACGCTCTTCCGGCCCAGGATGTTGTCGGCGGCGATGCGGCCCTGGCGGTTGGCGGGGCCGGCCAGGGGGATGAGGGCGGGGCCGTCCAGGACCGTGTCCTTCACCTCCACGGCGTCCCCCACGGCCCAGATGGCGGGGTCGCTGGTGCGCATGTACTCGTCCACCAGGATGCCCCCCGTGGATCCCAGGGCCAGGCCCGCGGCCCGGGCCAGGGCGGTTTCCGGACGCACGCCGATGGCCAGCACGGCCAGGCCGCACACCACCTGGGAGCCGTCGGAAAGCTTGGCCGTCAGGCCCTCGGGGCCCGGCTCGAAGCCTTCCACCGACAGGCCCAGGCGCAGGTCCACCCCGTGGGCCCGGAGCTCCCCGTGCAGGGGCGCGACCATGTCCGCGTCCGCCACGGCCATGACCTGGTCCAGCTTCTCCACCAGGACCACCTCCAGCCCCCGCTCCCGGAAGGCCTCGGCCATCTCCAGGCCGATGTAGCCCGCCCCCACCACCAGGGCCCGGGTGGCGCCCGCCATGGCCGCGAGGATGCGGTCCATGTCGTCCAGGTTGCGCAGGGAGAGGATCCGCGGATCCCCGATGCCCGGCAGGGGCGGGCGGATGGGCTCGGCGCCGGGGCTCAGCACCAGGGCGTCGTAGGGCTGTTCCCGCACCTGGCCCGTCTTCAGATTGCGCACGGTCACCGTGCGGGCGCCCGGGTCGATGGACTGCACCTCGGAATTCACCCGCACATCCAGGTTGAACCGGGCCATGAGGCTCTGGGGGGTCTGCACCAGCAGCCTGGCCCGTTCGGGGATGACGCCGCCGATGTGGTAGGGCAGGCCGCAGTTGGCGAAGGACACGTGGGGGCCCCGCTCGAAAAGGACGATATCGGCCCCTTCGGACAGCCGGCGGGCCCGGACGGCCGCCGAGGCGCCCCCCGCGACTCCACCTACGATGACAATGCGCTTGGGTTGTTCCATGGGATCCTCATACGGAAATGCACGGGCCTTGGCATTCTGGCATGGAAGCACTGAATGCTCAAATAGGCATATTCCGGGGGCCCCGGGCGGGTTTGCTGCTGAAAATTCCCGGTTTCCCCCCACAATTGAGGGATGCGCAAGGTGCTCCCCTCCTCCATCGGCTTCCGGCTCGTCCCCGGCAATTTCTCCCCCATGAAGGGGGCGGACCTGCACGGCCGGGCCCAGGAGGGCGGCTGCGGCCACGCCCTGGATCTGTGGCTGAAGGTGGAGGATGGCCGGGTGGCCGCGGGGAGCTACACCACGGACGGCTGCGAGTCCTTCGTCATCTGCGGCAGTCTGGTGGCCCATCTGGTCCGGGGCCGGACCCTCCAGGAGGCGGCCGCCATGGACGTGGAGGACGTCCTGGAGGCCCTGGGGGACGGGGACGACGCGTCCTACCATTCCGCCGAACTGGCGGTGGATGCCCTCAGGGACGCCCTGGCGAATCCGTGGCCTGCACCCGGTCCCCGTCCTTGAGCGTGATGGCGGGGTTCAGGATCACCCGTTCCCCGGCCTGAAGGCCGGCCATGACCCGCACCCGGGCCCCGGAGTCCTCGCCCAGGACCAGGGGCCGGAGGAGGACCTTCCCGTCGGCGCCCACCACCGCCGCCAGGGTGCGGTCGCCCTTGAGGAGCACGGCCTCCGAGGGGATTTCCAGCCGTCCGGCCTCCCGGGGCAGGTCCAGGCTCACCTGCACGGCCCCGCCGGCCACGAAGGCGCCGTCCCGGTTATCCAGGTCCGCTTCGGCCAGGAGGGTGCGGGTGCGGGGGTCCAGGGCGCCGGAAAGGCGCGCCACCTTGCCGGGGCGGGCCAGGTCGGGGCGGTCCGAGGGACGCACGGTGAGGGCCTGGCCCACCTTCACCCGGGAGGCCACCGCCTGGTCCAGGTAGAAGGTCACCCGCAGGTGGTCCACCTGGGCCAGGGAGACCAGGGGCTGGCTGGAAAGGCTGTTGCCGGCGTTCTGGATGAGGGCGCCCGGGTCGGCGAAGCGCTGGGTCACCACGCCGGCGAAGGGGGCGGTGACGTTGCGGTAGCCCCGCAGGGCGCCCTGGCTGGCCAGCTTCTCCTCGGCGATGCGGGCGGCGGTTTCGGCGTCCTCCAGGTCCCGGGCGCTGATGATGCCCTGGCCGTCCAGCTGGCGCAGGCGCTGGGCGTAGGTGCGCTTGTTCAGGGCGTCGGCCTTGAGGGCCCGGAAATCCGTGTCCACCTCGGTGGATTCCAGCACGGCGATCACCTGGCCCTTGGTCACGGGCGAGCCCTTGTCCACGCGGATCTCGCGCAGGAATCCCGCCACCTTGGCGTAGAGGGTGGTGGAGAGGTGGGGCAGGGCCTCCCCGGGCAGGTCCAGGGTCCGGGCCCCGGCATCCAGCCCGGCCACGGCCGTGCGCACCCGGGGCCCGGCCTCCTGGTCGGATGTCAGGCGCCGGGCCTCGCGGCCGACGCTGGCGCGCTGGGAGGCCCACAGGGCGGCGATGGTGGAGGCGCCCACGACCAGGATCGCGATGCCGCCCAGGCGGAAGCGGGAGAAGGTCTGCTCGCTGCTCATGATTCACTTCCTTGCTGCTCGATGTGGAACGTCTCGTCCAGGAGATGGGCGGTGGGGGGCTTCTTGCGGAAGAGGCTGTAGACCACGGGCACGATGAAGAGCGTGACCACCGTGGCCATGAGGAGCCCCCCGATGACGGCCCGGCCCAGGGGCGCGTTCTGGCTGCCGGCCTCGCCCAGGGCCAGGGCCATGGGGATCATGCCCAGGATCATGGCCAGGGCGGTCATGAGCACCGGGCGCAGCCGGGTCCTGCCGGCGGCGAAGGCCGCCTCCAGGGCGGTCATCTCCGGGTGGGCCACCCGCACGTCGTTGGCGAAGCTCACCAGGAGGATGGAATTGGAGGTGGCGATGCCCACGGCCATGATGGCGCCCATCATGGATTCCACGTTCAGGGTGGTGCCCGTGAGGGCCAGCATCCACAGGATCCCCACCAGGGCCCCGGGCACGGCGAAGAGGATGATGAAGGGGTCCAGCCAGCTCTGGTACAGCACGGCCATGAGGAGGTACACCAGCGCGATGGCGATGAGCAGCCCCCCGGCGAGGTTCACGAAGGCCTCCACCATCACCTCGAACTGGCCGCGGATGCGGATGCGGGTGTTGGGGGGCAGGGGCCCGAGGTTGCGCAGCTGGGCCTGGATATCGGCCACCACCGCACCCAGGTCCCGGCCCTCCACCCCCGCCATGACGTCCAGCACCCGCTGCACGGTGTAGTGGTTGATCTCGCTGGGGACGTTGATGCGGTTGAGGGTGGCGAAATTGGACAGGGGCTCGGAAAGCGCCTGGGCCCCGGGGCCCGCGGACTGGAAGGCGGTGGTCTGCAGCAGGGCCCCGCCGCCCGGGAGGCTGAAGGGGGTGGCCATGAGGTCCCGGGGGCTGGAAAGGCGGGCCAGGGGGGTCTTCACGGCCACGGTGTAGTTCACGCCCGTGACGGGGTCCAGGTAGTAGGACGGCGCCAGCTGGCCGTTGCCCGAAAGGGAGACCATGAGGCCGTTGGCCACGGCCTGCTGGTTCAGGCCCAGCTGGGCGGCGCGCACCCGGTTCACCTCCACCCGGTACCCGGGGGCGTTGACCACCTGCTTGAGCCGCACGTCCACGGCCCCCGGCACCCGGCGCATGCCGGCCTCCAGGCGCCGGGCCACCTCGGCGCTGGCGGCGAGGTTGGGGCCCTCGATCTGCACGTCGATGGCCGCGGGGATGCCGAAGTTGAGCACCTGGCTCACGATGTCCGCGGACTGGAAGTAGAAGCCCACCCCGGGAAAGCGCCGGGGGAGCTCCTCCCGCAGGGCCTTCATGTAGCCCGCCGTGGGCCGGTGCTCGTGCTTGAGGGAGATGGAGACGTCCGCGTCCTGGCTGGTGACGTTGTCGGAGGGGATGAAGGCCATGTTGAAGGAACTGGGCACGCCGATATTGCTGTTGATGGTCGCCAGGTCCCGGGCCGGCACCAGCTCGCGGATGGCGCCCTCCACCTGGGCGACGACGCGTTCGGTCTCCTCCAGGCGCAGGCCCGAGGGGGTGCGCACGTGGAGCTTCATGAGGCCCACGTCCACGGCCGGGAAGAAGTCCCGCCCCAGGACGCCCAGCAGCGCCAGGCTGAGGGTGGCGAACACCACGGCCAGGCCCAGGACGAAGACCCGGTGGTGCAGGACCCGGTCCAGGAGCCGCCCGTAGGCGTCCTGGAAGCGCGCGAAGCCCCGCTCCCGCCAGGCGTTGAACCGCCCCAGGCGGCTTTCCGGGGCGTGGTGGTCGTGCTCCAGGAGCATGCGGGCCAGGGTGGGCACCAGGGTGCGGGAGAGGAGGTACGAGGCCAGCATGGAGTACACCACCGCCATGGCCAGGGGCGTGAAGAGGTACTTCGCCGGCCCCACCAGCAGCACCACGGGGAAGAACACGATGCAGATGGCCAGGGTGGCCACGATGGCGGGCACCGCGATCTGGCCGGCCCCGTCCAGGATGGCCACGGTGAGCGGCTTGCCCATGGCCTGGTTGCGGTGGATGTTCTCCACCTCCACCGTGGCGTCGTCCACCAGCATGCCGATGGCCAGGGAGAGGCCGCCCAGGGTCATGATGTTCATGGTCTGGCCCGAGAGCTTCAGGCCGATGATGCCCGCGAAGATGGCCAGGGGGATGCTGGTGCACACCAGCAGCATGGAGCGCCAGGACCCCAGGAAGAACAGGATCATCAGCGACACCAGCAGGGAGGCCACGAAGCCCTCCTTCACCACGTCCGAGATGGCCCCGCGCACGAACTGGCTCTGGTCGAAGTCGAAGTTCAGCTCCAGGCCCTTGGGCGCGGCGGCCTTGATGGTGGGCAGCATCTCCCGGGCCGAATCCACCACCGCCAGGGTGCTGGCGTCGGCCTTCTTGAGGATGGCCAGGTAGGTGGCGCGGTTGCCGTTGATGCGCACGATGTTGGTCTGGTCCGTGAAGCCGTCGTACACCTGGGCCACGTCCCGCAGGTACACCGGCGAACCGTTCACCAGCTTGAGGGGGATGGCCTTCAGGTCGTCCACCTTGGAGGGGTTCGAATTGGTGAGGATGGGCATTTCCCGGGAGCCCAGGCGGGCCGTGCCCGCGGGAACGATGACGTTCTCCGAGGAGAGCCCGGTCACCACGTCGGCCGGGCTCAGGCCCCGGGCGGCGAGCTTGGCGGGGTCGATGTCCACGGAGATCTGCCGGCCCCGGCCCCCGAAGGGCGCCGGCGTGGAGAGACCGGGGATCGTGAAGAGCCGGATGCGGATGAAGTTGAGGGAGTAGTCGTAGATCTGCTGCTCGGAGAGCGTCTCGCTGCGCGCGGTCATCTGCACCACAGGCACGTTGCTGGCGTTGAACTGGATGATGTTCGGGGGCGTCATGCCCGGGGGCAGGATGCGCAGGATGGTGTTGGTCACCGAACCGATCTGGGCGATGGCCCCGCCGATGTCCGTGCCCGGCTGGAAGTACACCCTCAGGATCGCCACCCCCTGGATGCTCTGGGATTCGATGCGCTCGATGCCGTTGACGGTGGTGGACATGGCCCGTTCCGTCACGTTCACCACCCGGCGCTCCATCTCCTCGGGGGTCAGGCCGTTGTAGCTCCACACCACCGTGACCACGGGGATATCGATGCTGGGGAAGATATCCACCTGCATGCGCCGCATGGAGAGCGCGCCCATGAGCAGGAAGAGCACGCACATGACGGCGATGGTGTAGGGGCGGCGCAGGGCGAGCCGGACGATCCACATGAATGCGTTACCTCAGTTCCGACGGGACCGGGGTCCCGTCCAGGTGGTCCAGGTTGGTCTTGAGCTTGAGGAGGAGCGCCCGCACGGCCTTGCGCTCTTCCCCGTCCAGCCCCGCCTCGAGCCCCTCCCGGATGGCCTTGCGGAACCCCACCAGGCTCTCGACCTTGGCGCGGCCCCCCTCGCTCAGTTCCAGGCGGGTCTTGCGCCCGTGGGTGGGGTGGGGCAGCACGTCCACCCAGCCCTTGCGCGCCAGGGCCTGGACCATGCGGGTGGCCGTGGGCTTGTCCAGTCCCAGGGCCCCGGCCAACTGGCCGTGGCAGAGGCCCGGGCTATCGGAGAGCACCCGCAGCACCTGGTACTGCTGCGGGGTCAAGCCGTGGGGGGCCAGGAGATGCCAAGCCACCTGCCGGAGGCGGCTCCGGACGACCGTGAGCATGAGGGGCAGGCTGGCATCTTCCCAGGGGATGAGGAGTTGCATAAGCAACAAGTATGTCCAAAAACAGCCGGGGCACCAAGCGCCGGTTTTCCTTGGATGCCGGCCGGCCCCCTGGAAGGGCCTTCATTTTGCGGGCAGGGGGATCAAACGCTATGGGGATCCATGGAAAAGGCCCGGCGCACCTCGTCGCTCACCTGGGTCGGCCGCCCGGTGCGCATCGCCATGGGGCACCAGAGGGTGCGGGCCCGGGCCAGGAGGATGCGGTCGGCCGCGCGCAGGAGCTCGGTGTGGCGCTCAAAGGTCCGGCCCTGGGTGGAGCCCACCCAGGTGCGGGCGAGGATGGCGTCCCCGGCCAGGGCCGGACGCTTGTAGTCGATCTCATGGCGGACCACCACCCAGAAGAGATCGGCCTGGGCCTCCGGGGAGGCCTGGGAGGTCCAGTGGGCGATGGCGGCCTCCTGCACCCAGCGCAGGTAGACGACGTTGTTCACGTGATTCAGCTGGTCGATGTCCTCGGGCAGGACGTGCAGGGTCAATTCATAGGGAGCGGGCGAGTTGGGCATGCTTCATGGTAACCGATGGCCCTCAGGCCACCTCCAGCACCACCAGCCCGTCCTGGCGGACGCTCTTCCCCGCCACCGGGAGGATGTCCCCCACCCGGAAGGGGCGCCGGCGCTTGCGGTAGGCGTCGGGGAAGGCCACGGCCTCGCACAGGGCCGTTTCGTCCTCGAAGGTGACGAACTGCATGAGGTCGCCCTTCTCGGTGCGCACGGTCTTCTCGGCCACCACCAGGGCCCAGAAGCGCAGCTGGTGGCCGGGGCGGGCCACGTCGGCGGCGCGGTGGGGGGCGCCGCCGTGGCGGGCGCGCTGCAGAGCGGCGGGGTGGATCTCCAGGGTCAGGCCCAGGAGCTCCAGTTCCAGGGCGGCCCGGTCGAAGGGGTCGGTGGGGCGGGGGCGCACGCCTTCGGGGATGCCGCCCAGGCGGGTCCACAGCAGGCGCGTGCGGTCCCCGTCGGGGGCCCAGCGGTCGAAGGCGCCCCCGGAGCCCAGGGCCTCCGCGGTGGGCACGGAGAGGGGCACCCGCTCCAGGAGCTCCTCCAGGCTCCCGTAGGGGCCGCGGCGCCCCCGGTCCTCCAGCAGGGCCTCCACCTCGTCGCGCTGGGCGCCCTTGACGGCCATGAGGCCCACCCGCAGGCCCCGGTCCCCCTCGGCGGCGAAGGCCCATTCCGACTGGTTGGCGTCGGGACCGCGCACCACCAGGTTGTGGCGCCGGGCGTCGCCCAGGTAGGCGATGGGCGCGTAGAAGCCGCCCTGGTTGGTGATCACCGCCGCGAAGAAGGTGGCCGGGTGGTGGGCCTTGAGCCAGGCGCTCTCGAAGCTCACCTGGGCGTAGCTGGCGGAGTGGGGCTTGCAGAAGGAGTAGCCCCGGAAGGTGCGCACCATGTCCCACACCTCGTCCACCACGGCCGGGGGGATGCCCCGGCCGGCGCAGCCCTCCCGGAACCGCGCCTCGAACAGCGGCAGCTTCACGGAGCAGTCGTCCTTGCCCAGGATCTTGCGGAGCTTGTCGGCCTCCTCGTGGCTCCAGCCGGCCATGGCCATGCCCACCCGCACCACGTCCTCCTGGTACACCAGCACGCCGAAGCTGTCCGACAGCAGGGAGCCCAGCACGGGGTGGCTGGGGACGTAGGTCTCCTCGCCGCGGTTGCGCTTGACGTAGGTGTCGATCCAGCGGTTGGCCGCGGGGCGGATGAGGGAGCTGTGGATGACCAGGGTCTCGAAGTCCCCCTTGCCCACCCGCTGCTGCAGCTGGCGGGTGGCGGGGCTCTCCACGTAGAAGACCCCCATGGAGTCGCCCCGGGCCAGCAGGTCCTGGGTGGCGGGGTCCAGGCGGGGATTCCAGTGCAGCGGCGCCGGGGCGCGGTCCCCCAGCACCCCCAGGGCGTCGCGCACCACCGCCAGGCTGCGGTTGCCCAGGAGATCGATCTTCACCAGGCCGTAGTCCTCCACGCCGTCCTTGTCCCACTGGGTGATGGAGACCCCCTCCTTGGCGGGGGCGGGCTGGAAGGGCACATGGTGCCACAGGGCGCCGGGGGCGATGACGGTGCCCCCGGGGTGCACGGAGAGCTGGTGGAAGTGGCCCCGCAGGGCCTCGGCCTGGGCGAGGATGGGGGCCCAGGCGGGGTTGTCCTGGATGCCCTTCATGCCCTCGTCCCAGCCCCGGATGAAGCGGGCCAGGACCTTCAGCTCGGCCTCGGGGCGCCCGTGGGCCAGGGCCACGTCCCGCAGGGCGCCCTTGGGCTTGAAGTACACGTGGTTGGAGACCATGGCCACCCGTTCCCGCCCGTAGCGCCGGAAGACGGAAGCGATCACCTCGTCCCGCTCGTCCCAGGCGAAGTCCACGTCCAGGTCCGGCGGATCCACCCGGGCGTCGGAGAGGAACCGCTCGAACATGAGGTTGGTGGCGATGGGGTCCACGTTGGTGATGCCCAGCAGGTAGCTGACGATGGAGGCCGCGCCGCTGCCGCGCCCACAGGTGCGGGTGGCCCGGGCCTCGCGGATGATGTCGTGCACGGCCAGGAAGTACCCGGCGAAGCGCTTGCGCCGGATGAGCTCCAGCTCCAGTTCGATGCGGGCCTCGAGCCCCGGGGGCGGCGCGGCGTAGCGCTTCGGGATGCCCTGGCGGAGCCGGGACTGGAGCTCGGCGTCCAGGTCCAGGTCCCGGGCGCACACGGGCCGGGGCATGACCCAGTCGCCCCAGTGCATGCGCCAGGCCCGCGCCTTTTCGAGGATGCCCTCCGTGGCCCGGGTGATGGCGGGGTCCGCCCCGGGAAAGCGGGTCTCCCAGGAGGCCCGGGTGACGGCGGCGTCCCGGGCCTCCCACAGGGGCTCCACCCGGGCGACGGTGGAGCGCAGGGCCATGGCGCGCTTGAGGCGGTGCAGCTCCAGGCCGGCCTCCCGGCGGAAGCGCAGCACCTGGGGGGCCGCGGCGGGGAGGCCCCGGGCGGCGCCGGCCATGGCCTCCACCTGGTTGCGGGCGTGGGCCAGGAGGTACGGCGCGAAGCCCTCCCGGGTCAGGTACTCCTGGCCCTCCAGGGTCTCGGCGAGGAGCACGCAGTCCCGGGGGGGGTCCCCCTCGCGGCCGTGGGCCTGGTCCGTGAGGAGGCGGCAGAGCTCGGCGTAGCCCCGGTCGGTGTGGGGCAGGGCGCCGAAGTCCATGCCCCGCCACGTGAAGCGGCTGGCCAGCAGGGGGGTGAGGCCCGCGGCCAGGGCCTCCTCCCGCAGGCGCGGCCACCCGTGGAGGCCCTGGTCCCAGGAGGCCACGCAATCGTAGCCCAGGCGCCGGGCCAGGGCCACGGCCATGGACGCGGGGTAGACGCCCTCCCCGGTGGAGAAGTCGGTCACGGCCAGCAGGAAGGTCATGCGGACGCGTCCTCCTCCCGGGCCCAGCCGGGCAGCACGGGCTGGCCGGGGAAGCGTTTGCGCAGCCGGGCCAGGGTGTGCTCCAGGGCCCCCAGCTTGCGGGTGAGCGGCGCCTCGAAGAGCCCCCGGCTCCGTCCCAGGCCCCAGGCCATGTGCAGCTCCAGGCGGTGCACGAGGATGCGCCGCTCGGCGCCCTTGCGGAAGGCGGCCTCCACGAGGCGGGCCAGGGCCATGGCGGGCTCGGCCAGGGCCTCTTCCGGGGCCCGCCACCGGTGGGCCACGCCGTCCACGTCCCACCAGCGCAGGGTGAGCTGCCGGGGGGAGCGGCCGTCGTTCCAGAAGCGCTCCAGGCACCAGAAGGCCAGGGGCACCTCCTCGGGAAGGCAGGGGGGCTCCAGGCGCCAGGGGTGGCGGGACTCGCCCAGGGGATCGGCCAGCATGGGCAGGCGGGGCCGGTCCTCCCCCCGGGCCCGGGAAAGGGCCAGGCGAGCGTCAGGTTCGGGCATGACCTGGCTGAGGGTGGGCAGGGGCACCGGCTGCAGATCCCCGAAACGGGCCAGGCCCAGGCGCTGGAGCCGGTAGCGCACCCGGGGGGTGAGGTCGGGGAGCCGGCCCAGGGGGTGGGGGGCCAGGAAGACCCCCTCGGCCCCCTCGCACACCTCCGCCAGGGGCTCCGGGGTGCGGGTGGCCAGGCGCGCCGCGGTGGCGCTCAGGGAAAGCCCCCCGTGGCTGGTCCAGCCCATGGACTGGGCCAGGTCCCGCTGCATGCGGGCGGCCGCGTCCCGGGGCCCGCCGTAGAGGCGGGCCGTGCCGTGCAGGTCCACCAGGGCCTCGCCCATGCGGCCCAGGAGGCCCTGGGGGCTCCAGTGCTGCAGGAACTCGCCCAGCTGGCCCTGGGCCTCCCACCAGGTCTGGGGGGCGGGGTCCAGCACCCGCAGGCCCGGCAGGCGCCGCAGGGCCTGGTCCATGGGTTCGCCGGGGGCCACGCCCTCGGCCCGGGCCTGGCGGTTCACCAGCCAGAGGCAGGGGGTGCGCTGGGCGCCGGGGCTCAGGAAGGCCAAAGGCCGCTCCTTCAGGCCCGCGTCCACCTGACAGGCCATCTGGAACGGCATTTCGGGAACCCACATCGCCAGCACGCTCGACCTCCGAGCGCTTAAATATGACGCAAAAAAAGCGAAAAGAAAGCGGCAAATTTTACTGCTTGGTGAAGACGCCGCCCATTCCGCCCTTGCCGTTGTCCGCGGCGAGGATCAGCTGGCCGCCATTGTCCCGCAGGTAGGCGGAACCCGAGAAACTCTGGGCCTTGCCCGGATTGGCCCCCGCGGTGGGCGTGTAGGCATAGGCCGCGACGAAGGCGTTCGCGCCGGCGGTGGGCTGGATGAAGGTGCCCTGGAGGGTGCCGGCGGGGGAAGTGGCCGAGACGTTCCCCGCGGCGTCGACCGTGAGGGTCAGGGCCGTGCTGGTGTCGTTGCCGGAGGGGGCCGAGGTCCAGGTTCCCTCCAGCTGCTTGAGCTGGGCGCCCGCATTGGCCAGGGGGTCGGGGGCGGAGGTGAGCATCCGGTTGTTGAGGTCCGGGTCCGAGGCCGCGAGGGTGAACGTGATGCCCGTCTTCGAGCCGGTGCCGCTGAGGGTGGCGGGGAGCGCCGTGATGCCCATGGCTTCCGGGAAGAAGAAGGTGAGGTTTCCGCTCAGGTCCTGGCCGGAAAGCAGGAGTTTGCCGGAAAGGACGCTGCTGCCATTGGCGCTGAAGGTGCGGAAGGTTCCGTCGGAGGGCATCACCAGCGTATAGCTGGTGCCGCCGCCGCTCCCGGTCGCCGTCCACGCGCCGCCGAGGCTGGTGGCGGGCACTCGGGGATCCGGGCTGTTGCCGCCCTTGCCGCCGCAGGCCAGGGCCAGGGCGAGAAGGGAGCAGGCGGCTCCCAGGGAGCCCAGGAATAGACGTTTTGAGGACATTGCATTCTCCGGAAGGGGATCGTTCCCATGGAAATTATAAATCATTAATTCATTGATGGCACTGGGAATTTCGATCTTGGTCCCGTCAACACACGGTTTCCCGGATTGTGTGCATGGCAATTCCGATTGTTTCCCTGGGACCCTGGTGCCACGAGGTACCCCGTGATCCCACTCGACATCCCCCGCCGCATCCACGACCTGGGCCACCTGGTGGGCAATACCCCCCTCCTGGCCGTGCACTTCACGTACAAGGGCCGGGAGCGCCGGATCTTCGCCAAGGCCGAGAATCTCAACATGACCGGCAGCATCAAGGACCGCATGGCCCTCCACGTGCTGCGCCGGGCCTACGAGGTGGGGGCGCTCCGGCCGGGGATGCCCATGGCCGAGGCCACCAGCGGGAACACGGGGATCGCCTTCTCGGCCCTGGGCCGGGCCCTGGGGCATCCGGTGACGATCTTCATGCCGGACTGGATGAGCCAGGAGCGCAAGGACCTCATCCGCAGCCTGGGCGCGACGATCCGCCTGGTGAGCCGCGAGGAGGGGGGCTTCCTGGGCAGCATCCGCCTCTCGGAGGAACTGGCGGCCACTTCGGGATGCTTCCTGCCCTGCCAGTTCTCCAACGAGGACAACGTCGCCGCCCACATGGAATCCACGGGGCCGGAGATCTGGTGGCAGCTCCACTTCCAGGGCCTCGTCCCGGACGCCTTCGTGGCGGGGGTGGGAACGGGCGGAACCATCATGGGGGTGGGGAAGTTCCTGCGCTCGCAGCACCCCGCCGTGAAGCTCCACCCCCTGGAGCCCTCCAACTCCCCCACCCTCTCCACGGGCCACAAGGTGGGCAAGCACCGCATCCAGGGCATCTCCGACGAGTTCATCCCCTCCATCGTCAAGCTGGACGAGCTGGATCCGGTGGTGGGGGTGGACGACGGCGACTCCATCCTCATGGCCCAGATGCTGGCCTCGAAGCTGGGCCTGGGCGTGGGCATCTCCAGCGGCGCCAACTTCCTGGGCGCGCTCAAGGTGCAGGAGGAGCTGGGCCCGGACGCCGTGGTGGTCACGATCTTCTCGGACGACAACAAGAAGTACCTGAGCACCGACCTCATGCGCGAGGAGCCCGTGAAGGCGGGCTTCCTGTCCACCGGCGTGGAACTGCTGGGCTTCGAGGCCTGCAGGCGGGTGTGCAGGACCTGCTGCGATGGGGACGCCTGCGCCTACGTGGTCCCCGAAGGCGCGGCACGCCCCTGCGGGCGCTAATCCCATTCTCCGACCCACCCAGGCCGTTATCCCCTTCATCCCCTTCATCAGGTTCATCCCCGTTCCAGCAGGGCCAGCACCGGGGTGGGGCGGCGCGTGATTGATCCGCATGGCCCGACCCATCCCGGCCATCGCCCTGCTGGAACGGGGATGAATTCGATGAAGGGGATGAAGGGGATAAAGGCCGAACCTGGATGAACCCGGGCGATGGTCCGAGAACTAGCTCTGGCGCTTCTCCTCAAGTTCCAGCCACTCCCCTTCCAGGATCTCCAGGTCGCCCTTGGCGGCCTCCCGGTCCTTGAGGGCCTGGTGGCCCGGCGCATCCCCCGAGAGGAAGGCGGCGGGGTCCGACAGGAGGGCGTCCAGGTCCTCGATGCGGGCGTGCAGGGCGGCCATGGCCGCCTCCACCTCGGCCAGGCGCCGCTCCTCCTTCTGGGAGAGGCCGGGCTTCTTCTTCGAGGCGGGCCGCTCGGCCTTGGCGGCCTTGGGGGCCTCCTCCCGGGGGGCCTCCTGGGCGCGCTCGGCCCGCAGGCGGCGCACGGAGGAGGGGTTGCCCTCGTACATCTCCCACCGGGGTTCGCCCCCGGGGTTGAAGGCCAGGGTGTGGGTGGCCACCTGGTCCAGGAAGAACCGGTCGTGGCTCACCAGGAGCAGGGAGCCGGGGTAGTCCAGCAGCGCCTCCTCCAGGTTCTGCAGGGTGGGGATGTCCAGGTCGTTGGTGGGTTCGTCCAGCACCAGCAGGTCCGAGGGCAGGAGCATGGCCTTGGCCAGCAGGAGCCGGTTGCGCTCGCCGCCCGAAAGGGTTCCGGCCATGCGCTTCTGCTGGTCGGCGGGGAACCCGAAGCGGGTGAGGTACACCAGCACCAGGAGTTCCTGGCCGCCCACCTTCACCATGGAGGCGCGCTCGGCGATGTTGTCGGCCACGGAGAGATCCCCCCGCAGCTCGCCCCGGCCCTGGCTGATGGCCGAGATGGAGAGCTTCGGGTGCCGGGTGATGGTTCCGGACGTGGGCTCCAGCTCGCCCAGGAGGAGCTTGAGGAGGGTGGACTTCCCGCAGCCGTTGGGTCCCAGGAAGGCGATGCGCTGCCGGCGCTGGAGCACCAGGTCGATGCCCCCGGCCAGCTCGACGCCGGTGCCGGGGTAGGCGAAGCGGACGCCCTCGGCGGAAAGGAGCGAATCGGAGCGGTTGGCGCCCCCGGCGAAGGTGAGGGAGGTGCGCTGCTCCAGGCGGGTGCGGTCCTTCACCTCGTCGCCCAGGTCCAGCACGTCCTGGATGCGCAGCTTGGATTTGCGGGTGCGGGCCTTGGCGCCGCGGCGGAGCCAGGCCAGCTCGCGGCGCAGGCGGTTCTGCATGTGCTCGGTGAGCCGGGCCTCCCGGAACTCCTTGTCGCTGCGCTCCAGGAGGTAGTCGCTGTACGAGCCGTCGTAGCTGGTGACGCTGCCGTTCTCCAGTTCCAGCATGCGGTCCACGACGCCGTCCAGCAGGTGGCGGTCGTGGGTGATGAGCAGCAGGGCGCCCCCGAAGCCCTGGAGCCAGAGCTCCAGCCTTTCCACCTGCTCGGGGTCCAGGTGGTTGGTGGGTTCGTCCAGCACCATGACGTCCGGGTCCTGGAGCCAGGCCTGGGCCAGGGCCACGCGCTTGCGCCAGCCCCCGGAAAGGGATTCCACGGCGGCGTCCAGATCCAGGAGGCCCCAGGTGGTCTGGGCCTCCTTGAGGCGGGGCTCCAGGTCCCAGCCCATGTGGTTGAGGTGGTGCTCCACGCCGTCCAGCTCCATGTGGAGCCGCTCGGCCTGGTCGGGGGTGGCTCCCTGCAGGGCCTCGTGGATCTCCCCGTGGCGCGCGATGAGGGCCCGGTGGTCCCGCAGGGCCGCCTCCAGGGCGCTGCGCACCGTGGCGTCCGGCGCGAAGTGGGGATCCTGGGCCAGGTGGGCCACCCGCAGCCCCTGGGTGAGGACCACCTCCCCTTCGTCGGGCGTGTCCTCCCCGGCCAGGAGCTTGAAAAGGGTGGATTTGCCCGCGCCGTTGCGCCCGATGAGGCCCACCTTCTCCCCCAGCTGAAGGCCGAAGGTCAGCCCCTCGAGGATGGGCTGGGCGCCGAAGCGCTTGGTGACCTTGACGAGACTGAGGGCGACGGCCATGGAGACTCCTGAACCCTCCAGCATCTCACGGAGAAGGGCGGCCTTCACCCCGGAAGGAATTCCTTCCAGTCCCCCAGGGCCCCCAGCAGGGCGGCCAACTGCTCCGGTTCCGTGGTGCGGAACCGGCTCACCAGCTTCCAGCCCTGGGCGGCCCGCTGGTAGCGGTGGAGCCACAGGTGGGGCCCCTCCCAGGCGCCCCCGGGCGCCCGGGTCCGCACCAGGAACGCCACCGTCGTCCAGGGCCCCCGGGCCAGCACCCGCCGGCCCAGTTCCTCGATGCCGGATTCGTCGTCGTGCTCCAGGACCAGGTCGTCGATGTCGGGGTAGAGCATGGGGACTCCGGGAATGCCCTTCATTCTGGGGTGAATGAACGATGCGGAAAATATTAAATTATTAATATATTAGTGGTGCGCGTAAAGCTGAAATCATTATTGTAATTAAAGTGTATGTCCGAAATACGCATTGACTCCCCGAATCGGATTATATAAATTATTTAATATGTTGAACCGCGCCCTGGCGCGCCGCGTGGGCGCGGTGCGCCCGGACCTCCTGGTGGTCCCCGGGGATATCGTGAACATGGAAGGCCACGCCAACCAGTACCGGGAGCTCTTCTTCCCCAACCTCAACGCCGAGCCCGGAGCTGCCGCCGGCGGAACGGTGCTGCGGCACACCGTGACGGCGGCCTGCCTCGGGAACAACGACACCGACCGGGTGTTCGAGTCCAGGAACAACACCATCTCCTTCACCCCCAAGCCCAACGGCCTCGCCTACTACTACTATTTCAGCCAGCCCCTGAACGGGCCCGGGGCGGCGATCAACTTCGACCCGGCCCATGCCCACACGATGCAGACGCCCGTGCTGAGCCCCCGGTCCCACTTCGACGGCTTCCTGGCTGCGGCGAAGGACCGCTTCCCCACCATGGCCAACTTCTCCTTCAACTCCGGGGGCGTGCACTGGACTTTCCTTGATTCGAACCTGGCCACCTGCACAGCTACCAGCGCTCCCGGCCCCTGCGGTTCAACCCCAGGCCCGCCGGGGACACCGAGGAGGCCCATTTCGGCGACACCGCCAACCTTGTGGAGGACACCGCCTTCACGGGTCAGGGCGGGGCCACCAAGGCCGACGGCGTCATCCAGATCGTCACGGGCGCCGGGGGCGCCAATCCCAAGAACTACCCCTATCCCCCCGGCCATCCCCGGTACCCCGGCCAGGTGCCGCCCAAGCCCTACCCCGTGCACCTGGTGTGGCAGAAGACCTGCTTCTCGCAGCTGGACATCGCCGGCGACAGGGTGGACTTCAAGCAGATCGCCGCGGACGGGACCGTGCTGGACCACTTCCTGCTGACGAAGTAGGGTCAGGCCATGGGCACGTGCAGGCCGATCTTCTCCGCATGGGCCCGGGCCGATTCGTACCCGGCGTCCGCGTGGCGGAAGACGCCCATGGCCGGATCGTTCCACAGCACCCGCTTGATGCAGCGATCGGCCCGTTCCGTGCCGTCGGCCACGATGACCACGCCGGAATGCTGGGAGAAGCCCATGCCCACGCCGCCGCCGTGGTGGAAGCTCACCCAGGAGGCGCCGCCGCTGCAGGCGGTCATGGCGTTGAGGAGGGGCCAGTCGGAGACGGCGTCGGAGCCGTCCTTCATGCCCTCCGTCTCCCGGTTGGGGGAGGCCACGCTGCCGGAATCCAGGTGATCGCGGCCGATGACGATGGGGGCCTTGAGCTTGCCCTCCCGCACCAGCTCGTTGAAGCGCAGCCCGGCCCGGTGGCGCTCCCCGGCGCCGATCCAGCAGATGCGCGCGGGCAGGCCCTGGAAGGCGATCTTCTCCTGGGCGGCCTTGATCCAGCGGATCATGCCCTCGTTCTCGGGGAAGAGCTCCATCATGGCCTGGTCCGTGACGGCGATGTCCTCGGGGTCGCCGGAGAGCGCGGCCCAGCGGAAGGGGCCGATGCCCTTGCAGAACAGGGGCCGGATGAAGGCCGGCACGAAGCCCGGGAAGGCGAAGGCGTCCTCGCATCCCGCGCGCTGGGCCTGGGCGCGGATGTTGTTGCCGTAGTCGAAGGTGACCGAGCCCGCCTTCTGGAAGGCCAGCATGGCCTCCACGTGGGCGCGCATGGAGGCCAGGGCCCGCTTCACGTAGCCCTCGGGGTCCTCCTTGCGCATGGCCGCGGCCTGGTCCAGGGAGAGGCCGGCGGGGATGTAGCCGTTGTACTCGTCGTGGGCCGAGGTCTGGTCCGTGACCAGGTGGGGCCGGGCGCCGCGGCGCACCAGCTCCGGCAGCACCTCGGCGGCGTTGCCCAGCAGGCCGATGGAGACGGCCTTGCGCTCGCGCACGTAGCGCTCCACCCGGGCCAGGGCCTCGTCCAGGTCGTCGGTCCATTCATCCAGGTAGCGGGTCTGGAGGCGCTTCTCGATGCGGGTGCGGTCCACTTCCACGCAGAGGGCCACGCCCCCGTTCATGGTCACCGACAGGGGCTGGGCCCCGCCCATGCCGCCCAGGCCCGCCGTGAGGGTCCAGGTGCCCGCCAGGGTCCCGTCGAAGTGCTGGCGCGCCGCCTCGGCGAAGGTCTCGTACGTGCCCTGCACGATGCCCTGGCTCCCGATGTAGATCCAGCTTCCGGCCGTCATCTGGCCGTACATCATCAGCCCCTTGCGGTCCAGTTCCCGGAAGTGCTCCCAGGTGGCCCACCGGGGCACCAGGTTGGAATTGGCGATGAGCACCCGGGGCGCGTCCGCGTGGGTGCGCACGACCCCCACGGGCTTGCCGGACTGCACCAGGAGGGTCTCCTCGTCGCCCAGGTGCTTGAGCTCCTTGACCAGGGCGTTGAAGCAGTCCCAGTTGCGGGCCGCCTTGCCCAGGCCGCCGTAGACGATGAGGTCCTCGGGGCGCTCGGCCACGTCCGGGTCCAGGTTGTTCATGAGCATGCGCAGCGCCGCTTCCTGCACCCAGCCCTTGCAGTGCAGGTGGGCGCCGTGGGGGGCGCGGATGACGGGAGCTTCGGTGGCTTGGGTCATGGCGGAGGTCCTTTGAGTCCCCCCATTTTCCCACGGGGGGGACGGACCTTGATCATAAGTTAGCCGACCCGCACCCCGGTCACCCCGGGCAGGGCCATGTGCCCGGCCTTGGCGACGCCCGAGAGCGCGTCCCCGTCCCGGGTGAGGTCCATCTCCAGGAGGATGTTCATGGGGCGGGGC
The DNA here is from genome assembly GCF_030295405.1 of Mesoterricola silvestris. GTDB lineage: Bacteria > Acidobacteriota > Holophagae > Holophagales > Holophagaceae > Mesoterricola > Mesoterricola silvestris. The sequence goes on along the minus strand of NZ_AP027080.1, from coordinate 3,067,336 downwards.
AGCTTGATGGACCAGCGGAAGTGGCCGTCGGCCACCACGGGGTCCAGGAGGGGCGCGGACATGCCGTCCGAGGAGATGGTGCCGGCCACCGCGCCCCCTTCCGTGGCGACGGTGATGCGGAACCGCTTGCCGCCCATGGGGGAGTTGACGGTGATATCCCAGGTTCCATCGAAGTCCATGGCGCGTCCCTTCACGGTGTTTCCCTGAGCATACGCTAGGGATTCAGGGGCGGGAAATGGATGCGGAAGGCCAGGCCTTCCCCGGGCACCACCTGGATGCCCGCGCCGTGCACCTGCAGCAGGCCCAGGACGGAGGCCAGGCCCAGGCCCCGCCCCACGAAGCGCGTCGTGAAGAAGGGATCGAACATCCTGGCCAGCACTTCCGGGGCGGGGCAGGGGCCGTCGTTGGCCATTTCCAGGCACACCGTTTCGGGCACCGGGGGCCGGGGCGCGGCCCAATCCCCCGGCGGCGCCTCCCCGCTGAGGTCCCGGAAGAGCCGCAGGGCCACCGTGCCCCCGCGGCCGGCCTCGTCCATGGCCTCCCAGGCGTTCTCCAGGAGCGCGTCCAGCACGATGCGCAGGCGGTCGGCGTCCGCCAGGATGGTGGGCACCCCCCCCAGGTCCAGGGTCAAGGCCCGCCCCGGGGCCGGCTTCTGCCGGGCGGCCCAGGCGGAGACCACCTCCCCGAGGTTCGTGGGGACCCGGTGGGTGACGGCGCGACCGGAAAAATCGTTCATCTTCCAGGAGAGGGTGATGGCCCGGTGGAGCACCTCCTGGGTGGTGGCCAGGGTCGCCACGAGCTCCGGTTTTTCGCCGATCTGGATGGCGAGGATATCCAGGCTGGCCTGGATGGCCGCGAAGAGGTTGTTGAAATCGTGGGCGATGCTTCCGGCCATGAGGACCAGGCTCTCGGCCTTGCGGGCGCGGAGCTCCGTCTCCTCGGCCTGTCTGGCGTCGGAGCGGTCGAAGGCCAGGACCACCACGAACTGCAGTTCGCCCTGGGCCAGGAAGGGTTCCAGCCGGATATCGAACCAGCCCCAGGAGCCGTCCAGGCGGATTCCCGGGGCGCTGTAGTTGACGCCCGCGAGGGTCTCCAGGCAGGCCCGGAAGGCGGCTTCGCCGAGCACCTGGGCCTCGGTGCCCATCCCCGACGGGAAGGGCATCCCCAGCGCCGCCTCCAGGGGGATGCCCACGGGGGTGCGGTTGATGTAGGCGATGGTTCCGTCCGGGTCGAGGATGAGGATGTAGTCCTTGAGCGAGCTGGTGATCACCCGGAAGCGCTCCTCCGTCGCCAGCAGGGTCCGCTTCAGGGCCGCTTCCCGGGTGACGTCCCGCCCGGTGAGCAGGACCCGGGTTCCCTCCTCGAGCACCAGGGCCGAGGCCGACATCTGCATCTGGATGATCTCCCCCGTCAGGAGGCGCATTTCCACCTGCCGCCCCGGGAAGGTCCCCGTGCGGCCCAGCTCCTCCAGGATGGCGGTGCGGTCCTGGGGGTTGGTCCAGAGGCCCAGTTCCGCGGGGGTCCGGCCCAGGGCCTGTTCCCGGGTAACGCCGGTGAGGGCGCACCAGGCCCGGTTCGCCTCCACGATCCACCCCTCGGGGAAGGTGGAGAGGGTGGACGGATCGACGTTCCGGTCGAAGGCCTGCTGGAAGAGATCCTCCCTTCCCTTGGCCCGCTCCTCGGCCACCTTCAGATCGGTGATGTCCACCTGCTGGAGCAGGCAGCCCTCCCACCCGTCCATGGGCGAGGCCATGAGCCTGAACCAGCGCCCGCGGTCAGGTCCGCGGCTGGCGTAGTCCCGGGAGAAGCTGGGCGACCTCCCCTCCAGCACCTCCTGGATGCCCGGATCCGCGGGTCCATAGGGCTCCCCGGTGCCCGGCGCCCCATGGTCGCGCGCAAAGGCCTCCCAGGCGCGGTTCACGAAAACGATGACCCCCGCGCGATCCAGCACCGCCACCGCCGTCCGCAGACCGTCCAGGGCCCGCCTGAGAAAGGGGTCGTCCGGGTCGCTCATGGGGCAAAGTGCGGGCGCATGGGGGCTTTCGGTCCAGACCTAGACGATAATCCCCTTTCGCCCCTCCCACCAACGCCGAACCTTCACCGGCCCGTGCGGGGCTCGGGGGCCGAACCGTCCCGCGGGGCTCCGGCCGGCCGGGATGGCGCCTCCGGGGCGGAGCCCTGGGACCAGCCATGGAAGAGGGGCAGGGCGGTGGGAAGGGGAAGGCGGACGCGGATCATGGAAACCTCAGGGGAAGGAAGTTATGAGATTGAGTCTCAATATATTTCCAAATCCCAGTCCGTGCAAGTCCTCGAGGATTCATGCCGCCGGTTCGCGGCCCGGGACGGACTGCTTGACGACCAGCGTTCCCGCCACATCGTCATGGAGGCAGCGGTGGCTCGACCTGAAGATCAGCAGGATGTCCACCAGTCCCAGGACCCCGCCGATCACGGGGATCCGCCCGGCGAGGTTGAAGAGGAACCTCCGCTTGAAAAAGGAATCCACCAGGGTGGGCAGGGACCCGTCCTGCTTCACGATGCGGATCTTGCAGACGTACTTGCCCACCGTCTGTCCGTGCCGTGCCAGCAGGTGGCCGTTGATGGCCAGATCCACGGCGGAGGCGAGCAGGGTCGCGACCCCCCCCAGGACGATGCCCCGCGTCCCGGGCACGGGCACCCAGAACTTCAGGCCCTGGTAGGCGTAGAAGCCCCACACGAGAAGCGAGGCGGGAATGCCCAGGATGATGGCGTCCAGGATGGCGGCGCCCAGCCGGGTTCCCCGGTCCGCGTAGACAAGGGCCGACGCGGGATCCGTCTCGGGCACCAGCAGATCCGCCGCGGGAGCGGCATAGGGGTTGAAGTCGCTCATGGGCGCTCCTGGAGGTGGGGCTTGTTCGGGGTGGCCCCCAGGGTATCATTCTGCCCCGGCGATCCGTCCCCGCCACCCCCACTTTTTTCCCGGCCGGGCGCAGGCCTCGGCTACGATGGGGCTTCCCTCCCGAGATGAACGCATGCAAGTTTTCCAACCCACCGACCTCCCCGCGGTTCCCTAGTCTTGCGCCCCGTCGATACGGTCCGGTCCGCCGAAACGCCTGAGGGCGTGGAGTTGCTATTGCGGCCGGCGGGCCCTGTGTCCCGGCTCCTGGCCTTCCTGGTGGACCAGGTCCTGCTGGGCCTGGCGGCCATCTTCTCCGCCCTGGCCCTGAACGTCCTCGGTCCGCTGGGGCTGGGGCTCTGGTTCATCCTGGTGTTCTTCCTCCAGTGGCTCTACCCGGTCTTCTGCGAAACGCTTGCCGGGGGGCGGACCCTGGGCAAACGCTGGCTGGGCCTGCGGGTCCTCATGGCGGACGGCAGACCCGTGGGCTGGATGGCCAGCCTGATCCGGAACCTCCTCCGGGTGGTGGACATCCTGCCCGGCTCGTACACGGTGGGGTTCATCTCCATGCTCGTCACCCGGGATTTCCAGCGGATCGGGGACCTGGTGGCCGGAACCCTGGTGGTCCATGACCCGGTTCCGGTCCCGGCCCCCACGCTGCCCGACATGGAGCCCCGGGTGCCCCCGCGGCCCCTCGCCTTCGAGGACCAGGCGGCCCTCCTGGCCTTCGCGGAGCGGAGTCCCGGCCTCACCCCCACCCGGTGCGAGGAACTGACGGATCTGCTCAAGCCCCTCACGGGCCGCACGGGACCGGAGGGTTTCCGGGAGGTGCTGGCCATGGCCCGCTACCTGTGGGGCGGTCCATGAGGCAGCAGACCTTCGAGGCGGAATACGAGCCCCTTTGGACGGCCCTGCGGGGGTGGCTGGAGGGGCAGCCGACCCTGGACCCGGAGGGCGTGCCCCCCGCGTACCGGAAGGTGTGCCACCACCTCGCCCTGGCCCGGGAGCGGCAGTACACCCCGGTCCTGGTGGAACGGCTGCAGCAGCTCGCCCTGGACCTGCACCAGCGCATCTACGGCGCGGGCGGGGAAGGGCTCTCCGCCCCGGTGCGCTTCCTGTGGGAGGGGCTGCCCCGGCAGGTGCGGGCGGAATGGCGATTGGTGGTCTTCTCGGCCCTTCTCTTCTTCGGGCCTTGCCTGGCGATCTTCGCCATCGTCCGGGCCCACCCCAGCCTCGTGCACCTGATGCTCAGCCCCGAGGAGGCGGCCAGGATGGTCCAGATGTACGATCCCAAGGTGGCGACGATGGGCAGGACGGGCGCCAGCCGGGACGTCCTGATGTTCGGCTTCTACATCCTCAACAACATCGGCATCGATTTCCAGATCTTCGCCTCGGGCCTGCTGGCGGGGGTGGGGCCCCTGTTCTTCCTGCCCTTCAACGGCCTTCACGGCGGGGCGGTGATGGCCCACCTCACCAACCAGGGCCTCACGGCCCCCTTCTACGGCTTCGTGAGCGGGCACAGCTCCTTCGAGCTCCTCGGCGCGGTCCTCAGCGGGGCGGGGGGGCTGCGCATGGGCCTGGGCCTCCTGCGGCCCGGGCGGAGATCCCGCCTGGAGGCCCTCCGGGAAGGCGCCCGCCAGGGGGGGAGCCTCCTGTTCGGGGCGGCCCTCCTCACCTTCATCGCGGCCTGCTTCGAAGGCTTCTGGTCGGCCAACACCCTGGTGCCCTGGAAGGTGAAGGTGGCCGTGGGGATCACGTTCTGGGCGGCCCTGGGGCTGTGGCTGGCCCTGGTGGGCAGGAGGCGGGCGTGAGCCCGGGCTCCCTGGGCTTCGTGCCGCGCCCCCGCCGGGCCCTGGAGGCCCTGGACCTGGGCCTCGGCCTGCTCCAGGCCCACGCGGGCGCGGTGGCGGGGGTCTGGGCGCTGGAACTGGGCCTTGTCCTGGCGCTGCTCCTGCCCTTCCTGTGGCGGGCGCCCCTGTGGATCCTCCTGGCGCTCTGGTGGCTGAAGCCCTGGCTGGACCGGGGGCCGCTCTTCGTGCTCAGCCGCGCGGTTTTCGGCCAGCCGGCCACCGTGTGGGACTTCCTGCGGGAGGGCCCGCGGGCCTACCGCCGCGGCGCCGCCGCGGGCCTCCTGTGGCGGCGCTTCTCCCCCGCCCGGAGCTTCCTGCTGCCGGTGTTCCAGTTGGAGGGCTTCCGGGGGAAGGCCTACCGCGCCCGGGCCCAGGTGCTGGCCCGCCAGGGCGGAGGGACGGGGTTCCTGCTCACCCTGGCCATGGTGATCCTCACCCTGCTCACCTTCTTCGGCAGCATCGGCCTGGCCCAGCTGATGATGCCCCCGGGATCCCACGTGCAGCTGTGGGACCGCTTCGATTCCATGCCCGTGGGCTTCCACTGGTTCCTGCTGGGCGTGGGCCTCCTGGCCCTCACCCTCACGGAACCGCTCTTCGTGGCCGCGGGGTTCGGCCTCTACCTCCAGCGGCGCACGCAACTGGAGGGCTGGGACCTGGAACAGAGCTTCCGGCGTTTGGCCGCGCGTTTGGCTCCGCTCCTGCTGGTCCTGCTTTCCGCCCTTCCCCTGCGTTCCCAGGAGCCCCCAGCCCCGTCCCCCCCGGGACAGGCTTCCAGCCTGCCCGAGGAGGGCCCCCTCCGGCCCCAGGAGGAGGCCCGGGCGCGGGCGGAGCGGATTGCGCGGGAGGACCCCGCGTTCCGGCACACCCGGCAGGTGCGGGCCCTGCGCTACCGGCCCACGGGGCGGGAACCCCGCTGGCTCCGGGCCCTGCTGGATGAGCTTTTCGGGGAAAGCCCGGCCCCCCGCGAAGGCCGGTGGCAGCCGCGGCTGCCGGAAGGGTGGGCGGGCTGGATCGCCCTCGCCGGAAAGATCGCCCTGGTGGGGGGGCTGCTCACCCTGGTGGTCTGGCTGGTATACGCCCTGCACAACCGGCTGGCCGAACCCGCCGTGGCGGACGAAGCGTGGCGGGGCCCCTCCGCCCTGGCCGGCCTGGATATCCGGCCCGAAAGCCTGCCGGGCGATGTGCCCGGCGCGGCCCGGGCCCTTTTCGGGGAAGGGCAGGCCCGGGCGGCCTTGGCCCTGCTGTACCGGGGCGCCCTGGCGGAACTGGTGCACCGCAGGGGCCTGGACATCCCCCCCAGCGCCACGGAGGGGGACTGCCTCCGGGCCGCCCAGGGCCGCCTGGATCCGGGCCCCGCCACCACCTTCCGGACCCTCACGGGGACCTGGCAGCGCCTCGCGTACAACGGGGAGGCGCCCGGCCCCCAGGTCTTCGATGAACTCTGCGCGGCCTGGCCCGGCGCCTTCGGGGGGCGGCCATGACCGCCGGCCGCCGCATCCTGGCGGGGGGGCTCCTGCTCCTGGCCGCCGCCGTGTTGGCGCTGGCCTGGATGAGCCGGGAGTCCTTCACGCGGCAGTCCCAGGACGTGGAGGAGGGCTACCGGGGCGAGGCCCTGGAGAACCGCACCCTGCTCCTGCAGAAATGGCTGGAGGCCGGAGGCAGGCCCGCCACCCGCGGGGGCGGCGAGCTCAAGGGCGCGGCCCTTCCGGACCACGGAACCCTGATCCTGCTGCACCTGAGCCAACCCCTCACGGTGGCGGAGACCGAAAGCCTCCTGGCCTGGGTGCGCCGGGGCGGCCACCTCCTCACGGACGGCACCGCCACGCCCTTCGAGGACGGGCGGAGCCTCGCCCCGCTCCACGCGGCCCTCGGGGTCCGGGTGGTGGATCGCCACGAGGGCCGCGCGGTGAAGGATCCGGCGCCCATGACCTGCACCTTCAAGGGGGACAACCCGCCCTACCGGGTGGACGGAGACGACCGGTGGAGGCTCGTCCCGGACCGGGAGGACGACTGGGCCTACCGCATGGGCAGCGACGGGAAATTCGTCTTCCTCACCCGCCCGGAAGGGGAGGGCCGCCTCACCCTCACGCCGGACCTGCGCTTCGTGTACGGCCAGCACCTGACCCAGGACGACAACGCCGCCTACCTGGCGCGCCTGCTGAATTTCCGCCCGGACGGGAACCCCGTGGTGGTCTGGTCCCGTCCCGTGGATCTCTCCCTGTTCCCCTGGCTTTGGGCCCATGCCCGGGCCCTGGTCCTGTCCCTGGCGGCCCTCCTGGGGGCCTGGGTGTGGCGGGGGTGGGGCCGCTTCGGTCCGCCCCTGGCCGATCCGCCTTCCCGGCGCCGCTCCCTGCGGGAGCATCTCATCGCCTCGGCCCGGTTCATGTGGCACGGGGGCTCCGGGGCCCACCTGGTCCGCCGCGCCCGGGAAGCCCTGGAAGCGCGGGCGGCCCGCCTCAACCCGGCCTACCCGGCCCTGGCTCCCGGACCCAGGGCCGACTGGCTGGCCCTGGCCTCCGGCGGCAACCCGGACGCCCTTTTCACCGCCCTGGACGATCGTCCGGGCCGGTCCCCCCAGGCCCTGGCCCAGGACCTCCTCGTTCTCGAGCGGGCCCGGCAGCGGCTGAAGCCCCCCCCGTCATCCCCTTCCCAGGACGCGCCATGAACCTTGCCCCCGATTCCCCCGACCCCCTGCGGTTCCGCTGGGCCGCCGAACAGGCCGAGACCCTCCGGGGCGAGATCCACCGGGCCCTGGTGGGCCAGGAAGCGGTGGTGGACCAGGTGCTCACCGCCTTCCTGGCGGGAGGCCACGTCCTCCTGGAGGGGGTGCCCGGCCTGGGCAAGACGCTGCTGGTGCGGGCCCTGGCCGCCACCTTCCACGGCGCCTTCGCCCGCATCCAGTTCACCCCCGATCTCATGCCCAGCGATGTCATGGGCCACGCGGTGTGGGACCTGAAGAGCGAGGCCTTCCAGCTCCGCCGGGGGCCGGTGTTCACCAACCTCCTCCTGGCCGACGAGGTGAACCGCTCCCCCGCCAAGACCCAGGCCGCCCTCCTGGAGGTCATGCAGGAGCGCCAGGTGAGCCTGGAGGGCCGCACCCTCACGGTGGAGGCGCCCTTCATGGTCCTGGCCACCCAGAACCCCATCGAGCAGGAGGGCACCTATCCCCTGCCCGAGGCCCAACTGGACCGCTTCCTGCTGAAGGTGCTCATGGGGTACCCGCAGGCCGCCGAGGAGGTGGCCATGGTCCGCCAGGTCACGGCGGGCACCGTGGGCGACGCCCTGGTGGTGAGCGCCGTGCGCCCCATCCTGGCCGGCGGCGATGTCCTGGCCATGCAGGCCCTGGCGGCCTCCGTGCGCCTGGACGACGCCGTCCTGGACTACGCCGTGCGCATCGTGAGGGCCACCCGGCGGTGGCCGGGGATCGCCCTGGGGGCCGGCCCCCGGGGGGCCATCGCCCTGGTGCGGGCCACCCGGGCCCACGCGCTCCTGGACGGCCGGGACTTCGCCACCCCCGACGACGTGAAGGCACTTGCCCTGCCCGCGCTGCGCCACCGCCTGCAGCGCAGCCCCGAAACGGAGATCGAGGGCCTCGGGCCGGACGATCTCATCCAGGCCATCCTGGCCAAAGAGCCCGCGCCCCGGGCATGATTCCCACCCTTCGCCTCCTGCGCCTCCTGGGCGCCTGGACCCTGCTGGGGCTGGGGGCCGCCGTGTGGCCGCGCCTCCTGCCGTACTGGCGGGGAGGGGCCTGGCTCCTGGGCGCCGCCCTCCTGGTGGACGTTCTTCTGGGATTCTGGCCCAAGGGCCTCGAGGGCTCGAGGACGGTGCCCGCCACCCTGCCCCTGGGCCAGTGGCGCGAGGTGGTCCTGCGGCTCCGGAACCCCTCGCCCTTTCCCCTGGACGTGGAGGTCTTCGACGAACATCCCGCCGATTTCGAAAGCCGGGGCCTGCCGGCCCGCCATCGCCTGCCCGCCCGGGGGTTCCTGGAACTGTCCTACCAGGTGCGGCCCCTGGCCCGGGGACCCCGCGCCTTCGGGCGGATCCACGTGCGCGCGGCCTCGGGCCTCGGCCTTTGGTGCCGGTCCCTGCGGCCCGGAGCCCCCTTCCCGGTGCGGGTGTTCCCGGATTTCGCGGCCGTGGCCCACTATGCCCTGCTGGCCACCGATCAGCGCCTCTCCCTGCTGGGCATCCTCAAGCGGCCCCGCCGGGGCGAGGGGCTGGACTTCCACCAGCTCCGGGAATTCCGGGAAGGGGACGCCCTACGGCAGGTGGATTGGAAGGCCAGCGCCCGGAACCGCAAGCTGATCAGCCGGGAGTACCAGGACGAGCGGGACCAGCAGGTGGTCTTCCTCCTGGACTGCGGCCGGCGCATGAAGGCCCTGGACGCCGTGGACGGCGACCCGGTGGGGCATTTCGACCAGGCCCTCAACGCCCTGTTCCTGCTCGCCTACGTGGCCCTCAAGCAGGGCGACGCCGTGGGCGTGGCCACCTTCGCCGAGGACGCGCCCCGCACCGTGGCCCCCCACAAGGGCCTGGCCACCCTGCAGCAGCTCTTCCAGCACCTCTTCGATGTGCAGCCCACCCTGCACGCCCCGGACTACCTGGCCACCGCGGAGGCCTTCCTCAAGCGGTTCCGCAAGCGCAGCCTCGTGATCCTGCTCACCAACCTGCGCGACGAGGAGGACGAGACCCTGCTGCCCGCCCTCGATCTGCTCCGGGGCCGGCACCTGGTGATGCTGGCGAACCTGAAGGAGGGGATCCTGGAGTCCATCCTCGCCCGCCCCGTGCACGGCTTCGAGGACGCCCTGGAACACGCCGGGGCCCTGGACTACCAGGCCCGGCGCCAGGTGGTGTTCCGGAGGATCGCCCACGGGGGCACCCACATCCTGGACGTGACGCCCGCCAAACTGCCCACCTCCCTGGTGAACCGGTACCTGGAACTCAAAGCCAGCGGCGCGTTCTGAGGGCGCGCTCAGTCCCTGGCGCCCAGGAAGCCCACGCGCACGCCCTGGCCCTTCAGGTACGTGGTGGCCTTCTGGTTGAGGACCACCAGGCAGATCAGGTTGACCAGGGGGATGAACATCGCGACGATCCACAGCGCCGGCCCCAGGACCAGGGCCTTGCACAGGTTGAAAACGCACCAGATGGTAAAGCCGGCGATGCACAGGGCGAGGGGGATCACCAGGAGCCCGAGGCCCGCATTGGCATTCATCAGGCCGTTCCCCACCAGGCTTGCCAGGATGGCGTAGATGAGGTGCCTCTGCGCCTTGGCCACGTCCTTGACCTTGTCGGCGGGATCAGCGCCGTCCAGGACCGAAGCCTTCGGCGCGGCATAGGGGTTCTCGGACATGGGGCCTCCCGGGGGACGTGGGTGAGTTCCGTTGGTTTCGGAAAGGATACCGCAGGAAGGCCCTCCCGGGGGCGGGCGCCAGGTTTGCGATGACGGGTCCCTCAGTCCGGGATCTGGGGTTCAACCAAGTGGGCGAGCTGCGCCAGGGATTCCTGCCAGCCCAGGTAGCACATCTCGGCCGGGATGGCCTCGGGCACCCCCTCCTGCACGATGGTCAGCTCCGTGCCGCAGGACACGGCCTTCAGGGAGACCGTCGTCACCATCTCCCCCGGCAGGTTCGCGTCCTCGAAGACATCCGTATGCCGGATCCGTTCCCCGGGCACCAGCTCCAGGAACGTGCCCCCGAAGGTTTCGGTACGCCCCGTGCCGAAATTCGTGAACGCCATGCGGTAGGTGCCGCCCACCCGGGCGTCCATGTGGTGGACTTTGCAGATGAACCCGAAGGGCGGCAGCCACTTGGCCATGGCGTCCCCGTCCAGGAAGGCGCGATGAACGCGCTCCGGGCTGGCCCGGAGCACGCGGTGGAATCGGATGGTCTGGGTGGACATGGCACGGATCCTTTCCAGGGGGTGATGAACGGGGGACTGTTTCCGGCACCCTCCCCGGGGCCGGGCCACGATTTTGGACCCGCAGGCCCTGCCACGGCAAATCCCAATCTCCGGAAGGCCTGCTTGATGATCCCCAAGTGCGTAATGAATAAGCCACCCGGAAACCGTATTGCCAGGGAATGCAGGCTAGCGGAACCGTGCTTCCATTCCATTGAGCCTCCTTCCTGCTTGACCTAGCTTGCCCTCCTTCGAAGCAGGTTTTGAGGAGTGCAGGATGGGGAGGCTTCCCATTCAAAATGTTTGCGGCATTCTGAGTGGCTCCTTTTGCCATTGGTCGCTATGGCTTCACGATTTTTCGCCTGCTTCGCTGGACCTCACAGGGTTCCAAACCGCTTATAAATCTAGAATAATTATAAGCACCATAAATTTATCACCACAGCGCTCCAATGTAGTATTAAACTCAATTAATACATACACTAATAACGATTTAATAACATTTTTTTGGAACTTATTTATTGCATTACTCACCAGCTGAGTGAGGTAGTCGCATGATCAATTGTCGGAACCTTCAACAGCCCGGAGCCAAGACTATCAGGGAGGGCGAAACCAAATTCCACCTCCGTGGTGACAGCGTCGACAATGTCAGGCTTCTGGAAATGCTCCTAGAGGGGACGGAAGGAGAGGTCTCCATCGACCCAAACCGGGCAATGATCAAGCTTGCGGAGACGCTGCTTTCTGGAGGAAGACTCCGGCGGGACATGGACTTGGCCCAGGTGCTTTTCGCCCAGACACCACCCACCGACCAGGTGCCCTTCCTTCCCATGCATCGCTTAATGGGCGCCGAAGAGACCAAGGCCTGTCAAGAGGCCTTCGCCCTGGTGGCCGACTCTGGCCAGTTCACCAGCGGTCCGCACGCTCCACGGCTGGAAGAGGCCTTATGCGAATTTCTGGGTTGCCGAGCTACCATCCTATGCAGCAGCGGCACCGATGCCCTGATCGTTGTCCTGCATGCCCTAGGTATTGGCTCGGGTGACGAGGTGATCATCCCGGGCAACAGTTTCGCAGCCACCGAGAACGCGATTCTAGCGGTGGGTGCGGTGCCTGTGCTTGGCGATGTGGAGGAAGCCACCTTCCTGCTAGATGCTTCCAAGCTGGAGCGGGTCGTTACGGCCCGGACTCGCCTCATCCTGCCGGTGCATCTGTACGGCCAACTGGCGGACATGCCGAAAATAAGAAGAGTTTCCGATTCTCTTGGGGTGCGGTTGCTAGAAGACGCTTGCCAGAGCCTGGGCGCCACCGGAATGGGTCGCCATTCGGACGCAGCCGTCCTGAGCTTCAACCCATTCAAAAACCTAGGCTTCTGTGGCAAGGCCAGGGCCATTGTCACCCAGGATCCGGCCCTCGAGACCAGGTGTCGGATGATCAGCTATCACGGCTTCGAACTGGGCAAGAAGAACATCAAGACGGAAGGCTTCGGGTTCAATGCTCGGATCGATGATCTCCAGGCCGCCATCGGGTGGGCGAAACTTCCATATCTGGCGTTGAACAATTTTCGAAGGCTCTTCCTGGCTTGGCGATACTTAATACTCCTGAAGGACTTGGTTCGCTCTGGAAAGATCCTGGCGCCATCCATGGTAGACAGGCACGTGTGGCACCTTTTCCCCGTCCAAATCCTCGACCGGGACCGGGATCAGGTACGCCGGGACCTGCTCGAAAGGCATCACGTGGAGACGGAGATCTACTACCCGCGCCTGACACACCAGCAGGACACTCCACTCCAAAAAACGTATTATTCCGACACCCGCTGTCCCGTAACCGAAAAACTTCACCAGAGGCTGATGAATCTTCCCCTCTACCCGGGCATGACTCTGGGCGAGCAAGACCGGGTGGTGGAGGCCATGGAGATGGTGCTTGCCAAACCGGCGCCTAACCGAGAGAAAGCTAGGTCATCATGAAACTTGGAATTATTGGTGGAGGGAGGATCGCAGCCATGCACGCAACGGCCCTGGCGAGAGTCCATGGCCCCGGCATCTGCGGAGTGTATGATTGCAACCCGTCCCAAGCGGTAGCATTTGCCGACAGGCATCATTGCCAACCCTATGTCACTGCGGAGCGTTTGTTGGAGGATGTCGAGGCGGTGATCGTCGCGTCCCCCAATGCCTTCCATGTGACCCATGTGACCCAAGCCATTGGGCAGGGCTGCCATGTCTTGTGCGAAAAACCCCTGGTCACCCGCCTGGAGGATGCCTTCCGCCTAGTAGATTCTCTCGCGGGCACCCGCCAGGTCGCTGCCGTAGGCTTCAATTACCGATATTTGCCCATCGCTAAGATGATCAAGCACTGTTTGTCGAACGGGGCATTCGGCCGGGTGTTGGCGGTGCGAATGGCTTTGAAGAAACGTAGCGCCTTCACCAAGAAGACTTTTACCTGGCGAGACGGCGAGCAGACGTTAGGCACCAGCGGAGCGATGGGCGACTTGGGCGTCCACCTCATTGACCTGTTCCACTTCTGTTTTGAGGACGCGTTGGACCCTGACAGCATCAGTGCCAAGTTAACCACCCACGTGGCGAGCCGGGAGAACCAGCCAGTGCGCGTGGATGACGACGCCTTCACATGCCTGCGATCGGCAAAAGGTTGCTTCGTCTCCTTGGCAGCCTCCAAAACGGCTGAGCCTAACGACCTTGGATTGCATGTGGAGGTGGTGGGAGAAAACTTGGAATTGCGTTACGCCTCCATGCACAAGAGCCTCTACCAGGTTAAGGAACAGGCGGACTGGGAATGGCGAGAGCTTCCGACCGTCCAGGATCTGTTCGATCCACCGGAGGAGGTCTTCGGATGGGCCGATTCCTTCACGGGACAGGCTTGGCAGTGGCTGGACTTGATTCAGGGCAGTCCGAACGGTGAGCTGCGCACCTTGGCCTCATTCAAGGATGGACTCCAGGCCCAGCGAATCCTCGAGGGAATCCTGCAGAAAACCGGTGCCGCCCACCGCGTCTTCCTCTCTCGCCTGGAATGAGCGACTCTTCCTCTTTCCGGCTCGGTTTGCGCTGGAAAACCGGAATCTGTGTGGTTGGCATCTCACTACTGTTGTCAGGCATCCTTGTGCCCATAGGGAAAGGGAAGGTGGAAATGCTTTCAAGCTCCTCAGCAACCCTGTGCGAGGCCCGGATCGACGCCCGGTTCCGCCTGCTGCCCGGTATGCCCAAACCTCGGTGGATAGTGTTTTGCGATTTCGACGAAACCTACTTTGCCCACGATCGATCCGCACAAAATTGGAAAGCCAAGGTCCGTCTGGAGGACTATCTGACCGCCACTTGTCCTTCCACAGGCATTCTGTTTGGCCTGGTCACCGGCAGCAGCCTTGAGGAGGTGCTTCAGCAGATGGGGGGATCACAAATGACGCTCCTTCCCCATTTCATCGCCAGTGATCTGGGCACGGAGATCACCTATTTCGACCAGAACGTTACCTGCCGTCCGGACTGGACTTGGCGGGACCGCATGGCCTCCAGTGGGTTCAGCAAAGAAGCCGTAAGACGCATGGTCGAAGCCCTGCGGCTCAAGGGGGTGGATCTGAAGCCCCAGCCGGAGCTTCGGGTTGCGGCGTACAAGAAGAGTTATTTCCTGGAAGGCCGCGACCCGGAGGGCGACCAGAAAGCCCTAAGCCTAATCCGCGAGTTGGCCGCCGCTAATGCGCTGGGGTTGAACATCTCCAGATGCAATCCAAAGGCTGGCGATCCAGAGGGAAGCTACGACATCGACTTCATTCCCGTCCCTTCGGGAAAAGAGCGGGTGGTCCAGTACCTCCTGTCCCAAAACGGCTTGGCGGCCGAGGACGCGTACGCCTTCGGCGAAAGCGGCAATGACATCCCCATGCTCAAAGTCGTGAGGCATGGCTTCCTGGTGGCCAACGCCACGGAGGAGGCCAAGGCCCTCCATGATCAGGTGACCGGGGAACCCTATGCAGGTGGCATCTTGCAGGTCCTGGAAGCGGCCTTTTGAGGTCAACGCCTGGAGCTGTCCCCATCCTGGATGCACCCCCCGCCAGGCGGCCCACGTCCTTGGTGAACCGGGACCTGGAACCCAGGGCCAGCGGCACCTTCTGAGGACGGCGCTCAATCCTGGCGCATGGCCCGGGCGGGGTCCAGGGCCGCGGCCCTCAGGGCGGGCAGGAGGCAGGCCAGGAGGGAAACCCCCAGCAGGGTGCCCAGCGCCTCCAGGAGGCTCGGGGCTTCCAGGGGCTCCACGCCCTTGAAGGCGTGGTGGCAGATGCGGCCCAGGGCGTAGGCGCCCAGCGCCCCCAGGGCCAGGCCCACCCCGACGCTGCGCATGCCGCGCTGGATGACCTCCCGCAGGATGCGTCCCCGGGGCGCGCCCAGGGCCATGCGCAAGCCGATCTCCCGCGTCTGGCGCTCGATCCGGAACACCAGGAGGGCCTGCACCCCCATGGCCGCCATGAGCAGCGCCATCAGGCCGCAGAAGCCCAGGAGCCAGGACGCCACCCGCAAATGGTGGTGCAGGCCGTCCAGGTGGGAGGAAAGGGTGGCGAGCTTGAGCAGCGGTAGATCGGGGTCGACGGCCCTGAGCACCTGCTGGGCAGAGGCGAACAGCGCCTCGGGTTCGCCCTCGGTGCGAAAGAGCAGACAGGCGCAGTGATTGCGGCCGCCCGAGGGGCGGAGGGGGCTGAAGATCGCCGGGACATGCACGCTCTTCTCGGTGGAAAGGCCATGGTCCATCACCACCCCGATCACCGGGTGCCCCTTCAGGTCCCGGCCCAGGGGGTCCTGACCGGGCCAAAGCTGGTGGGCCAAGGTCTGGTTGATGATCCGGCCGCCCTCGGGCTGGTCGGCGCGGGCGAAGTCCCGGCCTTGGAGCAGGGTGAGGCCGAGGGTGGCGAAGTAGCCGGGGCCGATCCCCTGCACCTGGGCGTATGCCTTGCCCGGCAGGGAGGTGATCGTGAGGATGCCCTCCTCCATGGGAAGGCGCTCGGCCCAGCTCACCGCCTTCACGCCGGGCAGGGCCGCGATGCGGGCCTCCAGGGCCTGCCGGGCATCGGCCCGGCGCTGCTCCGTCCAGGCCTGGGGGAATTCCAGGCGCAGGCCGGCCACGCCCGCCTCCCGGAAACCCAGGGCCGTGCTGCGCGCCCGGGCCAGCCCCCGGGCCACCAGGGCGCCCCCCGCGATCAGGGCGAGGGCCAAGGCCACCTGCACGATCACCAGGCCGTCCTGGAGCCGGGTGCCACGGACGTGGGTGCTCGCCAGATCCTTGAGGACCTGGGCCAGGTCCGCCCGGGAGGCCCGGTACGCGGGCAGGATGCCCACCGCCAGGGCCGTGGCCAGGACCAGGGCCAGGGCGAACAGCAGGGCCGCGGGGCTGAGGGAAACCGGCGTGGGCACCTCATAGATCTTCACGTCCCGGATGGCATCCAGGCCCCGCAGGAAGGGCCAGGCCAGCACCAGCCCCAGCCCGCCGGCCAGGGCGCTGAGGGCCAGGTGCTCCTGGAGGACCGCCCGGATGACGGCGCCCCGGCGAGCCCCCAAGGAAAGGCGGATGGCGAATTCCTGCCGCCGCGCCTCCAGCTGGGCCAGCTGCAGGTTGGCCACATTGGCACAGGCCAGGAGCAGGAGGCTCCCCGCCGCCGCCAGCAACAACCAGGGCGCGGGCAGACGCTCCTCCAACACAAGGTCCCGGTTGGCGGCGAAGGGCGCCAGGGTAAGGGGCCCGACCCGGGTCCCCGGAAGCGGAGCAGGGCCCTGGAAGCCCGCCCCCAGGGTCCGGAAGGCCTGCTCCGCCTGGGCCAGAGTGAAACCCGGGCGGAGCCGGGCGAGGGTGGGGTCGCTGGAGGTCAGGGTCCCGGCCTCGGGCGCTTCGGCCAGGGCGGCGCGCGCCCCCAAGGGCAGCCAGAGGTCCATGCGCTGACCCACGAGGTGTCCCGAGAAGCCCCGGGGCAGAACCCCGGCCACCCTGCAGGAATGGCCGTTCACCTGCAGCACCCGGCCCAGGGCCTTGCGATCTCCGCCAAAAAGGCTGTGCCACAATCCGAAACTGAGGATCGCCTGGGGTTCCGCCAGCCTGTCCTCCTGCGGGGTGAAGCCCCGTCCCAGCCAGGGTGCCACGCCCATGACCTGGAAATAGGCGGAGGTTATGAAGGAAGCCCGCAGATACCGCGCCTCCGCCCCTTCGCCGCGCACCACGAAGCGCTCCTGGCTGCCCTGGGCCAGGGCCGCGATGGCGGGATTGCCCGCCTGTTGAACTTGCATTTCCTCCAGGGACAGGCCGTTCTCGAAGGAGAACCGGACCTCCCCCTGATTCCCTTCGGTGCGCCGGCTCACCTCCACCACCTTCCCCGTGAGCCCCGAGGATCCCAGGAGCACCGGCGCCATGAGCGAAAAGACCGCGGTGCTGGCGCCGATGCCCATGGCGAGCATCAGCACCGCCACCAGCGAAGAGACCGGTCGGCGGGAAAAACTCCGCGAAAGGTCGGCCAGGAACGTTGGGCAAGCGAAGGACGGCATGGAAACTCCGGAAGGAGGTGGATCCGGCAGCGCAGGCGCCTTGGACGTCCGCTACAGGCAGGCGGACGACAAATGAGCAAAACGCATTCCACTGTATAATTAATGTAATATCAATGTTTGTAAAATTCCTTCCCGGAAGGGCATCCCACGACCGGGACGGTTCGTCCCAGGGATGGGCCAGCCAGGCGGCCATGGCTGGGGATGGGGAAGGAGTGGGGCGGCGGGCCGTCTCCATTCAAGGCACCAAGCCGTGGTGCGGGGACCTTCATAGGTGGAAGGTGGGGCCCAATCTCATGACCCTTCTTTTGGATGACTTGTATGTTAGGCAAAATACTTGAAATTAGAATAGATGCCTAGTATATTGTGCATATGGTCACCCTCCCCGATCTCGGCGAAGCGATTGCCAAACGACGCAAGGCCTTGGGCCTCAGCCAGACGATGCTCGCAGGTAAAGCGGGTGTTGGCCGTTCCACGCTGGATGCCCTGGAAAACGCCCGGCTGGGTGAACTGGGCTTCGTGAAAGTAGCCCGCATCCTGGCGGTTCTGGGCCTGCACCTGAAGCTCCAGGAACTCGGTTCAAGCAGACCTACCCTGGATGCACTGCTGGAGGAGAACCGCCTTGATCAAGATTTGGACGGACGCCACTGAAGCTGGACGGCTTGACCGGCACGGCGAGCGTGGGAGCACCTTTGTCTACCTTCCGGGCGTGGCGGCGGTGAGGGCCGTCTCCCTGAGCATGGAGGTGCGGTTGGAGTCGTGGACCGCTCCCTTCGGCCTGCTCCCCATCTTCGAAATGAACCTGCCCGAGGGCGCTCTGCGAGAACGGCTTCGCCTCGCCTTCGCCAAGGCGACCGGGAAGTTCGACGAGTTCGACCTGCTTGCGGTCGTGGGGCGTTCCCAGATCGGCCGGATCCGCTTCACGGGGGACATGGCCGACCTTGCGGACGAAGTCCCGTTCCAATCCGTGGACGAGATCCTCCAGCGCCGGCGCGATGGGGGCCTGTTCCAGTACCTGTTGGAAAAGTTTGCCGCCTATTCAGGCATCAGCGGCGTTCAGCCCAAACTTCTCTTCCGCGATGAGCAGGCTTTCACGCCCAGGGAGGGCGCAGGCCAGCGCCTTTCCCAGAGCTTTCGTGGGGCGACCCATATCGTCAAGCTATGGGAACCGGGCGAGTATCCCCAGCTGGCAGCCAATGAATTCTTCTGCCTGAGGGTGGCTCTTCAGTGCGGGCTCGAGGTGCCTGCCTTCAGGCTGGCTGAGGATGGTGCGGCCCTGGTCATCGATCGTTTCGACCTTCGCATGGATGGCAGCTACCGGGGCTTTGAGGATCTCTGTGTGCTCAACGCCCGTCGAACCGAGGAGAAATATCGGGGCTCCTACGAGACGTCAATCCTGAAACGCTTCCAGCAGTTTTCAACCGCGACCCATATTCATGCGGACCTGGAAAGACTCTTCGTCCTGATCGTCCTCAATTGCGCGCTCCGCAACGGTGACGCCCACTTGAAGAATTTCGGGGTGATCTACGATGACCCGCTGGGGGAGGTGCGGCTAGCCCCGGTGTACGACCTGGTGACGACATCCGTATACCTGCCAAAGGACACCATGGCGCTCACCCTGAACGGGTCCACGCGATGGCCGACGGCCAAGGAACTCCTTCGCCTGGGCGAGACCCGGGCCGGTTGCACCCCGGCGCGAGCCCGGCACGTGTTCCAGAAGATCGAACAAGCCATGCGCGACACTTCGAAGGAGGTCCAATCCTATATCCAGCAACATCCGGAATTCAGCGAGATCGGAGGGGCGATGCTCAGGGAATGGGGAAAAGGGATCGCCTGGTCCCTACGGGAAGGCTAAATGGAAAGACAGGCCAAATGTTGCTGTTCCTTTTTGGTGGATTCGGAGACTCGTGGGAATGCCTCGGCGCTCCATTCCTGCGTGCCGGCAAAACCTAGGTCATGAATCGCTAAGTTGAACGCGGTGATCTGGCTCCAGCTTTGACATGACGTTCTTTATCCTGCTTTTCCCTGGACCCTGTTTATCCCCGTTGGAGGTTCGCTGGGAATGGGGACACCCAATGAGTGCCCCCGATAATGCGATAATGCCACTTCCCCCTAACAGGACGGCGCCCCATGAACGCGGAACTCCAATCCTTTGTATATAAAGCCCTTTCCTCGGGCCACCCGCGGGAGGCCATTGCCCTGGCTCTTGAGGAAGCCGGCTGGAGCACGGAAGAGATTAAAAGTGCGCTCCATGGATATGTCGACGCCGGCCTCGGGCTTCCCGTTCCACGAAAGGCCGTTTCCAGCTCGCCCAAGGAGGCCTTTCAGTTCCTCCTTCTCTTTTCGTCCCTGGTGACCTGGTCATTCTCGCTCGGATCGATCCTTTTCGATCTTCTGAACCTCTGGATGCCGCAACCAGGCGAGTATGAAATGGCCAGCCACCACATCAGAAGCCTAAGGACGCAGATCTCATCCGTGCTTGTGGCCTTTCCCCTATTCATGGTCCTGAACCACCTGGTCACTGCGGCGGCCCGGCGCAATCCTGGGCAGCGGATCTCTCCGATCCGGCGATGGTCCACGTATTTGACATTGCTACTCGCATCCGTCGCCCTGGTCACCGACCTCATCGTGCTGGCCCACACGTTCCTGGAAGGAGAAATGACCTCGCGGTTCATCCTCAAAACCCTTGTGGTCGCTGTATTGGCTGGGGCTGCACTCGGCCACTACTTCCTCCAGCTTCGTAAGGATGAACTTGACCCCAGTGCGGACATGGGTGTTCGTACACCAGGCCAGCTCCTCCTGGCAGGCTGCGTGGTGCTGGTTCTGGCGGTGGCTTTCTGGAACGTTGGCAGCCCCAGCCGGGTGAGGCTCCAGAACCTGGATGCGCGCAGGGTCCAGGATCTGCAAAACATCCAGGAGGGCATTTCCAGCTATGCCGAAACCCACGGGAAGCTGCCGGCAACCCTGGCCGACTGCAACGGAGATCCTTTAACCTACATCCGCGCCATGGAGGATCCGGAGACCCACGAGCCCTACCTGTATCGCATCCTGGACGCGAGCCATTTCGTGATCGGTGCAACCTTCGCTGGACCCACACCGGCCAATGGATCCGGGCCCGGATTCTGGAAGCATGGGCAAGGCCCCAGCGAGTTCCAGATCGAATGGAGGAAGGCCCCGTCCCGGGAGTGAGTCTTTTCCCCAAACCTAGATGGGGCAGGACCGCGCTCTTATCGAAACCGCCTGAAGTTTTTGACTTCAGGCGGTTTGTTTGGTGGAGCTGAACAGGATCGAACTGTCGACCTCCTCATTGCGAACGAGGCGCTCTCCCAGCTGAGCTACAGCCCCAGGAGCTTCCATTCTACCGGGGGCGCGGGGTTCGTCAATGGGGGCGGGGCTGGGGAGGACAAGAATCGCCCAAGGTTGGGCTTGCCCTCGCCCGGCCGGGAACGGACACTTGGATCATGAAAAACGCACCTTTCACGTTCCTGTTCGTCCTTGCGGCCGCCGGCGGGTTTTTCCAGGTGCTGGCGGAGGGGCCGCCGAGTTACACGCACATCCGGTTGACCCCCTGGTTCCTGGAAATGCCGGGGCCTCCGGTGAAACGCGCCGCGGCGGTGAAGGGCCTGCGGCAGCCCCGGCTGGCCGGGGCGGCGCGGGTGGAGGTGTGGGGCGATACGCTCGAGGAGCGGTTGCGGCTGTTCCGCATGGACCTGACGCCTTCGCTGTCCCGGGCCTACGTCCTGGGCACCAACAGCAGCGCCACCTCCCAGCAGCTGGGGGAGTTCATGACCATGACGGCCTCGGACGTGCGTCCGCCCTCCGTGCCGAGCGTCTTCTACAACGGCTTCCGGAGGGTGGACGATCCCGAGCTGGCCCGGGCCGGCATCCACATCGGGGTCAACAGCCGGTCCACGATCACGATCAGCGCCGAACCGCGGCGCCGCTGAGGGCTACATCAATTCGCGCATGCACTCGGCCAGCACCTCGGGGCCGGGCTTGACCTTGGCCTGGGGGATCGTGGCCAGGACCTCGTCCACGGTGTGGGTGAAGTCGTGGAGGATGGGCTTGCCGGTCTTGATGTGGAGGATGCCGGTGAGGAATTCGCCCCGGTCGTGGGCCTCGTGCACGGCCTTCATGGCCGCGAAGCGGTCCGTGGGGTCGAAGTCCTTGTCGATGGCCCGGAAGGTGAGGCGGGAGCCGTCGGGGAGGCCCACCTCCATGGCCTCGCCGGCCTCGATATCCACTTCCTCGGCGTCGTAGTAGGGCACGAAGCCCAGCTCCTGCAGGGGCATCTCCCGGTCCTTGGCGTTCTTGTAGGACTTGGTGGAGCTGTCGTGGTTGTTGAAGGTCACGCAGGGGCTGATGACGTCGATGAGGGCGGTGCCTTCGTAGGCCAGGGCGGCCTTGAGGATCGTGCCCAGCTGCTTGGGGTTGCCGCTGAAGCTGCGCGCCACGAAGCCGCAGCCCAGCTCCATGGCCAGGGTGCAGGGATCGATGGGGGTGATCTCGTTCACGTCGCCGTGCTTGAGGGTGGAGCCCACGTCGGCGGTGGCGCTGAACTGGCCCTTGGTGAGGCCGTAGACGCCGTTGTCCTCCAGGATGTAGACCACGGGGACGTTGCGCCGGATCATGTGCACCAGCTGGCCCATGCCGATGGACATGGAGTCGCCGTCGCCGCTGGCCAGGAGGTTGATGAGGCTGCGGTTGGCCAGGGCGGCGCCGGTGCACACCGCGGCGGCGCGGCCGTGCACGGAGTTGAAGCCCCAGGCCTGGCTCATGAAGTAGGTGGGGGTCTTGCTGGAGCACCCGATGCCGCTGAGCTTGGCGACGCGGTGGGGCTCGAGGTTCATCTCCCAGGCGGCCTGGATCACCTGGGAGGTGATGGCGTCGTGGCCGCAGCCGGGACACAGGGTGGACTTGGCGCCCACGTAGTCCTGCTTGGTGAGGCCGATCTTGTTGGTGGGGACGGTGGCGGTGGCGGTCATGGTCGGATCCTCAGTTCTCGGCGGCGTTGATCTGATCGACGATGGTCTGGGCGGTGATGGCGGTGGAATCGTAGTGCAGGACCTTCTTCATCCGCATGGAGTGCTGGGGGAAGAACTCCCGCAGCAGGTTCGTCATCTGGCCGTCGCGGTTCTGCTCCACGACGTAGACCACGTCGTGGGACGCGATGAATTCCTCCACGGCGTCCGTGAAGGGCAGGGCCCGCACCCGCAGGTAGTCGGTGTCCTTGCCGTGCTTTTCCGAGAGCAGGTCCCGGGCCTCCACCACGGCGGGGTCGCTGGACCCGTAGGCCAGGATGCCCCGCTGCACCCCGGGGCCGGTGAGAAGCGGCCCGGGCACCGAGGCGCGGGCGGTGAGGAATTTCTTCTTCAGGCGGTCCACGGTGGCCAGGAACTCCTCGGGCTTCTCGGAGTAGAGGGCGTAGGGATTGTGGCCGGTGCCCCGGGCGAAGTAGGCGCCCTTTCCGCCGGGGGTGCCGGGCAGGGTGCGCTGGCAGACCCCGTCGCCGTCCACGTCCTTGTAGCGGCCCCAGTCCTGGATGACCTTGAGCTCCTCCTCGCCCAGGACCTTGCCCCGGTCGAAGTCGCCCTCGGGGTAGGCGAAGGGCTGGGAGGCCCAGTTCTGCATCCCCAGGTCCAGGTCGGACACCACGAAGACCGGGGTCTGGTACCGTTCGGCCAGGTCGAAGGCCTGGTACGTGAACTGGAAGCACTCCTCCATGCTGCCGGGGTAGAGGCAGATGTGGAGGGTATCCCCGTGGCTGCACTTGGCGCAGAGCTCCACGTCGCCCTGGCTGGTGCGGGTGGGCAGGCCCGTGGAGGGGCCCATGCGCGTGACGTCCAGGAAGACCCCGGGGCATTCGGCGAAGTAGCCCAGCCCGATGAACTCGCTCATGAGGGAGATGCCCGGACCCGAGGTGGCCGTCATGGCCCGCGCCCCGGCCCAGCCCGCGCCCACCACCACGCCGGCCGACGCGATCTCGTCCTCCATCTGGACGATGGCGACGTTCAGCTTGCCGGTGACGGGATCCTTGCGGTAGACCTTGGCGTAATCGATGAGGTTCTCGATGGCCGAGGAGCTGGGGGTGATGGGATACCAGGCCACCACCGTGACCCCCGCGAACATGGCGCCCAGGGCGCAGGCGGTGTTGCCGTCGACGATGATCTGGCCCTGGGTCTTGTCGTCGCGGACGATCTTCAGGCGGTTCTGCCGGGGCGCCTCGGCGGCGGCCCAGTCGAAGCCGGCCTGCACCGCCCCCTGGTTCAGATCGATGGCCTTCTGCTTGCCGTCCAGCTGCTTGGCGATGGCGGCCTTCACCTCGTCCATGTCCAGGTCCAGCATCTGCGCGGCCACGCCCACGTAGATCATGTTCTTCACCAGCTTGTGGAGCTTGGGCTCGGGGCAGGCGGCGGCCACCAGCTTCTGGAAGGGCACGGCGCAGAAGTGCAGGTCGGAGCGCAGGGCGTCCAGCTTCAGCGGCTCGTCGTAGATGAGCAGGGTGCCCGGCCGGACCTTGGCCACGTCCTCCTTGGCGGTTTCGGGGTTCATGCAGATCATCAGATCGATGCCAGCCTTGCGGGCCTTGTAGCCCTTGTGGTTGGCCCGGATCTGGAACCAGGTGGGCAGGCCGGCGATGTTCGACGGGAAGAGGTTCTTCCCGGAAACGGGCACGCCCATCTGGAAGATCGTGCGCATGAGCACGATGTTCGCGGTCTGGGAGCCGGATCCATTGACGGTGGCCACCTCGATCGAGAAATCGTTGACCAGGGTTCCCCCGTCGACGGCTTCAACAGTGGCGGATTGCGTGAGCATGGTTCGACCTCCCCCAGGGATTCGGTATTGTGACGCTCGTGCCTTGGCGCGCGCCTGGGTAATTACAGGGTGGCGCCTGGGTAAATACTACCAGATTGGTCGGATTAGATGAAAGGCCGCACGGGAATTTTTTTGAACATCGAGGCGAAAAAAAAGGGATTGACGGGGGTCCCGGTTTCGTCTATCTTATGGGTTATGAAGCCAATGGACCTTACGAAACGCCAGCTTGCGGTGCTGCAGTTCATTCGGAAGTTTCTCGAAACCGAAGAGCGGAGCCCCACCCTGAAGGAAATTGCCGAGGGGGTCGGCTCCAGTGCCGTAAGCACCATTCATAAACACGTGCAGCACCTCATGGACAAGGGGTTCCTGGACCGCAGCCACGGGAAGGGCAACAACATCGTCCTCGCCCAGGAGCCGGCCGCGGCGCCCCGGGAGCTGGCCTCCAGCGAATGGGGCCACGAGGATGGCAAGCGGGCCCGGTCCGTGCCGTTCTGCGGCGACGTGGCCGCCGGCCAGCCTCTGCTGCCCGAATCCCGGGCCATCCCCCTGGAGGTGCCCACCTGCATCCACCGGGACCGGCAGGAGCTGTTCGTCCTGCGGGTGCGGGGGGATTCCATGGTGGAGGATTCCATCCTGGACGGGGACCTGGTGGTGCTCCAGCGCCGCGGGGACTACCGCAACGGGGACCGGGTGGTGGCCCTCATCGACGGGGAGGAGGCGACCCTCAAGGAGTTCCGCAAGGACCCCCAGGGCGTGTGGCTCATTCCCCACAACCCGGATCTCTCGCCGAAATGCTTCGCCCCCGACCGCATCGCCATCCAGGGCGTCCTGGTGGGCGTCATGCGCAGCTGCTGAGGTCCCGGGTGGCCCGACGCCAGCCCCCGTGCGCCGGGGGCGGGCGTTCCCGTCTATTTTCCTAAAATATTGAAGGGGGGCAAGGGTTCTCGCTACACTCAGCATTGAGCCCGGAGCGCCCGCAAATGGTGTTTTTCAACCACGCCACGCGTCAAATGACGACGAAGATTGTGTACTACGGCCCCGGCCTGTGCGGGAAAACCACCAATCTCAACACGATCTACGGCCGCACGTCCCAGAAGGCCCGGGGCGAGATGGTCTCCCTGAACACGGAAACGGACCGCACCCTGTTCTTCGATCTGCTGCCCATGGACGTGGGCATGGTGGGCGGTTTCAAGAGCAAGCTGCAGCTCTACACGGTGCCCGGCCAGGTGTTCTACAACTCCACCCGAAAGCTCGTGCTCAAGGGCGTGGACGGCGTGGTGTTCGTGGCGGACAGTCAAACAGCCATGCTGGACGCCAACAAGGAGAGCTTCCAGAACCTGCGGGACAACCTCCGGGAACTGGGGCTGGACCTCAAGGACATCCCCCTGGTCTTCCAGTGGAACAAGCGCGACCTCAAGAGCATCATCCCCGTGGACGTGCTGGAGCGGGAGCTCAATCCCTCCGGCCATACCAGCTTCCAGTCCATCGCCTCCGACGGCACGGGGGTCTTCGAGACCCTGCGGGGCATCACGAAGCTCGCCCTGGCCAACATCAAGGCCCTCCACATGGTGGACGCCGCGGGGGCCAAGGCCCCGGCGCCCACGGCCCTGCACACCCCCGGGTTCCGGGACTCCGGGGCGCCCCCCGAGGCGCTCAGCACCCTGGACCTGTCCCACTCCCGGGACCTACTGGGCGAGGAGGAGACCTCCGGCGGCGCCGGGACGGCCCCCGCCGCGCCCGTGCAGGTGATGGCCCCCCTCCACGTCAAGCTCTCCCCCGCCGGGGGCAAGGGGGCGCCCGCGGTGCCCAAGGTGCACCTGAAGCCTCCGCCGCTCCCCGTGGTGCCCCGGCCCCTGGCGCTCCCGGCCCCCGTGCCCATGGCGCTTCCCCGGGTGCCCCAGGCCCGGCCCCACCCGGATCTGCACCTGACCCTCTCCCCCTTCGCCCTGGACGGCGACATGGAAGTGGTGGTGACGGTCCGCCAGAACGGCGCGGAAATCGGCACGGCGACCCTGCATCGCCCGACCCCCGCCTGGGGCGCCTCCGGAGCGCTCTCCGTGGAAATCAAGAGGTCCTGAAATGCGTCAGACGGTGGTTCTCGCGACGGCCCTCCTGGGGGCCCAGGTCCTTGCGGCGGCGGAACCTCCCGCCTGGTGGAAGGCCTTCACCGCCGCCCCCCGCATGGCGGCGGGCTTCATCCAGGAATCCGACAGCGCCGTGTTCGGCAAGCTCAAGCGCACCGGCATCCTCCGCCTGGCCAAGGGCGGGCGCCTGCGGGTGGAGTACCAGAAGGGGCTCCTGCTGGTGGCCGACGGCCGCAAGCTGGTCCAGTACGACGCCGAGGCCCGCACCGCCCAGAAGGTGGACCTGCGCAGCGCCTCCAAGGACGCGCCGCTCCTGTGGGTCCTGCTGGATCCCGCCGCCCTGGACAAGGTGTTCGCCGTCAAGCCCGGCGCCGGGCCCGACGCCTTCACCCTGGAACCCCGCAAGGCCGGCCTGCCCAAGGTGAGCCTGGAAGGGAAGGGGGGCATGCCCCTGCGCATCAGCTGGGTGGATCCCACCGGCGCCCGGCAGGTGCTGGAATTCCTGTCGCCCCACGTGCCCGCGCCCTTCGCCGCGGACACCTTCGCCTTCAAGGCCCCCGCGGGAACCCGGTGGATCGCTACCCCAGGGTCGCGTGAATGAAGGTCACCACGTCGTCGGTGTTGGTGCCGGGCTGGAAGATGGCCCTGATGCCGGCTTCCTTGAGCGCGGGGATGTCCTCGTCGGGGATGATGCCGCCGGCGAACACCAGCACGTCGTCGATGCCCTTCTCCTTCAGGAGCCGCATGACCTCGGGGAAGATCTGGTTGTGGGCGCCGCTGAGGATGCTCATGCCCAGGACCTGCGCGTCCTCCTGCTCCACCGCGGCCACGATCTGGGCGGGGGTCTGCCTCAGGCCGGTGTAGATCACTTCCATGCCCGCGTCGCGCAGGGCCCGCGCCACGACCTTGGCCCCGCGGTCGTGCCCGTCGAGGCCCGGCTTGGCGATGATCACGCGGATGGGGGTAGTGGACATTTCAACTCCAACGTAGGCATGGATTATAGAGCACACCCGGGTCCCCGGGGATCGCGGGCGCGCCACTTGTGACGGATTACTTCACTTCCTTGACCGCCGTGATGGTCACGGGGCTCACGGGAACGTCGGCCATGCCCTTCTGGGTGCCGGTCTTGGCGGCGGCGATCTTGTCCACCACGTTCATGCCCTTGATGACCTTGCCGAACACGCAGTAGCCGAAATCGGCGAGGTTCCGGGCCTTGAAATCCAGGGCCTTGTTGTCCTTCACGTTGATGTAGAACTGGGCCTTGGCGCTGTCGGGCAGGCTCTCCCGGGCCATGGCGATGGTGCCCCGCACGTTGCTGAGGCCCTTGGCCTTGGCCAGGTCCGCCTCGCACTTGATGGAGGCGTCGGTGGGCTTCTTGGCCAGGTCGGGGGTGTGGCCGCCGCCCTGGATGATGGCGGGGGCGGACTTCTTCACCCGGTGGAAGATGGTGCCGGGGTAGAAGCCCTTCTTCACGTAGTTCATGAAATTGGCCACGGTGACGGGCGTGGCGTCGGGTTCCAGTTCCACCGTGAAGGCCCCGGCGGTGGTGGTGATCTCCACCCTGGGCTTGGCGGCCAGGAGGGGCAGGCTCAGGAGGAGGACGGTCAGGACTTTTCGCACGCTGGTCTCCATGGGATTGTGGTTCTATCCTAGCTCATCCTGGAGACCCGCATGATTCCGCTTCTCACCGCCCGGGAAATGAGGGACCTGGAACACAGGGCCATCCAGGGCTGGGGCATCCCCTCCCTGGTGCTCCAGGAGCATGCCGCCCTGGGCGCGCTGGCCCTGCTGCCAGGGGAGGGGCCCCTGCACGTGCTGGCGGGCCCCGGGAACAACGGGGGCGACGCCCTCGCCCTGGCGCGGCTGGCGCGGCTCCGGGGCCGGGACGTGGAGGTGTGGACCCTGGACCCCGAACCCGCCTGGAAGGGCGACGCGGCCCTGCAGGCCCGGCTGTGGACGGGCCTGGGCGGGACCTTCCGGTTCGCGGCCGATCCCCGGGGGGCCGCCGCGGGCTTCCGGGGGTGGGTGGTGGACGGCCTCTTCGGCCTGGGCACGCGCCTGCCGCTGGGCGGCGCCGCCCTGGCCTGGGTGGAGGCCCTGGAGGGGGCGCGGGTGCTGGCCCTGGACCTGCCCTCGGGGCTGGACCCCGGCTCCCCCGAACCCGCCGGCCCCGCCGTGCGGGCCTCGCGCACCGCCGCCTTCGGGCACCTGAAGATCTGCCACGGCCTGCGACCGGCCCGGGACTTCTGCGGGGAGATCACCCTCGTGCCCATCCCCCTGCAGGGCGCCCCCGGGGCCGCCATGCGCCTCCTGGAGCGGCCCCGGCCCCGCCCGGGGGGGTGGGACGCCCACAAGGGCGACTTCGGCCACGTGGCCATCCGCGCGGGATCCCCGGGCATGTCCGGCGCCGCGGTGCTGGCGGCCCTGGGCGCCCTGCGCATGGGGGCGGGCCTGGTGACGGTGCTCACGGACGCCTCGGTGCGGGCCGAGGTGGCCGGCCAGGTGCCCGAGGCCATGGTGCGGGCCTGGGAGGGCGCCGTGCCCGCGGGCGTCGACGCGGTGCTGGCGGGGCCCGGCGGGGTCACGGAGGTGCCCGGCTGGGAGGGCCCGCTGGTGGTGGACGCTTCCGCCCTCCGGGAGGGGGAGGGCCCCCGGTGGATGGAACGCGCGGACACCGTCATCACCCCCCATCCCGGCGAATTCCTGCGGCTCTTCGGTCCCGGGGACGGGGACCGGACGGTCCGGGCCCGGGCCGTGGCCACGGGGCCCGGGGTCCTGGTGCTCAAGGGCGCCCAGACCCTGGTGGCCGGGGGCGGGCTGGCCGAGATATGGGCGAACCCCACGGGGCACCCGGGCCTGGCCACGGGCGGGTCCGGGGATTTCCTGGCCGGCATGGTGGCCGCCGCCGCCGCGGGCTGGCGCCGGAATCCCGCCGGGCGCACCCTGCGGGAGGCCGCGGCCGCCGCGGTGTGGCTCCACGGGGCCGCCGCGGACCGCCTGGGCCCCGGGCCCATCCTCATCCGCGACCTGGGCCCGTCCCTGGCCGCCCTGCTCAGGGACATCCATTCGGAGGACCACCATGCCTGAAACACGCCTCCTGCGGGAGGAAGGGGCCACCGAGGCCCTGGGGGCCGAACTGGCCCGCCTGACCCCCCCCGGGGGGACCTGGCTCCTGCGCGGCCCCCTGGGGGCGGGCAAGACCACCTGGACCCGCGGCTTCGTGGCCGGCCTGGGGGGGGACCCCGACCAGGTGGCCTCCCCCACCTACGCCGTGCTCCACCGCTACAGTTGCCCCGCCGCCCGGATCCACCACCTGGACCTCTACCGCCTGGGCGAGGCCGGCGCCTGGACCTTGGGGCTGGAGGAGACGGTCACGTCCGCCGACTACCTGGTGGTGGAATGGGCCGGGGGCCCCGGTCCCTGGCCCACCCCATGGGTGGCCGAACTGGAACTGGAGGGGGAAGGGGACGAGCGTACCGCCACCTGGCGGCTGCCCGAAGCCCTTTAAATCACCCGGATTTCCGGCATGCCCTTGTGGGACGGGGGTCTTTCCCCGCACAATGGAGGTGACCCCAGCGCAGCGAGGGGCGCCATGACGCACAAGGCGGACAAACCACCTGGAATCTCGGTCATCGCCGTGGACCGGAACTATGTGCCAATGATGGAGGTTGCCCGCCGAAAGGCCATCCGCGCGGTGGCCTCCGGCCGGGCCCAGGTGCTCAATCCCGCCAACCTGGACCGCTCCGAGGACCCCTGCGGCGCCATCTACCTCATCATCTTCCCCCACGCCCAGGCCTGCTCGGAAAGCAAGCTCCTCATGGGCCGCCTGGACCGGCGGGTCATGCGCAGGGACCACTACACCTGCCAGTACGAAGGCTGCCACAACCGCGCCGACACCATCGACCACATCATCCCCCTGTGCCAGGGGGGCCGGTCCACCTGGCAGAACCTGGTGGCCTGCTGCCTCCTGTGCAACCAGCACAAGGGCGGCCGCACCCCGGAGCAGGCCGGCATGCGCCTCAAGAAGGTGCCCGAAGGCCCCCGGGCCCACCTGTTCCGGCGCTTCGAAGAGATCCTCAAAGACGGCTCGGCGGCGTAGAATCGAAGCCATGAAGACGATATCGTTGCGCGTGGACGTGGATACCCTGGAGGGCTCCCTGAAGGGGATACCGGCCCTCCTGCGGATGCTGGACAAGCAGAAGATGCAGGCCAGCTTCTACTTCAGCTTCGGTCCGGACAACAGCGGCAAGGCCCTGCGGCGGATCTTCCGGAAGGGCTTCCTGGAGAAGATGCGCCGCACCGGGCCGGCCCGGCTCTACGGGTTCAAGACCATGATGTACGGGGTGCTGCTCCCGGCGCCCATCATCTGGAAGCGCGCCGCCGCCCAGATGCGCAGCGCCCGCGAGGCCGGCCACGAGGTGGCCATCCACGGGTGGGACCACGTGCAGTACCACGATCTGCTGGACCGCAAGTCCCGGCCCTGGCTGGAAGCCTGGTTCCGGGACGCGCACAACGCCTACCAGGAGGTCTTCGGGGAGGCCGCCCGGGGCGCGGTGAGCCCCGCCTGGCGCTGCAACGACGCCACCCTGGAGATCCAGGAGGCCTACAAGCTGGACTACGCCGGGGACTGCCGGGGCCTGTCCCCCTTCTATCCCGTCGTGAAGGGCCGCACCCTCTCCACGCTCCAGGTGCCCACCACGCTGCCCACCCTGGACGAGTACCTGGGCCTGGACGGCATGACCGCGGACCAGGTGAACGAAAAGGTCTGGTCCCTGCTCCGGGAGGACGCCCTCAACGTCTACGCCCTGCACACGGAGGTGGAGGGAGGGGCCCTGGCGGGCACCTTCGAGGCCTTCCTGCGGGGCCTGCGGGACCGGGAGGTGCGGGTGCGCACCCACGCGGACTGGGTGCCCGAGCTCAAGGCCGCCAACCCTCCCGCGCGGGAACTCACCCGCCTGGAGATTCCGGGCCGGGCCGGCTGGGTGAGCTCCGGCGGCTAGTGACCCCCTGCACTCGCCGGCCCAGGGATAATCCCGGGAGTCGTCCGGAGATCCCATGAGCACCTTCATCCACGAGCTGGAAGCCTACGACCTGCTGGAACTGGCGGGCCTTCCCGGGCTGCGCCGGGGCCTGGTGCGAAGCCGCGCCGACGTGGACCGGCTGCCCTTCAAGGCCGGGGAGAAGGTGGTGCTCAAGGGCGTGGCCCAGGACGTGTGGCACAAGTCCGACGTGGGCCTGGTGCGCTTCGAGGCCTTCGACGCCGAGGCCGTGTGGGCCCACGCCCAGGACATGGAGAAGACCGCGGGCGGCCCCTGGGTGGGCATGCTGGTGGTGGAGATGGTGGATTTCCGCAAGGTGGCGGGCCTGCCCACCGAGGCCCTGGTGGCCCTGCGCCGGACCCCCGAGGCCGGGTGGACCGTGGTGCTGGGCATCGGCGGGCTCCACACCAACGCCTGGGGCGAGGAGATCCGGCCCTGCCTGTGGCCCCTGTCCCTGGTCACCCCCGAGCAGGCCCTGGCCGATTTCAAGGCCCACTACCTGGGCCGGGTGTGGCTGGGCACCCTGCGCCAGGGCAAGCCGCTCACCACCGAAGGCGCGGTGCTCTCCTACCTGCGCGGCCTGTGGACCCTGGCGGACCTCCTGGACAGCCGCAAGGCCGAACTGCTGGAAATGAACCCCGTGGTCCTGGATCCGGAAGGGCGGCCCGTGGCCCTGGACGGGGTGGGGAGCCTGGGCGCCCCGGCGCCGGAGGCCCCCAAGGGCCTGGCGCCCTCCCAGCTCCTGGATCTCCTGGTGAAGCCCCGCACCATCGCCCTGGCCGGCATCTCCGCGCGGCCCGGCACCCCCGGGCGCATGATCCTGGACAACCTCCTCACCTCCACCCTGGACCGGGCCGCCATCATCCCCATCAAGCCGGGCACCGCGGAAATCGACGGCCTGCCCTGCCTGGGGGGCGTGGAGGACCTGGCGGCGCGGCCCGTGGACATGCTCATCCTCTGCCTTCCCGCGGCCCAGACCGTGGCCGCCATCCAGCAGCTCTGCGAACAGGGCGGGGGCGCCCAGGTGGTGTACCTGGTCCCCGGGGGCGTGGGGGACGGCGCGGACACCGAGGGCCGCGGCGCCTTCCTCACCGATCTCCTGGCCCGGCGCCGGGCCCAGGGGCTCTGGACCCCGGCCCTGGTGGGACCCAACGGCCTGGGCTTCCTCAGCAGCGAGGGGCGGGTGAACACCCTGTTCATCCCCCAGGAGAAGCTGCCCGTGGAGGCCCGGGGCGGCGCCCTTTCCCTGGTGAGCCAGAGCGGGGCCTTCCTCATCTCCCGCCTCTCCTCGGCGCCGGAGCTGCCCCTGCGCTACGCCGTGTCCATCGGCAACCAGATCGACGTGCGCCTTTCGGACTTCATCGCCGCCCTGGGGGACGACGCGCAGACGCGGGTCATCGCCACCTACGTGGAGGGCTTCCAGCCCGGCGATCTCCTGGCCACGGCCAAGGCGGCCCGGGAGGTGATCGCCAAGGGCAAGTGGGTGGTGCTCTACAAAGGCGGGCGCAGCAGCGAAGGCCAGAAGGCCGCCAGCAGCCACACCGGGGCCCTGGCCGGGGACTGGGCGCTGCAGAAGGCCCTGCTCAAGCGCGCCGGAATCATCGTGTGCGAGAGCATGGGGGTCTTCGACGCGGCCCTGGCCTGGGTTTCGGCCTTCCCCGCGGGCAAGCCCTCCCGGGTGGCGGTGATCAGCAACGCCGGCTACGAGAGCGTGGTGAGCGCCGACCTGCTGGAGGGGGCCGTGGCCGGCCACGTGCTGGCGGATAAGGACGTGGCCTCCCTGAAGGCGCTGCTGGAGACCCACAAGCTCACGGAGCTGGTGAACCCCCGGCTCCCCCTGGACGTGACGCCCATGGCCGACGGGGCGGCGTACCTGGATTCGGCCCGCCTCATCGCGGCCACCGCCGCCGACACCCTGGTGATCGGCCTGGTGCCCTTCACCCGCCGCCTGGACACCACGGATCCCGCGGCCATGGACGCCTTCGCCGGGGATCTCGCGGCCATCGCCCGGGATTCCGGCAAGCGGGTGGGCGTCGCGGTGGAGGGCGGGGCCCTCTACGGGCCCTACCGGGAGGCCCTGGCCAAGGCCGGCCTGCCGGTCTTCCTCACCATGGAAAAGGCCCTCCAGGGCCTCCGGATCCTGGCGGAGGCCTGAATGGTCCCCGGGTGCCGGAGCAAGAAGCGGAGGGCGGAGCACGAGGCCCGCTCCTCGTGCGAGGATAGGGCGCTCTGATCCCGCGCGTCCCTATTCCTTCCACGAAACCCCTTCCGAGGTATCCCATGCCCAAGACCATGATCGAACCCTTCCGCATCAAGAGCGTCGAACCCATCCGCATGACCACCCGCGCCGAGCGCGAGCGGCTCCTGGAAGACGCGAAACTCAACGTCTTCAAGCTCCGCGCCGAGGATGTCATCCTCGACTTCCTCACCGACTCCGGCACCGGCGCCATGAGCGCCAAGCAGTGGGGCGCCATCATGGAGGGCGACGAGAGCTACGCCGGGGCGCGCAGCTTCTTCCGCCTCCAGTCCGTGCTGCAGAAGCTCACCGGCTACCCCCACATCATCCCCACCCACCAGGGGCGCGCCGCGGAGCGCATCTTCTTCGGGGTGGCCACCAAGCGCGGCGACATCGTCCCCAACAACACCCACTTCGACACCACCCGGGCCAACCTGGAATTCGACGGCGTCGAGGCCGCGGACCTGGTGATCCCCGAGGGCACCCAGCCCCGCACCATCCACCCCTTCAAGGGCAACATCGACCTGGGCAAGGTGGAGGACCTCCTGAAGACCAAGGGGGACCGCGTGCCCTTCGGCATGCTCACGATCACCAACAACTCCGGGGGCGGCCAGCCCGTGTCCATGGCCAATATCCGGGCCTACAGCGAACTCCTCAAGCGCTACGGCAAGCCCCTGATCCTGGACGTGTGCCGCTTCGCCGAGAACGCCATGTTCATCAAGCTGCGCGAAGAGGGCATGCAGGACCGCACCATCGAAAGCATCGCCCAGGAGATGTTCCGCCTCGCCGACGGCTGCACCATGAGCGCCAAGAAGGACGGCATGGTCAACATCGGCGGCTTCATCGCCCTCAAGGACGAAACCTGGGTGGAGGCCGCGCGCAACAACCTCATCCTCACCGAGGGCTTCCCCACCTACGGCGGCCTCGCGGGCCGCGACCTGGAGGCCCTGGCGGTGGGCCTGGAGGAGGTCCTCCACGAGGACTACCTCCGCTACCGCCTGCGCACCGCCGAGTACATGGGCGAGAAGCTCCTGGCCGGGGGCGTCGCCATCGTGGAGCCCACCGGCGGCCACGCCGTCTACATCGACGCCAAGGAATTCCTGCCCCACCTGGGCCCCCAGGACTATCCCGCCTGGTCCCTGGCCAACGCCCTCTACCTGGAAGGCGGCATCCGGGGCGTGGAGATCGGCTCGGTGATGTTCGGCCGGCGCGACGACGACGGCGTGGAGCACTACGGTCCCATGGAACTGGTGCGCCTGGCCTTCCCCCGCCGGGTCTACACCCAGAGCCACTTCGACTTCGCGGCCGAAGTGATCTGCGAGCTCAAGGCCAAGGCCCATCTGGTGCGCGGCGTGCGCATCGCGAAGCAGACGAAGTACCTGCGCCACTTCACGGCGGAGATGAACTGGGCCTGAGGTTCCGGGAAGCGCGGGCAGCATCCCCGCTGCCCGCGCTTGCCGTTGTCCAATGCGGATGGGGGATTGAAAACGCGGGAGAAGACAGATCCCCTTTCATCCCCTGAATCGGCGTCCATCCCTGTCCAGCAGGGCCGGCGATGGGGTGGGGAGGCGCGGCCATTGCCTGGGGCGCCGAACCATCCCAGTTCTGGCCCTGCGGAACGGGGATGGACGCCGATGAAGGGGATGAAGGGGATGACCCTGGCCCATCTCCTTCAGGGTTCCACGGCCGCGGGATCCACCCGAGGCGCGATGATCCGGTCGAAATGCGGGATGGTGCCGATGAGGGGGCGGGCGTAGTCGCGGAAGGATTCGTCGATGTCGCTGTCGCCCTTTAGGTATTCGGGGGGGAGGAGCTTGGTGTGGGCGGCCACGGTCTCCAGGGGGGTCAGGAAGTAGTCCACGGAGTAGTCCCCGGTGCGGCGGATGGCCACGGAGCCGTTCATCTGGCGGTTGAAGGCGAAATGCACGGCGGTCTCCCCCACGTCCCGGGCCTCGCTGGAATCGGAATCGGAGATGACGCCCAGGAAGGAGCGCTGCAGGTAGCCGAAGGTGTCGCACCGCACGCGCTTGATGCCCAGGCGCTGCTTGATGGCGTCGCTGAGGGCGTCACCCAGGGTGCCGCGGCCCGAGAGCTGCACGTTGCCGAAGGCGTCGAATTCGGATTCGGGCTGCAGGTGGGTGAGGACGGGGCGGTGGTCGGCGCCCACGATGCCCTCGGACAGCGCCACCACGCAGCGGCCGTTGGCGGAGTGGACGCGCTCCACGTCGTCCAGGAAGCGGTCCGTGTCGAAGACCCGCTCGGGGACGTAGATGAGGTGCGGCCCGTCCTTGGGGTCCCGGCGCGCCATGACCGAGCTCGCCGTGAGCCAGCCCGCGTGGCGCCCCATCACCACGCCCAGGAAGACGCCGGGGATGGCGAAGTTGTCCAGGTCGAGGCAGGCGAAGGCCGAGGTCACGAAGCGCGCCGCGGATCCGAAGCCGGGGCAGTGGTCGGTCACCGCCAGGTCGTTGTCGATGGTCTTGGGGATGTGGATCACCCGCAGCTCGTAGTTCACGAGCCGGGCGTAGGAGGCCACGATGCGGCAGGTCTCGGCGGAATCGTTGCCGCCGATGTAGAAGAAGTACCGCACGCCGTGCTTCTGGAACACCTCCACCATGCGCGCGCAGTAGGCCTCGTCGGGCTTGACGCGGGTGGAGCCCAGGGCCGAGGAGGGACTGGCGGCCACCATCTCCAGGTTGTGGGTGGTGGTCTGGGAGAGGTCGAGGAAATCCTCGTTGATGATGCCGCTCACCCCGAAGCGCGCGCCGTACACGTTGGTGATGTAGCGCCACTTCCGCGCCTCGATCACCAGGCCCACGAGGCTCTGGTTGATGACGGCGGTGGGGCCGCCCCCCTGGGCGACCACGGCCTTGCCTTTGAGTTGACGCATGGGCAACCTTTCAGGTAATTGCAAACTGGATAACGATTTAAGGAAGTCTAGGCTGCATCGTGGGGGACCCGTCAACGGGCGGGGCCGAGGTCGTGACGGATTGCACCCTTGACTCCACGAAAAAAAGGCGAATCATACAGGTATGACGCCGCCACTCCTAAGCCTCGCGCATCCCAGGGAGCTGTTCCACGACCTCCAGGTGGAGCCCGAGGACGCCCGGAGCATCCTGCGGCCCCAGAAGGACGACCGCTACGGCTTCGGGTTCGCCCTGAGCCCCTACCGGGGCTGCGAGCACGGCTGCCGCTACTGCTACGTGCGGGACTACCCCCAGGCCCTCCCCGGCGAAAAGGGGAAGCCCGTGGACCGGTCCCTGTGGGGCACCTGGGCCGTGCCCAAGCTCAACGCCCCCGAGCTCCTCTGGAACCAGCGCCACCGGTTGCATGGGCAGACGGTCTTCCTGGCCTCCGCCACGGACCCCTACCAGCCCCTGGAGCGGGAATTCCGCCTCACCCGGGCCTGCCTGGAGGTGCTCCTGAAGTGCCCCACCACCCGGGTGCTGGTGCACACCCGCTCCCCCCTGGTGCTCCAGGACCTGGAGCTGCTCCGGGCCTTCGGGCCCCGGGTGAGGGTGGGGCTCTCCATCCCCACGGACGACGACACCGTGCGCCAGGTGGTGGAACCCCGGTCCCCGCCCGTGCCCTCCCGGTGGGCGGCCATGGAGCGCCTGGCCCAGGCCGGCATCGAGGTGAACCTGGCCGTGGCGCCGCTCATGCCGGTGCACAACCCCGTGGCCTTCGCCCGGCGGGCCAAGGACAGCGGGGCCTCCGGGGCCTGGGTGGGCGGCCTGCGCCTGCTCAAGGACGATCCCTTCTACGATGTCCTGGCCCGCAACGACTGGCTGTTCATCCTGGATGCCGAGTACCAGGAACAGGTGGCGGGGGTCCTGCGGGAGGCCTTCCCCCGGGCCCGGCGGCGGGAAGCCCAGGAAACCCGGGCCGTGCCCCCGCGCCACCCCCTGGTTCCGGCCCAGCGCGGCCTTTTCGAGGGGATGTGATGTCGGCGCGGCGCGGGATCATGGGAGAATGACGGTTCCATGATCACACTCGCCCTCAAATACCGTCCCCGCATTCTTTCCGACCTGGTGGGGCAGGAGGCCAGCGTTCGCGCCCTCGCCAATGCCCTGAAGAAGGCCAAGGCGAGCGGAGGGGCCATCCACCACCAGGCCTTCCTCTTCGCCGGCGTGCGCGGCACCGGGAAGACCTCCACCGCCCGCATCCTGGCCCGTGCCCTCAATTGCATGGAGGGTCCCACCGCCGAGCCCTGCGGCGTCTGCGATTCCTGCAAGGCGTCGGAGCAGCCGGACCAGAACCTGGACATCGTGGAGATCGACGCGGCCTCCCGGTCCTCCGTGGAGGACGCCCGGGCCCTGCGGGAGCAGGTGCAGACCCGCCCGGCCTTCTGCCGCTACCGGGTGTACATCATCGACGAAGTGCACATGATGAGCCGCAGCGCCTTCGACGCGCTCCTGAAGATCCTGGAGGAGCCGCCCCCGCACGCGGTGTTCGTCCTGGCCACCACCGAGCTGCAGGACGTGCCCGACACCATCAAGAGCCGGGTGCAGATATTTCCCTTCCGGCTGATCCCGGTGGGCATGGTGGAGGCCCGCCTGCGGTGGGTCTGCGAGCAGGAGGGGGTGACCTGGGAGGAGGGATCCCTGCGGCTCCTGGCCGAGGCGGGGCAGGGCTCCATGCGCGACGCCCTCACCACCCTGGACCGGGTCATTTCCGCCGGGGAAGGGCACGTGGGCGAGGCCATGGTGCGCGACCAGCTGGGCATCGTGCCCGCCGTGCGGGTCCAGGCCGTGCTGGAGGCGCTCCTGGCGGCCGACAGCGGCGCCGTGCTGGACAACTGCCGGGCCCTGGCCGAGCTGGGCACCGACTGGATCAGCTTCTGGCGCGAGCTCATGATGGCCTTCCGGGACCGCATGGAGGCCGATGTGCGCCAGGGCGCCGGCCCCCAGGACCTCCTGCGGTGGGCCCGCATGCTCCAGCTCCTGCTGTCCCGGGAACGGGACCTGCGGGACACCAGCCTTCCGGACGTCGTCGTGGAGCTGGCCCTCCTCACCGCCGCCCAGCTCCCCTACCTGGCCCCCCTGGACGCCCTGGTGAAGGGCCAGCCCGCTCCCGCCCCCCGTCCGGGCGGAGGCCGGCCCCTGCCCGTGACCGGAACGGCCATGGCCGCGGCCCCCATGGCGCAGCCCCCCGCCAGACCCGCCGGCCCGCCACCGCCCGCCCCACGTGCCGCCGGGTCTCCAGCCTCGGCGGGTTCACCGGCCGCCGCGCCCTCCGCTCCGTCGAGCTCCCAGCCCGGAACGCGGCCGGATGCTCCGTCGTCCCTTCCGTCCCCCGCCCCGACGTCCGGTAGGCAGGTTGACCCTCCCGCTGGGAGCGCGTCCGCTAGTTTGGCCGGTAATTCGGCCGGTAACATGGCCGGTAACATGGCCGGTAACACGCCCGCCCAACCCTCCGCCCAACCCTCCGCCCAACCATCCGCCGAGGCCCCCGGGGTGGCCCCCATCCGGGATCCGGGCAACCTCGAGCAGCTGCGCAAGGGGGTGGGGGAGGCCCTGAGGCAGGCGCCGGGGGGGCTGCCGCGCTCCCTGGGGTCGCTGCCCCACATGGCCACGGGGCTCACGTTCCAGGACCGGACCCTCCATTGGCTCTTTCCCCCCAATGTGCGCAACACCGTCCAGGACCTGGAACGGGAGCTGGGCAATCCGTACCTCCTGGAGGCCCTGCGGGGGGTTCTGCCGGGGCTCGTGCGCACCGTCATCACCTTCGAGACGGAGAACCGGGAGCGGCCCGACGAGGTGCTCAGGGCCGATCCTTCGTTCCAGCGCCTCCTGGCGGAAACCAGCGGGGAGATCGTGGAGATCCGCCGGGAGGACTGAGATCCGGGCTACTGCCAGAGGCTGAAGTCCGCCACCCGCAGGAAGACCCTGCGCAGGCGATGGAGGAGGGAAAGGCGGGCGGCCCGCAGGGCGGGGTCCTCGCACTTCACCATCACGGCGTTGAAGAAGGCTTCCAGGGGTCCGGCCAGGTCGGCAAGGCTGGCCAGGAGGCTGGCGGGGTCGGCATTGGCCTCCAGGGTGGGGAGCTGGGCGGCCAGGGCCTGCTCCTCGGGCTGGTTCAGGAGGGCGGCGTCCAGGGAATCGCTGGGCTGCTCGTCCTTGAGGATATTGCCGATTCGCTTGGCGCTCTGGGCCAGGCTGGCGAAGCGGGGGTCGTCGCCGAAGGCGGCCAGGGCCTCGCAGCGGCCCTTGAGATCCACCAGATCCGTCCAGCCGGCGGCCAGGGCGGAGCGGCGCACGGGGCCGGGGTAGCCGGCCTGCTCCAGCTGGAAGGCGACCCGGTCCCGGAAGAAGCCCTCCAGGGCCTCCAGGGTCTCGGCCCGGGGCCGGGTGGCCTTGGCGCCCACCTCGTCCAGGGCCAGGGCGGCGGCGCGCACGGGGTTCAGGTTCCAGCCCTTCTCGAACAGGATGCGGACGATGCCCTGGCCCGCGCGGCGCAGGGCCAGGGGGTCCTTGGAGCCGGTGGGGATGATGCCGATGGAGAAGCACCCGGCCACCGTGTCCAGCTTGTCGGCCACGGCCAGCACGCCGCCCAGGTCGGAGGCGGGGATGGGGGAGTCGGCGGAAAGGGGCTGGTAGTGCTCCTTCACGGCCTGCCACACCTTGGGGTGGGCGTTCTC
Source organism: Mesoterricola silvestris (assembly GCF_030295405.1). Classification (GTDB taxonomy): domain Bacteria; phylum Acidobacteriota; class Holophagae; order Holophagales; family Holophagaceae; genus Mesoterricola; species Mesoterricola silvestris. The sequence continues at coordinate 3,027,389 of NZ_AP027080.1, read as the reverse complement.
GCGCTTGAGGTACTCGCCGCCCATGATGCCCTGGAGCTCGGGGAACTCCCCGACCATGAGGGTCACCAGGTCGCACTTGCAGCTCTCGGCCACGAGGCGGCCGTCGGTGCCGTCCAGGCCCAGGGCGGAGGCGATGGCCGAACTGAGGGCCGCGATGCGCTGGGTCTTGTCGAAGTAGCTGCCCAGCTCCCGCTGGAAGGTGAGGTGCCGCAGCCGCTCCATGCGGTCGCGCAGGGGCGTCTTGCGGTCCTCGGAGAAGAAGAAGCGGGCGTCGTAGAGCCGGGCGCGGAGCACCCATTCGTTGCCGCTGCGGATGAAGCCGTCGGGATCGTCGGGGCGGTTGGCGGCGGTGAGGAAGCTGGGCAGCAGGGCCCCGGAGGCGTCCTCCACGCAGAAGGCCTTCTGGTGCTCCTTGAGGGAGACCACCAGCACCTCCTTGGGCAGGTCCAGGAAATCCGTGGGGAAGCGGCCCGCGACGATGCGGGGGTACTCCACGATCTCCGCCAGGGTGGAGAGCAGCTCCTCGTCGGCCACCACGCGGCCCCCGGCCTCCCGGGCCAGCTCGTCGATCTGCGCGGCCATGCGGTCGCGGCGCTCCTGGAAGGCCACGACGACGCCGGCCTCCTCCAGGGCGGCCTCGTAGGCCCGGGGCCAGCCCACGGTCACCTTGCCGGGATGGTCCAGGTGGAAGAGCCGGTGGCCCCAGGTGGAGAAGCCCGACTTGACCCCGTCCAGTTCGAAGTGCACGACGTCCTGCCCGTACAGGGCCACGACGCTGCGGATGGGCCGCACGAATTCGAATTCGGAGGAGCCCCAGCGCATGGCCCGGGGCACGTGGAGGCCCGTGACGAGGCGGGGCAGGACCTCCGCCAGGAGATCCATGGTGGGCCGGCCCCGCTTGACCAGGGTGACCACGGCCACGGGCTCCTTCTTGCCCGCGGGCTGCTCGAACTTCACCTGGGCGAAGTCCACGCCCCACTTCTCGGCGAACTTGAGGCCGGTCTGGGTGGGCCGGCCCTCGGCGTCCAGGCACATGCGCTGGGGCGGGCCGACCTGAACGTCGCTCTGGTCGGGCTGGAGCTCGGGCACCTCGAACACGCGCCAGGCCAGCTTGCGGGGGGAGTAGAACCGCTCCACGGGGAGCTCGACCCTGAGGTTTTCCCGGATCCAGGCCTGGAGGCCCTCGGCGAATTCGGTGGAGAGGGGGGAGAGGAAGCGCGCGGGGATCTCCTCGCAGTGGATTTCCAGAAGGAGCTCTCTCATGCCTTCACCTCCTTTCCTGCCGCGTCATGCTCGACGTAGGCCCTCGCGCAGGCGCAGGTGAGGTCCCGCACGCGCTTGATGAGGCCCGCGCGCTCCGTGGTGGACACCGCCCCGCGGGCGTTGAGGACATTGAAGGTGTGGCTCATCTTGAGGGCCTGTTCGTAGCCGGAGAGGAAGTGGCCCTGGTCGTCCAGGAGGCGCCAGGCCTCCTTCTCGTAGGCCTCGAAGGTCTTCCAGTGCAGGTCCAGGTCGGCGTGCTCGAAGCTGTAGGCGGAGAGCTCGAACTCCTCCCGCTGGCGCACGGCGCCGTAGGACACCGGGAAGGTGCCGTCGTCGGTCTTCACGTTGCCCCAGGTGATGTCGTAGATGTTGTCCAGCCCCCCCAGGAACATGCAGATGCGCTCGATGCCGTAGGTGATCTCCGCGGACACCGGCCTGCAGTCCATGCCGCCCACCTGCTGGAAGTAGGTGAACTGGGTGATCTCCATGCCGTCGAGCATCACCTGCCAGCCCACGCCCCAGGCCCCCAGGGTCGGGGCCTCCCAGTTGTCCTCCTCGAAGCGCAGGTCGTGCTTGCGCAGGTCCACGCCCATGGCCTCCAGGCTCTCGATGTAGAGGTCCTGGACCCGCGCCGGGGAGGGCTTGAGGAGCACCTGCATCTGCAGGTGCTTGTAGAGGCGGAAGGGGTTCTCGCCGTAGCGCCCGTCGCTGGGGCGGCGGGAGGGCTCCACGTAGGCGACGTTCCAGGGCTTGCCGCCCAGGGCGCCGAAGAAGGTGAGCGGGTTCATGGTGCCGGCGCCCTTCTCGAGGTCGTAGGGCTGGCCGATGAGGCACCCCCGGTCCGCCCAGAAGCGCTGCAGTCGAAGGATCAGTTCTTGGATGTGCATGGGGACCCGCAGAAAACCTGGATTTTACCCTGGATCGGGCGATCCGTCTGGGTCGAATGTCCCGGGGGCGGCGGGGAGGTTGTGCCCAAGGTCCTTGCTTCCTGCGAAGGCCTAAGTAGAATCAACGTTTTCATTGGGATGACCATGACCCGCAAAATCGCACTCATCGCCATCGGCGGCAACGCGCTCCTGCAGGAAAAGCAGCTCGGGGTGCAGGAGGAGCAGCTGGAGAACGCGAGGCAGACCGCCGAGATGTTCGGAAACGTCATCAAGGCCGGCTACTCCCTCTGCGTGGTCCACGGCAACGGCCCCCAGGTGGGCAACATCCTCATCCAGCAGGAGGAGGCCGCCAACCGCATCCCCCCCTACACCCTGGACATCTGCGACGCCATGACCCAGGGCTCCATGGGCTACATGATCGAGCGCACCCTCATCAACCGCCTGGCCTTCCAGAAGCTCCAGGTGCCCGTCACCACCATCCTCACCGAGGTCGTGGTGGACAAGGACGACCCGGGCTTCCAGAACCCCACCAAGCCCGTGGGGCCCTTCTACCGCGAGCACCGCGCCCAGGAGCTGCAGGCCCAGAAGCGCTGGCACATGAAGGAGGACTCCGGCCGCGGCTGGCGCAAGGTCGTCCCCAGCCCCAAGCCCGTGGAGATCGTCCAGCTTGACGCCGTCAAGCTCCTGCTGGAGGCCGGCCACTGCGTCATCGCCGGCGGCGGGGGCGGCATCCCCGTGATCCGGGACGCCTCGGGCCTGCTGGTGGGCGTGGAGGCCGTCATCGACAAGGACCGCCTTTCCTCCCTGCTGGCCGAGAAGCTCAAGGCCGACACCTACGTCATCCTCACGGGGGTGCCCAAGGTGGCCCTGGACTTCGGCAAGCCCACCCAGCGCTGGGTGGACCGCCTCACGGCCACGGAGGCGGCGAAGCATTTGGCCGACGGCCAGTTCCCGGCGGGCTCCATGGGGCCCAAGATCGAAAGCGCCCTGGCCTTCCTGGCCTCCGGCGGCCACGAGGTCCTCATCACCAGCCCCGAGGCCCTGGAGCGGGAGGACTACGCCACCGTCGGCACCCGGATCGTGCGGGACTGACGCCATGCGCCGCCTCGTCCTCGCCGCGCTTCCGGCCCTGGTGGCCTTCGCCGGGCCCCAGGGTCTCGACCTCAAGGGCATGGACCGGGCGGTGGCCCCCGGGGACGATTTCTTCGCCTACGCCAACGGCTCCTGGCTGCGCGCCACCCCCATCCCGCCGGACCGCAGCGCCGTGGGGGCGGGATCCCAGCTGGTGGAGGTCACCGCGGCGCGCACCGCGGCCATCCTCAAGGCCGCCCTCGGGGCCCGGCCCGGCTCCGAGGCCCGCAAGACCGGGGACTATTTCGCCAGCTTCATGGACGAGGCGGCCATCGAGGCCCTGGGCGCGAAGCCCCTCCAGCCGGTCCTGGCCCGCATCCGGGCCGTGGGGGACCGCCGGGCCCTGGCCGAGGCCCTGGGGCGCACCCTGCGCGCGGACGTGGACGTGCTCAACAACACGTCGCCCGCGACGCCGAACTTCCTGGGGCTCTGGGTGGCCCAGGACCTGGACGATCCGTCCCGCTATTCCCCCTTCCTGCTCCAGGGCGGCCTGGGCATGCCCGACCGGGAGTACTACCTGTCGGATTCGGAGGCCATGAAGGGGATCCGCGCGAAATATCTGGCCCACATCGGGACGATGCTGAGGCTGGCGGGGGTGGAGGACGCCGCGGCCCGGGCCGGGCGCATCCTGGACCTGGAAGGGCGCATCGCCAAGGTCCATGCCGGCAACCTCGACACCTTCGACGTGCAGAAGGGCAACAACCACTGGAACCGCGAAGCCTTCCCCGCCCGGGCCCCGGGCCTGGACTGGGAGGCCTTCTTCGGGGCCGCGGGGCTCGGAGGGCAGAAGACCTTCGTGGTCTGGCAGCCTTCGGCCCTCATCGGCCTGGCGGCGCTGGCCGGGGCGGAATCCCTGGAGACCTGGAAGGACTGGATGGTCTTCCACGCCGTGGAGAAGGCCGCGCCGACCCTTTCCAGGGCCTTCGTGGAGGCCTCCTTCGCCTTCCACGGCGGGGTGCTCCAGGGCACGCCGCAACTGCGGGCCCGGTGGAAGCGGGGCGTGGACGCCACCAACGCCGCGCTGGGCGACGCGGTGGGCAAGCTTTACGTGAAGCGCCACTTCCCGGCCGCCGAAAAGGCCCGGGCCCAGGCCATGGTGCGCAACCTCATCAAGGCCTTCGCGGCGCGCATCGACGCCCTGGAATGGATGGCCCCGGAGACCAAGGCCAAGGCCAAGGCCAAGCTCGCCGTCCTGAAGGTGGGCGTGGGCTACCCGGACCGGTGGATCTCCTACGGCGGCCTCCGGGTGGTGCCCGGGGACGCCTTCGGCAACGCGGAGCGGGCCGAGCTCTTCGACTACCGGCGCAATGTCGCCAAGCTCGGCGGGCCCGTGGACCGGGGGGAGTGGGTCATGACCCCCCAGACCGTGAACGCCGTGAACCTTCCGGCCATGAACGCCCTCAATTTCCCCGCCGCCATCCTCCAGCCGCCCTTCTTCGATCCCAGGCGGGCCGCGGTCCTGGACTACGGCGCCGCCGGCGCCACCATGGGCCACGAGATCAGCCACAGCTTCGACGACACCGGCGCCCTCTTCGATGCCCAGGGGCGCCTGAGCAACTGGTGGACCCCCAACGACTTCGCCCACTTCAAGGCTTCCGGGGCCCGGCTGGCCAGGCAGTTCGACGCCTACCGCCCCTTCCCGGACCTGGCGGTGAACGGCGCCCTGACCCTAAGCGAGAACATCGCCGACGTGGCGGGCCTCGCGGCCTCCTACGACGCCTACCACCTGTCCCTGGGCGGCAGGCCCGACGCGGTGCGCCAGGGGTTCACCGGCGACCAGCAGTTCTTCCTGAGCTACGCCCAGTCCTGGCGCGGGAAGGCCCGCGAGCCGGCCCGGCGCCAGCAGATACTCACCGACGGCCACGCGCCGGAGGAGTACCGGGCGGATTCGGTGCGCAACCAGGACGCCTGGTACCCGGCCTTCGGGGTCAAGCCGGGCCAGAAGCTCGCCCTGGAACCCCGGGACCGGGTCCGGATCTGGTAGCCGGCTACCCCCGCTCCCACCGGGTGCGGGTGAGCCAGACGGTGAGCTCCTTGCCGTTCTCGTCCCGGCCCTGGTAGCGCATCTTCACGGGGCCGTCCTTGTCCCTGCCGGTGACCTTGACGCCTTCGGCCTCCCCCAGGGTCAGGAGCTTGTAGAGGCCTTCGGGGCTGCCCAGCCGGGGCAGGAAGGGCAGATTGAGCCCGGCGAGGGAGATGGCCCTCTGGTCCACCTCCCTCCGGGGGATCTGCAGGCGGAAGCCGTCCCGGGGATTGCCTTCCAGGAGCAGGAGCCGCTCGCCCAGGCCCTGCAGCTCGACGATGGTCCTGCCGGTGGCGGGGTCCAGAAGAATGTTGAGGGTGCCCTTGCCCTGGCCGTCGGGGCTGGCGTAGCCCCAGGCGTACTGGGCCTTCACCAGGGTGGCCTGGGCGCAGAGGGGCAGGGCGAGGACGGCCGCGGCGGCGAGGAACCTCATAGCTGGTCCGTTCCGTCGTCGCCGGCTTCGTCGGGATCCGGCTCGGGGGCGGGTTCCACGGCGGCCGAGCTGCGGCTGCGGGCCAGGCGGGTCCGCAGGTCGAGCACCTGCTTTTCCAGGTCCTTGCGGTCGGGGAAGACGAAGGCCAGGGCCCGTTCCCACTCGTCCAGGGCGTCCTGGAGGCGGTCCAGCTTCAGGAGGGCCTCGCCCAGATGCTTGTGGATCTCGGGGCTGTAGGGGCTGATGGCCGAGGCCTTCCGCAGCGCCTCCTCGGACTCCTTGAACCGGCCCTGCTTGTAGAGGGCCCAGCCCCAGCTGTCCAGGGTGGAGCTGTTGCCCGGATCCTTCTCCAGGGCCGTCTGGATGAGGCGGGCCGCCTCGTCCAGGTCCCCGCCCTTCTCCAGCAGGAGGTAGCCTAGGTTGTTCTGGAGGGTGGCGTTGGCGGGTTCCAGGCGCTGGCCCTCCCGCAGGACCTCCATGGCCCGGTCATCCTGGCCCAGGGTCTCCAGGGCGTTGGCCTCCAGCAGGAGCAGGTCGATGTTGCGCACGGGGCCGGCCTTCCTGGCGGCGGCCACCGAGGCCAGGCACTTGTCCCAGGCGTTGAACTCGGACCAGAGCACGGCCATGCCCTCCAGATCCAGCAGGGCGAGGGCGCCGCGGGACTCGGCCTTGGCGAAGACGCCTTCCTCGAAGGTCCCGGGCGGGATGCGCGCGGCCTTCCGGAAGAGGTCCTGCTTGGGGAAGCGCTGGATGCCATCGCGCAGGAGGGCCCGGGCCGCCTTCCAGTCGTGGATCTGGAGGAGGGCCTGGGCCTGGAGGGAGGCCAGTTCGGGGTTGGAGGCCGCCTCGGGCCAGGGCCGCACCGCCGCGAGGAGGTCCCCGGGGCGCCCCTCCATGAGCAGGCAGGATGCGTAGAGGACCTTGACGGGAAGCGCCAGGGCGGGATCCTCCGGCCTGGATTCCAGGATGGAGGGGAGCAGGGTCTTCCAGCGGGCCTCGGCCTCCTTCAGCCGGCCCACCTTCATGAGGCAGAGGCCGATGTTGAAGGAAATGCGCATGGACGTATGGAGGCTCTCGGCCCTTTCCAGGGAGGCCAGGGCCATGTCGAACCGGGAGGTGCGCAGCTGCACGATGGCGATGTTCTCCCAGATGGCGGGCTCCCGCGGCACGAACTGGGCCAGCCGAAGGAAGCTCTCCTCGGCGTGGCCCAGGAAGCCCGCGTCCACCTGGTCCCGGGCCAGGTCCTCCAGCATGCGCAGGTGGCGCTGGTCGGGGCTGGGCCGGGAACAGAGGGCCATGACCGCCTCGCGGCGGTTCTCGTACTGCTTGAGCTTCACCGCGAGCTCCACGGCCCGTTCGTAGGCGAAATCCGCCAGGAGCCGGCCGTTGACGTAGGGGCGCATGGGGTGCAGCCGGCCCACGGCGAGCCAGGCCCGCAGGGCGCCCTCCTCGTCCTTGGCGTTCTCGTCGACTTCCGCCAGGCACGTCCACAGGTCGTAGTCGTTGGGCAGGAGGGCGGAGGCCTTCTTCAGGGCCTGGGCCGCCAGGGCCACGGCGCCCGGGCTGGAAGGGCTGAGGCGGTAGCGGAGGAAGGCCAGGTGGGCCGCGGCCTCCCCGCTGCGGGGATCCAGCTCCGTGGCCTTCACCGCGGGGGCGACGGCGCCCTGCAGGTCCCCGGACTCCAGGATGGATTCGGAAAGGCGGAGCCAGGCCTGGGAGCTCCCGGGCACCAGGGCGATGACCTTGCGGTAGAGGGCCGCGGCGCCCTTGGGGTCGTTGCCGCCGTCCCTGCGCTGCAGGGACCGGGCCTGGATCATGAGGGCCCGGGGGTCGTCGTCGGCCAGGACGGGGGCGCCGGTCCCGATGAGCGACATCAGGGCCAGGGCGGGGAGCAGCTTGTTCGTCACGTGGGCATCTCGGGGTCGTTGAGGAAGGTGGTCATGCGCGCGTGGGCGCCTCGCCAGGCTTCGGGGGGGAGCACCTTCTGCTCGGCGCGGGCGCCGGGACGGGGCAGGATGCAGTGTATCGCCGATCCGCCGGCGGGCCCCCGGGAGGCGCTTTTTTTGTCCACCCGGAGCAGGGGGAGGCAGGCCTCCCAGGGGGGGACGGCGGGCAGGAGGTGCCGGAGCCGGGAGGCGGTGCGCGCCAGGAACCCGGGCGGGAAGGGCCCCAGGCCCTCGCTTTCGGCCAGGGCGCAGGCCGCCAGGGTTCCCAGGCCCACCGCTTCGCCGTGCAGGAGCCGGTAGCCCGAGGCGGATTCCAGGGCGTGGCCCAGGGTGTGTCCCAGGTTCAGGAGGCGGCGCTCCCCGGCCTCCAGGGGATCCCGGTGCACGACGAGGGCCTTGGCCCGCAGGGCCCGCAGCAGGGATTCCGGGGAGGGGAGGCCGGGGGCGAGGAGCTCCTCCGCCCAGGCCAGGTCCCCCTCCACCAGGGCCATCTTGAAGAGCTCCCAGGCCCCGGACTCCAGCTGGCGCGGGGGCAGGGTCCCCAGGAAGGAGCGGCAGGCCACGAACGTCGAAGGGGGATGGAAGGCGCCGGCCAGGTTCTTGCCGGCCTCGAGGTCGCAGGCGGTCTTGCCGCCCAGGCCCGCGTCCACCTGGGCCAGGAGCGTCGTGGGCCAGGCCTGCCAGGGGATGCCCCGCATGTACAGGGCCGCCCCCAGGCCGGCCATGTCGGTGAGGACTCCGCCGCCCACCGCCACCACGGTGCCTTGCCGGTCCAGGGGGATGGCGGCCCAGGCCTCCAGCCAGGGAATGAGGGTGGAAAGGCGCTTGGAGGCCTCGGAAACGGGGACCCACAGGGCGCCCGGAGGCTCCGGGAGGCCCGCGGCGCGCCAGGCGTCCCTCACGGCGGCGTCGCCCACCAGGGTCCAGGGGCCCGCCGGCAGCAGCCCGGGAAGGGGTTCCTCCTCCACGAAGACGCGGGTGGGGAAGCCTTCCGGCAGCGCGATCTCCATCTAGAGCTTTTCCCGGTATTCGTCGGCGTCGTCGTCGCTGCCGGCTTCCTTGCGGAACCGGTCCCCCAGGAGATCCAGTTCGATGTACCGGTCGGCCACGTCCATGACCTTGTTGGCCATGGCGGACCTGAAGCCGGCCACCTCCACCCGCACGCCGTTCTGGGCCAGGGCCTGGAGGGGGTAGGCGAAATCCTCGTCGCCGCTCACCAGGATGACCAGGTCCACCTTGTCGGCGTAGTTCATCATGTCGGTGGTGATCTCCACTTCCAGGCGGGCCCGGCGGGTGCCGTCGCGCTCGAGCTTCACGGGCTTCTGCACCACCCGGAAGCCGTTGCGGCGCATCCAGTGGAGGAAGCCCCGCTGGCGGTCCGCGGTCTCGTCCACGCCGGTGTAGAAGAAGGCCCTGAGGAGCTCCCGGTCCCTGCCAACCAAAAGAGCGAGGAGCCGGCTGTAGTCCACTTCGAAACCCAGCTGCCGGGCGGAGTGGAAGATATTGTTACCGTCGATGAAAACGGCGCATCGCATCATGGCGTCCATCCTGAATTCGGGGCTTTCCCCGGGGATTTGAATAGTTCCGCATCCGCGGATCAAACATGATGGCATGACAGCAATCATGAAAGAATGGTTTCATGGCTGATTCCCCCAGTAGTTTTTTCCATTCCGACCAGGTCGACCAGCAACCCGGACGCCATGCCCTCCTGGCGAGGCTCGTGGGCTACCTCCGCCCCTACTGGGCGGGCCTTTGCGCCCTGCTGGTGCTCATGGCCGCGGGGGCGGTGCTGGACGTGCTCCCCTCGGAGTTCACGCTGCGCCTCATCGACCACCACCTGGCCAAGGGCACCATGCGGGGCTCAGGGCCCCTGGTGGCCGCCTTCCTGGGATTCGTGCTGCTGGGCTTCGTGGTGCAGGTGCTGCGCTACGGGCTCCTGGCCTGGGTGGGCCAGATGGCCATGCTGGACCTGCGCATGCAGGTCTTCCGGCACCTCATGAAGCGAAGCACCCATTTCTTCCACCGCAATCCCGTGGGCCGGCTCATGACCCGCGTCATCAGCGATGTTCAGAACCTCAACGAGATGTTCTCCTCGGGCTTCGTGGCCATCGTGGGCGACGCCCTCTCCCTGACCGCGATCGTCATCTGGATGTTCAGCAAGCACGTGGGCCTGGCCCTGGTGGCGGTGGGGATCATGCCCCTCCTGCTGCTTTCCACGGAGATCTTCCGCCGCTACGCGTCCGCGGCCTACCGCGAGACCCAGGGCCGCTACGCCGCCATCCAGGCCTACCTGGCCGAGCAGCTCTCGGGCATCTCCCTGGTGCAGATGAATGGGCAGGAGGCCGCGAGCCGCGCCCTGTTCGGCGACCTCAACCAGAAGTACCTGGACGCCTTTCTGCGCACCATCTTCGCCTACGCGGTGTTCTTCCCGGTGGTGGAATTCATCACCAACGGCACCCTGGCCGCGCTGATCCTCTATTCCGGCTACAAGCTGCAGGCCGGCACCCTCACCCTGGGGCTGCTGCTGGCCTTCATCCAGCAGTCGGGGCGGTTCTTCCGGCCCATCCGGGAACTGGCGGAACGCTACAACGTCATGCAGACCGCCCTGGCCTCCAGCGAACGCATCTTCAAGCTCCTGGACAACCAGGACGAGATCCGCGAGGTGGCCGATCCCAAGCCGGTGGCCTTCACGAAGGAGGTGCGCCTGGAGGGCGTGACCTTCGCCTACGAGCCCGAGGGCCGCAAGGTGGTGCGCGACCTCTCGGGGGTCATCCCCAAGGGCCGGCGCGTGGCGGTGGTGGGCCACACCGGGGCCGGGAAGTCCACCCTCATCAACCTGCTCATGCGCTTCTACGACGTGGACGGGGGCCGGGTCACGGTGGACGGGGTGGACGTGCGGGAGGCGAGCCTCAAGCGGCTGCGGGGTCTCTTCGGCCTGGTGCTCCAGGACGTCTTCGTGTTCTCCGGGACCCTGGAGGAGAACATCGTTCTGGGCCGGCCCCACAACGCGGAGCGCCTGGCCTCGGTGCTGGAGCAGAGCCAGCTGGAGGACCTGGTGGGGCGGCTTCCCATGGGGCTCCTCACCCAGGTGGGGGAGCGGGGCCAGAAGCTCTCCGCCGGGGAGCGCCAGTTGGTGGCCTTCGCGCGCATGCTCTACCAGGAGCCCGAGATCCTGCTGCTGGACGAGGCCACCGCCAACATCGACAGCGAAACCGAGAACAAGATCCAGCAGGTCATCGAGCGCGTCAGCCACCGCCTGACCACCTTCACCATCGCCCACCGCCTCAGCACCATCAAGGACGCCGACGAGATCTGGGTGATGGACCAGGGGCAGCTGGTGGAGCGGGGCAGCCACGACGGGCTCATGGAGCAGGGGGGCACCTACGCCAAGCTGGTGCGGCTGCAGTTCGAGGGGGAAGGGGCCGTTTCCTAGATGCACCTGCCTCCCCTGTACCCCATCACCGATCCCCGGTCCCCGGTGCCCCTGGCCGAGCAGGTGCTGCGCCTGGGCGAGGCGGGCTTCCCCCTGGTGCAGTTCCGGGGCAAGCCCCTTCCCGCCGCGGCCCAGTGGCAGGAACTCCGGGCCGCCCTGGCGGGGGCCGCGGAACGGGGGGGCTGGCCGGCCATCTGCGTGAACGACCGGACCGATCTGGCGGTGCTGGCCGCCGCGGAGGGCCTGGCGCCCTGGGGGCTGCACCTGGGCCAGACGGACCTGCCCCCGGGGGAGGCCCGGGCCCTGCCGGGGCTGGGGGCCTGCCACATCGGCGTCTCCACCCATGGCCCGGCCGAATGGGAACATCCGGATCCCGCCTGCGACCACGCCGGCATCGGACCCTTCCGCCCCACCGCCACCAAGGGCGACCACGAACCTCCGGTGGGCCTCCCGGGCCTGCGGGAAGGCGCGGCGGCCCTGCGGGGCCGGGGGGTGGCCCCCGTGGCCATCGGGGGCCTGGCCGCCGCGGACGCGGGCGAATGCTTCCGCGCGGGGGCCGAGGCCCTGGCCATGGTGGGGGAGATCAGCCGCTGCGCGGATCCCCGGGAGCTGCTGTGGGCGGCGCAGACGGCACGGTGGGCGGCCCGTCCGATACTTGTCCGGGGACAGGGCGTCGTGCTCATCGGCGGCAGCGGCGCCGGCAAATCCACCCTGGCGCGCGCCCTGGCCCTGCGCCTGGGCCTGCCGGCCCGGGATTCGGACCGGGAGATCGGCGGCGCCATTCCGGACCTCTTCCGGGATCTGGGTGAGGCGGGCTTCCGGGCCCTGGAGGCGGAAAGCGTGGCCCGGTGCCTGGAACGGCCCTGCGTGGCCGCCCTGGGGGGCGGGGCCTGGGAGGATCCCGAGACCCGGAGGCGCGTGCGGGAGGCGGGCTTCGCGGCCCTTTGGCTGGCCGAGGTGCCGGCGGTGGCCTGGGGCCGGGTGGGGGGCGACCCCAACCGGCCCCTGGCCGCGGAGCGAACGGCCTTCCTGGACCGGTACGCCCGGAGGACGGCCGCCTGGTGGGAGGCTCCCATGGTCCTGCCCCTGGGGCGAATGGCTGACGTGCTGGCTGACGAGCTTGTAAAAAATGCTTGATGCGCCGGTCCGTGACAATTTCGCTCCCACATTGGGGTAGCCTGGATTCCGTCAATTCCTGGCCCCAATTCGCGCATGATTTCAGGCTCCGCCCCGGATTCCGGGAAATCTGCGACACTACGGCAGCACTCGACTCCCATGGACCTCATCTTCTCCGACATCCACTCGAATCTGCACGCGCTGCGGATCCTGTTGAGATATGCAAAAAAGCGCATCATCGACCGCTATGTCCTCCTGGGCGACCTGGTGGGCTACGGGGCCAACCCCAACGAGACCCTGGACCTCATCCGGCAGCTGGAACCGCGGGTGATGGTGCGCGGCAATCACGACCGGGCCTGCATCACGCCGGGGTCCGACGCCGCCTTCAGCCTTCCGGCGCGCATGGCGGTGAGCTGGACCCGGGGCCGGCTCACGGAGGAGAACGCCTGGTTCCTGGAGAACATTCCCGCGGGGCCGATCACGCTGGACGCGGGCTACACCATCGCCCACGGCAGTCCCCTGGACGAGGACGACTACCTGCTCCATCCCCGGGAGGCCCTGGCGGCCTTCGACGGGTTCCCGGGCCAGGTGTGCTTTTTCGGGCACACCCACCTGCCCGGGGCCTACGAACTGGATGACGAGGCCCAGCGCCTCACCTGGATCACCTTCGAGCCCGGCACCTGGTTCCCCCTGCGGGACGGCTGCAAGTACCTCATCAACCCCGGCTCCGTGGGCCAGCCCCGGGACCGGGACCCCCGGCTCTCCTTCCTCACCTACGATCCCTCCCACCGCCGGGTCAAGCTCCACCGCCTGGACTACGACCACGCCGGCGCGTCCCGGGCCATCCTGGCCGCGGGTCTCCACAGCAACCTCGCCGAACGCCTGCACCACGGAATCTGAGGCACCCCATGAAAGCCCCGCAACCCTCCGACCCGAACCTGGTAACCATCCTCGAAAAGGCCAAGAAGTCCGGAACCTCCGCCAGCCTCCGGGCCGAAGGCGCGGTGAAGATGCTCGGGCACCTCCATGTGCGCAGCCTGGAGCCCGGCGCCGCCATCCAGCTGTCGGGCCTGAAGCTGAGGGACACGCTGCCCCCGGCGGGCACCGCCGTCACCCTCACCCTCATCCAGGGCGACCAGGTGATCTCCATCCGCACCCACCTCCTCGAACCCCTCGTGGCCGACCATGAACCCAAGGTCCCCCCCGTGCTCCAGGCCGCCTGGCCCACGGAACCCCTGGAGATCCACCCCCGGCGGGAGGTGCGGGTGGCCACCCCGGACCTGCCCCCCCTGGACGCCTCCGTCTTCTGGCGGGGCCGGCGCCTCGAGGCCAAACTCCTGAATCTCACGGACATGGGCATGGGCCTGGGGTTCAGGGAGCCGCTCGCCTTCTCCTACCACGATGAGGTGGAGGTGGTCACCAGCCTCCCGGGCAACGACGTGCTCACCGTTTCCGGCGCGGTGCGCCACGCCCAGAGCCTGGCGGGCGACGAACTGCCCACGCGGGTGGGCCTGGTGCTGGTGGACCTGCCCCCCGGGACCCGGGAACTGCTCCAGCGCTTCATCCAGGCGCGGCGCATGGACCGGTCCATCGCCATGCGGGGGCACTGAGCTAGCCCGGGAAATTCCGGCCCAGGGGGTGGCGTCGAGAAATAAACAATTTATGTTTATTTCCGGTATCACCCCAGGAGGGCAGGCATGACCCCGAATTTCAATTCTTTCAAAACTTCCGCATGGTCGCTTGGCGCCATGGCCCTGGTGTTCGCCAGTCTCCTGGCATGCGGAGGGAAATCGGGGGGCTCCACGGCGCCGACCCTGGCCAACGTGGGAGGCGTCTATTCCGGCAAGGATGCGGGCGGCAAGCTCCACTATGCGGCCGTCAAGGCGGGGGACGGGAGCTTCTCCTGGCTGGGCGTGGACCGGAGCCTCACCTTCGGGACCTTCAACCTGGACGGCACCACCCTCGCGGGACTGGGGCTCCAGTTCCTTGCGAGGGTGCCCATCGCCCAGGACGCCCCCATGCTGGTCCAGGTCGGCGGCACCGCCGGCCCCGGCCAGATCACCCTCCGACTCAGCTACCCGGGAAATACCGGGACCGCCGTCACCTTCACGAAGGAACCCGATTCCAACGGCACGACCCAGCTCTCGGACCTGGCCGCCACCTACAACGCCAGCGCGGAGGAAGCCTCCAACGGCACCGGCGCGACCCTGAATATCGCCGCCGATGGCACGCTTTCCGGCGGCGATTCCGCGGTGGGGTCCCTGTCGGGCACGGTCACCCAGCCCACGGCCGGCGTCAATTATTTCACGGTGGCCTTCACCTACACGCCCACCAATGTCTCTGACGGCGGCCCCATCTCGTTCAACGGCGTGGCCTTCAGGCTCCGGGGGGCGAGGAGCGGCCTCGTCCTCGCCGCGCATTCGCCCTCGTCCCAGTACTCCGGCATCTTCACGCCGGTGCTCAAGGATTAGGCTTCCGGTTCTCCTCCGCGCGCCGGGCGGCATCCTCCCGCTCGGCCCGCGAGGGTTTGCCCCACACGATGCGGCTGGGCTTGGCCTTGAGGATCTCCAGGAGTTCCTCGGTGGACCTGAGGTTGCGGTCCAGGGCCTTGAGCGCGGCGTCGGCGTCGGGGCCGGCGGTCCTGAGGAGGGCGCGGGCCTCCTTTGCGAGCTCCTCGGATTCCCGGAGGGTGCCCGCCAGGTGCGCGACGATGGCGTCCAGGTCCCCGGAACGCTTGTCCAGAAGGCCCTGGACCATGGCCAGGCTCTTGTCCAGGCTCGCCAGGCTCCGGTCCGCCACGGCCATGGAGGCGTCGCCGTGGCGGGCCAGGGTCTGGGCTTCCAGGGCCAGCTTGCGGAATTCCAGGAGGGCCGCGTCCAGGTCCGTCAGCACCTTGGCGATGCGGGGGCTGTCCAGCACGGCCCCGGCCCCCCGGGCCTCGAACTGGGTGCGCAGGCCGGTCACCGCGCCGTCCAGGTTGGCGATGAGGTGGCTGGCGTCCTCGAGCAGGGTGGCCAGGGACGCGCTGGCGGCGCCGCTCAGGGTCGCCCCGGGCTGGAGCGCCGCCCTGCGCAGGGCGGGCTCGGGCAGCTGGAGGTCCACGAAGGACCCGCCCAGGGGCTTGGCCACCACCACGGCACGGGTGCCCTGCCACAGGACGATGTCGGTGCGCAGGCCCAGCGTGGCCAGGAACCGGTACTCCACCCCGTCCCGCTGGAGGCGGATGGCCTTCACCTGGCCCACCCGGAGGCCCTGGAGCTGGACCTCGGTGCCTTCGGACAGGTCCGAGGCGGTTTCCAGGGCCACCTGGAAGCGGGCCTCCTTGGTGAGGATGGCCGTGAGGCTGCGGTGGAAGAGGAACCCGGCGAACACCGCCAGGGCCAGGAACACCAGCAGGCCGATCTTGGCGTCGTCCTTTTCGAGCTTCATGGGGCACTCCCTGTGGCGAGGCGTCCGTCCTCGATGCGCAGGCCGGCGCCCAGGTCTTCCATCCAGTCGCCCCCCACCAGCACGAGGGTGGTCTCCGGGTCCCGGGCGGCCTCCTCCAGGATGGCGTGGGCGGCCTTCCGGCTTTCGGGGTCCAGGCCCCCCGCGGGCCGGTCCACCAGCCAGAGCCGGGAGCCCTTGGCGCCGGCCCTGGCCAGGGCCGTCATCCAGCAGGCCCGGTCCGCGGGAAGGCGCGGCCGGGAGGCGGCGGACCTCCCCAGCCCGGCCCGCTCCAGCCAGCGCAGGGCCTCCTCCCGGGCCTCCTCCCGGCCTACCTTGCGGGAAAAGCGCAGGGGCAGGGCGACGTTGTCCAGGAGGGTGAGGTTCACGGCGAGGCCGCCGTCGGTGGGCACCCAGCCCAGGTCGCCGGCGTTGATGAAGGGATGGTCCAGGGCATCCAGGTCGATCTCCCTCCCGTCCAGGACCACCCGCCCCTCCCGGGGCCGGGCCAGGCCCGCGCAGAGGCGGAGCAGGGCGGTGGCCCCGGTGCCCTGGTTGCCCTGGAGGTGCCAGCGGGCGCCCCGGTCCAGCTTCCAATCCAGGTCCTGGAACACCACCCGGCCTTCGGGGGAGGCCAGGGAGACGCCCTCCAGGGCCAGGAGGGGCCTAGGCATAGATCAGCACCGACAGGAAGGCGCCGGCCAGGAGCAGGATCGCCAGGGAACCCACCGCGGCCTTGGTGACGGCCTGGGGGATCTCGGTGGTGCTCACCCGCACCCGCAGGCCGTACGAGGTGCACAGCAGCGGGATGGCCGTGCCGAACACCAGGGCCTTGCAGAGGGTCGCCGCCATCTCCCGGGGGCCCACGGCCCGCACCAGGGCGTCGGCGAAGGCCGAGAAGGACAGCGGCAGGCGCAGCCATGCCACCAGGAACCCGCCCAGGAGGGCCACGGTGTCGAAGTAGATGATCAGGGCGAACAGCGAGATGATCCCGCCCAGGAGGCGCGGCGCCAGGAGGTACTGCACCGGGTCCACGCCGTTGAGGTAGAGGGCGTCGATCTCGCCGCTGAGCTGGCGCGAGGCCATCTCCGTGGCGATGGCCGTGCCGCTGCGGCTGATGACCACGATGCCCACCAGCAGGGGCCCCAGTTCCCGGATGACCAGCTGGGCCAGGATCTGGCAGATGTAGTTCTCCATTCCGAAGCCCGAAAGCTGCCCGAAGACCTGCAGCAGCGTGATGCCTCCGATGAGCAGGGCCGCCAGGGTGCACAGGGGCAGGGCGTCCAGGGCCGTGAACCGGATCTGGGTGCGGGTCACCTCCAGCACCACCCGCACCTGCTCCCCCCGCAGGCGGAGGATCCCCTTCACGCCGGCCAGGAAGAGCCAGGCCAGGGAGCCCACCTGGGCGAAGGACGACCGGACCCTGGCGCCCAGGCCCCGGGCGGCCTTTCCGGGCAGCGCGGACAGCCTGGACGCCGGACCTGGGGATTCCATGCCTTCACCCTACCAAGTCCCGGCACGGTAAGCTAATGGGATGGCGACGCAAAGCTGGAAATTCACCGTGGATCCCGCCGAGGAGGGCATGAGGCTGGACCAGCTGGTCTCGGCCCACACCGGGCTCAGCCGCAGGAAGGCCCGGGAGGTGCTCCAGCTCGGGGGCGTCCAGGCCCACCGCAAGCGCATCAAGGTGGCCTCCAAGCTGCTCAAGCCGGGCACGGAGGTGTCGGTGTCCGTGGACGACGCCCTGGGGCAGCCCTTGGACATGGCCGTCCCGGTGCTCTTCGAGGACGAATTCCTCCTGGTGGTGGACAAGCCCGCGGGCATGGCCTCCCAGGGCACCCAGGCCTCCGACCTCCACGATCTCACCGCCCTGCTGCAGCGGCAGCGCCCCGGCCAGTTCCTGGCCCTGCAGCACCGCCTGGACCAGGGCACCTCGGGCATCCTCGTCATCGCCAAGCATCCCTCCGCCCACCTGGGCACGCAGTTCCAGGCCCGGACCATCGCCAAGACCTACCTGGCCCGCGTCTCCCGTCACCTGGAGCCCTGCACGGTGGACCTGCCCATCGGCCGCGTGCGCAATTCCAGGCCGGCGCGCTTCGGGTGCACCGGGGACCTGCTGGATCCCAGGCCTTCGGTGACGGATTTCCGCCCGGCCCTGCCGGAGGAGACCGGGGGCTTCCTGCCGGGCTTCTGGGTGGTGGCCACCCCCCACACCGGGCGCACCCACCAGATCCGGGTCCACCTCTCCCACCTGGGGGCGCCGGTGTACGGCGACGCCCTCTACTTCGGGGAGAAGTCCGACCACCTGTGGCTTCACGCGTGGAAGCTCTCCATCGAGCATCCCATCACCGGCGTCCCCATGGAGCTGGTGGCGCCTCCGGCGCGCTTCATGGGGGACCCCGCGTGATCCGGACGCCCCTGGTCTACAACCCCCGCTCGGGGCACGGGCGCATGGATCCCGCGGCGCTCCTGGCCCGGCTTCCCGGGGAGGTGCGGGCCCGCCTGGAACCGGTGCCCCTGGAACTCCCCTTCGACTACGAGCCCTGGATCCGCCAGGCCCTGGCCGCGGGGGGGCCGATCCTGGTGTGGGGCGGGGACGGCACCCTCCACCACGCCGGGGCCGCCCTGGCCGGGCTGGGGCTGCCGGTGCCCCTGGGGGCGGTCCCGGGCGGTTCGGGCAACGGGCTCGTGCGGGGCCTGCGCACCCCCCTGGATCCCGCCGGCGCCGTCCTGCGGCTCCTGGAAGGCCGGGACCTGGCCATGGACCTGGGGCGGCTGGACGGCGCCCCCTTCCTGAACCTCTGCGGCACCGGATTCGAGGCCGAGGTGGCCCTGGCCTTCGACCGGGCCCAGGGCCGCGGCCTCCGGACCTATGTCCGCCAGTGCGTGGGCCTGTGGCGGCGCCACCGGGAGGCCGGCCTGCGCTGGGAGGCGGAGCGGCCCGCCCCGGAGGCCCCGGGCCGCCTGGAGAGGCTCCGGGCCGCCTGGAGGGGCCCCGAGCCCGAGCTGCCGGAATCGGCCTGGAGCCTCTGCTTCGCCAACCTCCCCCAGTACGGGTCCGGCCTCTGGATCGCCCCCGGGGCGGACCCCGCCGACGGCCTGCTCAGCTGGGTCCGCCTCCGGCGTCCCGGGCTGTTCGATATCCTGGCCGAGGTGCCCCAGCTCTTCCGGGAAGGGGGGCGGACCCCCCTGCGCCAGGAGGGGCGGCTTCTTCGTGCGGTTGTTCGTCTGGACCGGCCCTGCCCCTGGCACATGGACGGCGAGCCCGCCCCCGCCCGGGACCGGGCGGAAATCACGGTGGAGAAGGGGGCCTTCCCCATGCGGGTGACCTCGGACTGCCCCTTTCGCTAGGATTACCAGCCCTCGGTCTGGCGCAGCGCCTCGTACAGGCCCACCGCCGCGGCCTGGGCCAGGTTCAGGCTGCGGTGGAACTCGCCCCGCATGGGGATCTTCACCAGGCGCTCCGGGTGGGCCTGGAGGATCTCCGGCGGCAGGCCCACGGTTTCCCGGCCGAAGACGAGGCCGTCGCCGTCCTGCCACCGGACGTCGGTGTGGCGCCGGTCCCCTTTGGTGCTGAAGAACCACAGGCGCATTCCCGGCTCGGCGGCGAGGAAGGCCTCCCAGGAGGCGTGGTGCGTGGGGTTCAGGCGCTCCCAGTAGTCCAGGCCCGCGCGGCGCAGGTAGTAGTCCGAGGTGTCGAACCCCAGGGGGTGGACCAGGTGGAGCCGGGTGTCGGTGGACACGCAGAGGCGGCCTATGCTGCCGGTGTTCTGGGGGATTTCCGGCTGGTGGAGCACGATGTGGAAGGGCACGGCGTCAACCTTTCGATACCTCCGATCATAATCCGGGCAGAATTGAGGGCAACCGGGAGCCACCATGTCCGACCCCAATTGCGTCTTCTGCAGGATCGCCTCCGGGCAGATCCCCGCCACCATCCTCTTCCAGGACGAGAACCTGCTGGCCTTCCGGGACATCGCGCCCCAGGCGCCGACCCACATCGTGCTCATCCCCCGGGCCCACTTCTCCGGGCTCAACGACCTCACGCCGGAAAGGGCGGGTCTGGTGGGGGAGATCGCCCTGGTGGCCAAGGACCTCGCCGCCGGGGAGGGCCTGGCGGCCTCCGGGTGGCGCCTGGTGTCCAACGCCGGGCCCGACGCGGGGCAGACGGTGTTCCATCTCCATTTCCACCTCCTGGGAGGCCGCCCCATGGGCGGCAGGATGGCCTAGCCATGTTCAACGCGCCGCACCCCCTCACCTACGCCGACGCCGTCCGGGCCTTCCTGCTGGAGGACTGGGGCACCCAGGACTGGACCAGCGCCTCGGTTCCCGACCGCCCCATGGAGGCCCGGGTGGTGGCCAAGGGCCGCCTGGTGCTGGCGGGGCTGCCCGTTGCCGGGGAGGTCTTCCGGGCCGTGGACCCCGCCCTCAAGGTGGTCCCCGGGGCCCAGGACGGGGACCGGGTGGATCCCGGGGCGGTGGTGATGCGCATCGAAGGCTCCAGCCGCGCCATCCTCATGGCCGAGCGGGTGATGCTCAACCTCCTCCAGCGCCTGTCGGGCACCGCGACCCTCACCCGGGCCTTCGTGGACGCCGTGGCCGGCACCGGGGCCCGCATCATGGACACCCGCAAGACGACCCCCGGACTCAAGCTCCTGGAGAAGTACGCCGTGCGCTGCGGCGGCGGCGTCAACCACCGGCTCACCCTGGGCGACGGCGTCCTCCTCAAGGAGAACCACATCGCCGCCGCCGGCGGCATCGCCGCCGCCGTGGCCCAGGCCCGCGCCGTCGCCCCCAACCTCCTGCGCATCGAAGTGGAGGCCGAGACCCTGGAGCAGGTCGCCGAATGCCTGGCGATCCCCGGCGTGGACGGCATCCTCCTGGACAACATGACCCTCGACCAGATGGCCGCCGCCGTGGCCCTGCGGGGCGCGAGCCGTATCTTCCTGGAGGCCAGCGGAAACCTCGCCCTGGACCGCGCGCGGGCCGTGGCCGAAACCGGCGTCGACTTCCTGAGCGTGGGCGCCCTCACCCACAGCGCCCCCTCCGTGGACCTGAGCCTCAGGTTCTAGTCCCGTTTTTCGACCCACCCCGGCGCCGGTGATGAACAAGATCCTTCTTTCATCCCCTTCATCCTGTTCATCCTTTTTAATCCCTGTTCCCGCAGGGCCAGAGCAGGGATGGGTCGGCGCATGCGGATCAACTGCGCGCCGTCCCACCTCATCACTGGCCCTGCGGGAACGGGGATTAATTGGATGAACAGGATGAAGGGGATGAAGGAAGGATCCTTTTCATCCCCGGTCAGGCAAGACAGGCGCCGGAGTGGGTCGAAATTCGGGATTAGAACTCGTCCGAGCCGAGGGTGGATGCGATCTTGGCCACCAGGTCGTCGTGGCTGAAGGGCTTGGTGACGTAGTTGGCGGCGCCGGCCTGGACGGCCTGGATGACCCGGGCGCGGTCCGATTCGGTGGTGACCATCATGACCGGGAGGGCCTGCAGGGCGGGGTCGGCCTTGATGGACTGGAGGCAGGTGATGCCGTCCATTTCCGGCATGTTGATGTCCATGATCACCAGGGCGATGTCGGCGTGGTCCCGGGCCAGCAGGTCCAGGGCCTCGACGCCGTTGGAGGCCTCGGCGAAGTCGTAGCCCAGCATGCCCACCACGCGGCCGATGATCCTTCTCATGGTGGTGGAATCGTCCACGGACAGGATCTTCATTTTTCGCCTCCTGGAATCGAGGGATCGCACTGGTAGTAGAGGCCGCCCGCATGGGTCATGGGCAGGAGCTGGTCGGCGATGCCCCGGAGGGATTCCACCGCGCTGATGAGGAGATGGCCGGAAGGGGCCAGAAGGCTGGCGATCCCGGCGAAGATGCGCCGCTTGAACTCGTCGGCGAAGTAGATGGTCACGTAGCGGCAGAACACCACGTCGAAGGGGCCCAGGGGGTCCATGGAATCCTGCAGGTTGAACTTCCGGAAGGTGACCAGGCGCCTGACCTCGTCGTTCACGGACCAGGCCGGGCCCTCGCGGTGGAAGTAGCGCTCCTTCAGGTCCTCCGGGAGGCCCCGGCGCATGGCGTTCTCGTCGTAGCGCCCCGCCTGGGCCAGGAAAAGGGCCGAGGGGGAGATGTCCGAAGCCAGGATCTCGAACTGGGCGGGGTTCACCCCGGGGTTGAGGCGGCAGTGCTCCAGGATGGCCATGGCGATGGAATAGGGCTCCTGCCCCGTGGAGCAGGCCGCGGACCAGATGCGGACCCGGCCGCGGGTCTTCCGGAGGATCCCGTCGGCGAGGGGGGGCAGCAGCTTCTCCCGGAGGATCGTGAAGGGGTGGGTGTCCCGGAACCAGAGGGTCTCGTTGGTGGTCATGGCGTCGATGACCTCCTCCCGGAGCGCCGGGGAGGAGGCGTTCCTGGCCAGGCGGTAGAAGGTGCCGAAATCGGGGCAGCCGTGCCGGGCCAGGAGCCCCGTGAGGCGGGCCTCGATGAGGTAGGCCTTCTCCTCCCCCAGGCAGATGCCGCAGTGCTCCTGGATGTAGTCCCGGAGCAGCCGGAACTCGGCGCTGGACAGGGCGTCGGGACTCACGGGGTCCTCCCCGGCCCCAGGAGGCTCGCGATGCGGTGGGCCAGGAGGGGCAGGGGGACCCGCTCGTCCGAGAGCCCCGCCTCGTCCACCGCCAGGGGCATGCCGTACACCACGCAGGTGTCCTCGGACTGGGTGAGGCAGTGGCAACCCGCGCGCTTCATGGCGCGCACCCCCTCGCAGCCGTCGCTTCCCATGCCCGTCATGACGACGGCCAGGATATGGCCTCCGTAGTGCGCGGCCATGGACCGGAAGAGCACGTCCACCGAAGGGCGGCAGCTGTTTTCCGGCGGGTTCTCGTTCAGGCCGATGATGGCCTGGTCCCCGTCCCGTCCCCGGCGCAATACCATGTGCCTGCCGCCGGGGGCGATGTAGACCCGGCCCGGGACCACCGGCTCGCCCTCCACGGCCTCGTGGACGGGAAGACGGGAGGTGCGGTTGAGGTGCTCGGCCAGGGAGGCGGTGAACAGGGGGGGCATGTGCTGCACGACGAGCACGGGCACGGACAGGTTGGCGGGAAGGGCCGGGATGAGTTCACCCAGGGCGTTGGGGCCGCCGGTGGAGACGCCGATGCCCAGCACCTCGAAGCGCCCGGGTCCGGGGGCGTGCCGGCGGGGGGGAGGCGGCGGAAGGGGCTGGGGCGCGGGCAGGGCCGCGGCGCCCCGCGGCGGGGCCGGGGCGGGCGCCGAAGGAACGGGAAAGCGCAGGTTGGCGCGGGTCTGGACGTGACGGACCAGCGGGCGAAGGATGTCCCGCAGTTCGGCCCGGCTGGCGTCGGCGTCCACCCCCTCGGGCTTCTGCACGAATTCCATGGCTCCCAGGGCCAGCGCCTCCACGGTGTAGGCCGCGGCGGCGGAGGTGGTGCCGCTGATCATGATCACCCCCGTTCCGGGGTGGCGCGCCCGCAGGAGGCGCAGCGTCTCGATGCCGCCCATGTCGGGCATCTCAACGTCCAGGAGCACCAGGTCCGCCGGCGCCTGGTCCAGGCGCTGGAGGGCCAGCCTCCCGCTGGGGCAGGCGGTGATCTCGCAGGCGAACTGGAGGGACTCGACGACCTCCGTGAGGATCCGGCGGTAGACCGCCGTATCGTCCACGATGAGGATCCTGAGCTTGGGAGAGGGCATAGATTTCGATGGTACTGGAATCCGCGGAGGGACGGCTAGGTTTTGAGGCTCCGGTAGTAGGTTCCCGAGCCGTGGTAGATGGGCGCGAAGAGATCGTCGGAGGCCTGGAGGTTCTCCACCGCGCTGGTGAAGAAGTGGCCGCCCTGGGCCGTGAGCCTCGCGATGCCCTCGAAGATCTGGCGCTTGAAGATGTCCGAGAAGTAGATGGTGACGTAGCGGCAGAACACGATATCGAAGCGCCCGAGGGCATCCAGGGGGTCCTGCAGGTTGAACTTCTTGAGGGTGACCATCCGCTTCACCGCATCGTCCACCACCCAGACCTGGCCGTCCTGCCTGAAGTACCGCGCCCGCAGGTCGTCGGGCATCCCCCGGCCGAGGGCCGCGGCGTCGTAGCGTCCCGCCCGGGCCAGGTAGAGCGCCGAGGGGGAGATGTCCGAGGCCAGGATCTCGAACTGTTCGGGCCGCACGCCGGGGTTGTTCCTGCAGAATTCGTGGATGGTGATGGCGATGGAATAGGGCTCCTGGCCCGTGGAACTGGCCGCGGACCAGATGCGGATGCGGAAGCGCAGGCCCGCCATGAGGGGCGCCGCCAGTTCCGGCAGCAGGACGTCCCGGAGGATCTCGAAGGGATGCCCGTCCCGGAACCAGAGGGTCTCGTTGGTGGTCATGGCGTCGACGATCCTGTCGCGCATGGCGGTGCCGGCCTCGCCGCAGGCGCGGCGGTACAGTTCGCCGTAGTCCATGCAT
The DNA here is from genome assembly GCF_030295405.1 of Mesoterricola silvestris. GTDB lineage: Bacteria > Acidobacteriota > Holophagae > Holophagales > Holophagaceae > Mesoterricola > Mesoterricola silvestris. The sequence continues at coordinate 3,003,285 of NZ_AP027080.1, read as the reverse complement.
CCCGTTTCCATGAGGAGGCCCGCCAGGCGCGTCTCCACCAGGTAGGCCTTCTCCTCCCCGAGGACGATGCCGCAGTTCTTCTCGATGTAGTCCCGCATGAGGCGGAAGTCGGAGGGTTGGATGGTCCCGGCGGCCATGCCTGGTATCCTTGTGCTGGGCGGGGCCTAGAGCCTGAACCGCGAGACGTTCTGCTGCAGCTTCTCCGCCAGGCGCGCCAGTTCCTTGGCGGCGTTGTTGGTGTCGCCGGCGCCCCGGGTGGTCTCCCGGGCGGCGGTGCTCACCAGGGCCACGTTGCGGGAGACGTCGTTCATGCCCTTGGAGGCTTCGCCGGCGTTCCGGGCCACGTCCCCGGCGCCCTGGGCCAGCTGGTTGATGTTGCGGGAGATGTCGGTGACGCCCTTGACGGCCTCCTGGACGTTGCGGCTGACCTCGTTGGTGCCGGTGGCGGCCTGCTGCACGTTGCGGGCCACCTCCGAGGCGCCCCGGGCGGCGTAGCCCACGTTCTTGGAGATCTCGTTGGTGGTGGCGGTCTGCTCCTCCACCGACGCGGCGATATTGGCCGAGATGGCGTTGATCTCGCCGATGATCTGGACGATGTCGTCGATGGCCCTCACGGCCTGCTGGGTGTTGCCCTGCATGTCCTCCACCTGGGCCCGGATCTCCTCGGTGGCGCCCGCGGTCTGCTTGGCGAGCTCCTTCACCTCGTTGGCCACCACGGCGAAGCCCTTGCCGGCCTCGCCCGCGCTCGCGGCCTCGATGGTCGCGTTCAGGGCCAGCAGGTTGGTCTGGGCGGCGATGCCCTTGATCATGTCCACCACCTTGCCGATCTCCTGGGCGCTGCGGCCCAGCTTGTTGACGGTCTCGGCGGTGCTGGCGGCGCTGCGGGAGGCCTTGCCGGCCACGGTGGCGGCCTGGCCCGAGTTCTTGGAGACCTCGTTGAGGCTCACGCTCATCTCCTCGATGGCCGTGGCCACGGTGTTCACCGAACTCGTCATCTGCTCCGTGGAGGCGGCGATGGTCTTCATGTTGGAGGACATCTGCTCCACCGCGGCGCCCACGGTGCGCAGGTTGGCCGAAACCTGCTCGGAGGCCGAGGCCACGGTGTTGGCGTTGGCGCTCATCTCCTCCACGCCGGCGGCCATGTTCTTCACGTTGGCCGACGCCTGCTCCGTGCCGGCGGCGGCGGTGTTGGCCTGCAACGTCATCTGCTCCGCGCTGCCGGCCATGGTGGCCGAGGTCGCCGTGAGCTCGTCGGCGCTGGAGGCCAGGGTGTTGGAGGCGCCGCTGATCTCCGTGAGCGCCTGGGCCAGGCGGGTGGCGGTGTTGTTCACGGCGTTGCGCAGGTTCTGGAGGTCGCCCTTGTAGTCGGCGGTGATGCGCGCGGTGAGGTCGCCCTGCTCCATGGCGCCCATGACCCGCTGCACCTCGTTGATGGGGTTGATGACGCCGTCCAGGGTGTCGTTGACGCCCTGCACCACGCGGCGGAAATCGCCCTGGTGGCGGGTGGCGTCGGCGCGGGTGGCGAGCTTGCCGTCCATGGCGGCCTTGTTGAGCATGGCCGCGTCCTCCACCAGCGCGAGGAGGTTCGCGCGCACGGTGCGCAGCGCCGGATTGATCTCGTCCTGGGCGTCGGTGGGCGTCCATTCGCGGTTCAGGTCGCCCTTGGCGATCTCCCCGAGGCCTCCGACCATGCCCTGGAGGTTGTCCGTGAACCCGTCCATGGCCTGGGCCAGTTCGCCGATCTCGTCCCGGCGCGCCATGCGCAGACGCGTCTTCAGGTGCCCCTTGGCCATCTCGTTCATCATGTCCACCCCCAGGGCCATGGGGCGCGTGATGGACCGGGCGATGACGACGCCGAGGCCGATGGCCAGGAGGAAGCCCACGGCCATGAGGGTGATCATGGCCTGGGTGGCCGACCTGGCGAGGGACGTGTTCTCGTCCGCGGTGTCCTTGGCGATCTTGAGCTTGAGCTTGCTCAGTTCCTCGGAGACCTTGTTCAGGTCCTGCACGTTCCGGTAGTTGGCCCCGTAGATCAGGTCCGTGGCCTGGGCCTTCTTGCCGGCCCGGAGGAGCGCGAAGACATTCTTGTTCGATTCGAGGGACGTCTTCTTGATGGCTTTGTACTTCTCGAAGGCGGCCCGGCCGGCATCCGTGAGGATGGCCTTGTCGTACTCGTTCTCCTGGGCGGCGGCCAGGGCCACGATCTCGTCGTAGCGGCGCTCGAAGCGCTCCACGTCGCCGGAAATGACCGCGTCGCGCATGTTCACGCGCAGGCGCTGGTTGAGCTGATCCGCGTCGCCCAGCTGGCCGACGGGGATGAGCATCTTCTCGTACAGCTTGGTGTCCGCGGCCTGGATGGCGTTGAGCCGCGTGACCCCGAAGATGCCGATGACCACGGCGATGGCGGCCGTGACCAGGAAGGCGGAGATGAGCTTGGGTCCCATCTTGATGTTGTCGAGGAATTGCATGGCGGTTCTCCCGGGGAGGGTCGTCAGTTGCTGGAAAGGAGTTGGGGAATGTTCAGGAGGACGAGGAGGCCCGCGTCCGTCTTCAGGACGCCCGACAGGAAGCGCTCCTCGGCGTCGGTGAGGTTGGCGGGGGGGGCTTCGGCCAGGGCCGCGTCGGCTTCCACCACGTCCCCGATGGCGTCCACCAGGAGGCCCATGAGGTCGGAAGTGCCGCCCTGGGTCTGGCCGCCGGCCTGGATCGCGGCGGCCTGCTTGAGGATGACGATGTGGCTGGAGTCCCCCACCGGGGCGGGCTCGTGGCCCAGGCGCACCGACAGGTCCAGGATGGTGACGATCTGGCCCCGGAGGTTGATGAGGCCCCGGATGTGGGCCTCGGACCGGGGAACCGTGGTGATGTTGGAGACGCGGATGATCTCCCGGACCCCGAGGATGTCCAGGCCGAACAGGCGTTCCCCCACGCGGAAGGTGGCGAACTGGGTCATGCGGCGTCACCTCCCATGAGGCCCGCGGCCCGCAGCAGGTTCACCGGGTCCAGGAACAGGGTCAGGTGGTCCTGCACCACCGCCGAGCCCAGCAGGCCGGGCCCCTGGAATTCCACCTGCTTGAGCTCCACCTCCACGTCCAGGGCGTCCAGGATCTCGGAGATGAGGATGCCCGCCGGGGGCCTGGCGGTGGAATCCTGGCCGGGCACCTTGGGGATGACCAGGAAGAGCTCCTCCAGGTTCCGGTCCAGGGGCCGCACTTCCAGATGCCGGTCCAGGCGCAGCAGGGGCAGGCCCTCGCCGCGGTACTCGATGTATTCGCGCTCGCCGATGAATTCGATCCGGGACCGGACGATGCGCTCCAGGCGGAGGACGTGGTCCTGGGGCACGGCGAAGCGCTCGCCCCGGGCCCCCTCGAAGAGGATGACGGACCGGCGCCGGGAGGCCTTGAGGGCCGCGCTGCGCCTCTCCTCCTCGGCCCGGCGGAGCTCCTCGGCCTGCAGGTCCGAGAAGTGCAGCTGGGCCGCGGAGGAGAGGCCGCCGGCGTCCAGGATCATGATCACCCGGCCATCGCCCAGGATGGTGGCCCCGGAAAAGCACTTGGTGCCCTGGATGAAGGTGGAGAGGGGCTTGACGACGATCTCCTCGATGTCGAACAGCTCGTCCACGATGACGCCGTACTGGTTCTTGCCCACCCGCAGCACGATGATGTTGTGGTCGCTGCGCCAGTCCGACCTGCGGTCCCGGTCCCGGGCGTCCTCCTGGGAACCGGCCCCGCGCCGGTCGGCGATGGCGTCGCGGCGGTCGGGAAGCCGCTCCCCGGTGCCCGGATCGCTGAAGACCCGGGGGATGCCCAGCACGTCCGCCAGGCGCACCAGGGGCAGGAGCTTGTCCCGGAGCCGGAGCACCAGGGCGCCCTGCACCTGCTCGATGCGCGCCGTGACCTCGGAGGCCTTGACCCACACGAATTCCACGACGTTCACCTGGGGGATGGCGAAGCGGTGGTCGGCGACCCCCACGATCATGGAGGGGATGATGGCCAGGGTCAGGGGCAGGCGAAGGCGCACGGTGGTGCCCAGGCCCACCTCCGTCTCCACCTCCACGTGGCCCCCCAGCTTCTCCACGTTGGTGCGCACCACGTCCATGCCCACCCCGCGCCCGGAGATGTCCGAGACGGTCTCGGCGGTGGAGAAGCCCGGGGCGAACACCAGGTGCACGATCTCGCGTTCGGTCATCTCCGCCGCCTGGGCCTTGGTGACCAGGCCCTTGGCCACGGCCTTGTCCAGCACCTTCCTGGAATCGATGCCCCGCCCGTCGTCGCGCACGGCGATGTTGATCTGGCCCCCCTCGTGGAAGGCGTGGAGGTGGATGGTCCCGGTGGGGGCCTTCCGGGCCTTCTTGCGTTCCGCCGGAAGCTCGATGGCGTGGTCGGCGCAGTTGCGGATGATGTGGGTGAGGGGGTCCACGAGCATCTCGACGATGGACTTGTCCAGCTCCACCTCGGCGCCTTCGATGCGCACTTCGATCTGCTTGCCCAGCTGCCGGCTCATGTCCCGGATGATGCGGGGGAAGCGGCTGAAGACCGTGCCGATGGGCTGCATGCGGGTCTGCATGATGCCTTCCTGCATCTCGGTGGTCACCTGGTTCACGTTCTGGAGGATCGCCCCCAGGCCCGGGATCTCGCCCCGGTACTCCGCGATGGCCCTCACCAGCTGGTTGCGCCCCAGCACCAGCTCGCCGGCGAGGTTCATGAGGTTCGTGAGCAGGTCCACCCGCACCCGCAGGGTCTCGTGGCCGCCTTCCTTGGCGGAGGGTCCCCGGGGCTCGGACCTCTCCCCGGGGCCGGCTTCGGCCGGCGCCTCCGCGGGGGCCGGGGGGGCTTCGGCGGGCTTGGCGGCCTTGGCCTTGGCCTTGAGGGATTCCTTGAGGGCCTTCACCTCCAGCACCTTGACCTGGTCCGCGGGGAGCCGGAGGGCAAGGGCCGCCAGTTCGGGCTCGAGCACGCTGGCGAAGAGGAGGGTCACGGGCAGGTCCTGCTCCAGGCAGTGCTCCAGGTCCGCGATGGCCTCCACGTCGATGAATGCGTCCAGGCAGGTGCCCACCGACAGGGCGTTGTTGAGGAAGGCCAGGGGGGCCAGGCCCTGGTCCTTGATGTCGTGGTGCAGGTAGGCGATGGCATGGTACAGGTTCATGCCCCGGCGCAGGGCGGAGCGCACGCCCTCGGCGTCCAGGTCGAAGTCGCGCTTGGAGCCCTTCTCCCGGCCCTTGACCGTCTCGGAGAGATTCACGCCCTGGCCGCCGAGGATGGCGTCCAGGGCCGCGAGTTCCGCGGTGCAGGGCACGTTGTCGCTGGCGTGGATGTCGTCGAGCATGGCCCGCAGGCGGTCCACCCCCGTGAACAGGGTGTCCATGAGGTCCGGCGTGGGATGGAGCTTGCCGTCCCGCACCAGCATCAGCACGCTCTCCATGGCGTGGCTCAGGCGCTTGAGGGCCTCGAAGGCGAAGAACCCCGCGCCGCCCTTGAGGCTGTGGATGGCCCGGAACACCCGGTTGATGACCTCCTGGGACACCTGGGCGCCCAGGTCCTCCATGGCCAGGAGGTCGGGTTCGATGGACCCCAGGTGCTCCCGGCTTTCCGCCACGAAATCGGCGATGATGCTTTCATCCGCCAGGCTGACCATCCTACCTCTCCATGATGGGGAAGAGCTTGGGGAGGCTGAACAGCCTGAAGACCCGCATGAGGTCGGCGTTGGCCCCCTCCACCCGGAAGGGGATCTTCCGCTGCTGGCAGGTCTTGAACAGGCCCAGGATGAGGGTGATGCCCAGGGAATCCACGACCTCGGATTCCGTGAGGTCCAGGACCGCCTCGGTGCAGGGGGCCGCCAGGGCCTCCATGGCGGCCTTGCGGCGGGCCTCCACGGTGCTGGCCACCAGGTTCCCGCCCGAGGGGATCCTCAGGGTGCTGGAATCGGCGGGGCTGGGTTTATCGGCTGGCATCTGGTTCCTCCCGGTCAAGGGCTGGTGGAAAACGGAACGAGGGCGCGACCCACGGAAACCAGGATGGTCCGTGGGATCGCGCCCTCGACTTGCAGGTCCGAGCCCCGCCCGTCAGGCTCACCCGAGCCCGATGGCCGGATGAAATCCAAGTCAGTATCGGGCCCGGGTCGCATATGTCAATCAACAAAAGAGGTGTTGGTCTGGTGAAAATCCATGGCCAGCTCACCGCCCACCATGGCCACCCGGTCCGCGAAGAACTGCATGAGGGGGATGCCGCGGCCCCGTTCCGAGGAGGCGGTGTCGGGGGGGGTGTGGGCGCCCAGGTCGAAGCCCTGGCCCGCATCCACCACGGCGATCCGGAACCCGTTCCCCGGGACCTTCCGGGCCGAGAGGTGGACGGAGGCGGCGCCATCCCCGGCGCAGCCGTGGAGGATGGCGTTGGAGAGGGCCTCCCGCACGGCCAGGAGCGTATCGTAGCGGCCCTGGCCCCCCGGGGGGGCCTCCCACCCGCGGCTGTCCAGGAAGGCCTCGAGCTGGTCGCAGGCGCCGTCGATGGCCCCCAGGTCCGCGGGCAGGTCCAGGCCGAGCCCGTCGGGGTCCGCAGCCAGGGGAGGCTGTTCCAGGGCCACCACCAGCAGGTCGTCGCCGAAACTCCCCCCGGCGTGGGCCCGGGCCGCCGCGGAGACCAGGTTGATGGCCTGGAAGATGTCCGTGCCCCGCAGGTTCTCCCAGATGGGCCCCGCCAGGTCCACGAAGGCCGTGCCGTCCGCGGAGAGGGCGTCGAAGAAGCCGTCGCTGCCCAGCAGCAGGCGGTCCCCGGGGGCCAGGATCACCACCTTCTCCTCCACGATGGGTTCGTCCAGGATGCCAAGGGGGGCGCCGTTGATGGCGATGGCCCGCGTGGCGCCGCGGGTGGCGCGGTGCCAGAGGGCGTGGGGGATCCCGGCGTTCAGGAGGTGGATGCGCCCCGTGGCCGGGTTCCAGTGCCCGAACAGGCCGCAGATGGGCACCTCCGCGAAGGGCCCGGCCTGGATGGCGCGGTTCAGCTTGAAGGCCAGGGCCCGAAGGTCCAGGTCCGTGGCCAGGAAGTTGGTGAGCATGCCCAGGTAGGCCGCCACCGCGTACGAGCTGATCACGGAGTGCCCCGCCACGTCGGCGATGGCGAAGAAGATGGACCCGTCCTCCCTGCGGAAGGCCCGGAACACGTCCCCGCCGGCGTCGGTGAGGGGTTCCGATATGGAGTAGATGGGCATGCCCTTCTCGGGGATGGCCTCCATGGCGCGCTGGGCCATGCGCACGGCCTGGGCGGTCTCGTGGCTGCGCATGACCTTCACCCGCGTGGCCTGGTCCGCGCAGAGCCGCTCCACCGTGGCCACCAGCATGGCGGACTCGAAGGGCTTGGTGAGGAACTCGCTCACGTGGAGGTGAAGGGCCTCCTTGACGGACTCGGCGTCGTCGGTGGAGCTCAGCATCAGGATGGGGATGGAGGCGTCCAGGCCGCGCACCTTGCCCGAGAGGCGGAGCCCGTCCATGCGGGGCATGACGATGTCCGTGACGAGGATGGAATAGCGCCCCGGGTTGCGCTCCAGGGCCTCCCAGGCCTCCTGGCCGTCCCGGGCCTCGTCCACCGCGTAGCCGGCCTTCACCAGCCAGCTGCGCAGCAGGCTCCGGGTGGTCTGGCTGTCCTCGGCCAGGAGGATGACCGAGGCCCCCTCGGCCCGGGGTTCCGCGGGGGCCTCGGCCCTGGCGGGGGGCGCGGGGCGCAGGCTCATGACCTTCCGGACGGCCTTGGCCATGTCCAGGATGGTCACGGGCTTCAGGAGCACCTGGGCGAAGGGGGTGGCCATGCCCTCCAGGGGCACGGGGTCCTGGAAGGCGCCGGTGATGAGGATGGCGGGAAGGTCGGGCCGGATGCGGCGGATCTTCTGGGTGAGCTCCACGCCGGACATGTTGGGCATGGAGAGGTCGGTGACCAGGAGGTCGAAGTCCTGGGGGTGGTGGGTGACCTCCTCCAGGGCCTCCTGGGCGTCGGAGCGGGAGGTGACGCGGTACCCCAGCATCTGGAGGCCCTGCTTGCCCAGGGCGCTGAGGACCTCCTCGTCGTCCACGAAGAGGATGCGTTCGTGCCCCGTGGGTTCGCCGGCGGAACCGAGGGCCGCGGGGGCCTCGGGGATCCTGCAGGGCAGGGCCACCTGGAAGACGCTCCCCTGGCCCGGTTCGCTGCGCACCGTGATGGATCCGCCGTGGGCGTGCACGATGCCGTGGACGACGGAAAGGCCCAGCCCCTTGCCTTCCGTGCGCTCCTTGGTGGTGAAGAAGGGCTCGAAGACCCGCTCCAGGACCGCCGGATCCATGCCGCAGCCGGAGTCCTTGACGGTGAGGAGGGCGGTGCCCTCCTCCGGGGCCTCCAGGGTGAATTCCAGGGTGCCTCCGGCGGGGAGCATGGCCTGGAGGGCGTTGATGGACAGGTTCATGACCACCTGGTGGAGCTGGCTGGCGTTGCCCCGGGTCCAAAGGCCCGCGGCCAGGGCCGAGCGCACCTGCACGGTGGCCGGGAAGGTGGAGCGCACCAGCTGGATGGCCTCCTTCACCACCAGGGAGAGGTCGAGGGATTCGCTCTTCTCCTCCGGGGTGCGGCTGAAGGCCAGGATCTGGCGGTTGAGCTCCCCGGCCCGCGTCACGGCCTGGTAGATCACCTGGAGCTTGAGGCGGATGGGGCTGTCGGCGGCCAGCTGCCACTCGATGAGCTCGGTGGCGCTGAGGATGGCCGCGAGCAGGTTGTTGAAGTCGTGGGAGACGCCCCCCGCCACCTCCGCCAGGGCCTTCATCTTCTCCATCTGGCGCAGGCTGCGTTCGGTGTCCACCTCGCGGGTGACGTCGTGGACGATGCCCACGCGCGAAGCGGGCCTGCCGGAGGCGTCCCGCACCGGGGCCAGGGTGCACTCCAGGATCTGGGCGCGCCCGTCCCCGGGAAGCCCCGGAAACCGCCCCTGCCACTCGGCCCCCGGGTCCTCCAGGGGGAGCCCGGGCAGGATCTTGGCCACGGGCTGGCCCAGGGCCGCGCCGGGCCCGGTGCCCAGGATGCGCTCCAGGGCCGGGTTCACGTACAGGAGGGTGCCCGCCAGGTCCGCGATGAAGATGCCTTCGTTGATCTGCTCCACCGCCGTGGCCAGGCGCTCCTTGGTGGTCTCCAGGTCCTGGGCCGCCGTGACGTCGTTGAACAGCACCGCGAAATGGCCCGGCTGGGGGCAGAAGGCGAGGCCCGCGAAGGTCCGCCCCCGCAGGCTGCGGTAGTCGTCCACCGCCAGGGGCTGGCCGGAAAGGGCCACCGCGCCGAACTTCCGGATCCAGTCCCTGGAGATGTCCGGGAAAAGCTCCAGGGCCGAGCGTCCGATGACTTCCGGGGCCGTGATGCCCGTGAGGCGCTCGTAGGCGGGGTTCAGCCTCACGAAGCGGAAGTCCGCGGGCTCTCCCTGCGCGTCGAAGATCACCTCGTGGAGGCCGTAGGCCTCGTCCATGAGGTCCTCCAGGAGGCCGGTCTCCGGGGGCTCCGGGGCGGGGGCCGCCTCGCCGCGGCGGGGGCCGTGGGCCAGTTCGCGCCGCACCGCCTGGGGCAGCCGGGACAGGCGGCCCATGGAGATGAAATCCCGGGCGCCCAGGCGCAGCGCCCGGCTCACCAGGTCCTCGTCGCCCAGGGCGGCCAGGACGATGCAGGGCAGGGAGGGGGCCTTGGCCAGCAGGTCCGAGAGCACCTTGGTGTAGGAAAGCCCCGGAAGGGCGTGCTGGCAAAGGACCAGATCGAAGGTCTCCCGGTCCAGGGCGGCCCGGAGGTCCTGGGAGGAGGCCACCCGCTCGGCGGCGACCTCGAAGCCCGCCTCCCGCAGGGGGCGCAGGACGACCTGCGCCTGGGCCTCGGAATTCTCGACGAGGAGGAGTTTCACGTGCATGGGGAATCCCGGGTCTAGACGCGCCTAAAGGAAGCACAGACCCGGCAGCGGGAGTACCCCAGCTCCAGGCGGGCGCCTTCAACTTGCAGGACCGCATCCTGCCCGCCAAGGCGAATGTCCCCGAGGGACGGCTTGATCAGGGCAATTATGGAAAGAGGATCGGATTTGTCAAGATACCGACGTGTCGGCCGTCCCCTTCAGCAGATCCGCGAACTTCTTTCGCAGGTCTCCGAGCTCCTTGGATTTGAACGCGCTCTTGGTGTGCTCGAGGGTTTCCATACCCGAACGGATGGCCTCCTGGTACAGCCCCAGGCGGGGGCATTCCCGGATGCCGCACACCCCCTGGCCCGGGTTCGCCTGGAGGGCCAGGTCCAGGAGCTGCTTGAGCTCCAGGGTGGAGGAGGCGAGGTTCCCCAGCACCAGGCCCACCAGGCCGCCCAGGGGCATGACGCCCATGGAGGCGGGGGCGGACCGGATATCGGCCTCGATGGCCTTCATTTCGTCGGCCCAGGTCTGGAGGCGGTTGGAGGACTCCAGGGCCAGGGCCTGGACCTTCCTTAGCCGCACCCCGGTCTGGATGTGCATGACCAGCTCCTGGGACTGCACCGGCTTGACCAGGTATGCCAGGACGGCGTTCCCCATGGCCTCCAGGGCGGTGTCCATGGAGGGGTGGCCGGTCATGAGCACCACGGGCAGGCCCCCGTTCAGGGCCGGAATCTGGCGCACCAGGTCCAGGATCGGCAGGCCCGGCATCTGGATGTCCGACACCAGGACGTCGTACCGCTTTTGTTCCAGCATCTCCCGGGCCTGGGTGGCGCTGGAGGCGCAGTCCACCGTGAACCCGTGGAGGACCAGCAGCTGGGCGATGGTCCGGAGATACGCTTCCTCGTCGTCGGCAATGAGGAGGTGGCCTTTGGTTTCCATGGAGGACCTTGGGAATTCAGGGGGATGGGGGTGGGAAGCTGCTGCGGTTATGCAGTTTACACGGCTCCGGGACGGAGGGGGTGGGCCTTTGGGGGAGTCCGGCCGCGCTATCATCGCCCTGCATGGATACCCTCATTCCCACCCGCATCGAGCTGGCCCGGCCCCTTCCTCCGCTCACCTATCTGGCCCCCGCCGGGCTCCAGCCCGGCATGCGGGTCGAAGTGCGCCTGCGGTCGGGCCGGACCCTGGGCGTGGTGCTGGGCCCCGATCCGGCCCCCCCGGCGGTGAAGCTCCGGCCCGTGGACAAGGTCCTGGACCCCTTTCCGCTCCTGCCGCCCCGCCTGTGGGACCTGCTGGACTTCGCGGGGCGGTACTACGGCTGCGGCCTGGCGCACCTGCTGCCCCTGTGCCTGCCCCAGGCGGTGGTGGCCGACTGGGAGACCCCCCTGGCCTCCGGGCAGCGCCTGTGCGACCTGCGGGACGCGGGGGACTGGGCGGGCCTGGCCCAGGCGGGCGCGGCCTGGGGGGCCGGGACCCTGGACCTGCCCACCCTCTTCCACCGCCGGGGCCTGCGGGGCGCGGGCGTCACGGAGGTGAGGCGCACCCCGGCGCCCCATCCGCCCCGGGTGACCCCCTCCCAGGCCAAGGTGCTCCTGGCCCTGGAGGGCGCCGGTGGGGCGATGCTGGAGGCCGAGCTGCTCGATGCCTGCGCCGTGGGCCCCGGCGTCCTGGCCAACCTCGTCAAGCAGGGCGTCGTGGAGCGGGTGAAGCGCCTGGACCTCATGAGCCAGCGCCGGGAGGAGGGCCCGGACCGCACCGTCGTGCTGAACGAAGAGCAGCGCCGGGCCGTGGGGGCCGTGGACCTGGACGGCTTTTCCGCCACCCTCCTCTACGGCATCACCGGCAGCGGCAAGACCGAGGTCTACCTGGAGCTGGCGGGAAGGGTGCTGGCCCGGGGCCGGCGCGTGCTGTGGCTGGTGCCGGAGATCGGCCTGACCCCGCGGCTCCTGGCGAGGCTGGAGGCCCGTTTCCCGGGAAAGGTGGCCGTGGGCCACGCGGGGCTCAACGCCACGGAGAAGCAGGCCGATGTGCTGCGCCTGCTCCAGGACGAGGCGCCGCTTTTCGTGGGGGTGCGCAACGCCGTGCTGGCCCCCCTGAAGGACATCGGCCTGATCATCGTGGACGAGGAGCAGGAAGGGTCGTACAAGAGCGAGGAGCATCCCCGCATCAACGCCCGGGACCTGGCCGTGAAGCGGGCCCACCTGGAGGGCTGTCCCGTGGTGCTGGGCAGCGCCACCCCTTCCCTGGAGAGCTGGCACGCGGCCCACGCCGGCCGGTACCGCCTCCTGCGCCTCACGGAGCGCCCCGCGGGGGTCACCCTGCCCACGGTGAAGGTGGTGGACCTGCGGGAGTGCTACAAGGAGGAGCGCAGGAAGGTGGTCTTCAGCCCCGTCCTGCTCAAGGGCATGCGGGAGGCGCTGGCCCTGGGCCAGCAGGCCATGCTCCTGCTCAACCGCCGCGGCTTCGAGAACTTCTGGATGTGCAGGGCCTGCGGGAAGACCTTCGACTGCCCCCACTGCGCCCTGAGCCTCACCTACCACAAGGGCGCCTACCGGCTGCGGTGCCACCTGTGCGGGTACGAGACGGCCCCGCCGGAGGTGTGCATCCACTGCGGGGCGGAGCACCTTCGCGGCGTCGGCGAGGGCACGGAGCAGATCGAGGACCAGCTCCGGGAGCTGTTCCCCGGGGCCCGGATCCTGCGCCTGGACCGGGACACCACCACCCGCCGGGGCTCCCTGGAGGCCGGGCTCCTGGCGGCGGAGGCCGGGGAGGTGGACATCCTCGTCGGCACCCAGATGCTGGCCAAGGGCCACACCTTCCCCAAGCTCACGCTGGTGGGCATCCTCAACGCCGACATGGGCCTGAAGATCCCGGATTTCCGGGCCGCGGAACGCACCTTCCAGCTTCTCACCCAGGTGGCGGGCAGGGCGGGGCGGGCCGAGCTCAGCGGCCGGGTCCTCCTGCAGACCTACAGCCCCGACCACCCCGCCATCGTCCACGCCGTGGCCCAGAACTTCGAAGGCTTCGCCGCCGAGGAGCTGCCCTACCGCGAGGCCCTGGGCTACCCCCCCTACGCCGCCATGAGCCTCTACCGCAGCGAGGGCGACAGCCCCCGGGAGGCCCGGGAGCCCCTGCGCAAGCTGCGCATCCGCCTGGAGACGGTCCCGGGCCTGCGCATCCTGGGCCCCCTGGAATCGCCCATCGCCAAGGTGAAGGACCGCTACCGCATGCAGCTCATCCTCAAGTCCGCCTCCCGGGGCCCCCTGGGGGAGGCCATGCGGGCCGCGCCCCTGGAACCGGGAGGGCCCGTGACCCTGGACCGGGATCCGCTCAATTTCGGGGTTTAGGGTTACCATCTTCGCTGAGGGAATCCCCATGCGAATTCCAGTCCTCCTCCTCACCGGCTCGATCCTGGTGGCCGCCGAGGCCCCCGCCCAGCCCCGCCTCACCGTGGACAGCCTCGTCCACGACTTCGGTTCCGTGGGCCGGGGCGAGAAGGCGGTCCACAGGTTCCGCATGACCAACACCGGCACCGGCACCCTGAGGATCCTGCGGGTCACGCCTTCCTGCGGCTGCACCTCGACCGTGCTCGGCAAGCTGGAGCTGGCCCCGGCGGAGACCACCGACCTGGAGGTCACCCTGAACACCGAGGGCTACATGGGCCTGGTGCACAAGACCCTGGAGGTGATCTCCAACGATGTCTTGGAACCGGGCCGGATCCTGAGCGTCCTCGCCCGGGTCGCCCCCGACGTGACGCCCGGCTCCGCCGAAGTGTCGTTCTCCGACCTCAAGCCCGGGGACCACCGGAAGATGAGCCTCCGGCTCAAGTCCGGCACCTCCCGCCCGATCTTCGTCAAGGACGTGACCCTGAGCGAGGCCCCCTGGCTCGGCGTCGCCACCCGCCCCGAGGGAAACGACCTCTTCCTGGACCTGGAACTCCTGGCCAGCAAGCTCCCCAAGACCGCCCCTTCAGGCACCGACACCATCGACCTCCACGTCGAGAACCCGCGCCCCTCCACCGTCTCCATCCGCGTAAGGTGGGAAAAGGCCCCAATCTAAGAGCCTGGCTACGTAATCGTACGTGTTCCGGACGTTCGCCCTGTTTCGTCCTCGCCGGCCAAGCCGGCGATGACGGGGGGGACGGAAGGGACGTCGGGGCTGGGCTCCGCCCAACTCACTTCGTTGAGCAGAAGGGAATTCGGAAGGAAATGGCCCTCCTGGAAGGCCCAGGCGAGGAGAGCGGCTCCCATGGGTTTGTGGGTTTGCTTCGCGATGGCCCTCCCGGTGCCGGTGGGCGCCGACGTTGAACGGTTAGCACCGCCCACAATCTTTTGAAGCCAGCTCAAGCCCAGACCTGCCGAATGCCCGGTTCGAGACGAGGTCGCTTTGCTGATCAGCGTTGGCGCGTTCCAAGGCCCTCCTCGCCACACTCGAAGAGAGGCCCTGAGGTGGGTCGGGGCCAATAGGTGAAACACAGGCCCAACCATGGGGTGAGAGCCTTCCGTTGTCGCCGGCCCCGCCGGCGACAACGACCCGGGCCGAACGTCCGGGACCCGTACACCTACGTGGCCGGACCCTAATGGAGCAGCACCACCGTGCTGCCGTTCTGGTTGGTGGTGAGGACCTGGGCGCTGGCCAGGGTCGGATCCGTGACCGTGAGGACGTAGGAGAGGCCGTTGCCGGTGATCAGAAGGGAATAATTCATCTTCGTGGTGTTCTTGCTCACGACGAAATTGGGGGCGGGGCTGGTGGAGGCGGCGGGGGCGCTGGTGCCGGTCCAGGTGTAGGTGACGCCGTTGGAGCCGTAGGTTCCGGTGTCGGCCCTGCGGGTCTCCAGCTGCATCCTCAGCACCGCCGCATTGGCCTGGGCGTCGCCCACGACCCGGGCCCGGCGCCGCTGGCCCAGGAAGGAGGGGATGGCGATGGCGGAGATGATCCCGATGATGGCAAGGACCAGGAGCAGTTCGACCAGGCTGAAACCCTGCTGTTCCACACGGCGCTTCATGGTGGGTCACCTCATGTGAGTGGTCGAACCGGCGGTCGGGAAGGGGGCCCGCCAATCCTGGGCTGGATGGAACCATGGTAGCTCCGCAGGGAAGCCAGGGAAATGGCAATTCCCCCCGCTTGTCAAGGGGGCCAGGGGCGGGGAGGCCTGTGCAAAAAATATACATTGCCGGGGCGCGTCCGGCGGGGCGGGCCTTTGCATTTGTTGCAACATTACTTATTATAATAATAACAATCGAGAATTCCGCCCTGACAATTAACCAATACTTGGTTCATTAGAAAGGCCATCCATGATCCGAAAACGGGAATCGAGTCCTGGGTACTCGCTCATCGAGTTGCTGGTCGTCCTGTCCATCATCGGGATCCTGTCCCTGGCCATGGTCATGACCCTGGGGGATCGCGCCGGGAATTCCGTCCGCGCCGTGACCGACGAGGTCACCGGGGTCATCTACTCGGCCCAGAAGGCCTCCGTGAGCAGCGGACGGAGCGTGACCCTGGCCGTGAACGGCACCTGGACCGGGGGGGGGGCCCCCTCCCTGGGCACGGCGGGCGCGCTCCTGATGGACGGCAGGCCCTTCGATTCCACCGTGGTGAATCCCGATCCGTATACGGGAGTCCGGGTGGGGGCCTCCTCGGAAACGTTCTTCTCCCAGTTCGGAAGGAGCCTGCGGACCCACCTGCAGGCCGGGGTGGCCACGGACGCCACGGCCAATGGGCTCGCGGATTCCATCCGGACCCTCCCCCCCTTCTCCACGGATGCCGCCTTCCTGGCCGCCTACGGCAACCCGCTGTGCAACGGCGGGCAGGCCAATGTGGTGGTGGACGGCAACACCAACCGCTTCACCACGGGCTTCTCGGTGGTGGTGGTGGCCCTTGCCGGAGGACAGGCCGATCCCAACGGACCCATGGCGGTGGTCGTGGTGCCCCGGAACTCCGCGGCGCCCTTCCGGTTCTACCGCTCGAGCCCGACCCAGAACTGGAGGCGCATATGATCAGCGCATTCAAGGCCCGCCAGCGCGGCTTCACCATGATCGAGATGCTCTTCACGGCCTTCATCCTGGCCATCGGCATCCTGGGATTGGGGGCCCTGCAGGTCATGGCGCTGAAGACCAACGCGAACGGCCGGACCTTCGAGACGGCCATCGCCGTGGGGAACCGCATCCTGGACGCGGCCGCCAACGAGAGCCGGGTCTCCTGGAACAACATGCTGGCCACCACCCCGGCCACCCTGCC
The DNA here is from genome assembly GCF_030295405.1 of Mesoterricola silvestris. Classification (GTDB taxonomy): domain Bacteria; phylum Acidobacteriota; class Holophagae; order Holophagales; family Holophagaceae; genus Mesoterricola; species Mesoterricola silvestris. The sequence continues at coordinate 2,987,169 of NZ_AP027080.1, read as the reverse complement.
GGCGGCGGTCTACCTGAATCCCGCCGCGGGCACCACCACCGAGTACTACGATTTCGCGGGCACGCTCCTGGGCAGCGGCGCCGCGGCCCCGGCCGGCACCATCTTCACGGCCGTGACGACCTCCACGGCGGGGCTGGCGGTTTCAGCCGCCCAGGGGGGCCGGACGACGATCGTTCGGGTGGTCGTGAGCTTCAATGACGCGCCCACCCACGTGCGGACCGTCACCCTCCAGAGGAGCCTGAAAAGTGCGTAGATCCTCGTCCCTTCCCGAAAAGGGGTTCTCCCTGGTGGAACTCCTGGTGGCCATGCTGTTCACCTCGATCCTCATGGCGGGCCTCGCCGGCGTGTTCAGATCCAGCATCAATACGTTCGCCACCGCGTCGGAAAGCCTCGCGAGCGCCCGGCGGAACCGCCTTTCCCTGGACATGCTCCAGGAGGACCTGAACCAGGCCGGCATGTTCCTGGAGAACCTCACCCTCCTGCCTCAGCTCACCCTCAACAACCCGGGCTTCTACATCCTTCCCAACCAGCCGGTGCGCAACGACGCGGACGCCAATGTGGCCGCGGGGGGCACCCTCCCCACCACCGCCGACGAGCTGTACATCTACATGGATTCCGCCCTGTCGGCCGAGGCCACCCTGCTGGACCGGATCCCGGGCCTGGATGAGTTCGTGGCCGGGGGCGGCGTGATGCCGGCCACCCCCCTGACCTTCCGCATTTCCTTCGACGATCCGGAAGTGGCCAAACAGGTCGCGGGAGGCCAGTTCGTGGTGTTCAAGGACTGGTACCGCTCCAAGCTCATCACCTCGGTGACCCTCGCCGGGTCGGTAGTGACGGTCACCCCCGACCCCAACCCCCAGGTGACGGTCCCGGGCTGCGGCGCCAGCTACTACGACAAGTTCCCCCACCCCGCCACCTCCCCCGTGGTGGTGGTCAACCGGGGGCGCATGGTGCGGTACCGCATCAAGGCCAAGGCCCTGGATCCTTCGGGGACGCTGGTGCCCTGTCTGGTGCGGGAGGAACTACCCTACAATCCCAGCGGCAACGCCGCGACCCCCACCTCCATCTTCCCGGTGGGAACCCCCGACCAGGTCATCGCGGAGGAGGTGTCCGCCCTGAAGGTCTACCTCAGCGGAAACATGGGGGCCTCCTGGGCTGGGGACGGTCTCACGGCCAGCGACTTCGCCACGGGCTGGACGTCCGGAATCCTCACCGCCCTGCAGGGGCAGTTCACCAACGGGGCCTCCATCTTGAACGACCCCACCTGGTTCCGGGCCAACCCGGCCCTGGTGAAGATCGATCTCACCACCCGCACGCCCACCAAGCGCGCCGAGTACCTTGCCGACGGTTCGACCAACGTGACGCAGGGCTACAAGGACCGCCGCCAGTCCCTGGTGATCCTCCCGCGCCATTTCGGCCTCACCCTCTAGTTCCCCCCTTCCAAGGTCGCGTCATGAACCCAGCCCCCAAGAACCTCCCCGGCCAGCGCGGCGCCATCACCATCGTGGTGGCCCTGATGCTGCTGGTCCTCCTGACCATCGCCGCCCTGGGCATGTCCCGGAATTCCGTCCGGGACATCATGATCACCGCAACCGCCCGCCAGGCGGCCATGGCCCGGAACGAGGCGGACACGGGCCTGGATTGGGCCATCTACTGGCTGGCCCCGGCCAACCAGGACACCGGAGGCAATTCCGGCGCCCCGGGATCGGTGCAGTTCACCGCCACCATCCAGAACCTCATCACCAACACGGCCTCCGCCGGCGTCAAGACCTCCCTTTCCAAGGTCACCACCTCCACCACCGGGGGCCACAGCGAGGCCTTCGCCCTGGACGTGACCCGCATGGGCAAGCTGGAGAGCCCCGGCAATGACCAGAAGCTGGTCACGGACTGGCGCCTCTGGCCGGATATCTGGGCCATCCGCTCCAACGCCACCGTGGACTACGGCAACGGACTCACCTACGTCCATGCCAAGGAAGCCTGGCTCACCACGCCCGTCCGTCCCTGATCACAACGGAGAAACCCATGACCACGCGCATGCTCGCCACCCTCTCCCGTTGGGCCCGCCTCACCCTGGTTCTCCTGGCCCTGGGCCTCCTTCCCGCCATGGCGCAGCTGGATCCCAAGCTGCGGGTCACCGATACGGATTTCCTGGATCTCTTCCAGAAGAGCGCCTCCCAGAACGTCAAGCCGGAGATCGTCACCGTGCTGGACTTCTCGGGGTCCATGAACGCCGTCATGTGGCACCCCAAGTACTACGCCAACTCCAATGAGAACAATCATATCCCCAGCAGCTACGAGGGAGGCGACGACGCGAACGTGCTGCCCTACATCAAGACCATGAGCAGCACCACCGGTCCCACGGTGACCTTCATGGTCTTCGACAGCGGGGGAAACCAGACCACCACCTTCCCCCTGACCGCCGGGCCCCTGGTCAAGGCGGACGGCACCCTCGTGACGGCGGCCGATGTGCAGGCCCAGTCCGGTTCCCTCAACAGGACGACGGACCCCAGCAACTGGGTCCGGCTGGCGACCCACGCGCGGATCACCGGCACCTACGGCGGCGTCTCCCGCACCGTGGACATTCCCCTCCCCTACACGATCTTCGATTCCCCCGCGGGAAGCCCCTCCACCAGCGCGTCCACCAGCTACGCCCTGGACCCCCAGAACGGCAACCTCGTCACGGCGTTCGACACCCTTTCGTACCTGGTCAACATGACCGATGCCACCGGCTACTTCGGGTCCGCCCCCCGGAACAGCTACGGCTGGATCGGGCATTTCTGGTACAACCACGATTATTTCTTCTGGCTGTTCTTCGGCAAGGACGAAGCCAACGACGCGGAGAATCCCACCGGCACCACGACCACTTCCAGCTACATCGTTCCCGATGCCACCACCTCGGCCGGCAAGGCCTTCATGAACGGGGTCCCCACCCTCACGCGGTACCAGGGCGTCAAGCGGGCCGTGATCATGACCTGGCTGGCCAACCAGACCAAGGTCTACTGGGCCTTCCGCTTCCTTTCCACCGGGGAGCAGAACAACTCGAAGGTCGACCCGGGCAATGGCAGCCAGAGCGGCACCGGAAGGAACCTCCGCATTTTCAGCCGGGCCACCGGGAGCAACCCGGACCCCTCCGTCAAGGCCCTGCAGGATGCCGCGCCCTACGGGGGAACCCCCCTCACCTATGCGATGGCCAACACCCTCGCCCAGCTGAACTGCGACAAGAACAGCGCCTTCGACGCGCCCCACACCAACGACAAGTACACATCCCCCCAGTGCCAGACGATGTTCGTCTTCCTCTTCACCGATGGCCAGGCGAACGATGTCTATAACAGCCGTTCGGCCATCGGGGGATCCACGCCCTATCCCAACACCCCCCCCGCCACCCGCTGCAACGCCAGCGTCGGGAACCTGAAGGTCCGGTCGGACACGGTCAGTTCCCTGGATCCGGGCAAGACCAACTTCAACATCTGGACCCTCGCCGCGGTGGCGGCCCATGGCGCCGATCCCGCCCTCGCGCCGGACGTCCTCACGGTTCCCACTTCCTACCCCACCGACACCGCCAAGGCACCCGACCAGTTCGCCCCCTTCTTCGTGAAGAAGCGAGGCAACGGAACGGCGTACATGACCACCTTCACCACGCCCCGGTCCATCCAGACCTTCACGGTGGGAGTCAGCCTGGCCGGAAGCTACCTTGACTCGGGCTCCGGCAAGTATTCCCTGCTGGTGGCCGCGGCCGCCGGCGATCCCAACCAGACCAGCTGGGACGTCACCAAGGCCGAGCCCTATTCCACCAACAACACGGGCACCTTCTTCTTCGACGCCCGGGACCCCAGCGCCATGGTCAACAGCATCGGGAACGCCATCACCGCCGCCGTGAACATCTCCAACCGGCAGACCACCTCCGCGCCCAGCATCCCCTTCGCCGGCGTGGCCCTGGCCCACCAGGTCTACCTGGGCCAGTTCAAGCCGCCCACCACCGGCGGCCCCGTGTGGGGCGGCGACCTGATGATGTTCCCCACCCGCACCGTGAACCTGGTGAGCTCCCTCCTGGACGCCTCGGGCCAGCCCCTGATCTACCTGGATTGCAGCACGGCCATGTGGTCCATCGCCCGGGACGTTTTCAACGTGGCGGCCGCCAACAACACCGGCGGCGGCAGCGCGGGCAAGGGCTGCGTCTCCGGTTCCTCCAGCGGGACCTCCACGTCCACGGGCTGCGCGCCCAGCACCCTGGCCACGCCCATCAACTGGTCCAGCCGCAAGCTCCTGACCCGCCTGCCGGCCACCGCCGCGGCGCCCAATCCCGACGTCATCGCCTTCACCAGCGTGGACCCCGCGTTCTCGGTGTTCAAGGCCAAGCTCCCCGGTTCCACGGATGCGGCCAAGCAGGCCCTCGTGGACTACGTGCGGGGCGCTGACCCGGCCAGCACCACGACCCCCAAGGCCAACCGCATCGATATCATGGGCGACATCATCGACAGCGTGCCCAATGCCCTGGAGTACAAATGGGCGGGCGTGACCTTCAAGAACGGCCTTCCCACCAACGTGCAGTCCGCCCTGAACGCCCACAGCAACGCCCACCTGCGGATCATCTTCGTGGGCACCAACCAGGGCTTCATGCACGCCTTCGCGGAGGCCTCCTGGCCCGAAGCCCGGACCGTGAACAGCGAGTCGATCTCCGTGAACATGGCCACCGTCGGCGAGCTGTGGGCCTTCCTGCCCACGGACTTCCTGCCCTACCTGGACTACCTTCAGACCTCCACCAATTCGCACCGGTACATGACGAACGGCTCCCCCTTCGTCTATACCCTGGACCTTCCCGACTCCAGTTCCGTCGCCGGCAACGGCGTCGTGGATCCCGCGGAGCGGGCCCTGGTCATCTTCGGCCTGCGCAAGGGCGGCCGCAGCTACTATGCCATCGACGTGCAGGATCCCACCGATCCCCACATCAAGTGGGCCCTGAACCCCGACGAGGCCGCCACCATCCCCGATGACCGCGTCCTTTCCGGCACGCCGTCCACGGTGCGCACCCTCGTGGGCAAGATGGGGTACTCCACCGCGGCCATGACCCCCGGGCGCGTGATGTTCGGCGGCAAGATCCGGGACATCTTCCTCCTGGGCGGCGGCCTCAGCAGCACGGCGGTGGAGGCCAACTACTCCAACACCGCCCTGGGCCGGTCCATCTTCGGGCTCGACCTGTACACGGGGGAGATTCTCACCAGCTACGATCTCCTGAGTCTGACCGGCCTGTCCTCCTCGGTGGTGGGCCCCATCGCCACGGGCGTGGTCCCCTTCCGCATGTTCCTCAATTCGGACATGCACCAGCGGGCCTACTTCTCGGACCTCAAGGGCGGCATCTGGGCCCTGGGCCGGGGCGTCACCAACACCGCGGATCCCCTCAAGGACTTCCGCCAGGATTCCAGCGAAATGGACAAGTGGGTCGACAGCACCGGCAAGGCCAGCGTCCGCCGGCTCTACGCCGACTCCTCCGCCAACGGCATCATCACCACCCTGCCGGCCCCCTTCCTCCTGGCGGATTTCCCCGTCACCAGCAGCAGCCTCACCAACAAGGTCCACCCCACCGCCGTGGGCATCCCCTTCGTGACGGGCAACCGCTTCAACCCCCTGGACTACGCCTACGCCAGCGGCACGGCGCCCACCCAGCACCGGTTCAACGTCATCTTCGACCGCCAGGACAGCAAGATCACCGGCGTGGACCTTTCGCCCATCAGCACGGCCAAGATGACCGATTTCTCGGGCTCCAACGACCCCGCGGCCGATGCCCTCAACCCCTACAACGCGTCCTACTACCTGAAGACCAACTACGGCTACTACGTGAATTTCCCGGCGGCCACCGTGGACACCACCACCAACCCGTCCACGTACTTCATCCCCAAGGGCATCTCCGATCCCACGGTGCTGGCCTACGCGGCCTTCTACAGCTACTTCAACCCCACGGCCTCCAATCCCTGCCAGGGGGGAAGCGGCTCGACCCTGAGCTACACCATCTGCAACGTGGTCAATCCGGTGGTGGACAGTTCGGCCGTGACCGGCACGAACTGCGCCAGCGGCCTCAGCGCCGCCTGGTCGGGGGTGGCCTCCAACTTCTCCGCCATCGGCACCGTCGCCGTGATCCAGGCGGGGATGGTCATCCCCACGACGCCCCCCCCCTCGGGGGAGTCGACCATCATGGCCCTCAAGACCATCAGCGGGAACCCCGCCGAGCGCTTCCCCAAGGCCCGCACCTGGCGCACGGTTCACTAACGGGCCCGCGCCGCCCAGCTTAACGAACGAATAGCCCCGGGAACCCCGGCCGGCCGCTGTCACCTTCGGGAACATTCGCCCCCTCCCGATGGGACTGCGGACCGCGCCGGGGTTCCCAGCCCCGTTGGCCCCACCAGGTGCGTGGGCCGGGCGCGGCGCCTTGGCGCGGCCCATGCTCGGGGCGGAGGTGAGGCATGGGGCGCGAGGTGAACGGAGGCTTCTCCCTGATCGAGGTGCTGGCGGCCCTGGCCCTGGCGGGGCTGGCCCTGGGCGGGATCACCCGCCTGGCCACGGCGGCGGCCCGGTGCGGCGGGGACGGGGAGCGGCGCATGCGGGCCCGGTGGGCGGCCCTCGGCGCCCTGGATCCGGGGGCGCCGCCCGGAACCGAGGGGGTGGCGGTGGCCGAGGATGGGGGCAGACGGGTGGCGCGGGTGGCCTGGCCCGGGGGCGGCCTGCGCCTGGAGACCTGGACCGGCCATGGGTGAACGGGGCCATTCCCTCGTGGAACTGGTGGTGGCGATGCTCCTGGTCCTGTGCGTCGCGGCGGGCCTCCTGCGCTTCCTGGGGGCCTGCCTGGGCTCCGCCACCCGCACGGTGGAGGGGGTGGAGCTCCGGCGGAACCTCCGCCGGGCCCTGGAGCAGGTTTCCGACGACCTCCAGGAGGCGGGGTTCCAGGTGCCCTGCCGGGCTTCGCCGGGGGGGCCGGGCCTGACCTCCGGGCCCTCCGCGCTGGTCCTGGTCAAGGACCGGGTGCTGCCGGGCCGGGGGCGCCTCTGCGCCCCGCTTCCCGTGGGGGACCCGGCGCCCCTTTCCCGCCGGGTGCGCGTCGGCGCCGACCGCCGCGTCCGGCTGCAGGCCGGGGATGTGCTGCTGGTGGAGGACGGCGCCTGGGAAGGCCTTCGCCTCACGGGCCCCCTGGTCCTGGAGGCCGGGCGGGAGGGGGAGGGGATCGTCGAGGCCCTGGAAGGGGAGGTGCCCCGGACCCATGGGGAGGGGGTGGGGGTGGCCTTCCTCCGGCCCTCCTGCCGGGTGGCCTACCGGCTCGAGGGGGGCCGCCTGGTGCGCCGGTGCGGGGAGGACACGCCCCGGGTCCTGGCGGATCGCTTGGTGGCCTTCCGGGTGGACCCGGGAAGGCCCCCGGCCGTGGCGGTGACCCTGGAGGCCCTGGGCCCCGCCGGGGGGCGCTGCGCCCTCACCCTGGCGCGGGTGCCGCGCAACGGGGGGCCGCCGTGAGGGGCGGCGCCGCCCTGCTCCTGGTGCTGGGGATCCTGACCCTGTGCGCGGCCGTGGCCTGGATGGCCCACCGGGCGGTGCTCCGGGAGCAGGCGGTGGAAGGGGAGGCCCTGCAGGGGGCCCGGGCGGCCCTGGCCGCGGACAGCGCCCTGGCCTGGTTCCTGGAGGAAGGATGGCGGGACGTGCCGGCCCTGCTGGATTCCGGGGACGGGCGGGGCCGGGAGGAGGTCCTGGGGGTCCCCGCCCGGGTCCTGCCCCGGGAACCGGCCCAGAGCGGCGAGGTGCGGGTGCGGGACCTGGGGCCGTCCAGCCGCTGGCCGGGTTCCCGGGTGTGGCGCCTGACGGTGGTGGGCCGGGTGACGGGGCCCCGGCCCTTCGTGCAGACCCGGGAGGTCTACGTGTCCGTGGCGGAGGGAAGGGGGCCACCAATCAAGCGAGCGTGGCGGATCGTCCGCTGAACCCGGGAGCCTGTTAAGCTGAATCCGTGGAGCTTGATATCGCGGAACCCCTGAAACTGACACCGAAGAAAGGGTTCGGCCAGCATTTCCTTGTGCAGGCTTCCGCCATCCGGGCCATCGTGGGGTCCGTGCTGGCCAGTCCGGCCACCCGGATCCTGGAGATCGGCCCCGGCCCCGGCGTGCTCACGGCGCCCCTCCTGGAGGACGGCCGCCCGCTTTGGGCGGTGGAACTGGATCCCGAGGCGGTGGCGGTCCTGGAGCAGCGGTTCCGGGGCGTGGAGCACTTCCACCTGATCCCGGGGGACGCGGTGCGCGCCGCCCTGCCCGAAGGACCCCCCTTCACGGTGGCGGGCAACCTTCCCTACAACGCCTCCACGGCCATCCTGGGCCGCTTCCTGGTGGAGCCCCTGGCCTGGGAGCGGATGGTGTTCATGTTCCAGCTGGAGGTGGCCCGGAAGATCCTGGGCCAGCCGGGCACCAAGGACTACGGTCCCCTGTCCATCCTGGCCCAGCTCTGCTGCCGGGTCACCCGGGTCCTCAAGCTGGGGCCCGGGGCCTTCCGGCCGGCGCCCAAGGTGGATTCCGCCGTGCTGCTCTTCGAGCCGCTCCCCGGCGCCCCGGAGCTGGAGGCGCGGGCCGGGCTGCTGGCCCTCCTCCACCGGAGCTTCAATCATCGCCGCAAGACCCTCGCCAACAACTGGCAGGGCTGGCTGCCCCCCGAACAGATCCACGACCTCCTCGCCGCCCAGGGCCTCCCGCCCGCCATCCGCGCCGAGGCGGTCCCCCCCCGCACGTGGCTTGAACTGTTCCGTGCCCTTTCCCGGAAACACTAGATGGATTTCGCCTCACCCCCCTTCATCGACTGGCAGAACCCCCCCGCCAAGGACGAGCTGCGGCTCATCCCCATCGGCGGCCTGGGGGAATTCGGCATGAACGCCCTGGTGGTCCACACCGCCAAGAGCCTCTTCCTGGTGGACTGCGGCCAGCTGTTTCCCTCCGAGGACCAGCCCGGCATCGACAGCATCATCCCCGACTTCGCCTACCTTGAGCCCTTCGCCGAGCGCATCGACGCGGTGCTGCTCACCCACGGCCACGAGGACCACCTGGGCGCGCTGCCCTACTTCCTGGAGCGCTGGCCGGTGCCCGTGTACGGCACCGCCTTCACCATGGGCCTCCTGGAGGGCAAGCTCCGGGAGCACGAGCTCTGGAGCCCCCGGCACATGCACGTGGTGGAGGACTTCGCCAAGGTGAAGGTGGGCCGCGGCGAGATCCAGGCGGAGTGGATCCCCGTCACCCACAGCATCCCCGACGCCTGCGCCATCGCCCTCCACACCCCCTGGGGCGTGGTGGTCCACACCGGCGACTACAAGCTGGACCCCTCCCCCGTGGACGGGCGCCTCACGGGCACCGCGCGGCTCACGGAGCTGGGCGACCAGGGCGTGGCGGTGCTGCTCTCGGACTCCACCAACATCCTCAACACGAAGCCCACGCCCAGCGAGGAGGAATGCCGCGGCGGCCTGCGGGACGCCTTCCGCGCCACCAAGGGCAAGCTCTTCACGGCCACCTTCAGCTCCAACATCCACCGCATCCAGATATTCCTGGACCTGGCCTACGAGGAGGGCCGCAAGGTGTGCCTCCTGGGGCGCTCCATGGAGCGCAACGTCACCGTGGCCCGGAGCCTCAAGCGCCTGGCCCTGCCCGACGACCTCTTCATCGAGCCCAAGGAGGTGCCCCTCTTCCCCCCCAAGAAGGTGGCGGTGCTGTGCACCGGCTCCCAGGGCGAGGAGATGGCCGCCCTCCAGCGCATCCTCAAGGGCGAGGTCAAGGGCCTCAAGATGGTGGACGGGGACAGGCTGCTGCTCAGCTCCCGGGCCATCCCGGGCAACGAGGTGAGCATCTCCCGCACCCTGGACACCGCGGCGCGCCTGGGGGCCGAGACCACCCTGGAGGGCATCGGCGTGGTCCATGCCACCGGCCACGGCCACCGCCCGGATTCCGCCGCGATGATCTCCATGGTGCGCCCGCGCCACATGGTGCCCGTGCACGGCACCTACCGGAACCTCAAGGTCCACGCGCAGCTGGCCGCGTCCATGGGCTACGACAAGGAGCACATCCTCTTCCTGGACGGCGGCGAATGCCTGCGGCTGTTCAAGGACGGGCGGGTCCAGGAGGCCGGCAGCGTCCCCGTGGGCAAGTGCTTCGTGGACCAGGGCGTGGACCACATGGTGGACGCCCGGGTCATCCACGACCGCCTCATCCTCCAGGAGGACGGCATCGTCATCGCCACCCTCGTGGTGGACCCCGACACCGGGGATCTGGCCGCCGAGCCCTCCATCCTCACCCGGGGGTTCGTGGTGCTCAACGACGACCAGGCCTACTCGGAACTGCTCCGGCTCACCGTGCGCAACGCCTTCGACGAGGCCCCCCGGGAGATCCGCAAGGACCGGGACCTGCTGGTGGAGTTCCTGCGCCAGTCGCTGCGGCGCACCATCCGCAAGACCACCCAGACCCGGCCCGTGGTGGTGCCCATGATCCTCGAGACCGGCGGGGGCGAGGCTCCGCCTCCCCCGGCCCCGGCGCCCCGCAAGCGCAAGCGCTGACCACCACGTAATCGCACGTGTCCCGGACGTTCGCCCCGAGTCGTTGCTGCGGGCCAAGCCCGCAGCAACGGAAGGCTCCCACCCCATGGTTGGGCCTGTGTTTTCACCCATTGGCCCCGACCCACCTCGGGGCCTCTCTTCGAGTGCTGCGAGGAGGGCCTTGGACCGCGCCAAAGCTAATTAGCAAAGCGACCTCGTCTCGAACCGGGCCTTCGGCAGGTCTGGGCTCGAGCTGACTTCAAAAGATTGTGGGTGGTGCAAACCATTCAACGTCGGCGCCCACCGGCACCGGGAGGGCCATCGCGAAGCAAACCCACGAACCCATGGGAGCCGCTCTCCTCGCCTGGGTCTTCCAGGAGAGCCATCTCCTTCCGGATTCCCATCCGCTCAACGAAGTGAGTTGGGCGTAGCACAGCCCCAACGCCTCTTCCGCACCCCCCCGTCATCGCCGGCTTGGCCGGCGAGGACGAAACAGGGCGAGCGTCTGGGACACGTACCGATTACGCAGCCAAGCTCCTACCGGGCGTCCTTCAGGCCTTCCCTCAGCTTCTGCTGGATCTCTTCCATCACGAGGATGAGGCGGGCCTGCTGGGCGGGGGACAGGCCGGCGCGGATGTCCTCCTCGAACTGCTTGCGGCCGGCCTCCTGGGCCCGGCGCAGGGTCATGTAGCCGTCCACCACCGGCTTGAGCCGGACGTTCTTCTCGTCCTCGGCCTCGGGGCCCATGAGGATCTGGTGGAACTGCCGGCGCAACTCCGCGGTCTGCTGGCCCCGTTCCATGTGCTCCCGGTCCCAGCGGCCCCACTTCTCGGCCATCATCCGGGCCCGGTCCTCGGGCAGGCCCAGCACGCTCTGGATGCGGCTGGCGCGCCACTGGAAGAGCCTGGCCATGAAGCGCGGGTCCTGCACCCGGCTGGGGGGGGCGTTCCGGGGCGGGTGCTGGGGGGACCTGGGGGCCTGGGCCAGGCCCAGGGTGGCGCAGAGGCCGAGCAGCAACGCCGATTTCATCAAGGGGGCCTCCGGGCGGGTCATGGCTTGGGATCCTTGGCGGGCTTGGGCTCGAGGCCCTCCAGGACCGTATCGGCCTTTTCGGGGGTGAGCTTGCGCAACTGGGCCACTTCGTCCTCGCCTTCCATGAAGGGGGTCTCGGGCAGGGCCGCCGGGAGCTCCGCGGCGGCCGGGGTGTAGGTGGCCTCCACCAGGGGCTGGCGGTTGGCCCGGCCCAGCCAGAAGCCGCCGGCGCCCACCGCCATGAGAAGGCCGGCCGCCAGGGCCCACAGGGCCCCGTGGCCGCCGCCGGCCCGGGGACGGGTGGGGAGTTTGCGCACGATGCGCGAGGGCAGCTGGTCGAAGTAGCCCGCCGGGGCCAGGGCGGCGGGGGCGTCGTCCAGGGCCAGCCAGGTGACCCGGGCTTCGGAGCAGCCGGAGCAGCCCCGCACGTGGGCCTCCACCTCCGCCGGCAGGTCCAGGGGATCCGCTTCGATGGCGGCGAGGGCTTCCAGGCAGGTCATCATGGCCTCCCCCCTTTGATGAGTTGCGACAGGTTCTGGATGGCGTGGAACACGTGGGCCTTGACGCTGCCCACCGAGATGTTCATTTCCGAAGCGATCTGGTCGTATTTCCAGTCGTTCTCGATCTTGAGGAGGAGGGCCTGGCGCTGGCGCTTGGGCAGGCGGGGCAGGGCCTCCCGCAGCAGGCGCCGGGACTCCTGGTCCAGGAGGGTCGACATCTGGTTGTCCTCCACCCGCAGGGCCAGGTGCTCCTGGCCGTCGGGGGTGGGGTCCAGGCTTTCGTGGCTGGAGCGGGTGCGCCCCAGGAAATTGAGGGCCTGGCGGGTGGTGATGGTGATCAGCCAGGTGCGGAAGGAGGACTCGAACCGGAAGCCCGGCAGGGCCCGGAAGACCCGCAGGAAGGTCTCCTGGACCACGTCGTCGGCGTCCAGGTGGTTCTTGAGGATGGAGAAGGCCTTGCCGTACACGTCCCGCTGGAACCGCTCCACCAGCTTGCCGAAGGCGGCCTGGTCCCCGCCCTGGGCGGCAATGACCCATTCCTGGACCTCGGGTCCGTGGTAGGGGGAATCCAGGGCGGCCTGCTGCATCAACCTCTCGTCTCTGGCTGGGAACGCAAGGGATATCATCAGGGGCCCACCCATAAAGCACAAGACCCGGACATGGGTCCTGCCTACTAGACCCCGGGGGCGGGGCCCGGGTTGAATGGTATAAAGAATCTGGAGAAACCCATGTCCGCTTCCCTCAGCCGCATCTACCCCCTGCTCACCGAAGCCCAGATCGCCGCCCGCGTGCAGGAGCTGGGCGACGAAATCGCCCGGGACTACGCGGGCAAGGACCTGGTCGTCATCGGCCTCCTGAACGGGGTCTACCCCTTCTTCGCGGACCTGACCCGGGCCATCAAGCTGGACATGGACGTGAATTTCATGCGGGTGGCCAGCTACGGCCACGGCCTGGAATCCACCGGGGAGGTGAAGATCCTCACCGACATCGACAAGTCCATCCGGGGCCGCCACGCCCTGGTGGTGGAGGACATCGTGGACACCGGGCTCACCCTCCACAAGGTGCGGAACCTGCTCCTGGACCGGGAGCCCGCCAGCCTGAGGATCTGCACCCTCCTGAGCAAGCCCAGCCGGCGCCGGGTGGAAGTGCCCGTGGACTACATCGGCTTTTCCATCGAGGACCACTTCGTGGTGGGCTACGGCCTGGACCTGGAAGGCAAGCTGCGCAACCTCCCCTACGTGGGAATCTACAATCCCGCCTGAAAGAGCGTCATGGCCCGAAATCTCGCGCCGGCCCTGGCCGGATTCCTCCTGTTGGGTTGCGGCTACCACCGGCTGGACAACCGCCCCCGGGCCGCGGCCTGGATGGTGAAGGGCCAGACGGTGCGCATCGCCACCTTCCGCAACAACACGCCCAAACTGGGCGCCGAGGAGACCTTCCGCAAGGCCCTGGAGAACCGCATCGTGGCGGCCTCCCCCTGGCGCCTGGTGCCCCAGAGCGCGGCCAGCCGGTGGGTGCTCCAGGGGGCCATCGAGCGCTACGAGGTGCGGGCCCTGGGGCTTTCCCTGGGCAGCGATTCCGTGAAGGGCTCCGCCGGCAGCGCCACCCGGGTGGAGGTGGTGGTGGTGGCCTCCGTGCAGCTGCTGGACGGGGTCACCGGGGACGTGGTCATCACCCGGCCCGGGCTCACCTTCTCGAACCAGTACCGGGTCGACCAGAACTTCGCCAGCTTCAACAACCAGGAACTGCGGGTGCTGGCCACCCTCTCCGACGATTTCGCCGAAAGCTTCCTGACCCAGCTGCTGGAAGGGAGCGACTGAATGGCCATCCCCCGCACCTGGCTGGATTCCCCCTTCGCCCTCCTCCACGGGGAGGATGGCGACGGCCGCAGGGAGGCCGTGGAGGCCTGGAAGGCCGTGCACGTGGATCCGGAGTGGGAAGTGTTCTCCTTCACCGTGTGCGCCGAGGGCTGCCCCTGGGCCGAGGTGGTGAACGCCCTCACCGAATCGGCGCCCCTGGGCGCCGACCGGGTGGTGCTGGTGCCCCAGGCGGACAACCTGCTGGAAAAGGCCAAGGAACTGCCCGCCTCCGTGAAGCGCCTCGTGCAGGAACCCCTGCCGTCCACCCGGCTCCTCCTGGTGGCCCGGGGCACCCTCTCCGCGGGCCCCGGCAAGATCCTGGGCGCCAAGCCCTTCAGCGACTGGGCCAAGCAGGGCAGGGTCCTCAAGCTCGGCGCCATGGACGAGAAGGAGGCCCCCGGATGGGTGGAGGCGGAGGCCGCCCGCATGGGCCTGCGCCTGGGTTCGGGGGTGGCCAAGCGCATCGCCGTGCGCATGGGCGGCAACCCCGGCATCCTGCGCCGGTGCCTGGAGGTGCTGGACCTGCTGGCGGAGGACCGCCGCGTGGAGGCGGACCTGGTGGACAAGGCGACCTTCCGTCTGGGCGAGCAAACCGCCTTCGCCTGGTCCAAGGCCTGGCAGGGCGGTTCCGCCGCCCCGGCCCTGGCGGCCCTGCGCCAGGCCGTGGAGGACGACCCCAGCGGCGCCCCGCTCATGCTCCTGGGCCAGGCCCGGCGGGAGGTGGAGCGCCTGTGCCGCCTGAACGACGCCCGGCGCAACGGCGTGCGCAGCCGGGACGGCCAGGTGGCCGCCATGGGCCTGGGCCCCAACCAGGCCTTCCTGTTCGACGGCTATGACCGGGTCCTGACCCGCATCGGCCCCGAGGGGGCCGCCCGCCTCCTCCATCTGGTGAACCAGACGGACATGGACCTCAAGGGCGTGGCCCTTTCCCGCAGTCCCTCCCCCCTGCTGAACCTCACCACGGCCCTGTGCAGGGCCTGGAGTTCCTGAGCCCAAAAAAGAGTTGTTAATCTTTTGAATCGGACCTACACCTAGAGGACGCAAAGGGGGACCCATGACCGCCTGTTCCATGCCCAATCTCACCTCCCTGGGGACGGTGGAGTCCAAGTCGGTGTTGCCGAAGGACTGGAAGGCCGACCTGGCCCACCCCGCGACCCTCGACCTCACCCTGCCGGTGATGGAGCTCATCCGCCGGACGACGAGCCGGCTGCCCCAGGACATCATCGAGGCCGTGGTGGCCAACCGGAACCTGGAGGCCGAGGGGTCCCGGGCCGCCAACACGCTGGACACCATGATCGAGAACATCACCCTGGCCGACGACCACGTCTCGCCGCTGTGCCAGGACACCGGCACGATCATCTTCTGGGTGCGCCACCCCTTCGGCGTCTCCCAGCGCCGGCTCCGGGAGCAGATCCGGAAGGCCGTGGCCGACGCCACCGCCAAGTCCTGGCTGCGCCCCAACTGCGTGGAGGCCCTTTCGGGCCGGAACCCCGGCAACAACATGGACCCCCTGGGCGAGGGGCACCCCGTCATCCACTTCGAGGAGCGGGAGGAGCCGGGCATCGAGATCTCCATCATGCTCAAGGGCGGCGGCTGCGAGAACGTGGGCGCCCAGTACCGCCTTCCCGACGCCGCCCTGGGCGCGGGCCGCGACCTGGGCGGCGTGCGCAAGTGCATCATCGACGCCGTCACCAAGGCCCAGGGCCAGGGCTGCTCCCCGGGCATCCTCGGGGTGGCCATCGGCGGGGACCGGGTCACGGGCTACGAGCGCAGCAAGGAGGTCATCCTCCGCAAGCTGGGCACCCCGAACCCCGACCCCAAGCTGGACGCCTTCGAGCGCCGGCTCACCGAGGAGATCAACACCCTGGGCATCGGCCCCATGGGCTACGGCGGGCGCACCACGGTCCTGGGCGTGCTCGTGTCCGAGATGTTCCGCCATCCCGCCAGCTTCTTCGTGAGCATCAGCTACATGTGCTGGTCCAGCCGGCGCATGGACCTGGTTCTGGATGAAACCGGCTCCGCCGTGTACCGCTAGGAGGCTCCCGTGAAGCGCATCACGACCCCCATCTCCGAAGACGTCATCCGCGGCCTCAAGGTCGGCGACGAGATCCTCCTCAACGGCCGCGTGGTCCTCTCCCGGGACATCGGCCACAAGTTCATGGTGGAGAAGAAGCCCGACTGGCTCAAGCCGCTCCTGCACGAGGCCGTGATCTACCACTGCGGCCCCGTGGTGGCGCACCACGAGGACGGGCACTGGTCCTTCGTCTCCGCCGGCCCCACCACCAGCATCCGCGAGGAGCCCTACCAGGCGGATGTGCTCGAGACCTACACCGTGCGCGGCGTCATCGGCAAGGGCGGCATGGGCCGCAAGACCTCCGAGGCCCTGGGCAAGGTGGGGGCCTGCTACCTCCACGCCACCGGCGGCGCCGGGGCCCTCCTGGCCGAGCGGGTCAAGCGGGTCGTGGACGTGAAGATGCTGGAGGAATTCGGAAGCCCCGAGGCCTTCTGGGTGATCGAGGTGGAGGACTTCCCCCTGGTGGTCACCATGGACAGCCACGGCGGCAGCCTCCACGAGGACGTGGCCAAGGCCAGCCTGGACCGCGCCAATGAATTGATGGCCGCCAAATAAACCGCCCGTGCCCCTGACCTACGCCCAGTTCGCCGGCGACCTCGCCTCGGCCCTGTCCGGATTCCTGGACCGGGCCGAGGCGCGCGCCGAAAGCCGCCGCTGGCTCCAGGAGGGCCTGGACCTGTCCCCCTCCTGGCTCCTGGCCCACGGCGACGACCCCGTTCCCGACGGGGACCGGGCCAGGGTGGCCCAGTGGCTGGAGCGGCGCAGGCAGGGCGAGCCCTGGTCGTACATCCTGGGCTGGTGCGCCTTCCGGGGCCGCCGCTTCTCCGTGACCCGGGACACCCTCATCCCCCGGCCCGAAACCGAACTGGTGCTGGAGGCCGCCCTGGAGGTGGGCCGGCGCCTGGGGGTCCTCCACGCCTGCGACGTGGGGACCGGCTCGGGCATCCTCGCCGTGTGCATGGCCCTGGAGACGGACTGGGAGATCCAGGCCTCGGACATCAGCCCGGGGGCCCTGAAGGCCGCCCGCGCCAACGCCGCGGCCCTGGGGGCCAAGGTGGCCTTCCGGCGGGGCCACCTCCTTGCGCCCCTGAAGGAGCCCCTGGGCCTTGTGGTGTCCAACCCCCCCTACGTGGACCCCGCCGACGCCCCCGGCCTCCAGCGGGAGCTGGCCTTCGAGCCCGCCACGGCCCTATTCGCCCCGGACCGGGGCCTGGCCCTGTCCGCCGAGATCCTCCGGGAGGCCCGGCGCCGCGCCGCCCCCGGCTGCGTCCTGGAAATCGGCGCGGGGCAGGGGGAGGAGCTCAAGGCCCGGGCCCTGGCCTCGGGCTGGAAGCGCGCGGTGGTCCACCAGGACCTGGCCGGCCACGACCGGTGCCTCATGGCGCTGCTCTAGGGGGTGCCGGCAAACCCCAGGTGCCTTGAACCCGCGATGAAGGGGCTGTACCAGGCTGAGCGGATCCCCGTTCATCCCATCCATCGGCGTTCATCCACGTTTCCGCAGGGCTGACGCGGGGATGGGTCGGAGCTCAG
The DNA here is from genome assembly GCF_030295405.1 of Mesoterricola silvestris. Classification (GTDB taxonomy): domain Bacteria; phylum Acidobacteriota; class Holophagae; order Holophagales; family Holophagaceae; genus Mesoterricola; species Mesoterricola silvestris. Next base: position 2,969,643 of record NZ_AP027080.1, on the reverse strand, counting down.
GTTACTCGACGTCCTGACCCCAAGGCGCCGGCAACTCCCAGCGTATTTCAAACGGGGATGAAAAGGATCCAGGGGAAAGAGCAGGATAAAGAACCTCAGGTCAAGGCTGGAGCCCCATCACTAGTTGCCGATACATCCACCAAGGCGCCTCAGAATCCGGTCAGCAGCAGATCGATGGCCTGGAGGATCTCCTTCCGGGCCGAAGCCAGCTCCCCGACGGCGGCCCCCAGGTCCCGCCCGCGGATGCCCGCCATCTCCGGGACCATGGCGATCAGCGGCATTCCCTGGAAGCGCACTTCGGGCGTGAGGCGGGTCAGGGCCTGGGACCGGGCGCCTTCCGGGCGGTACAGGGGCACGACGACGCGGGTGGCCAGCAGGGACATGAGGTCCGACTGCACGTCCAGAAGGTAGGGCACCTCGCCCTTGGACCGGGCGTTGGGGTTGGCGTGGACGGAAAATTGGGCCATCAGAAGGTCCGGGCCCCGTCGCTGAAGACCCCCTGGGCCTCCACGCGCCGGTTGTAGGCCTGGATGGCGTCCCGGTTCTCGCCCAGCCACTTTTCCGCCAGGTGGGCCCGGATGGCCTGGGCGATGGCCTGCTCCGCCAGGCTGGAGAGGTTCAGGCCCAGTTCCTTTCCCAACCTCAGGAGGTCGCTGTTCAGGCTGAGGTTGACGGGGCGCTTCGGGGCATCGATGCGGTAATCGGGCAGCATGGGCGCCTCCGGCGTTAGGTGCGCATAAAGAATGCGCATGATCCAAGCGCATGTCAAGGGGGCCCCGGCCTTCTGGCACGACCCCTGCCCATACCCGGCATGGAGGCAGGTCATGCGGTATCTTTTGCCCATCGCGGTCGGAGTTCTGGTCCTGGGGTGCTCCATCCCCAAGACCCATGATCCCAGTCTCACCAAGCAGCCCCGGATCCCCTACGCCGAGGAGGGCCCGGCCGCCGCGCCCCTCTCGGACGGCTCCCTGTGGCAGGACCGCCTCACGGTGGCCGATCTGCGGGCCCACCGCCTCAACGATCTGGTGACCATCAAGATCACGGAATCCACCACGGCCACCTCCAAGGCCGACGTCACCACCTCCCGGGCCGGGTCCAACACCCTCACCTCCCCGTCGCTCTTCAGCCGGTTGGCCAGCGTGGGGGTGGGCAGCGGGGCCGCGGCCACCGGGGGCTTCAAGACCGCCACCACGAACAAGTACGCCGGAAACGGCGTCACGGACCGCAGCGCCCTGTTCACCACCACCATCACCGCCCGGGTGGTGAAGGTCCTGGGCAACGGGAACCTGATCTTCGAGGGATACCGGGACATCCAGCTCAACAACGAGAAGCAGCGCCTGTACGTGGCCGGGATGCTCGATCCCGCGCGCCTGGACACCGCCAACACCATCGGCTCGGCACAAGTGGCCGAGCTGCGCGTGGGCTACGGCGGCCAGGGCGTGGTGGACGAGACCCTGAAGCCGGGCTACGTGAGCCGCCTCCTGTCCTTCATCTGGCCGTTCTGAGGCGGGACCCATGCGCAGACTCCTCCTTTTCCTCGCCCCCGCCCTCCTGGCGGCAGCCCTCCCCGACAAGGGCATCGACCTCCCGCTGCGGGAGGTGGCCTCCCTCCAGGGCGTGCGGGGCAACATGCTCCTGGGCTACGGCCTCGTGGTGGGCCTCAAGGGCACGGGCGACACCATCCAGTCCAAGTTCACCATCCAGAGCCTGGCCAATCTCATGGCCCGCCAGGGCATCAGCATCCCCACCACCGGCGTGAACGTGAAGAACGTGGCCTCGGTCATCGTCACGGCCGAACTGCCCGCCTTCGGCAGACCCGGCCAGCGGGTGGACGTCACGGTCAGCTCCAACGGCGACGCCTCGTCCCTGGCCGGCGGAACCCTCCTCATGACCCCCCTCCAGGGCCCCGACGGCCAGGTGTACGTGGTGGCCCAGGGCCCCCTCCTGGTGGGCGGCTTTTCCGTGGCCACCGCCGGCGCCTCCAACACCAAGAACCACCCCACCGCGGGCCGCATCCCCGAAGGGGGCCTGGTGGAGCGGGAGGTGGGCGGCAATTTCAACGACCGCAAGGTGCTGCGGTACAACCTGCTCATGGAGGACTTCACCACCGCCGTGCGCGTGGTCAAGGCCATCAACCAGGAACTGCCCTCGGCCCCGGCCCGGGCCCTGGACGCGCGCACCGTGGAGGTGCCGGTGCCCTCGGAGTTCCAGGGGCGCATCGTGGAGCTGGTGGCCCGGCTCGAGAACCTGCCCATCCAACTGCAGTCCCACGCCCGGGTGGTGGTGAACGAGAAGACCGGCACAGTCATCATGGGTTCGGACGTGCACATCGGCGCCGTGAGCATCGTCCAGGCCGGCCTGTCCATCTCCGTAACGAACACCGCCCAGGTGAGCCAGCCCAAGCCCCTCAGCAAGGGGCGGACCACCACCACCGCCACCGGCGAGGTGAAGGCCGAGGACGAAAAGGTGAAGTCCCTGACCCTGGAGCCCGGCACCACCGTGGGCCGGCTCGCGGAAATGCTCAACAATGTCGGGGTCACCCCCCGGGACCTGGTGGCCATCCTCCAGGCCATGAAGGACGCCGGCGCCCTGAACGCCGAGCTGAGGATCCTGTGAGCGCCCCCATCCTGCCCGCCGCCGCGGTCCCGGCCCAGGACCTGGTGACCCCCGCCCTCCCCGGCGGGAAGGATGCCAAGGAAGCCGCCAAGCAGTTCGAGGGCCTCCTGATGGCCAATCTCTTCAAGGAGATGCGCAAGACGGTGCACCCCTCGGGCCTTTTCGGCACCAACGATTCCGCCCGGGGCACGTATGAATATTTGCTTGACCAGGCCGTCGTCAACCATGCCATGGACAGCGGGAAGACCTGGGGTCTGAGTGAACGCCTGGAGTCCTCCCTGAAGGCCTCGAAGCAATACAGATGAACAGAACTTAATTGGAACCCGCCTCCTGCCGATACTAAGATCGAGGTGAGGTGAGAAATGAGGGTTTCAATCAAGACCGGAGCGCCGGGAGCCTCCCAGAAGGTGGGCGGCGGGGCGCAGCCCGCTTCCACGGGCCCCGTGGGGGCCCCCGTGGCGGCCGATGCCCTCAGCGTTTCCAACGGGGCGCACTTCATCTCCGTGGCCCGGGCCCGGCTGGAGGCCATTCCCGACGTGCGCCAGGAGAAGGTCGAGGCCATCCGCGCCCGGATCGACGCGGACGCCTACAACCCCGACGGGGATGCCGTGGCCGACGGCCTCGTGCGCGAACACACCCCCGTGCGCCAGGAGCCTTGACGGTCCGCGCCCATGAACCCCCTCACCCTGCGCCAATCGTTCCAGACCGCGAACCTGGAAGCCCTCCGGGAAGCCCAGGGCGTCCATGAGCTGCAGGCCAGGGATGCCGCCCACCGAAGGAACGTGGACGACCAGATGACGCAGGAACAGAATAATGTTCCATTAATACCAAAGGCCGACGCCATGCGCACGGAGGAGCGTCAGGGCCGGCAGCAGCCGCGTGGCAAGGAGAAGGGCGAAAGTCCGGAGGAAGGGGACGAGCGGGAGTCCTGGGGGGAACCGGCAATTCCTGCCGAAGGCCACCTGGATTTCCTGGCCTGACAGACCCGGCACAGCCTTTGCGCAGGGAGGGCCTGGAGGCTCTTCATGCTGCACTCGCTGCCCGCCCTGCTCAATGACCTTGAGGCCAGGCTCATCGCGGGCGAGGATCCCATCCCCCTTCTGGCCACCGTGCGGTGGCAGGAAGTCATCGGCTGGCCCCGGGACCGGGAGGAGGCCCTGCGCCTGCAGACCCGGCTCCGGAACCTGAAGATCCTCATCACCACGCTGGAGGCCCCCCTCCGGGCCACCCTGGCCAAGCTGAGCGACAGCGCCACCTACGCCCCCAAGGGCGGCGTGCCGCTTCCGCCCACCGTATCCGTCCGCCTCCACCAGAACGCCTAGGAGATCGCCATGCCGGGCTTGACCGCAGGATTGAACATCGGCCTCACGGGCCTGGCCGCGGCCCAGAATTCCCTGGACGTGATCGGCCACAACATCGCCAACGTCAACACGCCCGGATACAGCCGGCAGGTGGCGCAACTGGGCACCGCCGGGTCCTCCATGTTCGGGGGCCTGGTGTACGGCACCGGCGTGAACCTCCAGGCCATCCAGGGCATCCGGGACCAGCTCCTCAACCTCCAGATCACCGTGAGCACCGCCCAGCAGAGCGGGGCCCAGACGCGGTACCAGGGCCTCCAGGCCATCTCCTCCGTCTTCACCGACGACGGCACCTCGGGCATCAGCTCCCAGCTCAACGCCTTTTTCACGAGCCTGCAGAAGGTCGCCGCCCAGCCCGAGGACCCCTCGCTGCGCACCAACCTCGTGGGCGCCGCCCAGACCCTCATCAGCACCCTCCAGACCAAGTACCAGTCCCTGCGCGACGCCCAGACCACCGCGGACCAGCAGGTGGCGGCCCTGGTGCCCACCGTCAACACCCTCACCAGCCAGATCGCCGCCCTCAACAAGAAGCTGGCCGGCGAGGTGAACCCCGACCAGGACAACACCTCCATCGACCAGCGCCAGGACCTGGCCAACCAGCTGGCCAAGATCGTGGGGATCCAGACCTACATCGACAGCAAGGGCCAGATGAACATCAACCTGGACGGCGGTACCGCGCCCCTGGTGATCGGGAGCACGGCCTACACCATGACCTCCATCCAGAACAACACGCCCCCCGCCACGGCGCCCTTCTACAATTCCGTGGAAGTGAGCCTCAACGGCACCGCCCCCTTCACGGACGTCACCGCCTCCATCACCAACGGCGAGATGGGGGCCCAGCTGGATCTGCGGGACAACCTCATCGCCGGCTACGAAAAGCAGATGGATGAGCTGGCCGCGGGCGTGGCCTACAACATCAACTCCCTGAACAGCACCGGCTACTCCCTGGACGGGGTCCAGCACGGCCTGGACTTCTTCCAGAACGCCGCCGGCAACACCGCGCACCTGCCCACGGGGATCCAGGTGCCCCCGGACGTGGGCGCCCAGGTGCCCGCCAACGATTACAAGGGCATGGTCCTCGCCCTGTCCGTGAACGCGGCCATCATCGCCAATCCCTCCCTCTTCGCGGCCAGCAGCACCGGCGCCGCGGGCGACAACAAGAACGCCCAGGCCATGGTGGCCCTCCAGACCTCCGGGGCGACCGTGGACAGCACGGGCGCGGGCCCCGCGGCCTCCACCACCGGCCCCTTCAGCTCCTTCGTGGCGGGCCTGGTCACCAAGGCCAGCACCGACGCGGCCCAGTGGAAGATCACTTCCACCAACGTCGAGAACATCACCACCGCCCTCACCACCCAGCGGGACAGCGTCTCCGCGGTGGACCTGGACACCGAGGCCGCCAACCTCATCACGTTCCAGCGCGGGTACCAGGCCTCGGCCCGCTTCGTGTCCGTGATAAGCCAGCTCACCGAACAGCTCATCAACAACCTCGGCGCCTAGGAGGGAGAGGACCCATGACCATCCGCACCCCCAATCCCATCAATTCGTCCCAGATGCTCCTGGACCTGCAGCGTTCCAAGGAGCGCTACTCCAACTACGCCTCCCAGCTCACCACCGGCAAGGCCATCGTGAACCTCGGGGACGATCCGGCGGGTTCCGCCGCGATCCTGAACTTCCAGGCCTCCATCGACCAGAACAGCCAGTTCATCAGCCAGATCAACGCAGCCACCGGGTTCCTCCAGAACTCCGAGACCGTCGCCTCCTCCGTTCAGACCCAGGTCACCCGGCTCATGGAGCTGGCCCAGTCCGGCCTCAACGGCACCCAGAGCGCCACCAGCCGCGGCGCCATCGCTTCGGAAGTGGACGGCATCTACACCGGCCTGGTGAACCTCGCCAACACGAAGGTGCAGGGCAAGTACATCTTCGCCGGCACCAACACCACCACCGTGCCCTTCGACGCCGCCACCGCCCCGGCGGGCCAGCCCAATTCCATCACCTACAACGGGAACAACGCGAACATCGATTTCACCGTCGGGGCCAGCGCCACCACCGCCACCAACATCCCCGGCGACACCCTCTTCCTGGGCGGCGCCGCCCCCGGCTCCTACGGCGGCAACCTGGATCTCTTCAACGCCGCCAAGTCCCTGAGCGTCGCCCTCAACTCCGGCAACACCGCCAATATCCAGACCGCCTACACGAACCTCCAGGCCATCAGCACCCACCTGAACGACGTCATCACCCAGCTGGGGGGCCTCCAGAACGGCATCGACAACATCAAGACGAGCCTCCAGGACGTGAACACCAACCTCCAGGCCGTGCAGGACACGGTGGAGGGCGTCGACTACCCCACCGCCATCACCGGCTTCAGCCGCGAAGGCACCGCCCAGTCCGCGACCCTCAGCGTCCTCTCCAAGATCAGCAGCAAGAACCTCTTCGACTACCTCGCCTAACCTCCGGAGCGTACGGGTTCCGGACGTGCGGCCCGGTTTCGATGACGCAGGCAAGCTGCGTCATCGGAGGGGCTCGCCTTGGGGGGGTGGGGGAGTGTTGCCACGTACCGGCTTCGAGGGGTGCTGGGGGAAGGCGGTTCGCGCCGGCTCTGGATTCCCTGCGGCGTCGCGGATCCGATCAGCGTCGGCGCGGGGGGGCATGCCCCTGCGGGACACTTGAAGCGCGGCCTGGGTTCCATAGGCCGCCCGGCAAGGCCGGATGAAGGCGCGGTCAGGGCCTTGATCGGAGCCGGAAGGTGGAACGCCACTCCATCGTTCCCTTCGGAACCCAACGAGGCCGGCTTGTCCGGCCGAGTACCGCGGGCGGATGTCGGGGACACGTGCGATACTCGAACCCGAAAAACGTCCAAAAAGTTCGGGGGTGGGAGTGAGGATCCTCAGGTGGGTGATCGGGGTGTCGTGGGGCTGGTCCTGCTTGGGGGTGGGGATCTGGGCCGTCAAGAAGGGGCAGTCGCCGCTGGTGGACGGGGCGCGGCTGGAGGGGGAAGGGTGACGGTGGTCGTGGACGGGACCGGGCCGATGCCGGTGGCGGCGCACATCCTGCAGTTCAGGGATGGGGGTGGGGCTGGTGGACGCGGGGATGGACCCGGAGGCGAAGGCGGTCCTGGGGGCGCTGAGGGGATGAACCGGGGGCGGCGGATGTGAAGGCGATCCTGTTCACGCATTCGCACGACGATCATACGGGGGGGAGCCGGGCGTTTCCCGGGGCGGCGCTGTATGCGTTGAATCCGCACCGGCGGGACGGGGCGGGGCAGAGCGCCTGGAACCGGATCCAGGGGGGGCGCGCGGGCACGGAAAGCGGGGCCGGGGGCCGGCGGGAGCTGCGGCTCCTGGAGGACGGCGAGGTCCTGGACCTCCACGGGGATCGCATCGAGGTCTTCGGGATTCCGGGGCACACGTACGACAGCTGCGCCTACCTGGCCTTCGGCGGCCTTTTCATGGGGGACAGCGCGGCGGGGACCTTCAACGGCCGGATGGGGTCGGCGCCGCCCTTCGTGTCGGTGGACCGGAAGATGAACCAGGCCGGCTTGAAGCGGTTGGCGGCAAGGCTGGGGGGGCGCGGGGGGGAGGTGCGGTACCTGGCCTTCGGGCACCAGGGACCCATCCCGGGGCTGGGGCCGCTCCTGGAATGGAGCGCCTCCCATTGAGGGGCGCGGGCTTCAGCTGGCGCAGTTCCTGAAGGGCAGGGATTCCAGGGGCAGCCACCAGCCCGCCCGCGATCCCGCCAGGAGCATCGTGCCCGCGCCGGGGTGCAGCACCGGGGCGCCCAGGGCCACCTCCGGGGGCGGGTTCAGGGAGGCCCAGGCCTGGCTCCACAGGAGGCGCTCCAGGGTCTCCTTGTCGGGGTTCCAGCGGTACACGCGGCCCAGGCCCTGGGCCGCGTAGGCCGGCCAGTCCTCCAGGCCGGCCTCCTGGGGCGCGGGGGTGGCCAGGCCGAACCAGAGGCGCCCGGAGGCGTCGGCCCCCAGGAGGCGCAGCAGCTTGGCGTCCCGGGCCAGGGCGTCCTCGGGGGCGAAGCCGGTCACGTCCCGGTCGGCCACGAGGGTGCCGTCCTGGGCCACCTGCACGATCTTGCCCGGCGCCGGCTGCCACCAGTAGCGCTTGCCCCCGTGGGCCAGCGCGGAGCGCCATCCGGCGCAGGGCACGCCCCGGTCCTCGGGCGCCGGGAAGTGGGTCCAGCCCTTGGTGCCCAGGTAGGCCGAGAGGCCGTTGCGGGAGGAGGCCAGGAAGGTCCACGGCCCCGTGGGCAGCAGATCCTCGAGCTCGGGCACCTCGGGGGGAAGCTCGATGTCCTTGGCGACGGGGCGCCGCGCGGTGCCGGCCAGCGGCAGGCGCTGGACGGGGCCCTTGGGGCCGAAGAGGAACACCGCGGGCTCCGGGCCTCCGCTCACCGCCATGCGCTCGTAGGCCCCGCGGTGGACCCACCGCGCCTCGGGCGCGCCGGCCTCCAGGGCCATGGCCAGGGCCGGTTCGGAGCTGGCCGCGTCCCCCGCCCTGTAGAGGAGCACCACCGCGCCGTCCGGGGCGAGCCAGCCGTCCTGGAGCTGCGCGAAGCGCCAGAAGCCTTCGCTGACGCCCTGGGGCCGGGTCACCGGAAAGGAGCCCGCCGAGGCCCCGTCGCGGAAGACGGCCACCTGCTGCCGGTCGCTCTGGGTCTGCACCTGGGCCAGGAGGATGCCGGCCTGGCGCGGCGGGAGCCACTTCAGGGCCCGCAGCGGGATCTGCGAATCCACGAACTTCACGCGCCATCCCGGCTGGGCGGGTTCCACCGCGAAGGGGTTGGCGGGCTCGTCCAGGAGCGATCCCGAGGGCTGGTGGCGCATGCCCAGGTAGAGTCCCCCGGCCAGCAGCAGGATGACTCCCAGCCCCACGGGAAGGATCGGTCTCACAGCTTGGCCTCCGCGATATGGGCCTCCAGAGCGGCCAGGGCCCTTTCACGATGATATGCCCCTTTGGCCTGCTTGAGGCCGCGAAGTCCGCCGGCCCTCTTCAGCATGCGGTGGTCCAGGATGCCGCCGGGGATCTCCGGAAGCAGCCCGATCATGGCGTTGGTGGGGCAGAAATCCTTGGGCGAGGCGTGGGCCAGGTAGTGCAGCAGCGAGCCCAGCATGGTCTCCCGGGGCAGGGGCGCCGGCTCCCGGTCCTGCGCGTGCTGGCGCATGAACAGCGACGCCGCGAGGCCGCCCGCGGCCGATTCCAGGTAGCCCTCCACGCCGCTCACCTGGCCCGCGATCCAGAGGCGGGGCAGGGCCTTCACCCGCAGCTGCGCGTCCAGGACGCGGGGGGCGTTCACGTAGGTGTTGCGGTGGATGCTTCCCAGGCGCGCGAACTCGGCCCGCTCCAGTCCCGGGATGAGGCGGAACACCTCCTGCTGCGCGCCCCAGGTGAGCCGCGTCTGGAACCCGACGAGGTTGAAGTGTTCGCCGGCGAGGTCGTCCTGGCGGAGCTGGACCACGGCGTAGGGATAGCGCCCCGTGCGCGGATCGTCCAGTCCCACGGGCTTCATGGGCCCGTGGCGGAGGGTCTCGCGGCCGCGGTCCGCCATCACCTCGATGGGCAGGCACGCCTCGAAGTAGGGCGTGTCGAAGTCGTGCAGCGGGGCCCGGGGCGCCGCCAGCAGCGCGTCCAGGAAGCGCTCGTAGGCCTCCTGGTCCAGGGGGC